>NZ_JAMYVE010000004.1:0-416349 GCF_040323695.1 Mesorhizobium sp. M0030 | reverse complement strand
CACTTTACCCTCCCCCTTGTGGGGAGGGTCGATCCGCATAGCGGATCGGGGTGGGGGTGCTCGTAAAGAGCTTCGTCGCGCGGCCCCCCCCCCCCCGGGCCGGGGGGGGGGGCCCCCCCCCCCACGGATGGTGTCAGTCGTAAAGTCGAGAGATCAGCCGCGGAAGAGCGACAGGATCGACTGCGAGTTGCCGTTGGCGATCGACAGCGCCTGGATGCCGAGCTGCTGCTGGACCTGGAGGGCCTGCAGACGGGTCGATTCCTTGTTCATGTCTGCGTCGACCAGAGCGCCGACGCCCTTGTCGATCGAGTCCGACAGGTTCGACAGGAAGCTCTTCTGGGTGTCGATGCGCGACTTGGCAGCGCCGAGCGAGGCAGCGCCGGTGGACAGCTTGGCAAGCGCCGTTTCAACAGTGCCGAGCGCGGTGTCGATGGCGGCGGGGGTAACCGCCGTGGTGCTGGGGTCGAAGAAGGCCGCGGCGAGCAGGCCACCGACGATGCCGCCCGTGCCGGCGACATCGAGAACCTGCGTATCGGCAGCCTTGACGTCGATGGTGTCGATGGTGACGGTCGCGCCGGTACGGTTGTAAGCCGCAACGATCTTCAGGTCGGACGCGGCGGCAGCGTCGTTCTGCAGCAGGTTCGAGCCGGCGAAGTTGGCGTTGGCGACCGAGGACTTGATCTGCGCCTGGATGGCGTTGATTTCGGTCGCGATCTTCTGCTGGTCTTCCTTCGAGGCGCTACGGGCAGTGACCAGCTTGGTCTTGATCAGGTCGACCTGGTCCTTGACGTCGTTGATGGCGGTGTAGGCGGTGTCAACCTTGCCGGCGCCGAGGCCGAGGGCGTCCTGCACGGCCGAGTTGGCCTTGTTGTCGGACTTCATCGAGGTCGCGATCGACCAGTAAGCGGCGTTGTCGGAAGCGGTGGCAACGCGGTAGCCGGTCGAGATGCGGGCCTGCGTCTGCTCGAGGGATTTGTTGGTGTTGTTCAGGCTCTGCAGCGCGGTCAGCGCCGAGGCGTTCGTCATGATACTGGACATGGCTACTCGTACCTTGATTTTTACAGGGTGTTTTTGACATACCGGCTTTTCCGGTATGACGGAGCGGCATCATGCCAATGATCGTGAGACCCGATCACCCGCCATCTGCGAGCAATATGCGGGCAAGTCCCTACCAAAGGGCTAAACGGGACGGTTAACCGGAAATATATTGCATAAAACTTTAGCAAGGCGCCAACGGCGCGCGGACGGTCAGGTGAAGGAGCGCACCAGGCTGCCGACAAGCAGGTTCCAGCCGTCGATGAGGACGAAGAACAGGATCTTGAAGGGCAGCGAAACGACGGTCGGCGGCAGCATCATCATGCCCATGGCCATGGTGATGGTGGCGACGATCAGGTCGATGACGAGGAACGGCAGCACGATCAGGAAGCCGATCTCGAAGCCGCGGCGGATTTCGGAGATCATGAAGGCCGGCACCAGGATGCGCAGGTCGACGGTGTCCCTGGCAACGACCTGGCCGCGTTCGCGGGCGAGATCGGCGAACAGGTCGAAGTCCTTGTCGCGGACATTGTGCAGCATGAAGGTGCGGAACGGGTCCGAAATCTTTTCGAACGCCTCGGTCTGGCTGATCTGGTTGTCCATCAGCGGCTTGACGCCGGTGTTCCAGGCCTGGTCGAAGGTCGGCGCCATGACGTAGAAGGTCATGAACAGCGACAGCGAGATCAGGATCAGATTGGCCGGCGTCGACTGCAGGCCGATGCCGGCGCGCAGGATCGAGAAGGCGATGACGAAGCGGGTGAAGCTCGTCACCATGATCAACAGGCCCGGCGCCACCGACAGCACGGTGATCAGACCGAACATCTGGATGATATAGCCGACGGTGGCGCCGTCGGCCTTGCCGATGCCGCCGAGATCGAGCTGCTGGGCGGCGGCGACAGAGGTGGCGGCGACGACGATCGCGGCGGCGAGGACGAGTTTTCTCATTCGAGCAGCAATGTCCTGATCAGAACCTGTTTGGCATGGCCACCGCTGCGGATTGCGGCGCGCTCCTCGAGGTCGGCTTTCAAATGCTGGTAGCCGCTGGCGCCTTCGATCTGATGCATCTTCAGGGTGCGGACCATGGCAAGCAGGTCCTGGTGAATGCTTTCGGTAAGTTCCGGCGGCTGCGGCGCATCGTAGACCACCGACGCTTCCAGCCTTATCCAGGTGTCGGCAGGCGAAGCCAGATTGGTGGTGATCGGCGCCAGCTGGACAAGCGTCGGCCCGGTGCCGGGCGCATGTTCGGCCGCCTTGCTCGGTTGCTCGGCGTTGGACTGGTTCTCGGGCGCGGCGGGCACCGGCACCGGTCCCCCGACGCCCTTCAGATAGCCGCCGGACATCCAGCCCATGCCGATCGCGGCGCCCGTCATCGCCAGCAGCATCGCAAGCTGGATGACAAGCGACGGGCCCTTTTTTTGCTGAACCTGTTCGACATTTGCCACGGCGCCGTTCTCCAGTCCTAAAAGGGGAGGACTTGGTCGAGGATCTGCTGACCGTAAGCGGGCTGCTGGATTTCGCTGACGCGGCCGCGGCCGCCATAGGAGATGCGCGCCTCGGCGATGCGTTCATAAGAGATGGTGTTTTCAGCGCCGATATCGGATGGACGCACCATGCCGGCGATGGTCAGCACCCTGAGCTCGTAATTGACGCGCACCTCCTGTGAGCCCCGGATCATCAGATTGCCGTTGGGCAGGACTTCGGTGACGACGGCGGCGACGTTGAGCTCGAGGTTCTCCGAGCGCTTGATTTCGCCGTCCGCATTGGTTTCGGTGGTGGAGCTCAGCCCCGCGTCGCCCTTGCCGCTGGTGGTGGCACCTTCCCATCCGAGGTTGACGTCATAGCCGAGCTTGCGCCCGGCGGTGCGGCTGCGGTCGTTCTGGTTCTTGAAGTTGGCCTTGTCGTTGAGCTTGATCCTGACGGTGAGGATGTCGCCATCGCGCAGCGCGCGTGGGTCGGTGAACAACCGGCTCTGGCGATCATCCCACAGCGAGAATTTCTTCACTGGCGCGGGTGGCGTTTCGGGATAGGAGTAGGGCGCATTGACGCTGCCGGTAATGCCGGCGCCAACCGGCGACAGCGCCGGCTCCCTGCCGATCTCCCTGGGGTCGGAGGCGCAGCCGGCAAGTGAAGCGGTGGCGACCAGGGCGAGTATATGCGACTTCATGACGGGTCTACCCTTCGCGCCGCGCTGGCCATAATGCCGGTGAGCGTGGCTGCCGCCTTCTGGTCCATTTCGTTGAGAATGACGCCGGCCTTGCGCGAATCGAGTTTCATCAGGATGGCGGCGGCGAGATCAGTGTTGACCATGGCCAGGCGCTCGGCCGCGGCATCCGGTTTCATGCCGGCATAGATCTTGACGACGCCATCCTCGGCGCGGGCCAGGAAAACTTCACGCCGCTTCAGCCATTGCTCGTATTCGGCGCGCTTGTCGTCCAGCGCCTTCATGCGCTGGTCGATGCCAGCCTGCAACTGCTTCAACTCTTCGGCCTGCAGCGCGTAACGGCGGTCGCGGGCGGCGTCGGCGATGTTGGAGCAGAAGCGCTGGATCTCGCTTTCATCGGGCACCTTCTCGCGGACCAGCTGCTGCATTGCCGCCGGCTGTTGCCCGCCAGGCAGAACCTGCCGCACCGCTTCTTCCGCGCGGACAGTGCCGCCGGCAAGGACGGTGGCGGCGATGACGCAAGCTGCCAAGGCCGCGCTTCGGCGGTGCTGCTTTTGGGAAAAGAAATCGATCATCGGCATGGCCTATTGGAGAACCAGATCGGCCTGCAAAGCGCCGGCCGACTTGATGCCTTGCAAAATGGCAATGATGCCGTCCGGCTTGACGCCGAGACGGTTGAGGCCCGACACCAGCGTTTCGAGGTTCGGTCCGTCGAGCACATTGACGCGGGCGTCAGGCCGCGTGGCATCGATGGTGGTGAAGGGTTCCTCCGCTGTCACGCCCTTGGAGAACGGTTCCGGCTGGACGATCTTCGGCTGTTCGGTGATGCGCACGGTGAGCGTGCCGTGGCTGATCGCCACCCGCGAGATCTTGACCTCGTTGCCGATGACGATGGTGCCGGTGCGTTCGTCGATGACGACGCGTGCCGGCGTGTCGGTCTCGACCACCAAATTCTCGATCTCGGCGTAGAAGCGCGCCGCCGAAACATTCTTCGGCCGCCTGATCTGCACGGTACGTGCATCGCGCTCCGCCGCCACGCGCATGCCGAAGCGTTGCGAGGTGTAGCCGTTGATGGCGTCGGCGATGCGAACGGCAGTGGAGAAATCGGGGTTGCGCAATTGCAAGGTGAGCAGCGCCTGGTCCTCGAATTCGGCGCGCACCGTGCGCTCGACGATGGCGCCGTTGGGCACGCGGCCGGCCGTCGGCACGCCCTGCGTCAGCTTTTCGGCATCGCCCTGGGCAGTGAAGCCGGAAACGATGACCGAGCCTTGCCCGACAGCATAGATTTCGCCATCGGCCGCCTTCAGTGGCGTCATTATCAGCGTGCCGCCGGCAAGCGATGTGGCGTCGCCCATCGAGGAGACGTCGATGTCGATGCGGGCGCCCGACTGCACGTAAGGCGGCATGTTGGCGGTGACGATGACGGCGGCGACGTTCTTGGCCCGCGCGCTGCCGCCTTCGGTGGCGATGCCGAGATTTTCGAGCATGGCGCGGATCGACTGTTCGGTGAAGGGCGAATTGCGCAGGCTGTCGCCCGATCCGGCGAGGCCGATGACGAGGCCGTAGCCGACGAGCTGGTTGTCGCGCGAAGCCTGCAGCTGCGCAATGTCCTTGATGCGCGATGCGACCTGGCCGGGTGGCAGAGAGCTTGGGCCGTTGGAGACCCTGAACATGCGGTTGGTGGTGGCCGGATCATATTCGGGATCGACAAAGGCGCCGCCATTCTGGCCGGCAAGATCGCGCTTTTGCTTCGGCGTAAGACCGTCGGCCAGCGCCGGCTGCAGGCCGACAACGGTCGCGAGCAGAAGGGCAGCTCCGCGTCTCATGACGCGCTGACCCGGACGGTGCCGTCCGCCATCACCGTGCCGGAAAAGATCTTGCCGCTGTCTGTGTTGCGGACCTTGATCAAATCGCCGGCGGCACCCGGCTGCAGCGACACCGCCGTAGCCGAAATGGTGAGGTCGCCGGCGATGAAATAGACCTGCACGGCGGCGCCCTGTTCGACCAGCCAGGCGTCGCGGATGGCGGCGGCCGGGATGTAGCGGCCGGGCAGCAGCGTGCGCTTGGCGACCTTGCCCTGGAGTTCCATGGCCTGCGTGGCGACCGCATCCGGCCTGTGCTTTCCGGGGAGCAGCGTCACCGGTTTCAGCACGCCGGTGTCGATCATCTCGCCGGGATAAATGACCCGGTCGGGGATCAGAACGATCTCGCCGGTTGCCTGACTGCTCGCGACGTGGGTGCTGGTCTGCTGGTCTGCGCTCTCCTGGGCAAACGCCGGCACACCGCCGGCTACCAGCGCGAGCATCAGCGCGGTGCGGCAAAGCGGGGAGCGGGAGGCCGGAGAGAGCATCAAACCTTACCTGATGTTCTTGGACACGACGGAGGCCATGTCGTCGGCGGCCTGGATGACCTTGGAGTTCATCTCATAGGCGCGCTGCGCCGAGATCAGCTCGGTGATTTCCTTGACAGGATCGACGTTGGAGGCCTCGAGATAACCCTGCTCGACCGAGGCGAAGCCGGGATCGCCGGGCACGCCGACATTGGCCGGGCCCGAGGCCGGCGTTTCCTGGAACAGATTATCGCCGAGCGGCGCCAGGCCGGCTTCATTGGCGAAGTTGGCGAGTTGCAGCTGGCCGAGCAGCTGGAGGTCGGTCTGGCCGTCGATGCGGGCAAAGACCTGGCCGGTCTTGTTGACCACGACTTCGATGGCATCGGTCGGCACGGTGATGGCCGGGATGACATTGGCGCCGTCGACGGTCACCAGCTGGCCGGTGGCGTTGGTGTTGAAGGCGCCGGCGCGGCTGTAGAGTGTGCCGCCGTCGGCGCCCTCGATCTGGAACCAGCCTCGGCCGGTCAGCGCCATGTCGAAACTGTTGCCGGTCGAGGTCAGTTCGCCCTGGGTATGGACGTTGCGCACCGCCGTCGTCTTGACGCCAAGGCCAATCGACACGCCTTCCGGCACCAGCGATGAATTGGAGCGGTTGGGCACGCCCTGCGTGCGGTCGACCTGGTAGAGCAGGTCGGAGAATTCGGCGCGCGCGCGCTTGTAGCCGGTGGTGTTGATGTTGGCGATGTTGTTGGCGATCACTTCCAGATTGGTCTGCTGGGCATTCATGCCGGTCGCTGCGATGGCGAGTGCTTTCACGGCAAGTCTCCTCAGATGCCCATACGGCTGATTTCGAGATAGGCGGAGACGACCTTGTCGCGGATGGCGATCGTGGTCTGCAGGGCCTGCTGGGCGCTCATGACGGCGTCGACGACCTGACGGGTATCGGCGTCGCCCTTGAGCGCCTGGATCGAGACCTGCTCGGCGTTGTGCAAGGTGTTGACGGTCTTTGAAGCAGCCTGGCTCAGCGCTTCGGCGAAGGTGGCGCCGATTTCGCTGCCGGCCATCGGCGCCCTGGTGCCCTGGAACAGGTCGGTCGTGGTATCGGCGCCACCGATCTCCGGCTTGAGGGGAAGCGATCCGATACCGCCAATGCCGCTGATCATTACTGGTTCCTCATCAGGTCGATGGTCATGGAGATCAGATCACGCGCCTGCTTGATGACCTGAAGGTTGGCTTCGTAGGAGCGGTTGGCCTCGCTCATGTCGGCCATCTCGACCAGCACGTTGACATTGGGCATCTTGACGTAGCCCTTGTCGTCGGCGGCCTCGTTGCCGGGCTGGAATTCGACGGGAAAGTCGCTGGGGTCGCGGTCGATGGAGTTGACCTCAACTGTCGTGCCACCGGAGGCACGGTCGAGTTCCGAGACGAAACTGATGGTCTTGCGGCGATAGGGGTCAGCGCCCGGGGTGTTGCCGGTCGACTGCGCGTTGGCGAGATTTTCCGAGACGACGCGCAAGCGGTCCGACTGGGCGCTGAGGCCGGACGCGGCGATCTTGAGGGCTGAGGTCAAGGCGTCCATGGTCAGCTCTTCACCGCCATCATCATCATCGAATGGAAGGCCTTGACGATCGCGGTGTTGAGTTCAAACGAGCGGCGGACCTCGCCGGCCTTCATCAGTTCGTTCTCGACCACGACCGTGTTCTTCGAGGGCATGATGGCGCCGGTCGTCTCTTCTGGCTTGACCGTGAAGCCGGCATTAGTGGCGGCAGTGCCGAGGTGGCCTGCCTGGGTGGCGGTCAGCGACACTGCCGTGCGGTCGAGCACCTTCTCAAACGGCTCGACATCGCCGGCGGTGTAGCCCGGCGTGTTGACGTTGGCGATGTTGCCGGCAATGGCCGACTGGCGCACCGACAGCCATTGCGACTGCTTGGCGGCGAGATCGAAAAGATTGACGGGCTCCATGGGGATCTCCGGGCTGGTACGTACAAGACTAGGCTGCCAGTCTTGCGCGGACCTTGCGCGGCTCGGGGGTAAATCCGGTGTGCCGCTATTTGGAGAGTTCGATCACCTGGTCGGTGCTGGTGACCATGACCCACTTGCCGCCCCGTTGCTCGATCGACGAGACGACGCTGGTATCGGGCAGCTTCGAGCCGCGCTGGACGATCCACAGGCCGGCATCGTCCTCGATCATGGCGCGGCCATTGGCGACATGAACCATGCGAAATTTGGCGTCCGCCGGGAAGGGCTGCTCGTCGACGCCGGGAGGCTGGGTCTTGTCCTCGGGGTCCTGCAGCGTGCCGGTGGCGAACAGGTCGACATCGGGAACATCGTTTGCCGTCAGCGGCTGACCGCTGTTCTCCATCTGCGAGCCGCCGCTGACCCGCCCTGCATTGGTGCCGCTGCCGCCGAACTTGATCGCCTGCACGCCGAACTGGTCCTGATTGAAGAAGATATACCAGGGAAACAGCGCGCAGATCAGGCCAAGCGTGATGCCGAGCGCGGCAAAGACGATATCGCTGCGGCGGTCGGATTTCTTGTCGAGCCTGGGATATTGCGGCCTTGGCGGCTGCGGCCATTCGGTGACCGGGAACAGCCCGTCGAGAAGCGAGTCACGACTGGTCTCGATCGCTTCTTTGGGGCCGGCGCGAGGGGTCCTTGGCAATTCAGGCTTGACGACGCTGGGCAAGGCAGGCTCGGCCAAGCGAGGCACAGTGGACTCGACTACGCTGGCTACCCTGGGCAAGAATGGCCTGGCGGCCCTGGCCAGAATGGCCTCAGCCTTGGCGGCCTTGTCGAGATCGGCCTTTGCCCTGACAGCTCTCGCTTCGTTGGCCCGGGCTTCCTCGGCGGCACTGGCCTCTGCGATCATCTCGCGCAAAAGCCGCTCGGTGTACTGAAGCTCAGTCTCCTGCATCGACACTTTGCTTGCCTTTCAGATGACGGGCGAGGTCGGAGAATGCGTCGCTCGAGGCGCGATCCCTGGGCGACTGCGTCAGCGCCTCGTAGATCAGCGGCACCTGGCGCACGGCAATATCGAGCTCGGCATCGGCGCCGCCCTGATAGGCGCCGAGCAGGCGGATGTCGCGCGTGTCCTCGAAGCGCGAGATCATCGACTTCAGCCTGGTCACCAGCATGCGTTGCTCGGGGCTCCATGCCTTGTCGGCGAGGCGCGAGATCGACGACAGCGGATTGACCGGGGGGTAGCGGCCCTGTTCGGCAATGGCGCGGTCGAGCACGACATGGCCGTCGAGAATGCCGCGTACCGAATCGGCGACCGGGTCGTTGTGGTCGTCGCCGTCGACCAGCACCGAGATGATGGCAGTGATTGATCCCTGTCCTTTGATACCGGGGCCTTCAGCGCCCGGGCCAGCGCGTTCGAGCAGCTTGGGCAGGTCGGTGAAAACCGAAGCGGGATAGCCGCGGGCGACCGGCGGCTCGCCGGTGCCGGTCGCTACCTCGCGCAGCGCATGGGCAAAGCGGGTAATCGAATCCAGCACCAGCAGCACGCGATGGCCCTGGTCGCGAAAATGTTCGGCAACGCGCATGGCGGTATCCGGCGCGCGCCGGCGCATCATGGCGCTCTCGTCGCTGGTAGCGACGACGGCGACCGTCTTGGCCATGCTCTCTGCGCCGATCGTGTCTTCGAGGAATTCGCGTACCTCGCGGCCGCGCTCGCCGATCAGCGCCACGACCACGGTGTCGAAGGCGTCGGCGCCGGCCAGCATGGCGAGCAGCGTCGACTTGCCGACGCCGGAACCGGCAAAGACGCCGAGGCGCTGGCCGAGGCAGAGCGGCGTGAAGATGTCGATGACCTTGACCCCGGTCGTGAAGGCGGTGCCGACGCGCTGCCGCGCCATGGCGCCGGGCGTTGTGCCGTCGCCGCTCGCAGCCTCGCCGATCCTGATCAGCGGCGGGCCGCCGTCGATGACGCGGGTCAGCGCGTCGATGGCGCGCCCACGCCACGAAGCATGCGGCGTTACCGTCAGCGGGCCGCGGCGAAACACGGCGTCGCCGATGCCGGCGTCGGCGCTGCGTTCGAAAGGGGCGATGACGACTTCGTCGCGGCCGATCCTGACGATCTCGCCGCGGCGCGTGCCGGCATTGCCGCGCTGTTCGACGAGGTCGCCAAGCCTGGCGACTTCAGACAGGCCGCGCACCTTGTAATGCGTTGGCGAAACCTCCGAAACACGGCCGCCGCGCCGCAGCAACGTCTCGGTGTCATCGAAGCGGCGCCAGATCCGCTCCAGCGCAGCCAGCCGGTTTTCCGGTGCTGTCTCCGGTTGCCGTTCAAGCGCGCGTATCGATGATTTGCTGCTCGACATGCTGCTACGACTTGGAGCCGAGCGTCTTGATGGCGTCGTCGGTCGAGGCATCGGTCTGGCGCATCAGCGCCGCCGTGTTCTCGAAGGCGCGCTGGACCATGATCAGGCGCGTCATCTCCAGCACCGGATTGACGTTGGATTCCTCGACATAGCCCTGCGCGACGCCGAGATCGGAACGGTCGGTGACCGGCTCCGGCGCACGCGCGGGCACGATGCCAGAATTGCCGTAGCGGACGAAATTCGGGCCGGGATCGAAATTGAACAGGCCGATGGCGCCGACGAGCTTGTCGCCCTGGCGCAGCGAGCCGTCGGCGCCCGCCTTGGGTGGGCCGTCGCGCGGGTCGAGCTGGATCGGCGCACCGCCGGCGTCGAGCACCGGATGGCCTTCGAGCGACATCAACTCGCCGTTCTCGTTCATCGAAAAGCGTCCGTCGCGCGTCATCACGGTGCCGGCCGGGGTGTCGATGCCGAACCAGGCATCGCCCTGGACGGCGAAGTCGAACGGGTTGCCGGTCTGCGTCATCGCGCCATGCGCGCCGGACAAATAGGTCTTGCCGGAGGAGGCGAAGGACACCGATTTGGGGCCGCTGCCGGAGACGACATCCTCGAACTTCACGCCGGTGGCGCGAAAGCCGATGGTCGAGGCGTTGGCGACATTATCGGCGATGGTGTCGAGACGGCGCTCAAGCGCGATCTGCGAGGAAAGGGCGACGTAAAGGCTGTCCTGCATGGTGTTCTCAGAATCTCAGTTTCTGCATGGCCATCATCAGATCGGTCGAGATGCCGACGGTGGTCGGCTGCGCAAACAGCACACCGATCGATGTCTGGGCGGTCGAGGTCGGATGATTGATTTCCCAAAGGCTGGTGAAGCGGGTGAGGAATTTCTCGAGCTTGGCCGGGTCGGTGAAATCGGTGAGGTCGAGCTTTGCCTCGAAGGCCTGCGCCTGCTTGTCGATATCTGCGGCAGCGAAGGAATCGGGCAGGCCGATGGCGGTGCGTACCACGCTGGCCAGGGCCGTGTCGGCCAGCACGTCGTACCAGTTGGTGATGGTCGAGGCCTTGCGCTCGAAATAGAGCGCCAACCGCACGCCCTCATTGGTCTTGCCGGCGTCTTCTTCCAAGGTCTGGCGCATGTATTTGTCGACCACCGGCTGCTGCGACGGGCTGCGGGTCGTTGCCGCTTCGCCGTAGGCCTCGAAATTCAACGAGGTGGCGAGCCTGGCATAGGCCTTGTTGGAGAGCTTGTTGGCGACACTGGCGGGATCGCGGACACCGCCCTCAAGGACATCACGGACGAGATCCTTGTTGGTGGTCGCCGGATCGAGCCCGCTTGCGGACAGAGCATAGTTATAAAGGCGGCTGTCGGCCATCAGGTCGTCGACCGATTTCACCTTGGTGATGTTGGCGAGGTAGTAGCTGGTCTCGGCCTGGACGGCGTCCGCATTCGGCTTGATGAGGCCAAGACTGGACTCGGTCGTGTAGAGCTTCGGCGTGGTCTTCAGCACCGCGTCGCGCGTGATCGTCTGATCGCCATACTGGGCAAAATCAAAGGCGCTGACGAAGTTGGCGTAGCTCTTGTCGGTCAACAGGTTGGCGGGACTCAACGGATCGGTGACGCCGCCATTGACCATGGTGCGGATCTGCTTCGTCGTCTGGGTCGATGCATCAAGCCCATAGGCAGCCATGGCGAAGGTCAGCAGGCGCTTGTCCTTCAGCAGGTCTTCGATGGACTTCACCTTGGAGATGTTGGCTGCGTAGTAGTCGGCCTCGCCCTTGATGTATTGCGCGGTCGGCTTGACGAGCAACAGTCCGGTTCCGCCGATCACAGCCTTCGGCACCGCCTGCTGGACGGCGTCGCGCGCCGTAGCCTGGTCGCCATATTGGGCAAAGTCGAAAGCCGCGACGAAAGCCGCATAGCCCTTGTTTGTCGACGTGTTTGCGGGGCTGTTCGGGTCGGTGACGCCGCCTTCCAGCATGGCCCGCACGGTCGCAGCCGGCTCGGCGTCGGCGTCCAGGCCGAACGCGGCCATCGCATAGGTGAGCAGGCGATCGTTGCCCATCAGGTCGTCGATCGATTTTACGTTGGAAATGTTGCTCAGGTAGTACGAGGTTTCGCCCTTGTAGTAGGTGAAGCCGTTCTGCGAAGGGCCGACCGAGACCTGGAGACCATAATTGTTGGTCACGCCCTGCTGTGCCGAATTGTAGCTCGTGGCATTAGCGCCAAGTGCGGCGAAATTGAAGGCCGACACGAACTCGGCATAACGCTTGTCGCTCAGTTTGTTGGCGAAGCTGTCGGAATCCGACACCCCTTCCTTCAGGGCTTTGACCATGAAGGCCTTGGCGTAAGCCATGTCGCCGAGACCGAAGGCCTTCATGGCATATTTGAACAGCCGGTCGTTCTTGACGAAATCGTCGATCGATTTCACGCTGCCGATGTTCGCGAGATAGTAGTCGGTGTCGCGCTTGGTGATCGGCTCCGCCTCGATGCGGTCGATCGCCTTGGGGATGTCCCTGGCGATGAGCTGGTAGCTGGTAAAAGTGCTCAACACGACATGCCTCCGGTCGCAGCTTCAAAAGCAAGACTATGCGGACTTGCTTGCGCGAGGCTGAATCGCCTCACCTTGCATGATTCAAGCCTCACACAAGGCACGGGGGCTATCGGTTAGGCCTGACGTGATGCGGAAGGATCTGGCGTGGGCATTCTGATCGGACTTGTGGTGACGCTCGGCTGTGTTCTCGGCGGCTTCATGGCGATGGGCGGCCATCTGCATGTGCTGATGCAGCCTTGGGAAGCGGTGGTCATCTGTGGCGCCGCACTTGGAACCTTTCTCGTCGCCAACCCGATGAAGACGGTCAAGGACACCGGCAGGGGTATCCTCGAAGCGTTCAAGCAGGCGGTGCCGAAAGAGCGCGACTATCTGGAGACGCTGGGCGTGCTGCACAGCCTGATGCGCGAACTGCGCTCGAAGTCGCGCAGCGAGGTCGAGGCGCATATCGACAATCCGGAGGAGTCGGCAATCTTCCAGGCGTTCCCGACCGTGCTCAAGAACCACGACCTGACGAATTTCATCTGCGACTACTGCCGCATCATCATCATCGGCAATGCCCGCTCGCATGAGATCGAGGCGCTGATGGACGAGGAAATCCAGACCATCAAGTCCGACAAGATGAAGGCTTACCATGCGCTGGTGGCGGTGGGCGACGGTCTGCCGGCGCTCGGCATCGTCGCCGCCGTGCTCGGCGTGGTCAAGGCGATGGGCGCGCTCGACCAGTCGCCCGAAATCCTCGGCGGCCTGATCGGCGCCGCCCTTGTCGGAACCTTCCTCGGCATCTTCCTGTCCTATGCAGTGGTCGGGCCGGTCGCCACCAAGATCAAGACGGTGCGCGAGAAGAAGAACCGCCTCTATATCATCGTCAAGCAGACGCTGCTTGCCTACATGAACGGCGCTCTGCCGCAGGTGGCGATCGAGTTCGGCCGCAAGACCATCTCGTCCTATGAGCGGCCGACGATCGATGCCGTCGAGCAAAGCACGATGAACACAGCTTCCGCCGAGAAGAAAGCGGCTTGAGCCATGCATGACGACAGACAGGACCGCACGCCGTCATGACAAGTCCTGGCAGCCCCTCGCAAGCCCGCTCGCTGATCATCGAGCGTCTGGTCGGTGACAGCGGTGAGGCCGCTCACGTCATCGGCACCGGGCGCTCAATGGGGGAGCGCGCACTGCCGCTGCTGCAGAAGAGCCTGGCCGGCGAGCTCGGTGCACCGGTCACCGTCGACCTGCGCACGGTCGAGATCAGCCGTGTTCCCGATGCCCGCACGAATGCCGGCGATGCCTTTGCCATGGCCATCATAGCATCGCCGACGTCTTCGGATGCGATGACGCTGGTGGCTGATGCGCCGGCCATCGCCGTGATGGTGTGCGCGCTGTTCGGCGGCGATCCGGATCAGCCGGTTTCGCCGATCGAGCGCGCTCTGTCGCAGATCGAGACCGATGTCGCGACCACGGTCTTTCAGGAAGTTGCGCAGGCGTTGAACGGATCGGGCCGGCGCTCGCTCGAGCTGCGGCTGCCGGTGCCGCGGGCGCTTTCGGGCAGCGAAGCCAAGCGCCGCGTGCTGCGCGATGGCGCGGCGGTGCGCATCGTCTTCGGCATCTCGACGCCGACCGACAGCGGAACGGTCACGGTGATGATCCCGCAGCGCATCCTGCTGGCCACACGCGGTATCGCCGATGTCCACGACAGCGAAGGCACGACCTCCGACTGGCGGGCACGTTTTTCCGAAGAAGTGATGCGCTCGACGGTGACGCTCGAAGCGACCATGCCGCTGGCCCGCCTGACGCTCGGCGACCTCGCCGGCTTCGAGCCGGGCCAGATCATCGAGCTCGAGGAGACGGCGCAGTCCCAAGCCAAGCTGAGCGCGCGCGACAAGACGCTGTTTGTCTGCGAGTTCGGTAAACTCGGGCAGAACTACACCGTCCGGATCAGGCATCCTTACGATGCCGGTCAGGATTTTATCGATGGGCTCATGCCGGGCTGACGCCGGGCAAGCCCAAGCATTTGGAGACGACTGATGGCCAAGACCAAGGTGGAAGCCAATATCGACCAGCCGGACGAACAACTCGACCGCGCCATCGAGGAATTGCGCGGCGTCCTCCAGGAGGAGGAAAAGCGCCCCGACGCCGCCTTGCGGGCTGCCACGTCCGGCGCCAATTCCAACATCATCATGAGCATCCCGGTCGATGTGCAGATCATCCTCGGCAGTACGGAAATGCCGGTGTCGGACCTGATGGCGCTGCAGAAGGGCTCGACGGTGGCGCTCAACCGGCGCATCGGCGAACCGGTCGATGTCGTGGTCAACGGCCGCAAGATCGCGCGCGGCGAGATCACCGTGCTGGAAAGCGATCCGTCGCGCTTTGGCATCAGGCTGACCGAAATTATCGCGGCGACCAAGGGCGCTTGAGCAATGAATGACATGCGGTCTCAGCAGGAGCGGATGCCATGACGACGCCGGTGACGCTCACGCGCCCGCAAAAGGCCGCCGCCATCCTGGTGGCGATGGGCAAACCTTCGGCCAGCCGGCTGCTGAAATTCTTCAAGCAAGAAGAACTGAAGGCACTGATCGAAGGGGCGCGGCTGCTGCGCACCATTCCGCAAAGCGACCTCGAACGCATCGTTGCCGAATTCGAGGCCGAGTTCACCGAAGGTGCGGGCCTGCTCGATTCCGCCGACCGGATGGACACGATCCTCAATGAATCGCTGTCGCCCGAAGAGATGAGCGCCATCATGGGCGACAAGCGCTTCGAGGTTGCGCCGGAAGGGCCACCGCCGATCTGGCCGGAGCTGGAAAAGCTCGAACCGACGCGTCTGGGCACATTCCTTGCCGCCGAGCATCCCCAGACCGCGGCCATGGTGCTGTCGAAGCTTGCGCCGCAAGCCGCCGCCAACATTTTGCTGACCATGGAAAAGCCGATGCGCAGCGAGATCATCAAGCGCATGGTGACGATGGCGACCATTCCGGACGCGGCCACCAGGATCATCGAGAACCAGCTGCGCGCCAGCGTGCTGGCGCAGACCGCGACCAAGGATATCTCGGCGGGACAGGCGCGCGTCGCCAGTATGCTCAACGAGATGGACAAGCCTCAGTTGGAAGAGGTCATGCAGGATCTGGAAGAGGCCGGCACGCCGGACCTCGGCGGTGTTCGCTCCAGGTTGTTTGCCTTCGACGATCTGCCGCTTTTGACGCAGAAGGCGAGGGTACTCCTTTTCGACGGGCTGTCGACCGAACTGATCACGCTGGCGCTGCGCGGTGCGGCGCCCGCATTGACGGAATCGGTGCTGTCGGCGATCGGCGCACGGTCGCGGCGCATGATCGAGTCCGAGCTCGGCCAGGGCTCGGAAGGCATTCAGCTTGCCGACATCATGACGGCGCGCAAGAACATCGCGGTGGCGACAATCCGGCTTTCGCGCGAGGGGGCTTTCGAACTGCCCTCATCGCAGCAGAGCGAAGCGGCTTAACGCCGAGCGCTGAATGGCTGAAGCGGCTGACAAAGACTCCAAAACCGAAGACGCGACCGAAAAGAAGATCCGCGACACCATCGAACAGGGCAAGCTGCCCCATTCCAGGGAGGCCGCACTTCTGGCGTCCTTCATCGCTATACTGGTGTTCACCGTCTTCTACGCCAAGGACGCGGTCGTCAATCTCGGCATGTTCCTGTCGATGTTCCTGGAGAAGCCCGAGGCGTGGCCGATGGACACCGAGACCGACGTTATCGCGCTCTACAAGACCGTGATGATGGAGATCGGCCATGCCGTTGTCAGCCTGCTGGCGCTGCTGGTGGTGGCCGGCATCGGCGCCTCGGTGCTGCAGAACATGCCGCAAGTCGTCGGCGAGCGGATCCGGCCGCAACTGTCGCGCATCTCGATAGCCAAGGGCTGGACCAGGATGTTCGGTATTCAGGGCTGGGTCGAGTTCCTGAAGTCGCTGGGCAAGCTCGGCTTCGCCAGTATCGTGCTCTACTTCACGCTGTCGCAGGACTACCGCCAGCTCCTGGCCGGCATGATCACCAACCCCGTCGCTTTCGGCCTCGTCATCAAAAGCATCACCGTCGATATATTGGTGGCCATCGTCTTCGTCATGGGGCTGATCGCGGCGGTCGACGTCGTCTGGTCGCGCTTCCACTGGAAGCAGGATCTGCGGATGACCAAGCAGGAGATCAAGGACGAGTTCAAGCAGTCCGAGGGCGACCCGATCATCAAGTCGCGGCTGCGCTCGCTGGCGCGTGACCGGGCGCGCAAGCGGATGATGACGGCGGTGCCGCGCGCGACGCTGATCATCGCCAATCCGACGCACTTTTCCATCGCGCTCAGATATGTCCGCGACGAGGATTCAGCACCCCTGGTGCTGGCCAAGGGCCAGGACCTGGTTGCACTCAAGATTCGCGAGATCGCCAAGGAGCACAACATCCCGATCTTCGAGGACGTGGCGCTCGCCCGCTCCATGTACAAGCAAGTTTCGGTTGATAGCGTGATCCCGTCGCAATTCTACCAGGCCGTCGCCGAACTGGTGCGGATCGTCTACTCCAAAAAGGCTGAGCGGAGACAAATTTCATGAACCGCCAACCGCACGCAAAATCCCGCGAACTCATCGTTGCCAAGGCCATCGAGCAGGTGGTCGACGAGTTGCGGCTGATCGATGTCGCCGACTACATCGCCTTCATCCGGCTTGAGCATTTCGCTTGCCTGTCGGATCTGGTGGATTCGGCGGTGGAGCTTTTTTTCCTGCCGGGCACGCTCAGGCTCGGCCATGGCGGCGAGGCACATGTCGACTGGAGCGGCAGCCCGCGCATCGTGCTCGATCTCGAGCTTCGGCCGCCGGGCGTCACCGTCTATTTCCAGCTGACGCTGAGCGAGGAGAGGTCTTCGGTCGCGGTCAACTATGTGTCGTTCGAAAAGCCCGGGGAGGATCCCGAGCACAACACCGCCTTGCTGGAGACGGTGATCGAAGAGGCGCGCATTCGCCGGACCGAGCCGCTCGCCTATCGCTGATCTTTTGTCTTATCCCAATCGCCGGACGCAACTCGGATCACTCGATCAGCCCCAGGCGCAGCGCCTTGGCCACCGCCTGGTTGCGGTTGACCGCGTTGAGCTTCTGCGTCGACTGGGTGAGATACTGGTTGGCGGTGTGGACCGACAGCTTCAACAGCCTGGCGATCTCTTCGCTGGTGTTGCCGTTGGCGGTCAGCTTCAGGCACTCCAGTTCACGCTTGGAGATCGACCGCATCCGGCCGGCATCGTTCGGACGAATGCGGGCGACGGCGGCGAACAGCGAAAAACAGCGGGCGTGAATTTCGTAGAGCGTGTCCTCCGGCAAAGTGATCGTCGAGCCGAGGAACACCACCAGCCCGCAATGGCCGCGATCGGCATGGACGGGAAAGGCAATGCCGTTGGTGCCCGGCGCCAGCGGCGCCGTCCGCTCCGCCCAGGCGAGGTTCTGGAAGACGGCGTCCGAGCCGGCGATGCCGTCATCGGCCCACCAGCGCGGCGCTGTCGAGGCGCCGCTGTGGCGCACCATCTCCTCGCCGTTGGCGCCGGCGATGAACTTGGTTGTCACCGCAGTGGCTGGATAGTCGGAATCGAAGCTCGGCACCAGGCGCGCCCGTTCCGGCGAGGGGCTGACGAAATAGAGGCCAAACGCCGACGCGTTGATGTCGACGGCGATCCAGCGGCAGCGGCGCACCGCGTCCGGGATGGTAACGGCATGGTGCGTCTCGGAACCGATGGAGAAGGCGCCGAACGGATTGCGCTGCTCGTTGAAAAGGGCTTCGGCCGCCGCCTTGATGTCAGCGTGTTTCAAATGATGCCGCTCCTGATCGCCGTGGCGATGGCCATCGCGCGGTTCGAGGCCGCGAATTTCTGGATGGCGTGGGTGATGTAGCTGTTGACGGTGTTGGACGAGACCCCGAGGATCACCGCGACCTCATCGGTGGTCTTGCCTTCAGACACCCAGAACAGGCATTCGCGCTCACGGTCGGACAGCGGGTCCTGCATGGCGGCGGCGGCGATCAATTGCGGGATAGCGGACAGCGCGTAGCAGCACTTCAACTGAGCCTTCATCAGCGCCGGCTGGTCGATACTGCCGGCCTCGGCCGCCGAGAAAAGCGCAAACAGCCGCTGGCGACCGACATTGAGCCGCAGTGAATAGACTTCGGCATGGCCAAGCACGTCGAGCAGGCGCGCCTCTTCGCCGGTGAGCAGTCCGCCGGCGTCGGGCGCCGCGGCGGCGACCAGTGGCCTCGGGCGGATGCCAGGTGCAACGGTCAGCGGTCCCTGGGCAAGGCCGGCGATCAGCCGCTTGCCGATCAGTTCGATGGCGTCGAAGATCCAGTTGGATGAGACGATGCGGGCGTCGTTGCGATCTTGGTCGTGGACGATGGCGACGAGCATGTAGCTGTCGGCGCCGATCTCGGCGGCAAGCTGCATGAAAAAGGAGGTGAGATCGCCGCGCGATTCAAGGCGCGAGCCTAACGTATCGGATTGGAGAAGCGCGGCGGAACTGCTCATTGGATGCTTTGGTTGTATGTCATGGCCGGAGTCTTTTCTTGAGCCCGGACGCTGGGGTTGGCAGCGGCCGAACTTGAAGACGCATCACGTTTACGAAGCACTCACACGGCGCGGCGGTCGCGCTGATCGCCGAATCCATTCAGGGAACGCGAAGCCGTCCGCGTCTGGTGCCGGTCATTGGCCGGAACTTGAGACTTTGGGTGGTCGCCGCGCCCCCCAAGGACCGGCTGATTCGGGTCTAATCTACCCGCAGATGAATCCGACATCAAACGCGATTTGACAAAATCAATATTATTGGACTCAAGCGACTCAGGGGCGGCTTTCGCGGCCTTTTCCGCCGCAAAAGGCCTGAAACGCCGACACGAAAAAGCCAGAGGGTGTTGCGATACTGCCGTATCGAGGGCCGATCGATTCCGATAGGGTCTCGGCAGCCGGGAGGGGTGGGCATCCCTTCGGTCATACGGCGGATTTGGCGGCGCTTGCTCGCGGCCATCAGCATCGGGGGTCATGATGAAGCAGGTTTTCCTGGCGTTCACGGTGGTGCTTGCGGTTCTTGCCGGCATGGCAGCGCCCGCCAAGGCTGAGCCGACCGTTACCTATGCGCTCGACAACGGGCTGCAGGTGGTGCTGGTGCCCGACCATCGCGTGCCGAAGGTGGTGATGAACCTGCGCTACCGCGTCGGGTCGATGAATGAACCCGCGGGACGCTCGGGCTTTGCGCATCTGTTCGAACATCTGATGTTTTCCGGCACGCCGGCCTGGCCGAACGTGTTCGGCGCGCACGCCGCGCTCGGCAACGAGATCAATGCCTGGACCACCGAGGACGGCACGGTTTATTATGTCGACGGGCTGTCGTCGTCACTGCCGATGATCTTGTCGCTTGAGGCAGACCGCATGGCCAATCTCGGCCGCTCGGTGACTCAGGCCAAGCTCGATCTGCAGCGCTCGGTGGTCAAGAACGAGATGCGCCAGAACGTGCTCGACAAGGCCGGCGCATCCGGCTGGGAAGCTTTCTGGTCCGGCCTGTTCCCGAAGCCGCATCCCTATAGCCGCATGGTCATCGGCTCGGTCGCCGATCTCGATGCGGCGACGCTCGACGATGTCAGGGGTTTCTTCAACAGCTACTATCTGCCCAACAATGCGGTGTTGGTGCTGGTCGGCGACTTGGAGATCGACGACACCAAGGCGCTGATTGCCGACACGTTCGGCCGCGTGGCGCGCGGCGCCGATGTGGCGCGGCCCGCCGTGCCGGAACCGACGCAGGCCCGGCTCAAGCTGGTGCTCGAGGATCGCGTGCCAAGCCCCATCGTTGTGGTCGGCTTCAGTGGCCCGGTGGCGCAGTCGCCCGACAATGGTGCGCTCAGCATTGCCGCCGAACTGCTCGGCAACGGCGAATATGGATTTTTGCGCAACCGGCTGGTTTCGCAGTTGGGCATTGCCACCTATGCCAGCGCGAGCTGGACCGGCGGTCTGCTCGGTGGCCGCTTTACCTTCGAGGCGGGTGCCGCCGAAGGTGTGGCGCCGGAAGCGCTGGAAAGCGCGATGAAAACGGCGTTCGCGGATTTCCTGAAGACCCCGCTCGATCCGGTCGATGTCGAGCGTGCGCGCACGGGCATCTTGCAGGCAGCGCGGCTCGGCAGCGAAGCACTGAAGGATCGCGCCGGCGTCGTCTCCTACAATGCCGACGTGCTCGGCGATGCGCAGAGCGCGCTGGTCGACGACCCGCGGGTGAAGGACGCCAGCGTGGCGGATGTCGAGGCCACGATGAAGCGGCTGTTGAAACCGGAAGACGCCAGCGTGCTGGTGCTGAAGCCCGGCCCGCGTGGCGGCTATCCCGATGCACTGATCGGCTCGTCCGGCACACCGCAGCCGTTCACCGCGCCGGAGCGAGCGGCGATCGACATTCCGAAGCATGCGGCCGGGCAAGCGCCTTCGGCAACACTGCCCGCCATGGAAACGGCGACGCTCTCGAATGGCATCAAACTCGTCCACTACACAATGCCGGAAGCGCCGATGGTCTATGTCGCGGCCAGTGCCGCCGGCGGCTGGAACAGCGTGCCGGAAGGCAAGGAGGGATTGCTGGAGCTTGCAGCAAGCATGGCGACACGCGGGGCCGCCGATCGCGGCTCGGCTGATTTTGCCAAGGCGGCCAGCGACATCGGCGCCGGCGTCAGCCACCAGGCCGGAACGCTGGCCACGATGATGACGCTTGGCGTGCCGCCGGAAAAGCTCGACCAGGGTATTGGGCTGCTCGCCGACGCGGTACTGAAGCCTCGTTTCGACAAGACCGAATGGACGGTGCTGATGGCGCAGACGGTCGACTGGCTAAACGGCCGCGAGGCGGATCTGCCCGGCGTTGCCGGCCGCATGGCAAAGGCGACGCTGATCCCGCAGGTGCCGGGCAAGGCAGCGGTGGACTGGTCGGCAAAGGCGCTGGCCTCGATCTCGCTCGACGAGGCGAGGGACGCATTCAAGGCGGAGTTCACGCCGAAGGCGGTGACCTTCTACAGCGTCGGCCCGATGCCGGTCGCGACCGTCGCCGCCAGCCTTGAAAAAGCATTTGGCGCGTGGACAAGCGACACCGCCGGCTATGCCGTCGAGCCGTCGCCGGCGGCGCATTTCAACGGGGGACAGAAAGTGCTGCTGGTGCCCGAACCCGGCGCCAGCCAGTCGGCGCTGTTCGTGGCGCGGCCGGCGCCCGGCACCGACGAGAGCGAGCGCGCTGAATCGACCGCGGTCTCCAACCTGCTTGGCGCCGATTTCTCCAGCCGGCTGAATTCGGTGATCCGCGAGGAGAAGGGCTACTCCTATGGCGTGTCGAGCTATCTGATGAGCCCGATGAAGGCCGGCTCGGGATTGGTCGTGGCAACCACCGTCGAGCGCGCCAACACCGGGCCGGCGATTACCGAAATCCTGAAAGGATTTGCCGGCCTGACAACCTTGCCGGTAGCGCAGGACGAGGTCGACCGCACGGTGACCGTCTATCGCCGGGCGCTGGCTGGATCGGCCGAGACGTCGGCTGGTCTGTTCTCCTCGCTGATTGGCGCGGTCGGCAGCGGATCGACGCTGGAGGACCAGCAAACCCGCATGGCGGCGCGCACAAAGCTGACGCTCGATGCGGTTCAGAAACAGGCGCTGGCCCTGGCGTCGCTCGATCCGTCGCTGATCGTGGTGGCGGGCGACCCCGATGTGGTGATGCCGCAGCTTGCCGCGATCGGCCTCAAGGACGTCGAGATCGTCAAGCGTGACGAGGCTGGCGAAGACACGGCGATGCGGGCGCTCGATCTTCTCGGGGGCAATCGCCAGGCGCCGCTGTCTGCCTCGCCGTGGCGGGTTGGCGATGGCGGCACGACACGCGCGGTGCACGCCTGCGCCGGCGACAGGGATTGCGGCGCGCAGATCCACGCCGACTGATCGATACGAGGCGGCCGCCGGCCGCGTTTAAATCTTGGGCAACTTTGTTTCGGGGAAACGATGAGCGATTCATTTCGGGAAGTCACATCCGTCTCGTGGTTCGGGCGGATCAAGCGCGCGGTCGGCGGGGTCATCTTCGGCCTTATCCTGATCGTGCTGATGGTGATCGGGCTGTTCTGGAACGAAGGCCGCGCCGTGCAGACGGCGCGCTCGCTGGCCGAAGGTTCTGGAGCGGTGGTTTCGGTCGGCGCCGACAGCGTCGATACCGCCAATGACGGCAAGCTGGTTCATGTCAGCGGACTGGTGACGGCGGACAGCGGCCTGGCGGATCCGGATTTCGGCATTGCGGCGCAAGGGCTGCGGCTGTCGCGCAGCGTCGAGATGTATCAGTGGAAGGAAGAGTCCAAGTCGGAGACGACGAAGAAGCTCGGCGGTGGCGAAGAGACGGTGACCACCTACAGCTATTCCAAGGTGTGGGACGACAGCCAGATCGACTCCTCCGATTTCAAGAAGCCGGACGGCCACCAGACTCCGCCGATGGAAATCCACGGCCGGACCTTCCAGATTCCTGAGGGCAAGCTTGTCGCCTTCGATCTCGATACGCCGGTGCTGGACCGCATCGAGGGTGACAAGGACTATTCCCTGTCAGCCGACCAGTCGGCGGCGATAAAGGCTGCCTATACCGGAACGAAACCGCTCAGCATCGTCGATGGCAAGATTTTTCTCGGCAATGACAACACGACGCCCGCTTTGGGCGACTATCGCATCGGCTACGAACTGGCGCCGCTGGGCGTGATCAGCATCATCGCGCGCCAGGCCGGCAGCCGCTTCGAGCCCTACCAGACGCAAGCCGGCGATGCGCTGCTGATGGTCGATACCGGCAACGTCCCGGCCGAAAAGATGTTCGCCGACGCGGTCAGCGCCAACACGCTGATCACCTGGCTGCTGCGCGGCGCCGGCTTGCTGTTGCTGACCATAGGCTTTGCGCTGTTCCTCAGCCCGATCGGGGTGATCCTCGACGTCATACCCTTCCTCGGCAGCATGGCGCGGATGGGCACCGGCATCATCGCCTTCGTTCTGGCGATCCTGGTCGGCACGGTGACGATTGCGATTGCCTGGTTCTGGTACCGGCCGTTGCTGGCGCTCGCCATCCTGGCGGCAGGCGTGATTGCGGCGGTGATTGTCTACCGCATCGGCCGGTCGCGAAGGCCAGCCGTTCCGGTGGTTGCACCCAACCCGGCTGCGGCCGCCTAGATGGTCGGGGCGGCCGGAGCCGCCCCATATCTCCTTGGCGCAATTCCGGCCGGAAAACCGCCTCACACTTATCCTGGAATTGCTTTCCTACTTGTCCTCGAAGCCGGTCAGCACGCCGACGGCGTTGATGCCGATCTCCTCGACGGCATAGCCACCTTCCATCACGAACAGCGTCGGCAGGCCGAGCTTTGCGATGCGCCGGCCGATCTTCGGATAGTCCGGGCTTTTCAGCTTGAACTGGCTGATCGGATCCTTCTCGAAGGTGTCGACGCCGAGCGAGACGATGACGATATCGGGGGCGTAGGCGGCGAGCTTGACGCAGGCATCCTCCAGCGAGGCGTTCCAGGCGTCCCAATTGGTGCCGAAGGGCATGGGATAATTGACGTTGAAACCTTCGCCGGCGCCAGCGCCGCGTTCGCCGGCATGGCCGAGGAAGAACGGATACTCCACCATGGGATCGCCATGCAGGTTGAGAACCTGCACGTCGGCCCGTTCATAGAAGATCTCCTGCGTGCCATTGCCGTGGTGATAGTCGACGTCAAGGATCGAGACGCGTTTTGCGCCCTGATCGAGGAACCATTGCGCGGCGACCGCAGCATTGTTGATGTAGCAGTAGCCGCCCATGAACCCGGCACCGGCGTGATGGCCGGGCGGGCGGCAAAGCGCGAAGGCCGACCGCTCACCACCCTTGACCAAGGCCGCCGCCGTCAGCGCCACGTCATAGGACGATTTGATCGCGGTCCATGTGCCTTCGACGAAGGTGGCGCCGGCGTCGAAGGAATAGTAGCCGAGCAAGGCGTCGACGCGCTTGGGTGGCACGTCGCCGCGCAGGCCGCGCGTCGGCCAGGTGAAGGGCATCGCCGTGCCATCGAGGCCGGCGGCCTTCCACGCCGGCCAGACGGTTGGCAGGAAGTCGATATAGTCGGCCTTGTGGATGCGCTTGGCGGCTGTGAGATCGTGCTCGACCGGTCCGATGATCGGCCCCAGCTTCTCGCTCTCGACCCGCGCCTTGATGAACTCGGCCCGCGACGGCTTTTCGAAACCCGGCACGATTGCCGACGTGACCAGTTCCATCTGGCCGGCATGGTCGGCATGAAGCGGCGAATAGACAGTCTTCATGAATTTCCTCTCGAAATAGCGAAATCAGTCAAGGTTGAGATAGGGGGTGACCAGAGCGAGCCACATTCTTTCCACATCGTCCTCGATGAGGTCGTATGTCTTGCGATCCCGCTTCAACCCCACAAGCCGGCAGGCGTGCCCGACATCCATCATCAGCACGCCGAGTCGGCTGGCGATCTTGTCCTCAAGGGCCGGGTTCACATGCTGCAGCCACGCGGCGTAAAGCGCGATGATCTGCTCGTCATATTCGTCCTGGATCGGCCTGAGGTCGGCATTGCCGGATATCGCCTCGATCACCGGCATCAGGGTGGCGTTTTCGAGATATATTCTGGAGGTATCGATGAAGAGCTTGCGCACCTCCTGCCGAAACTCGTCGCGGTTGGTGGGTGGGGTGACCTCGATGCGCCTGGCGATCACCTCGGGAAACGACGACAGCCAGCGCCGGGCGAGGTCGAGGAGAATGGCTTCCTTGTTGGGAAAGTACTGGTAGACCGAACCGACCGACAGGCCCGCGCGCCGGGCAATGGCGAGCGTCGTCGGCGTCTTGGTTCCCTGCTCCCGCGTCAGGATCAAAGCCGCGTCGAGTATCCGGTCGACCACCTTGCTCGACCGTTCCTGCCGCGGCTGCTTGCGCGGTTCGAGCGCCATCCTGGTTTCGCGGCTGAGACTGCGCTTCACGGATTGATGCCTTCGTTCCCTGCCGGTTTCAACACAGGTCCCGGTCTCAACATTGGCGTGGTGTGTTGTCCACAATACATTCGAAATTCGGCACGTTGACAAACGCGAATAATTAGTCGCATTCTTTTATCCACGCTGTTTTGAGAGATCACAAGGGGAATTTCGAAAGAGCGCACTGGCATCAGTTTTCGTCCGATAACGCCGCTCCAGCGGAGTGGCAGCTTGTCGGACAAGAGGGTTGTCGGTCTCAGCCAGTCGTCAAAACCGCGGAGTCGCGATGTCTGTCACGGGTGCGGGTCAAAATGCTGATCTGATCGTCATCAATGGTCGCGTGCGGACCATGGACGATGACAATCCCGCCGCCGAGGCGATTGCCGTCAAGGACGGCGCCATCATCGCCATCGGCAACCACGCCGCCATCGAAAAACTCAAGGGAACGACCACAGAGGTGATCGACGCCAAGGGCGGTTCGGTCCTGCCCGGTTTCATCGAAGCCCACATGCATCTGTTCTCGGGAGGGGCCGAACTCGCGCATCTTCAACTCGGCGGTATCCATGGCTTCGAGGCGCTTCAAAGCGCCATCCGCGACTACGCAACGACGCGGCCCGAGGCGAAAATGCTTGTGGGACAGGGCGTCGACTACACCGTGCTCGGCGACGAGCGGGTGACACGCCATCATCTCGACGCCATCCTGCCCGACCGCCCCTTCTGCATGGCGGCGCCCGACCACCATACGATGTGGGCCAACACCAAGGCGTTGGAGATGGCCGGCATCCTGAAGGGACGCACGCTCGGTCCGGGCAACGAGATCGTGATGGGTGACGACGGCCTGGCCGCGGGCGAATTGCGCGAGGGCGAGGCCTTCGGTCCGGTGCTCGACCTTGCCGGCGAAAGCCGGGTGCGGTTGGGGCTGTCGACCGGCGGCGAGCCGGACCCAATGCCGTCGGCCGCCGAGCGGGCCGCTGACCGTGACATAATGCGGCGCGGACTTGCCTGGTGCGCGCGCCACGGCATCACCTCGATCCAGAACATGGACGGCAATCTCTACCAGCTCGAATTGCTTTCCGAGATCGAGGCCGAGGAAGGCCTGCCCTGCCGCGTCAAGATCCCGTTCCACTACAAGAATTTCATGACGCTCGACATGCTCGAGAAGGCGTCCGTCATGGCCGAGCGCTACGACAGCGAGTGGCTGTCATCGGGCATGGTCAAGGTGTTCTATGACGGCGTGCTCGATTCCTGGACCGCTGTTATGGTCGAACCTTATGCCGACCGTCCCGACTGGGTCGGCGAGCCGCTTTTCACGCCGCAGCAATTTATCGATCTCGCCGTGGCTATCGACAAACGCGGGCTGCAGATCGCCGTGCACTCGATCGGCGACGGCGCGGTGCGCGCGGTGCTCGACGGTTACGAGGCGGCGCAGAAGGTCAATGGCAAGCGCGACAGCCGGCACAGGGTTGAGCACATCGAGGTCACCACAGCAGCCGACGTGCCGCGTTTTGCCGAACTCGGCGTCATCGCCTCGATGCAGCCGTCGCATCCGCCCGGCGCCATGGATTTTCCGCTGGAGCCGACGGTGTCACGCATCGGGCCGGCCCGCTGGCCGCTGAGCTATGCCTGGCGCACCCTGAAAAGCGCCGGCGCCCATGTCGTGTTCGCCTCGGACTGGCCGGTGGCGGCGATCGACCCGATCCTGAGCATTCAGGCGGCAGTGCAGCGCAAACCATGGGCAGAAGGCGATCCTGACCAGAGTTTCTCGCTGCAGGAAGCGATTGCCGCCTACACGGTCGAGGGCGCCTATGCCGAATTCGCCGAGCATCGCAAAGGCGTTCTGAAACCCGGCTACATGGCGGACCTGGTGGTTTTGTCGGCCGATATCGAGAAGACGGCGCCGGCCGATCTGCACAAGCTGCGGCCGGTGACGACGGTCTGCGGTGGCAAGGTCACCTACCAGGCCTGACAATGGCATGCGGCTTGCACAGCTTGCCGCTTGCAAGACGAAATGACCGACTGAACTGTGATTCAATGCCGGACTTGCCAACCTACCGGCCGTGTGGTCACATCGAACAGGGGAAAAACTCCGCCAGCAAGAGCGGGGTCAACAGTGAGGCGTATCGTGCCGGAAAAACCGGATCGGAATGCAATTGAAGTCGTAAACGTCAGTAAAATTTTCGGGTCGGGTGAGGGGCAGGTCGCTGCCCTCGATACGGTCTCGGTATCCATCCGCGAGAATGAGTTTTTTACCCTGCTGGGACCATCCGGCTGCGGCAAGACCACGTTGCTGCGGCTGATTGCCGGCTTCGACTTTCCAACCGCCGGCGAAATCCTCCTCTACGGCCAGGACATCGCGCCGTTGCCGCCCTTCAAGCGACCGGTCAACACCGTCTTCCAATCCTACGCCCTGTTCCCGCATATGACGGTCGCCGACAATATCGGCTTTGGCCTGGAAATGCTGGGCAAGCCGAAGGCCGAGATCAAGGCGCGCGTCGCCGAGATGCTGAAACTGGTGAAGATGGAGGTGCTGGCGGGCCGCCGCACCAGCCAGATCTCCGGCGGCCAGCAGCAGCGCGTGGCGCTCGCCCGGGCGCTGGCGCCGCAGCCCAAGGTGCTCCTGCTCGACGAACCGCTCTCGGCCCTGGACTACAAGCTGCGCAAGGAAATGCAGATCGAATTGAAGCGGCTGCAGCACGAGACGGGCATCACCTTCATCTTCGTCACCCACGACCAGGAGGAAGCGCTGACCATGTCGGATCGCATCGCGGTGATGTCGTCGGGCAAGATCCTGCAGGTCGGCTCGCCGCGCGACATCTACGACCGGCCGGCCGAGCGTTTCGTCGCCGACTTCATCGGCGAGTCGAACTTCCTCAAGGCGGATGTGGTTAGCGCCACTGGTGGCCGGGCGACGGTGAAGCTGCCGTCTGGTGTGGAAATCCCAGCCTCGCTGCCGGAAGGCTTCAGCCCCAGCGGCAAGGTCACCATCGTCGTGCGTCCAGAGCATGCGCAGTTGGGCACGGCCAGCCCGAGCGCTTCGCTGTCCGGCACCGTCGAAAACATCGTCTATCTCGGCACCGACACGCACTTCCATCTGCGCCTTGCCGGTGGGGAGCCGTTCATCGTGCGGCGTCAGAACAGCCGCGGCGCCGGTGACGGCTTCGTGCAGGGCGGCCAGATCGGCATCACGATCGGCAACGACGCCGCGCAAGTGCTGAAGGACTGATCATGGCGACCGCGGAACAAGTCGCCAAGGCAGCGGAGCGACGCGATGTGCGCGACCGGTGGCTGCTGTCAGCGCCAGCCTTGCTGGTGATCTTCCTCGCCGCGACCGGCCCCTTGCTGATCGTGCTGATCTACTCGTTCCTGACGCCTGGCCCCTATGGCGATGTGAAGTGGCAGTTTTCGCCCGATGCCTGGCTGTCGGTGTTCATGGAACGCGACATTTTCGACGATACGCTTTCGCTTGCGGCAGCGCATGTCACCATCTTCTGGCGCTCGATCAAGCTGGCGGTGATAACGACGATCGCCACTTTGGCATTGGGGTTTCCAACCGCCTATTTCATGGCGACGCGGAGCGAGAAAACCAGGGATCTCTGGCTGTTCCTGATCACCATTCCGTTCTGGACCAACCTTCTGATCCGCACCTTCGCCGTGCTGCAGATCATCCGCAACGAAGGCATCATCAACACCATCCTTATCAAGCTTGGTATCGTCTCAGCGCCGGTGCAGATCCTCTTCACCGACACGGCGATTCTGATCGGCATGGCCTATGTCTATCTGCCGCTGATGGTGCTGCCGATCTATGCCAGCATGGAGAAGCTTGATTTTCGCCTCGTCGAGGCGGGCTACGACCTCTACGCGACCCGATTCAAGGTATTGCGGAAGATCATTTTCCCGCTGGTCAAACCCGGCGTCATTGCCGGCTCCATCCTGGTCTTCATTCCAGCCCTTGGCGCCTATGTGACGCCGAGCGTGCTTGGCGGCGGCAAGAATATGATGCTGTCCAACCTGATCGAATTGCAGTTCGGCCAAGGCCGCAACTGGCCGCTCGGCTCGGCGCTGTCGATCACGGTGATGATCATCGTCATGGTGGCGCTGCTTGCCTATGTGCGCAATGCCGGCAAGTCGGGGGCGCGGCATGACTAAGAACTTTTCCATCAAGCACCAGACCGGCTTCACGGTGATCGCTGCGACCTGTTTTATCGTGCTCTATCTGCCGATCATCGTGCTGGTCGCCTATGCCTTCAACGCGGCGAACTCGACGTCCGAATGGGGCGGCTTTTCGATGCGCTGGTTCCAGTCGGCTTGGCAGAACGTGCAAGTTATCGACGCGACGCTACGCTCGTTCCAGATCGGCGCCGTCGCTGCGGTGCTGTCGACAATCTTTGCCACCATGGCCGCGCTCGCCACCACGCGCACCGCGTCCTATCCGGGCCTCACCTTCAAATATGCGGCGATCAACCAGCCGCTGATGGTGCCCGAGATCGTCACCGGCGTGGCGCTGCTGATCTTCTTCTCGCGCATCAAGATCTTCACCGGCTATTCCGGCATTGGATATCTGATCGCCGCGCACACGGCGTTCTGCATCCCGTTCGCCTATCTGCCGATCCGGGCGCGGCTGGAAAACATGGACCTGACGCTGGAGCGCGCGGCCGCCGATCTGTACGCGACGCCTTGGAAGACCTTCCGCCGCATCACGCTGCCGCTTTTGTGGCCCGGCATACTGGCCGGACTGATGCTGGCATTCGTCATCTCGCTCGATGACGTCGTCATCACCGAGTTTGTCAAATCGGGCGGCCAGGATACGCTGCCCACCTACATGCTCGGCCAGATCCGCCGCGGCATCACGCCTGAGATCAACGCGATATCGACCGCCTTCCTGCTGCTTTCGGTCGCGATCGTCACGTTGTTTTTCTTCGTCAGCAGGAAAAGAGACTGAACCGACAAATGGGAGCTAAAACCATGAACTGGAAAACAACGACAGCCGCCATGGGGTTGGCGCTGCTCGCAACGACGAGCCTGGCCAGCGCCGATGGCGAGCTGAACATCTACAATTGGGGCAACTATACCAGCCCCGACGTGATCAAAAAGTTCGAAGCCAAATACAACGTCAAGGTGACCATCACCGATTACGATTCCAACGATACGGCGCTCGCCAAGGTACGCCAGGGCGGCACCGGCTTCGACATCGCCGTTCCGTCGCAAACCTACGTGCCGATCTGGATCAAGGAGGGCCTCGTGCAGGAGACCGATCCGGGCAAGATGGAGAACTTCAAGAACGTGGCGCCGGAATGGGCCAATCCAGACTTCGACCCCGGCCGCAAATATTCCGTGCCGTGGGCGCTGGGCACCGTCGGCGTCGTCGTCAACACCGATGCCTACAAGGGACCAGCCGACAGCTGGGGCATCATCTTCAACACGCCGGACGAGCTGAAGGGCAAGACCAATGTCGTTCCCGAGATGAATGACGTTATCTTCGCGGCGATCAAATATGTCGGCGGCCAGCAGTGCACCGACGACAAGACGGTGCTGAAGAAGGTGCGCGACACGCTTGTCGCGGCCAAGCCGAACTGGATCGCCATGGAATACAACACCATCGAAAAGATGGGCGCCGGCGACTTCAAGGCGACCAGCGACTGGAACGGTTCGGCGCTGCGTCAGCGGCTGGCCAATCCGGCCATCCATTACAATTATCCGAAGGAAGGCTACGGCCTGTGGAGCGATAACGTCGTCGTTCTCAAGGAAGCCAAAAATGTCGAGAACGCCAAGCTGTTCCAGAACTTCATCATGGATCCGGAAAACGCGGCCGGCCTCTCGGCCTTCCATCGCTACGCAAACGCCATTACCGGCTCGGACAAGTACATGCCGGCCGATATGAAGGATGCCCCGGAAGTCGTCATTCCGGAGGCTGCGAAGGCACAAGGCGAATTCCAGAAGATGTGCGCGCCTGAGATCCAGGACATCTACACCAAGATCTGGACCGAACTGCAGAAATAACCGCAGTCTGACAGACCCGGCGGCATGCGCCGCCGGGTCTTTTCTTTTCCGGAATGGCTTTCATGGACTCCTATCGCAACAGCGATCCGCGGCCGTCGATCATGCAGGGCTCGCCGCCTCAAATGGTGCTGCCGAAGCTCGACTGGGACCGGCCGCCATGGAATCGCTGGGCCTTCCAACACATCCGCGAATTCCTGCCGACCATCGAGGTCTGGCGCGGCAATGGCCATCGCCATCGTCTTGAGCGCGCAGAGACCGATCTCGACGCGCTGCCGGTGGAAGACAGCAAGGGCCGTCCGACGACGCTCGTTGGCCTGCTCGACGAGACCTACACGGACGGCTTCCTGGTGCTCAAAGACGGCAAGGTCGCCTATGAGCGCTATTTCAACGGCATGGCCGAGCGCACGCTGCATCTGTCGCAGTCGATGGCGAAGTCGGTAACAGGCACCGTGTTCGGTATTCTGGTTGGGCGCGGCTTGATCGACCCGGCCAAACCGGTGACCGCCTATCTGCCGGAGCTCGGCGCGACCGGCTGGGACGGCGCCAGCGTGCAGCATGTGCTGGATATGACCACCGGCGTGCGGTTTTCCGAGGAATACACCGACCGTTACTCCGACATCGGCCAGGTTGATGTCGCCACGGGCTGGAAGCCGGTGCCGCCGGACAGCGATCCGGATTTCCAATGGCCGCCGCATCTGTTCGAGTTGATCCAGCAGCTGAAGGACAAGGTGCGGCCGCATGGCGTCGCGTTCGAGTACCGCTCGATCGAGACCGACGTGCTTGCCTTCATCATGGAGCGGGTCACCGGTAAACGGCTGGCGCAGCTGGTGTCCGAGGAGCTGTGGCAAAAGCTCGGCGCCGACGAAAGCGCTTGCTTCACGGTCGACAGCGCCGGCTATGCGCTGGCCGATGGCGGCTTCAACGCGACGCTGCGCGATTACGCCCGCTTCGGCCAGCTGATCCTCGACAAGGGCCGCGGCATCGTGCCGGCCGACTGGATCGAGGCGACGCGCAACGGCAGGCATGGGCCGGACTTCAATCCGAGCCTGCCCGAAGGCAGCTATCGCAACCAGTTCTGGATCGAAAACCCGCGCTCACGCGCGCTGATGTGCCGGGGCGTGTTCGGGCAGATGATCCATATCGACTGGGACACCGGCATGGTCGTGGTCAAGCTTTCGACCTATCCGGATTTCAGCAATGTCGCCTATTCGGTGGCAACGCTGAAGGCGGTGCACACCATCGCCATGGCGCTTGGTTGACCCACAACAAATCACCCTCTGAGGAAACGTTCATGACCGGCAAGACCGCGTTCGAGACCCGCTACGGCTTCGCCCGCAATGAGGTGCTGCTCTCCAACTGGCGCGAAAGCCCGTTCAACCGCTGGTCGTTCCAGAACCTTGGCGAGCTGGTGCCTACCGCCCCCGTGGCGGCGACGCCGGGAAGCGTCGAGGCACCGGTGCGGGACCTGAGCGGCCTGCTCGGCGAAAACGTCCCCGTCGCCGGCGCGCCGGAGACGGTGGCCGAATTCCTCACACGTTCGAGCAGCGACGCGCTGACGGTGATGAAGGCTGGCAAGGTCATCGGCGACTGGTTCGCGCCCAATATGGATTTCGGTGCCCGTCACATCATCTTTTCGATCAGCAAATCGGTCACCGCGATCATCGCCGGAATACTGGAAGGCGAGGGCGTGTTCGACCCGGAAGCGCCGGTGACCCAGTACATTCCGGAAGCCGCCGGCTCGGCCTATGCCGATGCAAGCTGCCGGCATGTGCTCGATATGAGCGTCAGCCTCGATTTCGAGGAGGCCTATCTCGATCCCGAAAGCGCCTTTGCCCGTTACCGCCGCGCGACGCTGTGGAATCCGGGCGGCGGCACTGAAAGCTTGCGCGAATTCATTCTGACCTTGCAGCGGCTCGAAGAACCGCACGGCAAAACCTTCCGCTACCGTTCGCCCAATTCCGATCTGCTCGGCCTGCTGCTCGAACGAGCTTCCGGCCAGCGCTTCCCGGACCTGATGCGCGAGAAACTGTGGCTACCGCTGGGTGCAGTCAGCGAGGCTTCGATCGGCGTCGACATGGAAGGTACGGCGCGCACCGCCGGCGGCATTTCGGTGACGCCGCGCGACCTGGCGCGTATCGGCGAGATGATGCGGCAGGGCGGCACGGCCAATGGCCGCGGCATCGTGCCGGAAGGCTGGGTGCGCGATACGACCGTTGCCGGCGGCAGCGCGGAGGCCTGGCAGCGCGGCACAATGGTGCATCTGTTCCCGAAGGGCCGTTACCGTAACAAATGGTACCAGACGGGGGCGGCAAACGGCGCCTTCTGCGGCATCGGCATCCACGGCCAATGGCTCTACGTCAACCCGAAGACGGAAGTGGTGATTGCAAAAATGGGGTCGCAGCCGGTGCCTGAAGATTATCCGCTCGAACGCGAGATCGTTGCCTTTTTCGAGGCGCTGAGCGGGATGGTCTGAGGACGAGCCAAAGCAAGGCGCTTTCCTGTGGACCTCTTTGACGCTTGAGAACACTGCGGTTGGCGTGACGGACATCAGCGCCTATGGTCGCCGCTCTTTGCGACAGGGACCAGCATGGCAGCAGACAGCAAACGCATCGCATCCATCATCGCGGCAGAGATCGGGGCGCGGCCGGAGCAGGCATCAGCAGCTATAGGGCTGCTCGATGAGGGCGCGACGGTGCCGTTCGTGGCGCGCTACCGCAAGGAGGTCACCGGCGGGCTCGACGACACCCAATTGCGCGACCTTGCCGAGCGATTGGCCTATCTGCGCGAACTCGATGCGCGCCGCGATACCATTCTCAGTTCGATCCGCGAGCAGGGCAAGCTGACCGAAGAACTTGAGGCCAAAATTGTGGCTGCCGCCACCAAGGCTGAACTGGAAGACATCTACCTGCCCTACAAGCCCAAGCGGCGCACCAAGGCCGAGATCGCCCGGGAGCGCGGGCTGGCGCCATTGGCGGAGGCTATTTTGGCCAACCGGTCGTTGGTGCCCGCCGAGGCGGCGCTGGCTTATGTGACCGAGGATGTGACCGACGCCAAGGCCGCACTGGAAGGCGCACGCGACATCCTGTCGGAACAGTTCGCGGAAAATGCCGATCTGGTCGGCAAGCTTCGCACCTACATGAAGGAGCGCGCTTTCATGCGTGCCCGTGTCGTCGACGGTAAGCAGGAGGCCGGGGCGAAATTCTCCGACTATTTCGAGCATGTCGAGCGTTGGGCAAATGTTCCGAGCCACCGCGCGCTGGCCATGCTGCGCGGCCGCAACGAAGAGGTGTTGTCGCTAGACATCGAGGTCGATGCCGACGATGCCTCGCCGGTGAAGCCGGTCGAGCGGATGATCGCCAATGCCTACGCCATCGGCGGCAGCCTGCCGGGCGACCGCTGGCTGATGGAAGTCGCCGGCTGGACCTGGCGGATCAAGCTTTCGCTGCACCTGACGCTCGATTTGATGCGCGACCTGCGCGAGCGGGCGGAGGAAGAGGCGATCCATGTCTTTGCACGCAACCTCAAGGATTTGCTTCTGGCGGCACCCGCCGGCTCGCGGCCGACCATGGGGCTCGATCCCGGCATCCGCACCGGCGTCAAGGTCGCGGTGGTAGATGGCACCGGCAAGGTGCTGACGACGACGACCGTCTATCCATTTCCGCCGCGGAACGATGTGCGCGGCACACAGGCCCAGCTCGCAGCACTCATCCGCCAGCATAAGGTCGAGCTGATCTCGATCGGCAACGGCACCGGCAGCCGCGAGACTGAAAAGCTGGTCGCCGACATGCTGTCCGACATGCCTTCGGATGGTAGGCCAAAGCCGCTCAAGGTGATCGTCAGCGAGGCCGGCGCCTCGGTCTATTCGGCCTCGGCGACAGCGGCGGCTGAGTTTCCCGGGCTCGACGTGTCGCTGCGCGGTGCGGTGTCCATAGCCAGGCGGCTGCAGGATCCGCTCGCCGAACTGGTCAAGATCGAACCGAAATCGATCGGCGTCGGCCAGTACCAGCATGACGTCGACCAGTATCGGCTCGGCCGTTCGCTGGAAGCGGTGGTGGAGGACGCGGTCAATGCCGTCGGTGTCGATCTCAACACCGCCTCGGCGCCGCTCTTGGCCCGCGTGTCAGGCCTAGGCGCTTCGCTTGCCGACGCCATTGTCGCGCATCGCGATGCGACCGGGCCGTTCGCCAGCCGCAAGGAGCTGCTCAAGGTAGCGCGGCTCGGACCGCGCGCGTTCGAACAGTCCGCAGGCTTCCTGCGCATTGCCAATGGCAGCGAGCCGCTCGACGCCTCGTCGGTCCATCCGGAAGCCTATGGCGTGGCCAAGAAGATCGTCGCCGCCTGCGGTCGCGATGTGCGCTCGCTGATGGGAGACAGTGCCGCGCTCAAGGCGCTCGATCCGCGCGTCTTCGTCGACGAACGGTTCGGCCTGCCGACGGTGCGCGACATCATTGCCGAGCTGGAAAAGCCCGGCCGCGACCCGCGCCCCGGCTTCAAGACCGCAACCTTTGCCGATGGCATCGACGACATCAAGGATCTGAAGCCCGGCATGCTTCTGGAAGGCACCGTCACCAATGTCGCTGCCTTCGGCGCCTTCGTCGATATCGGCGTGCACCAGGACGGGCTGGTGCATGTCTCGCAACTGGCCGATCGTTTCATCAAGGACGCGCATGAGGTGGTGAAGGCCGGCGACGTGGTGAAGGTGCGGGTCGTCGATGTCGACATCAAGCGCAAGCGCATCGCGCTGTCCATGCGCAAGGACGGCGGCGAGGGCGGGACGCCGAAGGGGCCGCGCGACAATGGCGGCGGCAAGCCGGCGCAACCTTCGCCGATGCCGCAGCGTCAGCCGGAACGACCGGCACAGCAAGGCGCGTTTGGCGCAGCACTGGCCGATGCCTTGAAGCGGAAGTAGCCTCGAATGGTTCCTTGCAATCGCTAGAGCGTTATCTACCATCCTTGTGTGGAGATACGCGCGATATGGCAAGTTTCGAGAAAGTGAGTGTCCAAGAGTTGGGGCGTCTTTGGGACGAGGGCATGGCGAGTGGCAGTTCGGTCGATGGAGACCAGGCTTTCGCCCGGATCAAAAGCAAGCTCGATGCGAAAGTTGCCGAACGCAAGTCGCAAAAACGCTGCGCTTCCAGCCGGAAACCGTGCCGATGAAGCGGAAGTAGCTACCAGGCCAGAACGGCCGGTTCCTTCTCAACCTGGCCCAGCAGCCAGTCGCGAAAGCTGACGACGGGCGGGTGGCCGCGCTTGTCGTTCGGGACGACGAGGTAGTAGGCGCTGCGGCTTTGCATCGGCTGTCCCGGCGCCGGCACGAGCTGACCGCGCTGCAATTCGCCGGCGATAAGAACTTGCGGCAGGAGCGCGACGCCAAGCCCCGCCATGCAGGCTTGGGCAACGGTGCCGAATTGCTCGAACTGCATGCCGGGTCCGATCGGTGCGCTCAAGCCCTGTTCCTCGAACCATTCGCCCCAGGCCCCGGGACGCGTCGCCATGTGCAGCAGCGGCAGGCGGCTGATGTCGGCCGCAGTGGTGATATCGCGGCTGGCAAGGAAGTCGGGCGAAACCACCGGCATCACGGTTTCGCGCATCAACAATGTGGAATCGGCGTCCGGCCAGTCGGGCTGGCCATGATGGATGGCGGCGTCGAGCCGCTCGCGGGCGAAGTCGAAGCGGCCGATGCGGGTGACAAAGTTGATGGTGATGTCAGGGTTTTCTGCGACGAAATCCGGGATCAGAGGCATCAGCCAGCGCGTGCCGAAGGTCGGCAGTATGGCGAGGTTCAGCATGCCGCTATGCCGATTGCTCATCAATCCGAGCGCGGCGTCGCGCAATTGCCCGAGTGCCGCCCGCACGGCTTCGGCATAGATTTCGCCCGCCGTGGACAGCCGAACATTGCGGCTGTCGCGCTCGAACAGCCGGCGGCCGAACTGTTCCTCCAGAAGGGCTATCTGGCGGCTGACGGCCCCTTGGGTCAAATCGAGTTCCTGGGCGGCAGCGGTGAAGGAGCCAAGGCGGGCCACGGCCTCGAAGGCGGCAAGGGCGCTGGTGCTGGGTAAAAGCCGGCGTTGGACGTTCATGATCCATTACTAAACCTCATTGATCTGTGATGCAATTTTGTTTGATTTTTCCGAAGCGGAGGTGGATAAGCCCGAGCACTTCAAGATTTGGGAGAGGGCGAAGCCATGGCCGCCGACAAGAACGCGTTCGTCTGGGAAGACCCCTTCCTGATCGAGAACCAGCTTTCCGAGGATGAGCGTATGGTGCGCGATGGCGCGGCCGCCTTTGCCGCCGACAAGCTCGCGCCGCGCATCGAGGAGGCCTATCTCGAGGAAAAGACCGACGCCGGCATTTTTCGCGAGATGGGCGAGGCCGGCCTGCTCGGCATCACCATTCCCGAGGAATATGGCGGGCTCGGCGCCAATTACGTCACCTACGGGTTGGTGGCGCGCGAGGTCGAGCGGGTCGATTCCGGCTACCGGTCGATGATGTCGGTGCAATCGTCGCTGGTGATGTACCCCATCCATGCCTATGGCTCGGAAGAACAGCGCAAGAGGTACCTGCCGAAGCTGGCTTCGGGCGAATGGATCGGCTGTTTCGGCCTGACCGAGCCGGATGCCGGTTCCGATCCGGGCGGCATGAAGACGCGGGCCGAGAAGACGGCGAACGGCTACAAGATTTCCGGCTCGAAAATGTGGATATCCAACGCGCCGATCGCCGACGTGTTCGTGGTCTGGGCGAAGCTGAAGGGCGACAACGGCAAGGACGAAATCCGCGGTTTCGTGCTGGAGAAGGGCATGAAGGGGCTGTCGGCGCCGAAGATCGGCGGCAAGCTCAGCCTTAGGGCCTCGATCACCGGCGAGGTGGTGATGGAAGGCGTCGAAGTCGGCGAAGACGCGCTGCTGCCCAACGCCAGGGGCCTCGGCGGCCCATTCGGCTGCCTCAACCGGGCCCGCTACGGCATTTCCTGGGGCGCGATGGGCGCCGCCGAGGATTGCTGGCACCGGGCCCGGCAGTATGGACTCGACCGCAAGCAGTTCGGCAAGCCGCTCGCCGGCACGCAGCTGTTCCAGAAAAAGCTCGCCGACATGCAGACCGAGATTGCGCTCGGCTTGCAGGGCTCGCTGCGCGTCGGGCGGCTGATGGATGAAGGCAAGATGGCCCCGGAAATGATCTCGATCGTCAAGCGCAACAATTGCGGCAAGGCGCTCGACATCGCGCGCCAGGCCCGCGACATGCATGGCGGCAACGGCATCCAGATCGGCTACCACGTCATGCGCCACGCGCAGAACCTGGAGACGGTCAACACCTATGAAGGCACGCATGACGTGCATGCGCTGATCCTTGGCAGGGCTCAGACGGGGATACAGGCGTTTTTCTAAGCTGTGCCGAATTCAAGTGAGGCCGGCCTGCAAATGGCCGATACCTGCGCTTCCGGTGCTCGCGTACCAAAAGTACGCTCTGCTCCGGTTCTCGGTATCAGCCATTTTCGACTCGGCCTGACCTGAATCTCGACACAGCGTAGCCGACTTCGGCTGCTTAATTTAGGTGCAGCGCAACATCTCTGCTTGGAGAATGGCCAATAGATGTGTCAGGGTTCGGCTGAAGAAACGCCGATCTCCGGGGCCCCATGGCAATACTGGCAGCCGTCTACCACCTGACCCATTACAAATACGACCGGCCGGTGGTTCTCGGGCCCCAGGTCATCAGGCTGCAGCCGGCACCGCATTCCCGCACCAAGGTGCTCAGCCATTCGCTGAAGGTCGGGCCGGCGAACCACTTCGTCAATCTGCAGCAGGACCCCTACGGCAATTTCCTCGCCCGCTTCGTCTTCCCGGAACCGGTGACGGAATTGAAGATCGAGGTCGACCTCGTCGCCGACATGACGGTCTACAATCCGTTCGATTTCTTCGTCGAACCATCGGCCGAGACCTTCCCGTTCGAGTACCCCGAAGACATCAGGGACGATCTCGCCATCTACCGCACGCCGGAGCCGGCGGGGCCGCTGCTGTCTGCTTTCCTCGCAACCATCGACCGTAGCGCCACCAACACCGTCAACTTCGTCGTCGACCTCAATGCGCGGCTGCAGCGGGAGATCGCCTATATCGTGCGGATGGAAACCGGCGTGTTCTCGCCGGAGGAAACGCTGGCCGCGAAAAAGGGATCGTGCCGGGATTCGAGCTGGCTGCTGGTGCAAATCCTCAGGAATCTCGGCCTCGCCGCGCGTTTCGTCTCAGGCTATCTGATCCAGCTGAAGCCCGATCTGGTCGCGCTCGATGGCCCAGCCGGAACCGCCGTCGATTTCACCGACCTGCACGCCTGGTGCGAGGTCTATCTGCCGGGCGCCGGCTGGATCGGCTTCGATCCGACGTCCGGCCTGCTCACCGGCGAAAGCCATGTGCCGCTGGCGGCCACGCCGCATTTCCGCAACGCCGCACCCATTTCCGGCATGGCGAGCTTCGCCAATGTCGAATTCGGCTTCGACATGCGTGTCGACCGCATCGCCGAACATCCGCGCATCACCAAGCCATTCTCGGACGAAAGCTGGCAGGCGCTGGATGGGCTGGGCAACAAGGTCGACGCCGCACTTCAAGCGGGCGACGTCAGGCTGACCATGGGCGGCGAACCGACCTTTGTCTCCATCGACGATTTCGAGTCCGCCGAGTGGAACACCGCCGCCGTCGGCCCGACCAAGCGCGAAAAGGCCGATGCGCTGATCCGTAAATTGCGCGAACGCTTCGCGCCGGGCGGCTTCCTCCACTACGGCCAGGGCAAATGGTATCCGGGCGAGAGCCTGCCGCGTTGGACCTTCTCGCTGTATTGGCGCACCGACGGCCAGCCGGTGTGGAGCGATCCGTCGCTGATCGCACACGAAAAGAGCGATGCGGAGGTCGGGCCGCAGCAAGCCGAAAGCTTGCTGACGGCAATCGCCGGCGAACTCGGCATCGACAAGGCGATGGTCAGCGAGGCCTATGAGGACCCGGCCGAATGGCTGCTGAAGGAAGGCAAGCTGCCCGACAATGTCGATCCGTCCAACTCCAAGCTGGAAGACCCGGAAGAGCGCAGCCGCATGGCGAAAGTGTTCGAGCGCGGGCTGACCAAGCCGTCCGGCTACGTGCTGCCGGTGCAGCGCTGGAACAGCCAGGCTTCGGACCCGCGCTGGCGCTCGGAGAAGTGGAAGACACGGCGCGGGCGGCTGTTCCTGGTGCCGGGCGATTCCCCTGTCGGTTACCGCCTGCCGCTGGGCACGCTGCCCTATGTGCCGCCGGCGCAGTTCCCCTATATCGTGCCGGTCGATCCGTCGCTGCCGCGTGGACCGCTGCCGGCGCGGGAAGCCATACTGCCAGAACCGGCTCCGGCCGAACTGGAAGGCGCCGACGAGATGGCGCGGCGCCAGCAGGCGGTATCGTTCACTGCGACGACCGGTCAGCAAGACCGGGTCGAGCAGGAGATCACCGAGATCGGCGGCGCGGTGCGTACAGCACTTTCGGTCGAGCCGCGCGACGGCAGGCTGTGCGTCTTCATGCCGCCGGTCGAGGCGCTGGAAGACTATCTGGAGCTCGTCGCAGCCGCAGAAAACGCGGCCAAGGCGATCGGCCTTCCCGTGCATATCGAAGGCTATGGACCGCCGCACGATCCGCGCCTCAACGTCATCAGGGTGGCACCCGATCCCGGCGTCATCGAGGTCAACATCCATCCGGCTGCCAACTGGCAGGACTGCGTGGCGACGACGACGGCGATCTACGAGGAAGCACGGCAGACGCGGCTTGGCGCCGACAAGTTCATGATCGACGGCCGCCACACCGGTACCGGCGGGGGCAACCATGTCGTCGTCGGCGGCGCGACGCCCAATGACAGCCCGTTCCTGCGCCGGCCCGATCTGTTGAAGAGCCTGGTGCTGCAATGGCAGCGGCGCCCGTCGCTGTCCTATCTATTCTCCGGCCTGTTCATCGGCCCGACCAGCCAGGCGCCGCGCTTCGACGAGGCGCGGCACGATTCGCTTTACGAACTCGAGATCGCGATGGCGCAGGTGCCGCATCCGGGCCAGGGCAACCCACCGCTGCCTTGGCTGGTCGACCGACTGTTCCGAAATCTGTTGACTGACGTCACCGGTAATACGCACCGCTCGGAAATCTGCATCGACAAGCTGTTTTCGCCCGATGGCCCGACTGGCCGGCTTGGGCTTGTTGAGTTCCGCGGTTTCGAGATGCCGCCCAATGCGCGCATGTCGCTGGCGCAGCAATTGCTGGTACGCGCCATCATCGCCCGTGCGTGGAACAACCCGCTTGATGGCCGCTTCGTGCGCTGGGGCACCTCGCTCCATGACCGTTTCATGCTGCCGCATTATGTCTGGGCGGATTTCCTCGACATGCTCGACGACCTCAAGCTCAACGGTTTCGAATTCCGGCCGGAATGGTTCGATGCCCAGCTGGAGTTCCGCTTTCCGTTCTGCGGCGAAGTCCAGCATGCCGGCATCAAGCTGGAACTGCGGCAGGCGCTGGAGCCGTGGCATGTCATGGGCGAGCAAGGCGCAATCGGCGGCACTGTGCGTTTCGTCGACTCCTCGGTCGAACGGCTGCAGGTCAGGACCGAAGGCCTCAACCCGGAACGTCATGCCATTGTCTGCAATGGCCGAATCGTGCCGATGAAGGTCACCGACAATCGCGAGGTCGCGGTGGCCGGTGTGCGCTTCAAGGCCTGGCAGCCTTCGTCGGGCCTGCATCCGGCGCTGCCGGTCAACACGCCTTTGGTCTTCGACATTTACGACCGTTGGTCGGGGCGGGCGGTGGGCGGCTGCGTCTACCATGTCGCGCATCCAGGTGGGCGCAGCTACGACACTTTCCCGGTCAACGTCAATGAGGCCGAGGCGAGGCGTCTCGCCCGCTTCGAGCCGCGCGGCCATACGCCGTCGGCCTATGTGCTGCGCAATGAAGAAGCCTCTGAAGACTTCCCCATGACCCTTGACCTCAGGCGGCCAGCAAGACTCTGATCAGCGATGGCAAAGGGGAATCAGAAAAAGGTCCGCGGCAAGCCGCTGAGGCACAGTCTGCTGGAGCACTACCAGCCGATTGACGGCGTCGTCGACGAGATGGTCGATGCTTCGGGCCATCCGCGTCCGGCCTGGGCGCCCTTCATCGAGGCGCTGGAGGAGCTGGGTCCCGAAAAGCTGGGCCAGCGCTTTGCCCGCGCCGACCAGTATCTGCGCGACGCCGGCGTTTATTATCGCGTCTACGACAAGGCCGGCGCCAACGAGCGCGAATGGCCACTGGCGCATATCCCGCTGCTGATCGAAGACAAGGAATGGGCCGGGATCAGCGCCGGTCTCGTCCAGCGCGCCGAGCTTTTCGAGGAGATAGTCGCTGATATCTATGGCCCGAACCGGCTGATCGAGAAGGGAATCCTGCCGGCAGGCCTGATTGCGGCGAGCCCCGAATTTTTGCGCCCCGTCGTCGGCACCATGCCGGCCAGCGGTCATTTCCTGCATTTTTGCGCCTTCGAGCTCGGTCGTGGGCCGGATGGAAGCTGGTGGGTGCTGGGCGACCGCACGCAGGCGCCGTCGGGCGCCGGCTTTGCGCTGGAAAACCGCGTCGCCACGACGCGGGCTTTGTCCGACGTCTATGGCGAGATGCATGTGCATCGCCTGGCCGGTTTCTTCCGCCGCTTTCGCGATGCGCTGATCGGCATGGCGAAGGAGAATGACGGCCGCGTCGCCATTCTGACGCCGGGGCCGCTCAACGAGACTTATTATGAGCACGCCTATATCGCCCGCTATCTCGGCATCATGCTGCTCGAGGGCGAGGATCTGACCGTGTCCGGCGGCAAGCTGATGGTGCGCACGGTTTCCGGGCTGATGCCGATCAGCGTGCTGTGGCGGCGGCTCGACGCCGCCTTTGCCGATCCGCTGGAACTGAGGTCGGACTCGCATATCGGCACGCCGGGGCTGGTCGAGGCGATCCGCCGCGGCACCGTGTCTACGGTCAATGCGCTGGGTTCGGGCTTGATGGAAACCCGGGCGCTGCTCGCCTTCCTGCCGAAGATTTCGCGCGCATTGCGCGGCGAAGAACTTCTGTTGCCAAGCGTCGCCACCTGGTGGTGCGGGCAAGCAACCGAACGGGCCCATGTGCTTGCCAATATCGATCGCATGGTGATCGGTCCGGCGCTGTCGACGCGGCTGGCCTTCGAGGATGACGGCCAGACCAGGCTCGGTTCGGCACTGACGCCGGAGGAACGCATCGCGCTGATCGCGCGCATCGAGAGCGATGGCAGCGGTTTCGTCGGCCAGGAAGCGGTGACGCTGTCGACGACGCCGGTCTATGTCGGCGGCTGGCTGGAACCGCGACCGGCAAGCCTGCGCGTTTATCTGGCGCGCACGCCCGATGGCTGGACGGTAATGCCGGGCGGTTTCGCCCGTGTCGGCCTTTCGCTCGACCCGACGGCCATCGCCATGCAGCGCGGCGGCCAGGCGGCCGACGTCTGGGTGGTCAGCGACCGGTCGGTCGAGCGCGAGACGCTGCTGCCGCAGGAGCATGACAGCTTCGTCCGCACCATGCCGGGCAGCCTGCCCAGCCGCGCGGCGGAAAACCTGACCTGGCTCGGCCGCTATATCGAGCGTTCGGAAGATACGGTGCGTATCCTGCGCGCCTATCATGTGCGGCTGGCCGAGACGTCCGATCCTGACATGCTGCTGCTCGCCGATATCAGGGACTATCTCGAACCCTTCGGCATCGATCTCGAAGCGGCCATTCCGCCCGGATTGATCGGCACGCTGGACAGCGCCGTCTACAGCGCCGGACAGATCCGCGACCGCTTTTCGCCCGATGGCTGGCTGGCGCTGAAGGACCTGTCGAAGACCATTCATCAGTTCGCCACCACGGTGGCGCCGGGTGACGACGCGACACGGGCGATGACGGTCATGCTGCGCAAGCTCGCCGGTTTCTCTGGCCTGTTGCACGAGAATATGTACCGTTTCACCGGCTGGCGTTTCCTCGAGATCGGCCGGCGGATCGAGCGCGGCATCCAGATCGCCCGTACGCTAGCCCGACTGACAAGGTCCGGTGCGCCGGACGGCTCGCTCGACATGATGCTGGAGATCGGCGACAGCGTCATGACCCACCGCCGGCAATATCCGGTGCGGGCCGGACGGCGCACGGTGATCGACCTCTTGGCGCTCGACCCACTCAACCCGCGCTCGATCCTGTTCCAGCTCGAACGGCTGAAGGCGGAGATCGGCCTGTTGCCATCGGTTGGGCCGGAGGGGCATATGTCGGTCGCGGCCAAGGAAATCCTGCAGCTCAACACGGCAATTGCCGTCATGGAGCCATCGGAGATGTCGGCGGAGGTGCTGGACGATCTCGCAACTGAGATCGGCAACCTCTATAGCAGCCTGGCTAAAGCGTATTTCGGTTAACATGCTGTACGATATCAGGCTTCATCTCAGCTACGATTATGACGCCGCGGCCGGTGGCAGCCGGCATCAGGTGCGTGTATTGCCGCCGACCATTGCCGGCGTGCAGCGCGTGATCGCGGCCTCGCTTTCGTTTGTGCCGACCCCATCGGAGCGCACGGATTTTGCCGATTTCTTCGGCAACAATGTCACCGCGATCGCCTTTCGCGACGTCCATGACGGGCTCGACATCAGAATGAGCGCGCGCGTGTCGGTGTCACGGCCGGAGCCTGGGCTCGACGTGTCGCCCGATCTGCAGCGCCTGCGGGAAGAACTCGGCGCCGTACGGTCACTGGCGCCGGATGCACCGCATCACTTTCTCGCCGCCAGCGATCATGCCGGCATCGATGCGGCGATCACCGCCTATGCCCGCGACAGCGCCGGCGGCTCGACGGTCGGCATGGCCATCGATCTGTGCAACCGCATCCACCGCGACTTCACCTATGACGGGGAAGCGACCACGGTGCGTACCGGGGCCAGCGATGCCTTCCGTTTGAAGCGGGGCGTGTGCCAGGACTTCTCCCACATCATGATCGCCGGCCTGCGCGGGCTAGGTATTCCTGCGGGTTATGTCAGCGGCTTCCTGCGCACCATTCCCCCGAAAGGGAAGCCGCGGCTCGAAGGCGCCGATGCCATGCATGCCTGGGTCAAGGTGTGGTGTGGGCGCGATGCCGGCTGGCAGGAATTCGACCCGACCAATGGCATGCGGGCCAGCAACGACCACATCACCGTTGGCTATGGCCGCGACTATTCCGACGTGGCTCCGATCGTCGGCGTGCTGAAAACCACCGGCGGCCAGGTCGGCGACCAGGCCGTCGACGTCATCCCGGTCGCGCTCGAGAAGGCCTGACAGCCTCGAAGCACAGCTTCTCAACAACGGCCATGCCCGTTATGCTCGGTCGAAACTTCGGGGAGGATCGGTCGGCAGGCATGCTGATGCGGAGTTCGGTATTGACGGCAATCAGTGTCATCATCCCGGCGCACAATGCGGCGGCAACCATTGCGGCCACGCTGGCCTCGCTTCGTTCCGAAGCCGAGGTTATCGGCGAGGTGCTGCTGGTCGACGATTCCTCCTCGGACGGGACGGCAGAAGCCGCGCTGAATGCCGCCACGCAATTCTCGTTGCCGTTGCGCGTGCTCAAGAGCAGCTGCCGGGACGCGGGCGGCTCCCGCAATGTGGCGCTGGCGCAGGCGCAATGCTCCTGGATCTACCTGATCGACGCCGACGACTTGCATCTGGAGGGCGGGCTGCGGTCGATGCTGGTCCGGGCGGGGGAGCAACCGGCCGCCGACATGGTGATCGGCGCCTACCGTCGGCGCACCGATGGCGAGAACCGGAACCTCAAGCTTCCAGCCGGCTACATAGAAGACGGTATAGCCAATGCCTCGGCCTATCTGGAAGGTCACATTCGCTCGATCGCCGTGGGCAGTGCCCTGGTTTCCCGGCGCGTCGTCGGCGACACGCGCTTCCCGACCGGGCTTGCCTATGACGAGGACACGCTGTTCTGGTCCAGGCTGATGGGCAGGGCGTCGCTTGCCCTGATCGTGCATCCCGTCATGATCTACCACGTTTCGGCAGTGCGTTCCGATGATCGCTTCATCACCAGGCCGGTGCGCCGCTTTCTCGACTGGCGGCTGGCGCTGCGCGAGCTGACTGACTGTGGCATCCCACTGTCGTCGCTAAAGACCAGGGAGGGGCTGGTCGCCCTCAAGATCGCCCGGGTTCACTATGCGCGCGGCGATCTGGAGACGGCGGCGCGGTTCCTGAGGATCGCGGCGGCGGCGCCGAAGGTGCGGTCGAACACCTGGCGTTGCAGGCGCTACCAGCTGAAGCTGGCGCTGCGGCGCTGGTTTTCCTCTCCGCGCGTCCAGTTGCAACGTGCCTGAATCAGCCCCGCCGCAGCTTGCCGTCATTGTCATCGGCTATCGCGCGCCGGCTCAAATAGTCGAGGCTGTGACATCCCTGCTGGATCAGAATGCGCCGCTCGAGATCATGGTGGTCAACTCGGGCGGAGGTGAGGTCCTGGCGCTGCTGACCGGCGCCGGGGTCAAGGTGCCAGTGATGGAGGTCGGTCGAAGGCTGTTTGTCGGCGCAGCCCGCAATCTCGGCATTGCGGCCACCAAAGCGCCTTTCGTTGCCTTTCTTGCCGATGATTGCCTCGCCTGTTCGGGCTGGGCCGAGGCACGGATGCAGCGGCATCTGGCTGGCGACCGCGCCGTGGCGAGCGCGATGGTGAATAGCCATCCGCGCAATCTGATCGCCTGTGCGGCTCATCTGATCATGTTCATGCGACGGCTTCCCGGTCTGCCGTCGGATCGTGCCCTGCGTTACGGCGTGTCGTTCGATCGGCGGCTGTTCGATGAATATGGCTTGTTCGATGAAACCATGCCTGCTGCCGAAGACACCGAATTTCTGGGGCGGCTGCCGCAGGAACTGCAGCCGGTCTGGGAGCCTAAGGTGCAAACCGTTCATCGCAACGAAACCCGGCTGTCCAGATTGCTTGCCGATCAGTACAGGCGCGGCTGTCGCCGCGGCGATTACCTCGCAGCGTCCGCCCTGAACACTCCGTTTCGGTGTTTTCGCGACACGTTTCGCGATCGGCGGAATGCCCGCAAGCTGGCGAAGATCGGGCTTTCCGATCGGGATCGAACTTTCGCGATGATGTCGATGCCAATTGTCTGGCTTGCCCTGCTGGTCAAATCCGTGGGTGTCTATATTGGCGTGCGAAATCGCGTGAAAGCGGCAACAAGAAAATGATAACGAGCCAAATCAAGCCTCGACGCTGGCGACGGAGCCGACTGTTCTGGACGCGCCAGAGAACGGTCGCAGTTTTCAGCTATCGTTATGACGCGCATCTGGTTGCCGATCTGATCACCAATATCGATCCGGTCGTTGACGGCTGGATTGCCTATGACGATCGCGGGGCGACCGGCGTGTTCAGCAGCGAGCCGCAGCGGCGGCGGATCTTGCTCGACGCAGCGCATGAAGCTGCCGCCGACTGGATCCTGGCTATTGATCCCGATGAGCGGCTGGAACGCGGTACCGCGGAGCGGATCGGACAGCTGACGGGGGATTACAGGCGCATGGCCTGGGGGTTCCGGCTCCGCGAATTGTATTCGCCGACCGAGTACCGGGTCGACGGGCTGTGGGCCGAAAAGTTCCAGTATCGTCTGTTCAGAGCCTACGATCCGGCGAAGTACCGACCAGAGGACTTGCACGGGCTCTGGTATCCTCCCGATCTTGGTTTCAAGGCCCGCAACAGCGGGCTCAACCTCTATCATTTAAAGATGATGGAGCCGAAGCGGCGGATCGCCCGCCGCAATCTCTACCACCACCTTGATCCAAAGGGGCTCCTGCAGGATGTGGGCTATGACTACCTTGCCGATGAGGCAGGGGCCGTGTTCGAACAGATTCCGCCCGGGCGCGACTACCATCCGCCTCACGTCGACGATGGCGGCCTCTGGATGGCCGTGCCGGCTGATGCCACCATTGGTGGACCCGACCACATTCCATAGCAACGCGGTGGAACCAGCAGTCGGCCTGGCGCTTATCTACGAGAAAAATCTCGTGGAGCGGGCATGCTTGACAAATCTGGGACGCCATCCGGCCGGTCGGCTGCCGGACAGGGGGACGATGGAGCGCCGAAGAACGGCGCGCAGACCGCTGCCGAACAGGCCTCGCTCACCTATATCAGCGACAGCGAGCCGGGGATCCGGCGCCTGAAGGCGGGCGAAGGCTTTTCCTACAAGGGCGCGAAAGGACAGGCCGTCGGCGCGGCAGCCATTGCCCGCATCAAGGCGCTGGCCATTCCGCCGGCATGGACGGATGTGTGGATCTCGCCCGATCCCGCCGGCCACATCCAGGCGACCGGCCGCGACCAACGCGGGCGCAAACAGTACCGCTACCATCCGCTGTGGGCCGCCGAGCGCGACGGCGCCAAATACTCCAGCCTTGTCGCCTTTGCCGAAAGCCTGCCGGAGCTGCGCCGCCGGATCGATGCCGATCTGCGCCGCCGTGGCCTGCCGGCCGAGCGCGTCGTGGCGGCAATTGTCTGGCTGCTCGACAACACGATGATCCGGGTCGGCAATGCCGCCTATGCCCGCGACAACAAGAGCTTTGGGCTGACGACGCTGCGCGACCGCCACGTCGACATCAAGGGATCCAGCCTGCGCTTTGCCTTCAAGGGCAAGTCCGGCAAGGAATGGAAATTGAAGCTGGTCGACCGCCGCATCGCCCGGGTCGTGCGCGGCGCGCAGGATATTCCGGGGCAGCAACTGTTCCAATATCTCGACGAGGACGGCGAGAGGCATGGGGTGCGTTCCGACGATGTCAACCGCTATATCCGCGACGCGATCGGCGCCAATTTCAGCTCCAAGCATTTCCGCACCTGGGGCGGTACCATCCATGCCGCGTCGCTGTTTGCGCGGACGGATCTTCCCGAAAGCCAGGCGCAGACCAAGCGTGTAATGAACGCCGTCATCGACAAGGTGGCCGAGCGGCTCGGCAACACACGCGCCGTCTGCCGCAAATGCTACATCCATCCACAGGTTTTCGAAGCCTGGGTGGAAGGGCGGCTGCTTAGCGAAATGACCGAGGCCAACAAGCGCAAGCGATCGATAGACGGTCTCGATGATGAAGAGGCTCTTGTGCTGAGATGGTTGAAGGCAAGCGAAGGCTGACAAAAATGGCGTAACTTTTTTGTCGACGCCATGTCGGCATAGGCCCTACTGTTTCGTCCTTTGAGACAGAAAAGGACGTCCCATGCTCTACGCTATCCTCTGCTATGCCTCCGAAGATGTCGTCTCCTCCTGGAGCAAGGCACAGGATGACGAGGTCATGGCAAAGCTCATGCATGTGCAGGAAAAATACGCTCAAGCCGGCCGGCTTGGGCCGGTGGCGCGGCTTTTGCCCACCACCGCCGCGACGACGCTGCGCAAGGTCAAGGGCGAATCGGTCGTCATCGACGGACCGTTTGCCGAGACCAAGGAACAGTTCCTCGGCTTCTACACGCTGGAATGCGCCGATCTCGACGAAGCCGTCGACTTCGCGCGCGAGCTTTCCGAGGTCAATCCCAGCGGCGGATCCTATGAGATCCGACCGGTTTCCGTCTTCAACCCAACCAGAGTAGCCACATGACAGACCTCGCCTGGATAAGCTCGGCGATCAGCGCTGCCCGCCCGCAGGCTATGGGTGCGCTGCTGCGCTATTTCCGCAATCTCGATACGGCGGAGGAAGCTTTCCAGGACGCGTGCCTGAGGGCACTCAAGAACTGGCCGCAGAACGGGCCGCCGCGCGATCCTGCGGCCTGGCTGATCTTTGTCGGCCGCAACACCGGCATCGACGCGGTGCGCAAGCGCGCCAAGCAGGCGCCGATGCCGGAAGAGGACCAGATCTCGGACTTGGAAGATGCCGAGAGCGATATCGCCGAACGGCTGGACGGCGCGCACTACCGCGATGACATATTGCGGCTCTTGTTCATCTGCTGCCATCCGGATCTGCCGCCTACGCAGCAGATCGCGGTGGCGCTGCGCATCGTCTCCGGTCTCACCGTCAAGCAGATCGCGCGTGCGTTCCTGGTCGGCGAAAGCGCCATGGAACAGCGCATCACGCGCGCCAAGGCGCGCATTGCCGATGCCGGCGTGCCGTTCGAGACGCCCGGCGCGGTCGAGCGCTCGGAGCGGCTCGCCGCCGTTGCCGCCATGGTCTATCTGATCTTCAACGAAGGTTATTCCACCAACAGCGGCGAGGCGCCGGCGCGTGCGCCGCTTTGCGAGGAGGCGATCCGGCTGGCGCGCCTGTTGCTGCGGCTGTTCCAGACCGAACCGGAGATCATGGGCCTGACGGCATTGCTTTTGCTGCAGCATGCGCGCGCGCCGGCCCGCTTCGACGAGAATGGCGAGATCGTGCTGCTCGACGACCAGGACCGCTCGCTGTGGAGCCGCAAGATGATCGACGAAGGCCTGGCGCTGGTCGACAAGGCCCTGCGCCACCAGAAGCCCGGACCCTACCAGGTGCAGGCGGCGATCGCCGCCCTTCATGCGCGGGCGGCAACCCCCGAGGAGACCGACTGGACAGAGATCGACCTGCTCTACAGCCTGCTGGAGGCGATGCAACCTTCGCCGGTGGTGACGCTGAACCGTGCCGTTGCGGTCGCCAAGGTGCGCGGGCCGGAAGCTGCCCTTGCCATGATCGAGCCGCTTGGCGAGAGGCTGTCCGGCTATTTCCACTTCTTCGGCCTCAAGGGCGGTCTGTTGATGCAGCTCGGCCGTGGCGAAGAGGCGCGTGTCGCCTTCGATCGCGCCATTGCGTTGGCCAACACGGCAGCGGAAGCCGCCCATATCCGCATGCATATCGACCGGCTGATGCGGGACGGAGCCGTGAAGGCGCCGGCGAAGACAGCGCACTAAGCCTGTTCCTCCTCTGGCTCAATCGTGCAATCCCGGCTTGGACCATGCCGGGGTGGCGATTTTCCCCTGAAACGAGTAATGGCACGCCATGACAGCGCCCGCGGCATGCGGGCGATAATGGCGCCAAGGCTCGACCGCCGCCCTATGATGGCGAGCGGATCTGAAAGGGATGAAAATGACGATAGCGAAGGAAACGGCCGAACTTCTGGCGAAACTGGGTGTGGCCAAGGACGCGCTGACCGGCGGCGACCTCGTCGTGCGCAGCCCGGTGACGGGTGAACAGATCGCGGCGCTGAAGACGATTTCGCCGGCCGATGCGGCCAAGACCATCGATGCCGCGCACACGGCGTTCCAGGCCTGGCGGATGGTGCCGGGTCCCCGGCGCGGCGAACTGGTGCGGCTGCTCGGCGAGGAGTTGCGCGCGCACAAAACCGAGCTTGGCCGGCTGGTGTCGATCGAGGTCGGCAAGATCCCGTCGGAAGGCCTCGGCGAAGTTCAGGAAATGATCGACATCTGCGATTTCGCCGTCGGCCTTTCCCGCCAACTCTACGGTCTAACCATCGCCACCGAGCGTCCGGGACATCGCATGATGGAGACCTGGCATCCGCTCGGCGTCGTCGGCGTCATTTCGGCCTTCAACTTCCCGGTCGCGGTGTGGTCGTGGAACGCGGCGCTCGCGCTGGTCTGCGGCGACGCCGTGGTGTGGAAGCCCTCGGAAAAGACGCCGCTGACGGCGCTCGCCTGCGAGGCGATTTTTGCCGGCGCGGTCAAGCGCTTCGGCTCGGATGCGCCGCAGGGCCTGGCACCGGTGCTGATTGGCGACCGCTCCGTCGGCGAGATCCTGGTCGACCACCCGAAGGTGGCGCTGGTTTCTGCCACCGGCTCGACCCGCATGGGCCGGGATGTCGGCCCGCGGCTGGCCAAGCGCTTTGCCCGCGCCGTGCTCGAGCTCGGCGGCAACAATGCCGGCATCGTCTGCCCGACCGCCGATCTCGACATGGCGCTGCGCGCCATCGCCTTTGGCGCCATGGGCACCGCGGGCCAGCGCTGCACGACGCTGCGGCGCCTGTTCGTGCATGACAGCGTCTATGACACGCTGCTGCCGCGGCTGAAGAAGGCCTATGAGAGCGTCTCGGTCGGCAACCCGCTGGAGACGTCTTCGCTCGTCGGGCCGCTGATCGACAAGGGGGCGTTCGACGCCATGCAGAAGGCGCTCAAGGAAGCCACCGCTCACGGCGGCAAGCTGACCGGCGGTTCGCGGGTCGAGAATGGCCATCCCGATGCCTATTACGTGCATCCGGCGCTGGTCGAAATGCCGAAGCAGGTGGCTCCTGTCACCGAAGAAACCTTCGCGCCGATCCTCTACGTGATGAAATATTCCGATTTCGATGCAGTGCTCGACGAGCACAATGCGGTCGGCGCCGGACTGTCGTCGTCGATCTTCACCCGCGACCTGCAGGAATCCGAGCGCTTCCTCGGCGTCGATGGTTCGGATTGCGGCATCGCCAACGTCAACATCGGCACGTCGGGCGCCGAGATCGGCGGCGCGTTCGGCGGCGAGAAGGAAACCGGCGGCGGCCGCGAGAGCGGCTCCGATGCCTGGAAGGCCTATATGCGCCGCGCCACCAACACGGTGAACTATTCCAAGGCGCTGCCGCTGGCGCAGGGCGTGTCATTCGACATCGATTGAGATGCTGCGCCCGGCTTTTGACCAGTTGATCCACCCGAACCCGTCGGGCGGATCGCTGCCGCTCGCGCGGATCGTTCCGCTTTCAGTTCGCCCCCGCTGTCCAGATGTCCGTATCCCGACGGCGGAAAGGCCACCTCGGCCATGCGCCCGGACGGGTCCTCGCGGTCGGCACGACCGGCTGCGCAACAGCGTCTGCGCCGAACGTTCAGCCAGCGTGCGGCGACGCCGGTCGGCAGGCCTCGAACGCGGCATCGATAACGGCAAGCTTGGCGGCCTGGACGGTCATGTATTCCTGGTAGAAGCTGTTCGAGACCCACATTACGGAATGCCCGCGCCGGCCCAGCCAGCCGACGCTGCCGAGCTTTTCGGCGTCGCGCAATTTGCGCGCAAGATGGGTGCGCGAGAGTTTTAGCCAACTGGCGAATTCGCCGATCGAAACCACGCTGGTCGGGATCCGGTCGAGGGCGGCATTGTCGGGATCGATGCCGGACATCAGCCAATCCATGACGATGCCGCCATTGTTGAGCCAGATGAACAGCGAAAACGTCTGCTTGGGCTCACGCACAGGGTTGGAGGAGAGCAGGCCTTCCGCCACCAGCGGCTGCAGCCTGGAAATCATGCCGTGCTGCTCGAGAAAGGCGGCGAGGCGGCTGCCGCTGTCGAGACCGTCGAGCGTGCGCAGATGCGCAACCACCCAGCCGTCGAATTCCTTCAGCGTCGCTGCCGTCACCTGAAACGGGTGGGCTCGTCCGTCACCGGTGTGCGGCAGGTATTCGATGATGTGATAGTGCAGCATCTCCTTGATGAAGGCTTCGGCCGTGTTGCGGCTAGCGACGGAATAGTGAAGCACGGCATCGATGAAGCGGGCCAGTGTCAGTTCCGTGCGGGGATCGCGCGGGTCGCGGGCGAAATGCAGGGCTAGGCCGGTGTGAGCCAGCAACCAGCGCTGTTGCGTGGCGAACACGGCGGCCAGGCGTGGGCTCGTTTCATAGATATGCAGCAGCGCCTTCGACTGCGCCTCGACATGACGGTGCAGCGCCGGATGGCCGGCAATATATTCGAAATTCAGCGCCATCCTCCTCGTCCTCCGGCCAGCCCCCCGGCAGCGAAGACGTGCAATCACATTTCCAGCCTTAGCCGCCCGTGTCCAGCCATGCCAACCCGGACAAAAGGCCTAGAGCGAGCCTGGGCTATCGTTCCAGCTATTACGGCCGCAACCGCGAGGTGATGGAGAGCCATCGCGTCCTAGCCACGAACACCACATCGTGGCAAACTTCTTGTTAACCACATGCTCGGTGAAAATATCGGATTAACCTCAGATGCCACTATCGAGGTTATGTTCCGTACCTTAGCGTTCAATATGAGTTCAAGGGATGTGTGGATTCGGGGGTTATTTCGGGTCAATCCGGGATGCGGAAGCTTTGCTCACGCACATGGTAGCCGCAATTGCCCATCGTGGGCCGGATGAGCAAGGGAAATTCGTAGCACCCGATGCCGGGCTCGGGCATGCGCGGCTGTCGGTGATCGGCATCGGCGATGGCCAGCAACCGATGTCCGACGAGGCCGGCAATTTGACGATTGCGTTCAACGGCGAGATTTTCAACTACATAGAACTGCGCGAAGGGCTGATCGCCAAGGGCCGGCACTTTCGGACGTCGAGCGACACAGAGGTCATCCTTCAGCTCTATGAGGAGATGGGCGAAGACTGCTTGTCTCTCCTGAACGGTGATTTCGCCTTGGCGATATGGGACAATCGGCAGCGACGAATGGTGCTTGCACGAGACCGGATGGGTGTCCGGCCGCTCTTCTACACAAGTAAGGACGGGGTGCTTTACTTTGCCTCGGAGATCAAAGCCCTGTTGAAGGTCCCGGGGGTCTCCGCTGAAATTGATCCGATTGCGCTGGATCAGATCTTTACGCTGTGGGCGCCGATCGCTCCGCGCACGGCGTTCCGCAATATCCAAGAGTTGGAACCGGCAAGTGTGATGATCGCGACGCAGGGGCAGGTCACGGTCAGACGATACTGGCACCTGGACTATCCGCATCGTGATGAGCCGTCGAAGATCACGAACGAGGACCACGCGGCAGAGGAGTTGCAAGCCCTTCTGACCGATGCGGTGAGGCTTCGCATGCGGGCCGACGTGCCGGTCGGTTCCTATCTTTCCGGAGGGCTCGATTCGTCGCTCGTTTCGGCGCTTGCCGCCGGCATGACTCCTCGGAGACTGGAGACATTTTCCGTAACCTTCGACAGCGCCGAGCATGACGAAAGCGCCTTTCAGACCGAAATGGCCTCGGCGCTCGGCACGCGCCACCACGCCATAGAATGCGGCGCCCGCGATATCGCCAGCGTCTTTCCTGAGGTCATCCGCTTTGCCGAGCGGCCGATCATCCGCACGGCGCCAGCGCCACTCTACAAATTGTCCGCCCTGGTTCGCCAGGCCGGCCTGAAGGTGGTGCTGACGGGTGAAGGCGCCGACGAGGTCTTCGCCGGTTACGACGTCTTCAAGGAGGCGCGTGTCCGCCGGTTCTGCGGGCGGCAGCCCACATCGCGCATGAGGCCGCAGCTGTTCCGCCGGCTTTACCCGTATCTGCCGGGCCTGCAACAGCAATCGGTGGAGTATCTGGCTGCCTTCTTCGGCACCAGCAACGCTGCCCTCGACGATCCGCTGTTCTCGCATCGGCCACGCTTCAAGACCACGGCGGCGGCGAAAATCTTCTTTTCCGGCGACCTGCGCGCGACGTTGAAGGGTTATGACGCAGCTGAAGAGCTGACCAGCCGCCTACCCGAGGCGTTTTCCCTATGGCATCCGCTGCATCAGGCGCAATATCTCGAAACCCGCTTCCTCCTGCCCGGCTACATCCTCTCCAGCCAAGGCGATCGGATGGCCATGGCGCACGGCATCGAAGGGCGGTTTCCTTTCCTGGATCATCGCGTGGTAGAGTTCGCGGCAAGACTTCCGCCGGAGATGAAACTGAAAGGCTTGATGGAGAAGCACATATTGCGCAAGGTGGCCAGGCACCACCTTCCGGCGGCGATCGGTAAACGCACCAAGCAACCTTACCGCGCCCCGGAGGCCCGCTCCTTCGTCGGGGCGGAGGAACTAGACTATGTTCGTGACTGCCTGGGCGAGGCGAGCATTACCGCCGGCGGCCTGTTCAACGCCAAGGCGGTGGCCAAGCTCCACGAGAAATGCCGCATGGAGACCGCGACCGGATTTCGCGACAACGCCGCCTTCGTCGGCATTCTGTCGACGCAGCTGTGGCAGAAGAATTTCGCCGGCCAAGCGGTCGGCGCGGCAAGAGCGGCCTGAGACGGCGAGGAAAAGGAAAGACACGATGACGGCAATCAAGGACAGGGTCAGAAGCTTTATCGTCGACAACTTCCTGTTCGGCGACACCTCCTACAAACTGTCGGATTCAGCCTCGCTGATCGAGAACGACATTATCGACTCGACTGCGGTGCTTGAGCTGGTGGCCTTCATCGAGGACAATTTCGGCATCGCGATGGTGGATGCCGACATCGTTCCGACCAACCTGGACTCGCTTGACCGCATCTCGTCCTTCATCGAGGCGAGAGCACAAACGCTGGCAGCGTAAGCGCCAACGGCGAGGAACGTCCCGTGCGGATCGAGCATTTTCTGGTGGCGAAGGCTGCTGCCCACCCGGCCAAGACGGCATTGGTCACCAGGGGCAAAAGGCTGAGCTACGAAGAACTCGACGACCTTTCGAGCCGGCTGGCCACCGCTCTCTTCATGAATGGGATCAGGCGCGACGACCGCGTTCTGATCTTCATGGACAATTGCTGGGAGGCCGCCGTATCGATCTTTGCCGCACTCAAGGCAGGTGCGACCTTCAGTCCGATCAACCCCTCCACAAAGGCCGACAAGCTCGGTTACGTCATCGCCGATTGCGACGCCAGGGCGGTCCTGACGCAGGCGAAGCTGGTGCCCGTGGTCACCGAAGCCTGCGCATCGCAAGGCAAGACCGGCATCTTCGTGGCTTCCACCCCTGGGGCCGATGGGCAATGCCCGGCAGGGGCCGCGTCCCTGACTGACTGCCTGACGTTCGATGGCGCGGAGGTGAACCATCGCGGCATCGACGTCGACCTTGCGATGCTGATCTACACGTCAGGTTCGACCGGCCGGCCCAAGGGTGTGATGATGACGCATCGCAATTGCGACGCTGCCGCGGGGTCGATCGCCACCTATCTGCGCAACGCGCCGGACGACATCATCCTGAACGTCCTCCCGCTTGCCTTCGACTATGGCCTCTATCAGTTGCTGATGGCAGTCAGGCTCGGGGCCACGCTGGTGCTCGAGAAGTCCTTCGCCTTCCCGCACGAGATCTTCGAACGCATCCGCAAAGAGGGCGTCACCGGCCTTCCGCTGGTGCCTACCATGGCGGCGATGATCCTGCAGATGCGTGATCTGGCGCCGGGTTTCCTGCCCAGCCTCCGGTATATTTCCAACACCGCGGCCGCCTTGCCGCCAGCCCACATAGAACGCCTGCGCTCGCTGCTGCCCGGCGTCCGGATCTATTCGATGTATGGGCTGACCGAATGCAAGCGCTGCACCTATTTGCCACCCGAGGAACTTGACCGCCGGCCAGGGTCGGTCGGCATAGCCATCCCCAACACGGAAGCCTTTGTCGTCGACGACCTTGGACAACGCGTGCCGGCGGGCGTGGCAGGTGAGCTCGTTATCCGCGGTCCGCACGTCATGCAGGGCTATTGGCGCAACCAGGCCGCGACGGAACGAGCGCTCCGGCCGGGGCCTAACCCTTGGGAAAAGGTGCTCTATACGGGCGACCTGTTCCAGACCGACGAGGACGGCTTTCTCTATTTTGTCGGGCGTAAGGACGATATCATCAAGACGCGTGGCGAGAAGGTCGCCCCCAAGGAAGTGGAGGCAGTGCTCCACGCCCATCCAGGTATCGCGGAAGCGGTGGTCGTCGGCGTGCCGGATCCGGTGCTGGGGCATGCGATTGGCGCGCTCGTCGTGCGGTCCGATCCGGCGCTTGGCGGAAAGGACATCATTCGTCACTGCGCGCGGCACCTGGAGGATTTCATGGTCCCCAAAATCATAGAGTTCCGCAGCGAATTACCGAAGACGGAGTCGGGCAAGGTCAGCCGCCGGCTCGCGGCTGAGATGATGGAGGCCGAGCAATGAACATCGGCTCAACCCAGGATGCGCCGGCCTTCACGCAAGCCCTGGTCATCGATCCCGCCGCCGAAACGGACAGGATCGTGGCGGCCCTGCGCGAGCAGTTGCGCGGCATTCGCAAGCGCGGCCTCGTGCTCGGTCTTTCGGGCGGTATAGATTCCAGCGTTTCGGCTGCATTGGCCGCGCGTGCCGTCGGCCACCAGAATGTGCTGTGCGTGCTCATGCCGGAAAGCGATTCCGACCCCGAAAGCCTGCGACTCGGCCATCTGGTCGCCGACACTTTCGGCGTCGAGGCCGTTGTGGAGGATATCGGGCCGACCCTGCGGGCAATGGGCTGCTATGAACGCCGCGACGCCTTCATCCGCGAAATGGTCCCGGACTATGGCAAGGGCTGGGCCTCAAAGATCGTGATCGCGAACGTGCTCGAAGGCGAGGGCTACAACATCTCCTCGCTGGTGGTGCAGGACCCGCAAGGCAAGCAGACGAAACTGCGGATGCCGGTGACGGTCTATCTCGGCATCGTTGCCGCCACCAACATGAAGCAGCGCACCCGCAAGCAGATCGAATATTATCATGCCGACCGGCTGAACTTCGCCGTGCTCGGCACACCGAACCGGCTGGAATACGATCAGGGGTTCTTCGTCAAGAACGGCGACGGCGCCGCCGACGTCAAGCCGATCGCGCATCTCTACAAGACGCAGGTCTATGCGCTAGCCGCCTATCTCGGCATTCCGGAAGAGGTCCGCAACCGGCCGCCGACCACCGACACCTACTCGCTGGCGCAGACGCAGGAAGAATTCTACTTCTCCCTGCCTTACGATCGGATGGATCTGTGTCTCTACGGCCTCAACAACGGCGTGTCCGCCGAGGTGGTAGGGCAAGCGGCGGGATTGACCGCCTCACAGATCGAACGCGTCTGGGCCGACATCGCCGCCAAGCGAAAGGCAACGCGCTATCTGCACCTGCGCCCGCAGCTCGTTGACGGCGTGGACGAAGTCGGCTCCTGACCTATGCATATCGAGCAAAAGTGATCCGGTCTTGCGATACGACATGCATGAAAGAAATACTAAGCTCTTGTCTTTACGCAATTCCGGACGGAAAGCCGCGCACCCTTTCCTGGAATTGCTGTAGGCGGAACGCTTCAGGTGAAGCGGCCGCCGATCAACTGGCTCCACTGCTCGCCCGCAAGCCCGTTCAGAAAGACCTGCGCGTTCTTCATGGCATCGAGAAGCTCGGGATCGCGTGAATGCACGACGGTCGAGGCGACCGGTATGAAGGCTATGCGTCTTACAAGCATGGCGTCCAGAAGCGCGGGCTGGACGCGGCCGCGCAAGCCGGAGACACCGCGCCGGGCGGCATGCTCGACCAGGCAATCGATCACCGGCCCGGCCTGGCCGGGAAGAGCGAGGACCTGCAGCACGCGGCCGATCCCGTCCGGTCGCGCGTAATAGGCGAAAGCGCCGACATTGGCGCCGTTCGGCGATGCCACCGACACGTAGACAAGCTCTCCGAAATCCGGCTTTTGCGCCGCATCGCCCAGAATATGGTTGAGCTGACCTTCCGCCCACTGCGGACGTAGCGGAAATTGGGCGCAAAGCGGCTCCAGCAGCCCCGCAAAGCTGCCGCTGTCGATCTCGGAGGTCCGAAATGCCCCCCGGCTCGATGCGTTGGCGACGACGCCGGTCCAGCGTCGTTGACTGCCCTTCATTTTGCGAAGGTAGAGCCGGTCGACGATCCGGGCGAGCGGGTTGAACATCCAGGCAAGCTTCATGTGATTGGCAAAAAGGCTGAGCATGAAGGTCGCCGGCCGCATCACGCGAACCCAGTCAAGGCTGTATTGCGGCAGCACAACGCCGCGAAGCCGCGTCCACAGTTTCACTGACGTATCATTGGCGGTTTCGCTGAAGGAGATGTCCTGCGGACCATCGAGGAAGGCCTTCAACAGGCGGGCACCGGCCATCGGATCGGTCTCGTGATCCTCGACCATCAGCGAACTGCAGATGGCAGCGTAGAGCTGCCGGCCGTTGAATTTCATCGGCAGCGCATGAACGCCGACGAACCCGGAAACCTGGCCGGCGTCATTGACATGGACAAGCGAACGGAGCCCGCTGCCCCAGTCGGGTGCGTCCAGATAAAACCGCCTCATGTAATCGACGAGGGAGGCCGGCGCTGGCCCCCGCTTCTTGCGCAGCATGCGTTGAAACATGCCCGCGACGGCCGCAAGGTCGGCCTGATCGAGGGCGCGGACGACGCTCACGCCGGGCTCCCGGTTCCGGGAACCCGGCCACCATGTTTGCGCGCCATGGCGACACGGGGCTGGCCGTCGGCCGTCACGGCAAAGGTTGGGGTTTCGTAGGATTTCGTTCTCGATAAAAGGGTTGCTATCTGCCGATCTTGACCTTCGCCGAACTCAAATAGCAGCCATCCGCCTGGCTTGAGGAAAGCTGCGGCATCCCGGACCAGCCTTTGGAGGATCGAAATACCGTAAGGGCCGCCGTCGAAAGCTTCCCGAGGTTCGTTCTCCAACAGATGCGCGCTTTCGCTATCGAGACGGGATGAGGAAATATAGGGCGGGTTGCACACAACCATGTCGGCAGCGCCGCGGAGGCCGTCACCCTCGATCGCGGCAAATAGGTCGCCTTGCCGGACCTTGATCCTGTCCTGCAGGGCGAGGCGCACAACATTGCGGCGGGCAAGCGAAACCGTGCTGTCGGTCAGGTCCGCCGCCCACGCCCGAGCCCGAGGACATTCGCTGACGATGCCCACGGCAAGATTGCCGCTGCCGCAGCACATGTCGATCAGGATCGTTTCGTGCGCCTGTTCGCCAAGAATGGCCGCGGCCGTCCGGCCAAGCAGTTCCGTTTCGGCTCGCGGCACCAGGACGTCAGGCGCGAGTTCCAGCTCAACCCGCATGAAGCGGTGCAATCGCGGCCAATTGCGATCGTTTGCACGGCCGGCAGGAAGGCTGTGATGCTGCGGCAAGGAAAATCCCTATCCTGAGGATAAAACGCGGGTTCCCTGTTGTTACCAACTCCGGGTAAATTGATGTTAAAGATCATGATTGGATTGGGAGTAACCGGCCTATGTTGGCGGCGTCCTGTCCCATCAATGGCGAATTCCTGTGCCGCCGCAAGCCGATCCATGCGCTAATTCAGAGCAACGCCTCGTACCGGTCTCCGATCTTTTCAATTTCGAAATCCGCCGCCCTGCTTTTCAGGATCGCGGCGGTTGTCGGCTGGTCGAGCATTCCGGCCATCGCCACTGCCAGGGCCGCGGCATCGCCGACCGGCACCAGGGCGCCGAAGCGGCCGTCATCAAGTATTTCGCGCGGGCCGTGCGGCGCGTCCGTGGAGACCACCGGAATCCCCGCTGCCATGGCCTCGACCAGAACATTGCCGAAGCCCTCGCTGGTCGATGATAGGACGAACAAGTCAGCTACGGCGTAGCAGGCCGCCGGATCATTGACATAGCCCGCAAACAGAACGTCTGCGCCGATACCGGATTCTTCGGCATAGGCGCGCAGCTCGTCGGCCAGCGGACCCTCGCCGAAGATGACAAGCCGGGCCCGGCGGCCGGCGCGCAGCACAGCGAAGGCCCGCAGCAACGTCCAATGATCCTTAACGGGCACCAGGCGTCCGGCGGTGATGATGATGGGGCCGTCGCCCATCGCCGCGAGCTCTGCCTGCCAGGCGTAGGAGCGTTGCTGGGATGCCGCAGCCGGCGGCAGCGGGTTGTTGATGACCACGACCTTGGATTTCGGGAAGCCTCGGGCCACAAGATCGCCGCCGACACCCTCAGAAACCGCGATGGCCCTGGTGGCGCGGGCCGCAACCAGGGCCGAAAGCCAGACCGCCATTTTCGCGCCAAGGCTGCCGGAAGGCAGTGAGGCGGCGGCGTGGAAACTCGGGAAGAACCGCGCCCTGCTTCGCGCGAGGGAAAGCGCCAGCGCCACGACCAGATTGGCGAATTCCGGGGCGCTGTAGATCGCGTCGGGAGAAAGGCGGCCAAGCAGGCCCGCGCTTCGCACGATGCCTTTCAATGTCGCCCACTTGCCATAACCCTCGCCGCGAATGGGGAGGCCGAAATCGACCAGATGCACGGCAGGCGAAAGCAGGGCGGCATTGGGCCCCTGCGCGTTCCAGGTAAAAAGCGTGACGTTGTGGCCGCGCGATGCCAGCTCGTTCGCTATCAGGACGAACACACGCTCGGCGCCGCCGCCCCTGAGGCTGGCAATGTGAAAGACAATCCGCTTCGCCATTTCAGGCGCGGCTGGCAATGACGTCCGGGCGGTTCGGCGGAAGACGCATGTCGCGCACGATACCCAGGGTAATGGCGAGCAACATGCCAAGGATCATGCCGCCAATGGCCCCCAGGCCGATCATCACGACCGTGCGCGGGGGCCATGAACGGCCCTTTGGCGGCACTGCGGTGGAAATCACCTGCACATTGGTGCTGTCGATCTGTTCGCGCTCGGTTATCTGGCGTGCCCGCGACAGGAAGCTTTCATAGATAGCCGTCTTCGACGCGGCGTCACGTTCAAGTTCACGCAAGGCGACCTCGGAATCGCTATCCGAGAACACGTTGCCCTTCAAGTCATTCATCTTGGCATTGAGGGAGACCGACGAGGTTTTGGCGGCATCGAGATTGACCTTCGCCAGGCGCAGGGTGCGCGCGTATTCGGCGCTGAGTTGCGCGCTGACCGTGTTGTACTCCGTCTTCAGCCTGACGATCGACGGATGACGGGGGCCAAAGGTCATCGACTGCGAATCGATCTGCTGGCGCAGGCCGTTGGCCGTTGCGCGCAGCGCCACAAGCGCCTCCGACGTGGCGGGACCGGAATTGGTGCCGTTTGCGCCGGCGGCAAGCAGGGCGTCGTAACTTGCCTGCGCGGCGATGACGCGCGATTGCGTCTCCACGATCTGGCCGTTGAGCTGGGTCATGGTTTGCGAGGAAACAAGCTGCCCATTGCTGGTGGCCAGATTGTGGCTGCGCCTATAGGCCTCGACCTTCTCTTCGGCCGCCTGCACATCGCTCTTGAGCTGGCCCAGCCGCCCGTCCAGCGCGGCCGCGGCACGGCTGGCGCCGGAAGCCTCGGCGCTGGCCAGCTCTTCCTGGAAAGTCTTGACGATATCCTGCGAAATCAGGATCGCCTTAGCGGGGGTTTCCGCCGATACCATCAAGGTCGTGACAAACGACTTTTCATCCGCGATGCTGCTAACCCGTTCCGCCAGGTTCTTCAGGGCGGTAAGCTTTGGGTCGGGTTTGGCGCCGTCCGTCCCTGTGCGGCTTCGGTCCGCGTCGAAGAACTCCGGGTCACTGGCCAGGTCAAGATCGTCTACAACACGTGAAAGCACGCTGCCCGAGGTCAAGATGCGCTCTTTGCTGCGCGCGCTGAGCAGCTGTCCATCGACCTGGGCCGATTGCGGGTAAAGATCATTCGGAACAACCTGAAGATTGGCGGGATTGATGAGGATGTCCGTGGTCACGGTGTAGCGCTGCTTGCTCAGCAGAGCGTAGGCACCGCCGATGATCCCGCCGGCGATTGCCAGCAGGCATACCAGAGCGAGGCCGGCGCGCAGCCAGACAAACAGACGCCCGAAATCGAGTTCGAGAAAGGTTCCGATCTTGTTGAGCGTCACCGTCGTGACGGGCTCGGCTACAGGCGGCGCCACGGGTGCAGGCGACACAGGGGCCGACGTTACAGGGGCCGACGTTACAGCGGGTGCCGCCGCATGTGCCATGATCGGCGCGGTTTGTTGCGGCTTTGGCCTGCTGGCGCGCCGCGCATTTTCGATCCGTTCATAGGGGCTAATGCCGGCGGCGGCCGCGGCTGGAGGAGGACCGGAAGCGGCGGACATCATGCTAACCCTTTAATATTCAATACGCACAGCCTGCTTTACGGAAACATCGTTAACATTTCATTTTCCAGGCGTGTCAGGCGCGTTCCGGAACAGCGATCTATCCACCCTTGGTCGGTATTCTGCCACGCCCGTCGTAGCCTGGCAAAGCGTGCAGGCGTTTCAAATGGAAATACAAGAGGTCGTCGCGAGGGCACCCGCAAGGAGCGGGCTTGGCGTCATGTCGCTGTTGATGCTGGTTGGCCTTGAAGGGGCGTGCCGAGGCGCCCATCCGGCTTTCGATAAGCGAGCAACAAGATGACGAGCAGCATGATATCCGGCGCCTTCGAAGAAAGGGCATTGTTTGACAATGCCGCGAGAATGGACGCGGCCGCTGCGATATGGGCGGCCCGAGGCGTATTGCGCAGGAGCTTGAAAAGGAACCGGAAGAAAGCAAACGCGAAGAGCAGGGCGATCGGCAGGCCGAACAAAAGCGTAAGAACGACCGGCGTGCTTTCGATGAAGGGGAGGTTGAGCTTTTCGTTGACGATCTTCAACAACTCGTTGGGATTCATGCCAAGCAGGATGTCCCTCCATTCAACGAACTTGAATACATCGTAGATCTTGACGCGCGCGTCGTAATTTTGATCAAAGAGCGTGTTGCTGAAGCGGTTCAGCAGCCCCGCCGAAAAGAGTATCGCAATCAGTATGGCGCCACCGGCCAGCGTCAGCATCAGCACCAGGAGTTTGGCCTGGCGTTGATGTCTGGGTGACAAGTCCGGCCAAGGCAGGAACACGAGCAGGAACAGGATCTCGCCGCAAGCGAGCAGCAGGGCGGTGCGCGCGCCCGAAGCGGCCGTGCCGATGAAGAGAATGAAGATGCAAAGCGCGCACACCCAGATACGCCACCGCGTCAATGCAACGAAACCTATGGCGGTGGTGCAAAGCGCGCCCAGCGCCAGCGGATGGGCCGACAGTCCGATCGGCCGAAAGTCCAGCTCAACGAGGGGATAGGGCAGGAATCGATGCTGGGTGACGGCCTCGATCGTTCCGATGATGGCGCTGAGGACGATCATGCCGACGATGACATTGCCAAGCGCCCTGCGCACATGGTCACCCAGGGCAAGCATGATCATCGCCGCGGCACAAGAGACCAGATAGGAATCGATTATGAAGCCGGCCGAGCCGGCACGGCCTATCACGAAGAGATAAGGCACCAGCCACAACAGCACCAGCGAATATAACAATGTCGCCTTGAACAGCCTGACTTCATCGCCTTCGAGCCGAATTGGCCGGGTCGTGGCGATGACGACAAGCAGCAGAAAGATGGCATAGGTCCCGATATGCAGCTTTTCGGGAAACGACCCCCCCTCCGTCGAATAGGACATCACCATATTCATCAATTGCGGAGAGATGGTCGAGCGGAGCAGGAAAGCGAAGGCCGCGAGGAGAAAGAACAGGAGTGTGAGGGCGTCTTGGCGGCTGGCCTGCGCGGTCACGAACTGTTGCTCTGTGGGGGTGACACTCACGATTATCTGACCAGCGTTGCGGCTTGCGATTGAGATGGCAGGGGACGAACGCACCCCCGGGTACATTTTCCTGCAAGAACGTAAAGGAATATGGATAACCCGATCTTAACAGTGGCGATGCCCGGCATGGGCTATTTCATGAAGTCGGTAACCCACACTTAATTGGCCGGTCGTATTGATGGCGATGCTTTGCACGGCGCCCGACGCGCTGCCTGTGGACGGCACAATGGCATCAGGCGCCGGCAAAGCGCAGGAGATCAAGGTGAAGAAGTTCTATTCGATTCAGTATCTTCGCGCCTGCGCCGCCTTGCTGGTTCTGTTCGCACACGCCTTTTCCTATCAGATTGGCGTGGACAATCTGATTATTGTGACGGCGGGCCGCCTGGGCGTCGTTCTGTTCTTTGTCATCAGCGGTTTCATAATGGTCCATATTACGGGAGATGGTCCGTTTTCCGCTGCCACCTTCCTGAAACGCCGAGCAATCCGGATCATCCCCCTTTACTGGCTTTTCACCAGCCTCGCCGCGGTTCTGGCGGCGCTCGCGCCAAGTCTCTTCCAGAAGACCGTCTTTACGTGGCCCCACTATCTTCAGTCGCTCCTCTTCATTGTTCACGAAGCGCCTGGACGGGATAGCGCCAGTCCAATCCTCTCACTCGGCTGGACGCTCAATTACGAGGTATTTTTCTATATCGCTTTTGCGGTGTTCGCATTCCTGTCCGTGACCTCGCGCGTATTTGTGCTGACGGTCTTTTTCATTGCGATGTGGATAGCCGGGCTGTGGCTGGCTCCCACCAACCCTGTTATCCAGTTCTATCTCAACCCTTCTCCGGTGGCATTCGTCATCGGCATGTGGATAGGGCGGCGCTATTTGGACGGTGATTTCACTTCCCACATACGCCATGCCTGGATATTCGGCGTAATGACCGCTGCAGGCGTGGTGCTTTCATTCGTCGATGACGGTACGCCGCTCTTGGGTCAGATCAGCTTCGCGGGACAAGCAATGTGGGCGGCGGGCCTGCTTCATCTCAGCCTCATTCTGGAGCCGAAACTCAAGCACTGGAGCCTTCTCGAGCAGTTGGGCGACGCTTCCTACGCGCTTTATCTGTCGCATATCTTCGTGATCGGCGCTGTGGCGTACCTGGCCAGACGCACCGTCGGATTCGAGCATCCGGCAACGGTATTGTTGGTGTCGGTGGTCAGCATCGTGGCAGCCTGCCTCGTCAGTCTGGTGATTTACGAGATGATCGAGAAACCGATTCTTCAGACCCTGAACGGCAGAAGGAAGACGAGAAACACACCGCTTCCTCATATTGCCACGGAGAACAAATAAGCAGGCCACGCAACGGGACGGTCACGGCTTTCAGCGCTTCAGTCAGCCCGCGCTGTCCACGACCTCGACATTGCCGGCGCGGTTAAGCGTATGAATGCCCGTGCGTGCCCATGCCGGACCCGCGCCGATCGGCCGGGGCGAGGCAAAACGGACATCGGACGCGTCGAGTCGCTCAAGCCGCATCAGCCCCAGACCACCGCCATAGGCCCTCGATCCGTTCTGCACCGGCAGCACCAGGGCATCGTCGTGGCGGATAAAGGCGCCGCCCGGCCGGGTGGCCGAATGATCGACGGCAATGGGATTGAGCGGATGGGCGACCCATGGCCCGCGCAGCGAGGGTGCGCAATAGACCGCCATCGTGTCCGACGCGCTGCCGTAGCCGAACCGCTCCGTTCCAACCAGCCAGAAGCGACCGTCGGATTCGAGCAGCGTCGCGTCGTTGAAATCCCTGTCCGCCATCAGCACCGTGTCGCGGACCCAGCGGTCGGGAAACTGCGCGGCGCGATAGAGCACAAGTTCGCGAGCCGAACCACTTTCGGGGATCATGAAAATCTCGCCATCGTGTGCGAACACCTGCGGATACGACAGGTGGTGCGCTTCCTCCAATACAACCCTTGGAACACCGAAAGTGCCATCGTCACCGAGCTCGGCGACGGAAATCACGCCGCGACTCGTCGCGTAGGGGAATTCCTCGACAAACAGATGATGGCGGCGGTCGGCCTCGAAGACGAACGGGTCGGCATAGAAGCGTTGGCCATCGTCCGGCAGGACTGTGAACGGTTTGCCGTCGAGTTGCCCGGTTTCGGCGATGCCTGGTCCGTCGATCACCCGATAGGCAACCTGCCAATAGAAGGGGCGTCGTCCCCGCCTGATTTTTTGCACGGCGCGATCGATCAAAGCCCTGCCAAAAAAGGGCACATAGTGTCGAACAAAACTGTCGTTCTTCAGGATCGGCACCGGGTTGTCGCTTACCGGCACAAGCTTGCCCGCAAAGAAGCGGGCGACGGTTTGCATGATCAGCGACATGGCGCCGGCGAGCAGGTCGTTGCAGCTTCGAGATAGCCAGAGCCTGTCTGCCAGCATCGGTCTAGCCTGGGCCACGACAACGCCATCGAGGCGAGCGCCAAGTTCAGGCAATTGTCCGCTCGCCAACATTGCGGCAACGCCGGCTGGAAAGCTGTTGCGACCGCAAAATTCGAGCCTCAGGACTGGCGCGTCTTGCCCCGTTGCGCTGGCAGTGAGATCTATGACGAGGTCCGGAGGGCCGCGATCGATGGGCGGCAACGGCTCGGACCGGCCCGCCAGCGAGGGACCGAAACGCCGGCTCTCGATCGCCAAGACAGTGTCCAGCCCCCGAGCGGTTGGCGCCGGCGCCGGCGCGTGGCAACTCGAGACCACATAACCTGCCGCACCCAACCGCATGAAAAGCTCATTTTCCCAGCGCCGGGATGCGACGGCGTGGCCGATGATTAAAATATTAGTCAACCCAAGTTATTCTCGTTAAAGCAAAAAATGGCTTTGCTCTGGTATCTTTCCCCACAGTTCCTGGCAAGGGTTGCCCAAGGGGGGCTGCGGACTCTAGCGTTAATCATACGTTAATTTTTTTGAATACGAAGGCGGTTCAGGGCGCTATTGTTAGGCTGAAAGCACATGTCAGCCGGGCGCCCACGCTTTCGGTGACCAGGGTCAACCATGAACGCCGTTTCACATCCGAACTTGCCCTCAAGGCGAAAACTGCTGATCGTGTTCGGCACGAGGCCGGAGGCGCTCAAATGTTTTCCGGTGGCGCGCGCCGCGCTCGCCCATCCAGGCTTTACCACGGAAATATGTGTGACGGGCCAGCATCGCGAGATGGTCGATCAGGTCATTGAACTGACGGGCCTGCCGGTGCACTACGATCTTAACATCATGCAACCAGGTCAGACTTTGTTCGACGTGACCTCGCGCGTGCTCCTCGGAATGGCGGGGGTGCTGGAGAAGGCGAAGCCGGACGTCGTCATCGTCCAGGGCGACACAACCACCGCAATGACCGCGGCTCTAGCTGCCTTCTACAAGCGCATTCCGGTTGCCCATATCGAGGCGGGATTGCGCAGCCACAACATCAACTCTCCCTTTCCGGAGGAACTGAACCGCAAGATTGCCGGCAACATCGCCACCTGGCATTTTGCGCCGACCACCGAGGCGCGCGACAATCTCATCGCCGAAGGAAAGGCTGCGAACACCATCTTCGTAACCGGCAATACCGTGATCGACACGCTGCTGCATTTCTCCAGCGAGATCGATGCCGACAAGTTGATGAACGCCAAGCTCGCCGCTCGTTTCCCCTTCATCGATCCGACCAAGAAAATGATACTCGTCACCGGTCATCGCCGTGAGAATTTCGATGGCGGCATCCAGAGAATCTGCACCGCGCTGAAGGCATTGTCGGCGCGCAGGGATGTGCAGATCATCTACCCGGTCCATCCCAACCCGAATGTGCGCTCCGTGGTCGAAGCCGAAATCGGGACGGTGCCGAACATCCACCTGATCGACCCGCAGGACTATTTGCCGTTCCTGTACCTGCAGAAACAGAGCTACCTGGTGTTGACCGACAGCGGCGGCGTGCAGGAAGAGGCGCCTTCACTCGGCAAGCCGGTGCTGGTGATGCGGGAAAACACGGAGCGACCCGAAGGGATCGCCGCTGGTACTGCCCGGCTGGTCGGCACCGATATCGAAAAAATTCTGGCCAATGCCAATAGCCTGCTCGATGATGAGAGCGTCTATCGCGGCATGGCGGAGAGGCACAATCCATACGGCAATGGCCAAGCTGCGACCCGGATCGTTGAGGAATTGCTGAATCATGGCTGAAATCAAAACCGTTTCCGTTATCGGCATGGGCTATATCGGCCTGCCGACCTGTGCCATTTTTGCCAGCCGCGGACTCGATGTCATCGGTGTCGATATCAACGAGGCGGTGGTCGCGAAGGTCAACCGCGGCGAAATTCACATCATCGAACCGGACCTGGATGGTTTGATCCAGAAAGTCGTCGCCAATGGCAAGCTCAAGGCATTCAGCACGCCTCAGCCGGCCGATGCCTATATTATCGCCGTTCCAACTCCGATCACCCCGGAACGCAAGCCGGATGTCAGCTACGTGCTTGCGGCAGCGCGAAGCATCGCTCCGGTGCTAAAACGGGACGACCTGGTGGTGCTGGAATCAACATCGCCGGTCGGCACGACGCGCGTCATGACAGCGCTGCTCGCTGAACTGCGGCCCGATCTCAAATTTCCCGTCGCGCATGGCGAGGAAGCTGACGTCCTGGTCGCCTACTCTCCCGAGCGCGTGCTGCCGGGAAAGGTGCTGACGGAACTGATCAACAATGATCGCTCGATCGGCGGACTGTCCCGAAAGTCTTCGGAGCGGACAGCGGCACTCTATTCAAGCTTCGTCGCCGGCGACCTGTTCATAACCCAGGCCGAAAGCGCGGAACTGGTTAAGCTGACCGAAAATGCGTTCCGCGATGTCAATATCGCCTTCGCCAATGAGCTTGCGGCGGTGTGCCAGGATCTGTCGCTCAACGTCTGGGAGGTAATCGATCTCGCCAACCGGCATCCTCGCGTGAACATCCTGCAGCCGAGCCCGGGCGTGGGCGGCCACTGCATTGCGATCGATCCGTATTTTATCATCGACGCCGCACCGAACAATACGCGGCTGATCAGTTCGGCACGGCGCATCAATTCCGAGCGACCCTTGTCGGTGGTCAGGGACATCGAGGCTTTGCTCGACCCGACCCGCAAGCAGACGATCGCCTGTCTTGGCCTCAGCTTCAAACCCAACATCGACGATATGCGCGAGAGCCCGGCGGTCGAGGTTGTTAAGCTTCTGTCCAAGATTCCCAATATCAAGATCGTCGCTGCCGAGCCCAATGCGCGTCAGTTGCCACACGAGCTCGAGGGCAGCGGCGTCATGTTCACCGATGCACTTTCCGCTATTGACCAATCCGATATCGTCGTCCTGCTGGTCGACCATCGACAATTCAATCTGATCGATCCCGAAGCGCTCAAGGACAAGAAGCTCGTCGACACACGGGGCCTGTGGACCTGGCGCAAGGCGCGCAAGCCCGACGCCCGCATTGAAGGCAAGAAATCCGAAATGGAACGCTCGCAGTCTCTCGCTCGCACCGGAGAAGCGGCATGAACTCGCATGACCCGGCATGGGCGCAACACTCTCTATTGGCATCGCGCCGCCGCGAGTTTCTCGGTGCGACCATCCATGCGCTGACCATGGCCGAGACGCTGGCCATCGCAGACGAGGCGATGGCGACGCGGCGGCCGCTTCATCATGTTGTCGTGAACGTCGCCAAGCTTGTGAACATGCGCAAGAATGCTGAACTGCGCGAGGATGTCGTCGGGGCGGATATGGTCAATGTCGATGGCAAAGGCGTGCTTTGGGGCGCGCGGCTCTGCGGCGTCGAGTTGCCCGAGCGTGTGACCGGCGTCGACGTCATGATCAACCTGCTGGCGCTGTGCGCCAAGCGTGGCTATCGCCCCTACCTTCTGGGCGCTGAACAGCACATTCTCGACGCAGTTGAAAGCCGACTTGCCAGAGATCATCCGAGCCTGGCCATTGCCGGCCGGCGCAATGGGTATTTCAAGGCGGAGGAAGAGGCCGCGATCGTCGAGGCCATCAACGCTTCAGGTGCCGACTGTCTGTTTGTGGCGATGCCGACGCCGAGCAAGGAGCGCTTTCTCAAGCGCTATCGCGACGTACTCGCTCCGAGTTTCGTCATGGGCGTGGGCGGCAGCTTCGACGTCTATGGTGGAAAGGTCGCCCGGGCACCGAGACTGGTTCAGGCGGCGGGCCTGGAGTGGCTGTTTCGCGTGGCGCAGGAGCCGCGACGATTGTGGCGCCGCTACTACGATACCAACACCGCCTATGCACTGCTGCTGTGGCGTGAGTTCTGGTCTCGCCGGGGACGCCGAAACGTCAATCCGTAGGCTCGCGACTTTCAGACAAGCATGCCTCATTGCGCGGGATTTATGCGATCCGGAGCCGTGCCCTTAGCTTGCCGATGAACTGCGTCACGGCCGCGGGGTGAAACAACCAGGTCAGTCCCAGGAAAGCCGCAGCGCCGGCGACACCGCCCGCCGCGAGCGGAAAGATCGCCGGCATATTGCCCAGCGCAGTGCTGGCAAGGCTGGCGGCCAATCCGGTGCAGATAGAAATTATGATTGAGACAGCGATGTCGCGCCAGGGCACCGGCACCGGCGTGAGCCTCTCGGCGATGACGATGCAGGCTGCAAGACCTGCCAGCGATCCGCCCGCCAACGCCAACGCCGCGCCAACCTCCGCCATGGTGGGAATCAACAGAAAAGACAGTGAAATCGTTGCCACCGAGCCGAAGGAATTGGCGATGATCAGCAACCACGGCCGCTTATGTGCGTGCACCACGACGCCATAAACGAAGCTTGTGAGATTGGCACAAAGAACGCTGAAGGCGATGATCGGGAACAGCAGGCCGAAGCGACCATGATATTCCGCGGGCAGCAGGAGTCGCGTGATGTCGCCGCTGAGCGCGATAAGCATTGCTGCGACCGGCAGGCAAAGGCGTATCATCAAGGCCATGAGTTGCGACAACAACCGCCCGGACGCCTCGGATCCCTCTTCGTCGAAGCGGCTGACCACTTCTGGAAATGCGCCCATGTTGATTGCGTTGGCGACCATATCGATCGGCTGCCGAGCCAATGCGTAGGCGGCTGCGAAGACGGCCACCGCGCCGGCATCGTAGTAGAGCTTGAGGAAGACGCGTTCAGCGCTGTTGAGACCGAAACCGACCAGCGCCATGATGACCAGGGGCACGCCGAGGGCAAAAAACTCCTTGTGGGTGAAGCGCGGCGGGCCGCCAATAACGCGCCCGGATGCCACCACGCACGCCACGATGCCGGCAATCAGCACGGCGAGGCTCGAGCCGAGCGATACCGTCAGAAACGAGCGTTGGAAGATAAGGATGGCGGCGATCGGCAAGGCGAGTTGCAGCAGGCCGCGCAGATATTCAAGCATCGAATAGAGGGAATGACGCTGCTGCATTTGCAGCACCGTCAACGCGAACCGGCTGATGGAGCCGGCAATCAGATAGCTGCAGACGGCGATTGCAAATTCGATCCAGCGCTCCGGCACGATCACCGCCGAGGCGATCACGGATATGATCAGGGCCAGCACCGTGGTGACAAGCAATACCTGTCCGGCAAGCATCAGGCTGCCACGGCTGACGTCGCCTTTTCCGCCAAGCCGCAACAAGGCAATGCGCAGCCAGTTGGTAACGGCAACATCCGTCATTTCGCCCACGGTGACCACCAGGGTCAGCAGGCCATACTCCGTCTGGTCGATCAGCCGCGTCATGACGACCAGCAGGAGCAGAGCGGAAACCCGCGTCAGCAGAATAGCTGGGCCATAGATGAGTGTGGAACGGAGCAGCAAAGGGTTGTTCCCGGAAAATTTGCCGTCGATTAATCGTTGACCGACGGGAATTCCAGCATGATGACGGCAAAGGGTGAACGGATACAGTTTGAACCAAAAGATTTGTCGTAAACCTTTTTTGGAACGTTTGCTTTAGGGTCACCCGGCATCCGCAATCCAAATGGTGTCATGTTGCAGCGTCTCGCCCACAATAGAAAAATACATGTCTTGGTCGCAACGCCCTCGGGCGTTTCGGGACAAGGCGGCATCGACCGGATCATGGGGGCGCTGAAGCAGGAGTTCGAACGGCAAGAGATCGCCGACATCGATCTGCGCTTTCTTTCCAGCCGTGGCCCGGGACATGTCGGGCTTTCGATCTTCTACATGCTTGGTTTTTGCGCGCGGATGCTTGCGGCCCGCCTCGACAGACGCGCCGACGTCATTCACATCAATATATCGGTCTCCGGCAGCACCTATCGCAAGATGATGATCGCCGCCTGCGCCAGGCTGTTGTCGATACCATATGTCCTTCATCTGCATGGGGCGCAGTATCAGACATTCTGGAAAGATGATCATAGTTTCATGAGCCGCCGTATCAGGGCTCTGTTCGAGCATGCCGGCCGGGTGATTGTCCTGGGGGGGCTTTGGCGCGATTTCGTCGCCAGCCGGGCACCGGCGAACGGCGGCAATATTGTCATCGTTCCCAACGCCACGGCAGTTCCTTCCCTGGCGCATGTCGGCGGAGGCGATCACGTGCACATCCTGTTCCTCGGCCGCATCGGCGAGCGAAAGGGCGTGCCGCAGTTGGGCGAGGCGCTGGAGCGGATGAAACATCTCAGGGGTTGGCGTGCCACGATCGCCGGTGATGGTGAGGTCGAGCCGGCACGAGCGAGGTCGGTCGCTCTAGGGATTGCCGACCGTATTGCTTTTCCGGGCTGGGTGGGACCTGACGAGGTCGCATCACTGATCGCTTCGGCCGATATTCTGGTGCTCCCCTCGTTCGCCGAAAATCTGCCAATGTCGGTGATCGAAGGCATGGCGGCCGGCCTGGCTGTCGTGGCCACCCCGGTTGGCGCGGTCGAGGACATCATCACCCACGAACAATCCGGTCTGTTGGTGCCGCCCGGCGATGTGGCGGCGTTGACCGAGGCGTTAACTCGGCTGGTCGAGGATACGGCGCTGCGCGCGCGGCTTGGCGCCGCCGCCATGGCGGTGCACCGGGAAAGGCTTGAGCTTGCACCGTTTGTCGACGCGATCTGCGATGTCTGGAGATCGGTCGCGTCCGAGGCGCGATCGGTCAAGCGCTGACGCTGTCCTTCATTGTCGTCACTGCGGCGGGCCAAGCGCGAATTCGCGGTGGAATATCTCCAGGTTCAAAAGCGCCCATATCAGTTTTTCGTGGTCCGCGGCGCGCTCGGCGTGCTCCCTGACAATCTGGTCCAGCTTCTTGGCGCTCAAATAGCTACGGATGACCGAATGGGACGAACACAGATGGTCCCGTACATAATCGCTCATCGGCCCGCGGAACCATTCGGCGACGGGCACCTTGAAGCCGATCTTTGGGCGGTTGAGGACCTCGTCGGGAACCATGCCGGCCATGCAGTCGCGCAGGATCTGTTTGCTGTGCAGGAAGCCCAGCCTGTAACGATCGGGCAGTTGGCTGACGAAGGAAACCAGATCGCGATCAAGGAATGGCATTCGCCCCTCGATTGAACCGGCCATCATCACTCGGTCGCCCCGTTCCAAGAGGTTGTCGGGCAACCACGATGTCTGATCAAAAAACAACACACGGCGCAGATGAGATTCCGTCACACTCGAAGAGAACGGGAAATCGTTGCAGTCATGGCCGCAAGTGGCCAACCCACCGAGGAGCGAATCGCGTTCCCGCGCCGTCATGGCTCCAAACCAGGAGATCATCCGGGTGGCAAAGTCCCGTTCACCCGCGCTTCGGGCAAATGTATCGAACTTGGCCGATGCGCCGGGCAATGCGCGCATCAAAGGGGCGAGGAGATTGTTGTGAAGCGACGCTGGAACAAGTGACCGGTAGACACCCGCCAGAGACTCTGCGCGATGTTTGGGGTAGCCGCCGAGAATCTCGTCCGCACCTTCGCCCGTAAGCACCATCTTGACGTCCTGCGAGGCTCGAACCGACATCAGGTAAATTGGAATGTCCGTACTTTGTGAAACAGGTGCCCCCCGATGGCGGACCATCTTGGGCAGATGATTCATCAGGTCATCCGCCTGGATGACGATTTCGCAATGATCGGTCTTGAAATGATCGGCGACGCGCCGGGCGAATGGAAGCTCGCTGTAAGCCTGTTCGCTGAAACCGACCGAAAACGTACGAATCGGGTTGTCGCTGTGCCTGGTCATCAGGGCAACGATTGCCGACGAGTCGAGCCCCCCGGACAGAAAGGCGCCAAACGGCGCATCACTGCGCATCCTGATCTCGACAGAACGGTCGAGCAATTCCAGAAATCGTCGCTCGGCGGTTCCTGGATCGATATCCGCTGTCAGATCGGTCTGATCCGGGGGCGCATAATAGCGCGTTTCCGTTACTTCCCCTTGCGACCACACAGCGTAGCTTCCCGGGTTGAGCTTGCGGATCTGTTTAAAAAGCGTCCGCGGTCCAGGCACGTAACGCCAGGTCAGATACTCGCGCACTCCATCCAGATCGAGCTGCTGGCCATCTGGCTGCGCAGACAACAACGCGCTGATCTCCGAGGCAAACGACAGCAAATTTCTGCCTTGCATGAGGTAAAGGGGTTTTTTTCCAAAGGGGTCGCGAGCGAGGATCAATTCGCGCCGTTGAGCGTCCCACAGCGCAAAAGCGAACATCCCGCTCAATCGGTCGAACATGGCCAGGCGCCACTGGTCATAAGCCCTGAGCAGCACTTCCGTGTCGGAGCGTGTGCGAAAACGGTGGCCGAGACCGATCAACTCCTCACGCAACTCGATGTAGTTGTATATTTCGCCGTTGAAAATAATCCGGAGCCGTCCGTCCTCGGTCTGCATCGGCTGATTTGAATCGGCGTTTAAGTCAATAATCGCCAGGCGGCGATGCACCAATGCCAACTGGTCCTCGCCTGTATTCAGGTCCAGGAGTTCGATGCCTTCGGCATCGGGACCACGATGCTGCAAGGCATTCGACATCCCGGCGACCCGATCTTGTGGCTTCTCGACCCTGCGCCCAATCCAGCCGGCAATTCCGCACATTCTTTCCCTTGGCCCTCTTTCCCTTGTTTGCGTATGATTGAGGACACCAATCTACAGCGAATATATTAAATAGCTGCTCGGTGGAGTGATTTTAAAACTGAGCCTGATTTGGTTCGATCAGGCTCTCTCGGCTGCAACTGGAGACGACAGTCCTTGGGTTTCACGCGATTGATCGCCAGCAACCAGGCAGACCGCTCGAACCGATCCTGACCCGATGACGAGTTATGGCAGGCCCAGTGCCCGCAACATCTCCCGGTCCGGGATCGCAGGCCCCTTGGGTTGGATAACACTCATTCCGTAAGGATTGGAGAATTCCCAGGCCGACCACGGCATCGCGAAGCGTTCCGCCTCTCTGCGCACTGCCATGAGATAGCGCAGGCGATCAGCATCGAAAGCTCCCATGCGGCCATCCGCAGACATCAGGATAACGCCGAATTCGCCCACGAACAGGCGTCTGCTCGCTATGCCATGGGCTTCAGCCCAGTCGACCGCCTGACGGAAACCCGCTTCGAGCTGGCTCTGCCCCCAATTCTGCTCAAAGTATCGGGCGATCGTTTCACGCGCCGAGGCCATGTTCATCACCTCTTCGATCTGGCTCAAGCCGGCGGCGTCCATCTGCGCCTTGAGGGTTTCGGCGACCACTTCGGGCGTGCTGGCGTCGGCAGGCCAGGGAAGGCCGGAGGAGAAAGCGTTCTTGTCATCGGCCCGCTGGTGCGTGAAGCTGTGCGGATCATACATGTGGAAGCTGTAATAGACGTTGGGGTCGTCGAAGTTGGGGTCCAGGTTGACCAGTCCCGCGATGCTCCCGCCGCAGGCGCCGGTCGCGACGATGGTGAGTTCGCTGCTGACGGCGCGAATATCGCGAACCGTGCCTGCCATGATCCGCTGCCAGTCATCGCTGCCGCTTGAATCGCAAGGGTAGTAGGCGGGCTCGTTATAGGGCTCGAGGGCGACCTTGTCGGCGCCAATTTTGATCAGCATGGCAGCCACCGCCACTACCATTTTGCGATAGCGGGCAACACCCTCGCTGTCGGCCCCGCCATGGATCATTTCCATGCTGTAGGCCGGAACCTGGCTGACGCCATGCAGATCGAAAACCACCTTGAGCCCGCTTGAAACCACCCGCTGCACCGCAGCGGCAAGCATGTCCAGCGCCTGTTGTCGTTTGGCGCCCTCGCTGGCAAGCAGAGGGCCAGGGTCGACACTCAGCCGGACAAAGTCGAAGCCCATGGATCGAATGCGACCAAACTGGTCGCCGTCCGGCCAATCGGTGAGCGGCCTGCCGCCCGCAAGCCATTCCTTCTCGCTGCGATAGGGCGGCCATTTGTAGGAACCATCTTTCTCCACCGGCGACCAGTTGAGCCATTCATGGACGCCAACGCCGCGCTCAAGCGGGATCGGCGCCGCCTCGGCTGACAAAGCCATGCCAAGCGCGCACGCTATGACGTAGACAACTTTTCTCATCGCAAAACTCCGCGTCATGGCCGAAGATATTAACCGCGGGAACGGAAAAGAGGATGCCGCCACACGCTTTTTCGACGGGATGGTGTATGAGGATCAAAATCTTGGCGGAGCGCGGATGAGGGTCGGGTGGTATTTCAACCGATTGCGCAGCATGGAGTTGGCCGAGATATTGCATCGGTTGGACGAGCAGCGCCGGAGGACCGTTTCGCGCCGCCGCGACAACGGCTGGCAGCGCTATGCGTCGCCGCAGTTGCACCCGGTGCTGCACGGATTGCGGAATGCTGTGCCGGCCGCTGCGACACCAGCCCAGCGGCAAGCTATCGAGGCGGCTGCGCAAAACACTCTTCGGGGCCAGTTTTCAGCACTTGGGCAGACCTGGCCACAGCGAGACCCCTATACTCTCTTTCCACCCGAGCTCTGGCGCCTTGATCCGGTGACCGGCCGGCTTTGGCCAGGCCCCAAGACCCATACTTTCGATATCGATTTTCGCCATGCCACCGGCCGTGGCGATGTAAAATATGTCTGGGAAATCAACCGGCTGCAGCAACTGCCGCCACTGGCTGCCCATCTGCTTCTCACCGGCGATGATCAATCCCGTGCGGCCATCGAGGCGGCGATCGAGAGCTGGCATTTCGCCAACCCACCATTTCGGGGCGTTGGCTGGGCCTCGGGCATCGAGGTCGCGCTACGAGCCATCAGCCTGATTGTCACGCTCGACCTCGTCGGCGACCGGCTTGGCGCGGCGACGCGAGAAAAAGTCGGTGAAATACTGGCGGCAAGCGCCTATTGGCTGCCGCGGTTTCCCTCCCGTTTTTCGTCCGCCAACAACCATCTCGTCGCGGAATTGGCTGGCGAATATTTGATCGGTCTGGCTTTCGGGGCCGAGGTGGCTCGCGAGTCGCTCCTGGCTGAGGTGCTCAAACAGATCCTGGCCGATGGCGCCGGGGCCGAGCAGACCCCGACCTACGCCGCCTTCAGTGCCGAGCTTTTCCTGCTGTGCGCTGCGGCGGCGCGCCAGGCCGGACTGCCTTTTCCCCAGCCCGTCGAAGCGCGTTTGGCCGCTTTCGCCAATTTCGCAGGCTGGCTCCCGCCGAAAGCCAGCGGCTTCGGCGACAATGATGAAGGCCGCGTGATCACGCTGGGGGGCGAAACCGATTATGTCGGATCGGTCGCGGCCGCCATCCATGGTTTTCTACGGATGCCGGGCAGGGCACCGGAGCCCGGCGATTTTCGCGCGCTTTTCTTCGGCGCGCCACCGCGGCCGGCGCCGGTGCCGGATGGATTGCATACGTTCACGCAAGGCGGGCTCTCCATCTGGCGCGGCGAGATGAATGGTCGCAACGTCCATCTGACATACGACCACGGCCCGCTGGGCTACCTTTCGATAGCGGCGCACGGTCATGCCGACGCGCTGTCGCTCACCCTGTGCATTGACGGCGATCCGGTGCTGGTCGACCCCGGCACATGGCTCTATGGTTCGGGGGGAGGCTGGCGCGACTGGTTCCGCTCGACGCCGGCGCACAACACGCTGAACCTAGAGGGTAAAAGCCAAAGCATCATCTCCGGGGCGTTCAACTGGTCGCACAAGGCGGTTGCGACATTGGTGGAGAGCGAGCCGGGGCCGCACTGGAGGCTGTGTGCCCGACATGACGGGTACAAAGGCCGCTTCGGCGTTGTGCATCAACGCGCCGTGACACGCGATGGCGACGGCATCCTCGTGACCGACCAACTGCTCGGCGGCAGCCGCGTCGCTGAGATCGTCTTCCAACTCGCCGCCGACCTCCACGCCAACAGGGATGGAAACATTGTCACGGTATTGCGCGGCGCTGAACCTTTGATGACTATCCACTTTCCAGACGCAGCGATCCACATCCGTTCCGGCGGCGACACACCGGGCCAGGGCGGCTGGGTTTCGCCGCGTTTTGGTGCAAGGCAGCCAGCCGAACGCCTCGCATGGCGTGGCCAAGTAGGCGAAAAGGGAGTAGTCATCCGGCTCGCGCCAAGTCCGCCGCAGACCCGATAACGGGCAGGTTGCAGGCGCAGCGTTCGACATTAATTACGTTCAGATATTTAGCGGTTTGACACCGTTGATCTGCTAATTTGGCCATGATTGTTTTGCCAGTCGCATCCCGATACACAGTTGCGGGCAGCATATGATGGGCCTGGCAATATGTGCTTCGCGACGAGCCGGATCGCCATTTCACCACCTAGGAGCCACTGCATCGATGTTTTCGGAATTCGCCAGAGTGATCGTGGAAAAACTCTCACACATCAATCTGCTGACACTCGGTCTCCTGTTGCTCACGGCGCTGGGGAGCGCGGTGGTCGCCTACTGGCGAACGGTCGAACAGAAATCCTTCCGGGACTTTTTCGACTTCGCCTTTCCCGCGGAAGTCATCATGCACCCATCGGCACGAGCGGACGCATTGTTCTGGATCACGAAAAGGCTGGTGATGCCCTTCCTGCTCATTCCCGCCGGTGTCACCTTCGTTGCCGCCACGGGATATGCAACAAACCAGGCAGTCGGCTGGCTCTTCAGCATCTCGCAACCGCTGATACCCGGCCCCGCCGGCCCAGTGACGATCATCCTCTTCACCGCAACCATGCTCGTTGCTTACGATATCTCCTACTACCTATATCACGTTGCCCAGCACCGTTTTCCGTTCCTGTGGGAATTGCACAAGGTGCATCATTCGGCCGAAGTGATGGTTGGGATCACCAAGGACCGGGTTCACCCCCTGGACGATCTGATGAACCGGATCTGGGACGGCGTCATACCGGGGATCAGTTTCGGCTTGTGGAGCCTGATTGCGCTTAATCCGGTCGAGATCGCCATATTTGGCATCAACGTCTATGTCATTCGCAACATTCTCATGATGGACTTTGTTCGCCACACGCATCTGAAGATTTCCTTCGGCCGGTTGAACGGCGTCATCTTGTGTCCGCACTGGCACCAGGTGCATCACAGCGTCGACCCTCGCCACTACGACAAGAATTTCGGGCTGCTTTTTTCATTCTGGGATCGCATATTCGGAACGCAGTTCATCCCGGATCCGGACGAAGACCTCAAGTTTGGACTGATAGATCGCGACGTACGCGACTATCAGTCGCTTTTTGGACTTTACGTGCTGCCGCTCAAGAAAATGGCAAACCATATCGTGCGACTGTTTCAAAAGCGCATCGATGTCGCGCGGCCGCAGGACCGTCTCCAACCATGAACAAAATGGCTTCGATTGACGCTGTTGGTGCGGAGCGACTGGAAATCGTCAGTTCGACGGATCGCCTGGCCGCCATCGAAGCCGAATGGGTAGACCTATGGCATCGTACCGATGCACTGATCTTTCAGAGCCATGCCTGGGTTTCGGCATGGTGGAGCACCGTGCGCGACCGCGCCCGGCGCTCGCTGCGGATCGGCCTGGTATGGAGCGATGACAGGCTGGTCGCTGTCATTCCCCTGGCGATCGGCAGACGAAAAGGACTTCGGCTCCTCGAATGGGCCGCCAATAGCTATACGGACTATGGTGATATTCTTGTCGCGCCGGAATGCTCCCTATCGGCCCTCCAGGACCTCTGGAACCGGATCTGTTCGGCGGGTGGCTTCGATCTTGCTTTTATCAATCGTCTGTCGCCGGATGCGGCAGCCCGCAGGATTTTTACACCGGGCTCTTCCAGCGGCGTCAAGCTTCGCGCCAATCACCGGGAGGAAGTCAGTTATCGCGTCGCTGGACAGTGGGCCAGCGGAGCAGCATGGCTGGCGGACCAGCCGAAAAAGATGCGCCAGAACTATCGGCGCGGCATCAAGATACTGGAAGAAACAGGCGAAGTGAAATTCCGCCTCCTGTCGGCCGACGAGCCGCTGCAGCCATTGCTGGAGCGACTGTCGGCGCTGAAGCGCAGATGGCTGGAAAAGCACACGCGTGAATCCGACCTTTTCGAAGAGGGCGAGCCGGTTCTTGCCGCCCTGGTGGACGCGCTGTCACGCGCCGGTGTGCTGCGCATTTTCGTACTTGAATGCAATGGTGCGATGGTCGCGGTTTCCATCAACATCGTCCAGCACAACGTCATGATGGCATTCGTTACCACCTACGACCCTGATTTTAGCCGAGCGTCGCCGGGTGCGGTCCTGATTACGGAGTATATACAGTGGTCGTTTGATCACGGCTTGGGATTGGTCGATTTCCTCTGTGGCGGAGAGGCCTTCAAACATAGGTTTGCAACACAGGCCGTTACCCTCCAATCCGTTCTTGGGGCACGCACTGTGCAGGGCGCGCTCGCTTCTCTCGCTGATCGTATCTGTCAGACGATCCGCGTACGCTCACGCGGATTGGCGTCGGCGAATCCAGAGCGCCCGCCCGATGAGACTGCTTAATTTAGCTGGATAACTTGGGCATAAGCCGCCGAGCGTTGAGGGCTGGCGTGCGACATGGGCGCGCCATTCGAAAATCCGCGTCGATTGCGCCTCGGAATCGGGACCGAATGGGTCCGCAGGTGCAGACTTCAGCCAATTCCCGCAAATCACGTCTCTCGAGGCGCAGTTTGTCGTCTGCGAAGCGTTGCAACACGTTCGTTGGCGTCACAACGGTAGCAGGCTAGGTCCTGAAAATCATTGAAGATTTTTTCGGACAGGGCGCTACCATAGGTCGGCGTTTTTTCTATAATTTCAGTAGCTTAAGGTAGGCTGGTAGCGGGAGAGGGACTTGAACCCCCGACCCCAGGATTATGATTCCCGTGCTCTAACCAACTGAGCTACCCCGCCAGGGCGGCGAAAGGCCCGAAATCCGCCTTAAATCGAAAGGCATTTCGAGGCGTTCGCCAAGGTCGCGCGGATATAAGGTTGGGAGGGCGAGCCTGTCAAGCATCGATGCGCGAGGGGCGCCGGCATATTGTCGCCGGTAAAAGCTTTGCCGGGCTGGCATCTCCGGTAAGCCACCGGGGTTGAGTTCGACGGGGCACGCCGCTATGTCTCGGCCAAGAAATTAGAGTTTGAAGCTGATGAAGCCGCGCATTGCAGTCCTCGGTTGCGGATACTGGGGCAGCAACCACATCCGCACCCTCAAGGCGCTCGGCGCGCTGCATGCGGTTTCCGATGCCAATCGGGCGCGGGCCGAAGGCTTTGCCAGCGAGCAGGACTGCCTGGCGATCGAGCCCGACCAGCTGTTCGTGCGTGATGATATCGACGCCATCGTCATGGCGCTGCCGCCGCAGTTCCATGCCGATCTTGCCGTGCGCGCCGCTGAGGCCGGCAAGGACGTGCTGGTGGAAAAGCCGATTGCGTTGACCGTGCCCGACGCCGAGCGCGCCGTGCAGGCGGCCAGGGACAATGGCCGCGTGTTCATGGTCGGCCATGTCTTGCGCTTCCATCCCGCCTTCGAGACGCTGAAGGCGCTGATCGACAATGGCGAGCTCGGCGAGGTCCGCTACATCCACTCGCACCGGCTCGGCCTCGGCAAATTCCACACCGAGAACGACGCACTGTGGGATCTGGCGCCGCACGATCTGTCGATGATCCTGGCCATCACCGGCACCGAGCCGATCGACGTCAGGGGCGAGGGGGCGGCACTCCTCGACAATCTCAGCGATTTCGCGCATCTGCACATGCGTTTTCCCAACGGGCTGCGCAGCCATCTCTTCACCTCGCGGCTCAATCCCTATCGCGAGCGGCGGCTGACCGTGGTCGGCACCAAGGCAATGGCGGTGTTCGACGATGTCGAGCCCTGGGAGCGCAAGCTGGCCGTCTACCGCCACGCGGTGTGGCAGGACAGCGGCCAGTGGGCCTTCACCACCAACGAGCCGTCCTATGTCGCGGTCGGCCAGGGGATGCCGCTGACGCGCGAGCTCAAGCACTTTATCCAGTGTATCGAGACGCGGGCCGAGCCGCGCACCAGCGGCGAGGAAGCCATCAGGGTGCTGCGCATCCTGACGGCGGGTACAGTCACGCACACAAAGTCCTGAGACCGTTTCGAAACTCTGCTTTTAAGGCAGATCGAAACTAAAACTGTCTCCGAGAGGGTAGTGTTTACTCTGCGGGAATCTGCGCCGGCCTGGCTGCGAGCCGGCTGAGCATGGCTTCGGCCTCGGCGCCGCGCTCGGAGCGCTCGATGAAGCCGCCGCCGAAGACGCGGGCTTCGTTGCCGTCGTCGGAATAGAGCACGCAGGCCTGTCCGGGCGCGATGCCGGACTCGCCGTCGACCAGTTCGACAAAGGTGCTGCCGGCGCGGTGATGCAGCACGGCCGGGCGCGGCGGCCGCGTCGAGCGGACCTTGGCGAACAGCTCCATGCCGGCGGCCGGAATGTCGGACAGCGCGCGATCGCCCAGCCAGTTCATGTTGCGCAGATAGATCTTGTGGGTCTCCAGCGCCTCGCGCGGGCCGACGATGACACGGGCCCGGTCGGCGTCGAGATGGACGACGTAAAGCGGCTCGCCCGAGGCGATGCCGATGCCGCGGCGCTGGCCGATCGTATAGCGCAGGATGCCGTCATGGCGACCGAGCACGCGGCCGTCGATATGGACGATGTCGCCTGGGTTGGCGGCAGCTGGCTTCAGCTTGGCGATGATGTCGGAATATTTGCCCTGGGGCACGAAGCAGATGTCCTGACTGTCCTGCTTGGCGGCAACGGTCAGCCGCATTTCTTCGGCGATGGCCCGCACCGCAGGCTTGGACAGCCCACCCAGCGGAAAGCGCAGATAGTCGATCTGCGCCTGCGTGGTGGCAAACAGGAAATAGCTCTGGTCGCGGTCGGCATCGACGGGCCGGAATAGCGCGCGGTGGGCGCCATTGGCCCCGGAGCGGATATAGTGGCCGGTGGCGAGCGCATCGGCGCCAAGGTCCTTGGCGGTGGCCAAAAGGTCGGCGAACTTCACCGTCTGATTGCAAGAGACGCACGGAATGGGCGTTTCGCCGGCGACGTAGCTTTCGGCAAACGGGTCGATGACCGCCTTACGGAAGCGCTCCTCATAGTCGAGCACGTAATGCGGAATGCCCAGTGTCTCGGAAACGCGGCGGGCATCGTCAATGTCCTGGCCGGCGCAGCACGACCCGGCCCGGTGCGTTGCGGCGCCATGGTCGTAGAGCTGCAGCGTGACGCCGACGACATCATAGCCTTCGCGCTTCAAAAGGCCGGCAACGACAGACGAATCCACACCGCCCGACATGGCGACGACGATGCGGGTGTTTTGCGGGCTGGCGGGAAGGTCGAGGCTGTTCATGGTTCTTTCGTTCTGCGCGGCGCTTCAATGGCCGTGGCGCGAATATAGGTCAACCACACCAGCGGCGCTAGCTTTGCGGCGGTGCCGATTTTGCGGGAAAATTGCGCGCCTGCCCGCCGTTGCCTCAAATGCCGATAAAAAGACTAACGCGGCGTTCATGATCCTTACCTACTCATTAGGGTTCGCTTAGGCAATTTTTAAAGCTGTGGCGGTAATGTGGTGGGGATTGGGTCTTTGAGTTTTTAGTAGAGAGTACGATGACCGATCTTGTTAGACCGCGAGTCAAATATGTTATTGGGCCTGACGGCAGCCCTCTTACGATTGCCGATCTTCCGCCGACGAATACACGTCGCTGGGTTATCCGGCGCAAGGCGGAAGTGGTTGCTGCGGTGCGCGGCGGGCTTTTGAGCCTCGACGAGGCATGCCAGCGCTACAAGCTGACCACCGAGGAATTCCTGTCCTGGCAAGCGTCGATCGACGAATACGGCCTTGCCGGGCTGCGCACGACGCGCATCCAGCAATACCGGCACTAGAGCTAGGACCACAACAGAAAAGGGCGCGGTAACCGCGCCCTTTTGCCTGTCGGTAATGCCTGCTTCAGACCGTCAGCACCACCTTGCCGATCGGCCTAGTGGCGAGAAAAGCGTGCGCGGCGCCCGCCTGTTCGAGCGGAAACGCCTTTGCCACATGGACCGCAAGCTTTCCCGCATCGACCAGTTTGCCAAGTTCGACGAGGCCTTCACGGTCGGGCACGACGGACATGCGCTCGACGCGGATCCCACGCGCAGCAGCCTTGGCTCGGGTGGTGTCGTGGACATTGAGCAGCGACACCAGGGCGCCACCGTCGTTCAGGACTGTCAGCGATTGGTCGGCATGGTCGCCGCCCATCGGCTCCAGCACCAGGTCGACGTCGCTGACCTCGGCGGTGAAATCTCGCTTGGTGTAGTCGACCACTTCATCGGCGCCGAGCGAGCGGACGAAATCGAGTTTCTTCGGGCTGGCGGTGGCGATGACATAAGCGCCGTGCGCCTTGGCGATCTGCACCGCCAGATGCCCGACGCCGCCGGCCGCGGCATGGATCAGCACGCGCTGGCCGCGCTTCAGGCCGCCATGGCGGACAAGGCCTTGCCAGGCGGTCAGGCCGGCCAGCGGCAGCGCGCCTGCATGAAAGTGATCGATGCCTTGCGGCTTCGGTGCGATTTCATCAGCCGGGGTGACAGCGAGTTCCGCATAGGCTGCGGCCTGCTTGGGAAAATGCGGCATGCCGAACACGGCGTCACCGACCTTGAGGCCTCCATCGACGCCTGGGCCCACCGCCTCGACCGTGCCTGAAATATCCCAGCCCAAAGTGAAGGGCGGTTCGCCCAGCAAAGGATAGTAACCGGCGCGCACCGAGCCATCGACCGGATTGATGCCGGCAGCATGCACGCGCACGAGCACTTCGCCTGACTTGGGCGAGGGCGCGGGGCGATCGGCGATGACGAGGACGTCGGGTCCGCCGACTGAATTCTGGACAACGGCACGCATGGGAGGCTCCTGCTGGGGTTTCTGTGCCACTATCATTTGGATAGTAATATTCCCTTGTCCAGTATGTACCTTTTCCATATATAGGCACCTCATGGATAGTGATAATGATTGCGGCTCCGGCTATGACGCCTTCCAGCGGACGTGTCCTTCGCACGCCGTGCTCGAGATGCTGGCCAGCAAATGGGTCTATCTGACGGTTTGTGCGCTGCGCCGTGGCCGGATGCGCAATGGGGAACTGGCGCGCAAGCTCGAAGGCATCACGCCTAAAATGCTGACGCAGACGCTGCGCGTCCTCGAGCGCGACGGACTGGTGCGGCGCGAAATCTTTCCGGTGATCCCGCCGCGGGTCGAATATGAATTGACCGAACTTGGCCAGAACCTGGCGGGGCTGCTCACCCAGATACGCTCCTGGTCGGAAGAGCATGTGCCTGATATCAAGCAAGCGCGGGCGAGGGCGGCGGCGAACCAGGACGGGGATTTGACACGGGCCTGAAGCTGCGGCCGCCTTGCGGCCAGGTCAGCAGCGCCGGAGCCTTTTGGCGCGCTACACGCAAAGCAAAGCGCGGCGTCAGGCGGCGCCGGTCGGGTTAAAACCCTGCCGTCAGCCGATCATGGCGCTGCGACCGCCGAGTTCCGCGTCGCGGATCTTGGTGTCGCGCGATTCCAGCATCTCGGCCTTGGAAAGCTCCGCTTCAGCTTCGCCGAGTAACGATTCGGCAGCGCTTCGCTGCTGGGCGAGGTCGCTTTGAGAGTTTCTGAGGTTATCACGGCGCAGACGCGCCGCCTTGGCGAAGGTCGGATAGGCAAAATGATTGATGTCGGTGATGCCGGCCTTCTTCTCCTCGGCGGTGATCTGAAGCTCCAGTTCAACGGCCATGCGCTCGAACTCGGCGATCATCATGTCGAGCTGCAGCAGCTGCCGCCGCTTCTCATTCACCTGAAATTGCTTCAGCCGAACGAGGTTTTCACGTGACTTCATGATTCGGTACTCCCGGAAACGCACACCTGCACATATCGTCCAATCCGCCCGCCAGGGCCTGGCGCCGCCCGTATCCACCGGCATTCCCCGAACTATGGGAAACAAATCCCTAAAGTTTTTTGCCGGCGGTAACCATTCGTTTACGCGCATTGTTAATCATAAGGGCGAGGACTTAAGGCCGGGTAAAAATTCCGGCTCCCGATACGGAAGCCGGCCAGCGAGTCCCTTGAGTCACTTAATCCGACTTACTAATGTGTTGCATTAGCGATTTGGTTCTGTGATTCATCATTAGATTCAAGAGGGTGTAGAAAGGGGTTAAAAAATCTGGTACCGTCCTTGGTGCGGAATTAGGTTTTGTTAACCATTCGATGGCAGCCTCTGTTCAGGCAATCACTGCTCCGGTCCCGGATGGGTCGTGACATGGTCCGGCGGCAGAAAAGGGGAATGAAATGCGCGTTCTGCTGATAGAAGACGACAGTGCAACCGCTCAGAGCATCGAGCTGATGCTCAAATCTGAAAGTTTTAATGTTTACACGACCGACCTCGGCGAAGAAGGTGTCGATCTCGGTAAACTTTATGATTACGATATCATTCTTCTCGACCTCAACCTTCCCGATATGTCCGGCTACGAAGTCTTGCGGACACTTCGCCTGTCCAAGGTGAAGACGCCGATCCTGATCCTGTCCGGCATGGCCGGCATAGAGGACAAGGTGCGCGGCCTGGGCTTCGGCGCCGACGACTATATGACCAAGCCGTTCCACAAGGACGAGCTGGTCGCCCGCATTCATGCCATCGTGCGCCGTTCCAAGGGCCATGCCCAGTCGGTCATCACCACCGGCGACCTGGTGGTCAATCTCGACGCCAAGACCGTCGAAGTCGGCGGCCAGCGCGTGCATCTGACCGGCAAGGAATACCAGATGCTGGAGTTGCTCTCGCTGCGCAAGGGCACCACGCTGACCAAGGAAATGTTCCTCAACCACCTTTATGGCGGCATGGACGAGCCGGAACTGAAGATCATCGACGTCTTCATTTGCAAGCTGCGCAAGAAGCTCGACGCAGCATCCGGTGGCCAGAACTACATCGAGACGGTCTGGGGCCGCGGCTATGTGCTGCGCGAGCCGGAAGACATCCGCGTCAGCGCCTGAGCGAACACCATCCGATTGAACCAATGTAAAAAACCCGGCTCAGGCCGGGTTTTTTGCTGTCCTTCTTGGCCGAGGACGTGCCGAGTCAGGCGGCAACCTTCAAGGTACGAAAGCGTTCGAGCAGTTGCGGCCGGTTGAACGGCTTCAACAGATAACCCTGGGCGCCGGCGCGCTTTGCCTTCATGATCGAGGCAACATCGACCTCGACCAGCGAGATCAGAATCTGCGGTTTGATCGTGCTCTCCATGGCGCGAACCTGGCGAATGACGTCGACCGCTTGCATGTCCGGCAGGGCGCCGTCGACGACAATCACATCAGGCATCTCGGCAGCGCACATCTCAACAGCATCAAGTCCAGTTGCCGCTTCGATCACCACCATGTCGGAGCCGCCAAGAATCCGTTTTGCAACCTTTCTGATGACGCTCGAATCGTCGACAAACATGCAGCGCTTCATTTCCGGGTCCTCTTTGCCATGGGGCGAACCGGCGGCATCCGGGTATGGGGATGCACACTAGGCCGATCTGGTAAAGAAGCAGAAAAGCCGTTAGGTAAAGTTTTTACAAACATGTCGTTTGCAGCCCCATTCGGCAGGGGCGTTGCCGGCGCTGAAACTTGCCTGTTCTGAATTTCCGCAAATATCAGCGGGAAAAGATACTTGATTGTTCTTGAATGCTCGGCGTCCTGCCGAACGGCTTCGCTCAAGCCGCGGACAGCACGATCTCTTCGGCGGTCGCGTGAATCGAGATCGTCATGTTGGCCTCACGCGCCAGCAGCAGCGTGTAGTAGGGCTGGACGGTATGGGCGTCGATAGGCTCCTCGGGCTTGTTACCGGAATGGAGCTCGAGGAATTTCGGCGGCACGCGCAGCATCGGGCCGCTTGCGGCAAGCGCAAAGCGCGGCTCGGTGTCGAGGTTTTCCAGCGTGACCACCAATCTGCCACCGCGCGGGATGGCAGCATTGGCGACGAGCAGCAAATTGAGCAGCAGCTTGACCTTGTTCTTGGGCAGCAGGGCGCGAACCCCGTTCCAGATCAATTCCGGCTTCTCGTTCTTCAGGAAGGCGATGGCGACGGACTCGGCATCGCCGGTGTCGATCATCATGCCCGCCGAACCGGCGGCACCGAAGGCGATGCGGGCGAATTGCAGGCGGGCCGAAGCGTTTCTGGCGCTCTGCCGGATCAGTTTCATGGCGTCTTCGTCGGCGCCGCCCTCGTCCAGGAGTTCAAGGCCGTTGTTGATGGCGCCGACCGGCGAAATGATGTCGTGGCAGACTCGGCTGCACAACAAGGCTGCGAGATCGGGTGCGGAGAGAGAGAAAAGCTCAGCCATCGGCGAAAAATCCCTGCTAAAATTCACATCCTGGTGGCCGCGCGGCCGACAGCCACGCTCACCACCCGAATCACGCTCTCTCCCCCCAGGCATTCTGAATACACAGCGCCCGAGCGTGCAGCAACAATCCACAATTCTTGTGAGAAAAACGGCATCTTTGCACAGGATGGGAGCCCGTGCAGACAGTCAGAAACAGCCTTCGAACCGCCATGTTCATGTGGGAGGTTAATGGTTGAAAAAGGATTACGGCATAGTTTGCCCGTAACAGTCATCCTTAACGGCCGCCTAAAGAGCCGGACGGGGTGCGAGGCGTCGGCGAAAGTGCTCCCTGACGGAGATTGGAAGCATGGTTTCCCGATTCTACGACCGGACGTTTGTCCGCGTCTTCTTCATGGCGATTGCCCTCATGGGCGCTCTCGCTTTCTCAACCTCTGCGTCGCGGGCACAGGAATACACCGCTCAGGAGATCGTCGATTCCGGTCACAAGTTCTTCGGCGCGACGTCGGGCGGTCTCGCAACCGTCGTCGAGAAGATTTTTGCCTCCTACGGCCTGCCCAATGGCTATCTGCTCGGCGAAGAGGGATCCGGCGCGCTGATCGGGGGCCTGACCTATGGCGAAGGTACGCTCTACACCAAGAATGCCGGCGACCATAAGGTGTTCTGGCAAGGGCCTTCGCTCGGTTGGGATTTCGGCGGCGAGGGATCGCGGGTGATGATGCTCGTCTATAACCTCGACGACGTCAGCAATCTCTACAATCGGTTCGGCGGCGTTGCCGGTTCGGCCTATGTCGTGGCCGGCGTCGGCTTCAACGTGCTGCAGAACAACAGGGTGCTGCTGGTGCCGATCCGCACCGGCGTCGGCGCGCGGCTTGGCGTCAATCTCGGCTATCTGAAGCTGACGCAGAGGCCGACCTGGAATCCTTTCTGAGCGATTCCGACCACACTTCGACCCGATCAACAGATTCTGACCCGGTGCAGCTGCGGCAAACCCTTGCCGCAGCGCTGGATTTGCGTCATGCGAACATGGCAAAGTCCAGAGTGGCGGTTGCCGGATAGCGGCCCGCCCGTAACGGGTAGTCACCTTGGTTCAGTCGATCCTGTTCTTCGCCCTCGGCTTCCTGTGCGCAGGCTTTCTGGCGCTGCTGGTCGCGCCGGCCATCTGGCGGCGGGCGGTTGTGCTGACACGCAAGCGTGTCGAGGCGTCGGTGCCGCGAACGCTGGCCGAGATCCAGGCCGACAAGGACAGCTTGCGGGCCGAGTTCGCCATGACGACGCGCCGGCTCGAAATCAGCATCAAGACGCTGCGTGAGCAGGCGAATGAGCAACTCGTCGAAATCAATCGCGGCCGCGAGGCGCTGAAGGGCCTGGCGGTCGAGCGCAAGGACAAGAAGCAGGCGCTTTCGGAGCTCGGGGAAAAAAACGAATTGCTGCTGCATCGCGAGCAGCAGATACAACAGCTGTCGGACAGGCTTGCACAAACAGAGCGCATGATGGAAAAGCGCGCGCTCGAGCTGGAAAAGCTCGAGCATATGTACGACGACGCGTCCTTCTCCTCCAGCAATCGTCAGATCGACCTGGTGGCTCGCGAATCCGAGCTGGAAAAACTTGCCAACGACATTTCAGTGCTGCGCGGCCAGCGCAAGGAGGCCGACAGGCGCCATCAGGAAGTCGTCGCCGAGGCCAAGGCTACGCGCGATGCCTTGAAGGCCGAAAAGAAAAGAACCGCCGACCTCGACAGAAAGCTCGAGCGTCTGCTCGCCACGCTTGCCGATCGCGAGGACAAGCTCGATCGCCGCGAAAAGGAACTGGCCCGGCTTCGCGAACGGGTGAAGGGCGAGGCTGCGGGAGGCGCCGCGGCTGCTGGCCTAGTTGGTGCGCAAGACAGTGCCCGCGCCAGGAACGAGGACATCGACAAGACGCTCGCCAAGCTCGGAGGCGACCGAGAGCGGCTCGAAGCCAGGCTGACGACGCTGGCCCGCGAAAACAAGCGGATGAAGGCGGAGCTTGGCGGTTCTGGATCCGCGAAGCCCGGGAATGGCCCCGGCAATGGCAATGATACCGGTTCTGCCTTGCGCGAACAGATGAACAATCTGGCGGCTGAGGTCGTCCATTTGACGGCCAAGCTCGAAGGACCTGATTCACCGATCGCCAAGGCGCTGGCGGCGCCGCAGGAAACGCGGTCGGGAACCACCAGCCTCGCCGATCGCGTGCGGGCGTTGCAGAAGGCAGATTTGCCGAGCTGAGTTTCAAGCCCCGGCTTGGAATTGCCTGACTACGCCTATCAGGGCGAAAAATGGTGCAGCGCAATGGCTGACGCGGCAGCAACATTGAGGCTGTCGAACCCTTCCGACATCGCGATCCGCACCGTCCGCAGGCGGGCAAGCAGGCTCTCCGGGAGGCCCTCGCCTTCGGTGCCGAGATAGAGCGCCAGTCGTTTCGGTCGCGCGGCATCACGAATGTCAGCCTCACCACGCGGCGACAAAGCGACCTGGCCGAAGCCCAACTCGCCGAGCTTCGCGATGAAAGCTTCAGTGTCGCCGAAGGACGCAAAGGGCACCTTCAACGCGGCGCCGACGGAGACGCGGATCGCCTTGCGATACAGTGGGTCGCAACAGGTGGCGTCGACGAAGACGGCATCGGCGCCGAAGGCGGCGGCATTGCGGAAGATCGATCCGATATTGTCATGGTTGGCGATGCCGATGAGAACGACGATCAACGCTTCGGCAGGCAAGGTGTCGAGCAAGGCCTCGGCGGGCTGTGGCGTGCCCTTGCTGCCGATCGCCAATATACCGCGATGCATGTGGAAGCCGGCGATCCTGTCCATGACGGCGCTTGCCGCAACGTAGACCGGCAGGTCGGCAGGGGCCTTGCGCAGGATGTCGTCGAGCCCGGCCAGCCGGTTTTCGAGGACCAGGACCGACTCCGCAGCAAAGCGTCCGGCTGACAGCAGGACGTCCAGCACCACCTTGCCTTCGGCAACGAACCGGCCATGGCGACCGGTGAGATCGCGCTCGCGGATGTCGAGATAGGCGGCGACCCGCGGATCGCGCGTGTCGTCGATCTGGATCGGATCCATCAATACCTCGGCCGGCGAAAAATCGTCAGCGAGGTAAGGAGCGATCGGAGCCGCCAGTCAAGCCCTGCAGGTCAAGTCCCGGCGCGGCGCAGACGCGTTGCCATCTGGGACAAGTCGCCTATCCCGAAAATGCCGTCCAGCATGCGCAACAGTTCGCGCACCGCTTCGGACTTGCAGGAATAGTAGATCATCTGCCGGTCGCGGCGGGTCTCGACAAGATCGAGCGCCCTGAGCTTGGCCAGATGTTGCGACAAAGCGGACTGGCTGAGCATCACCTTTTCGGCGATGGCGCCGACCGACATTTCACCGTCGGCCAGATAGCTCATGATCAAGAGCCGCTTTTCGTTGCCCATAAGGGTCAGAAATGTCGCCGCCGATTCGGCATTGGCGATTAGTTTGGTCGAGACCATCGATGCCCCATGTTTTCCTGCTCATCCAAACGCTATGGGGGCAAATAGCGTTGGCTGCTATAATTCAGCTATGGATCACGCTGCTGATTCAGCGTCGCCTGAATCGTAGATCATTTCGCCCAAATCTCAAGACGTGCTTTTGATTCATGACGATTATCCTTGCGTAGCTGGCGCACGACCGGCTTTGGCCATGTCGACCAGAACCGGCCGCAGGTCGCGCGCGGTCTTCAATGGCTGCGGAAAATAGACCCTGCAAACGGTGTCGCCCGATGCCAGGTCCATGCCATCGGCATCGAAGCCGGTCATGGTCCAACCATCACCTTCAACCCTGGCGAAATGATGGGCATAGACGGCGATGGCGTCGAGATGGTCGGCATTCATGTGGTCGAGAGCGGATTGTTCGCTGGCGGCCAGCTCGTCGACGATCAACCCCTCGGTGATGAGATCGGCACGGTCGAGCAGGTAGGCCTTGCCGAAGCCGCCATTCAGGCTGGCGCGCTCCGGCTCGAGGCGAAAGATCGAGAAATCGCCGAGCTCGGCATAGAGCTTTGCCTTGGGATTGCGGTTGAGATAGCGCCGCTCGGCCCGGGCATGCGCGCTCGACCCGCGTTCCAGCGGCTGCGCCCGGCAGACCAGCGTTATCCTGGGATGCGCCAGCGGATCGCCCTTGCCGGGTTCGCCGACAAGCAGCGAGCAGCGCGGCTCGGCAAGCATGGCGCCGGTATGGGCTGACAGCGCCGAGACAAGGATCAGCGGCGTGCCATCGATGTCGGTGGCGACTCCGACCCTGGAGGCCAGCGGTGCGCCGGTCGACGGCTCGATCACCGCGAGGGCGCCGAAACGGGCGCTGCGGATCAGCGTTGCGGCCAGCCTGATCGCCTCGGCGTCCGTCGCGCGAATGACGTCCTTCTTCGGCTGGTCCAAAATGCTCACCAGGTAAGTTGATTTTCTAAATCCAGTTATTGGCCAATCATGCCGGCTTTGACAAGCGTTTTGATCTCGGCTGTCGAAAAGCCGAAGCGCGCCAGCACAGTCTGGGGCAGCTGATCGTCATCTTCAGACATGCCGGCAAGCGCCGGCTGCGAGGCCGAGAAGCGTGGCGCGGGCGCGGGGCGCTCGAGCGCAGCGGCCTTCACAAATGCGTGACGCGCCCGGTTGTGCGGATGATCCCTGGCTTCGGCCAGCGACAGAACCGGCGCCACGCAGGCATCGCTTGCGGCAAACAGCGCGTCCCAGTCGTCGCGTGTCTTCTGCCGGAACCGGTCGGCAATGGCCGCGCGCATGTCCGGCCACAACGCCTTGTCGTATTGGCCGCGGACAAAATCCTCGCCGAGCGGCAGCAGCCTTGCGAATGCGGCGAAGAAGCGCGGCTCAAGGCAGCCGACCGCAACGTGGCGTGCGTCCGCCGTCTCATAGGTGTCGTAGAAGGGCGCACCGGAATCGAGCAGGTTGGCGCCGCGCCGGTCGCTCCACAGACCTGCCGACATGAAGGCGTGTATGGGGGCCGCCAGCATCGAAGCGCCCTCGACCATCGCCGCGTCGATCACCTGGCCTTTGCCGGAGCGCGAGCGCTCGAACAGCGCTGCAAGCACCCCGGCGATCAGCATCATGGCGCCGCCGCCATTGTCGGCGATCAGATTCAGCGGCGGCACCGGCCGACCTTCCTCCCGGCCGATGGCATGCAACACACCCGAATAGGCGAGGTAGGTGATGTCGTGGCCGGCACGACCTGCGAGCGGCCCGTCCTGGCCGAAGCCGGTTATGCGGCCGTAAATCAGCGCCGGATTGCGCGCCAATGCAGCATCCGGGCCGAGACCAAGCCTCTCCATCACACCGGGGCGAAAGCCTTCGACAAACAGATCGGCCTTTTCGGCAAGGCGCAGCAGCAGTTCCGTTCCTTTGGCCTGCTTGAGGTCGACGTGCAGGATGGAGCGGCCGTGACGGTCGAGATTGTACGCATCGGAGAGCGGCAGCAGGGGTTGGTCCGAACCGGTGCGCTCGATGCGCAGCACCTCGGCGCCCATCTCCGACAACACCAGCCCGGCCAGAGGCACCGGGCCGAGCCCAGCCATCTCGATGACTTTCAGGCCGGCCAGCGGACCGGTCTTCACTGCGCCGGCCGCCATGGCCGTCTATTTCGGCGCCATGCGGATTGCCCCATCGAGGCGGATGGTTTCGCCGTTCAGCATCTGGTTTTCGACGATATGCAGGGCGAGCGCGGCATATTCGGACGGCTCGCCGAGGCGGGACGGGAAGGGCACGGCCGCGCCGAGCGAATCCTGCACCTCCTGCGGCATGCCGGCCATCATCGGCGTCTTGAAGATGCCGGGCGCGATGGTGCAGACGCGAATGCCGGAGCGCGCGAGATCGCGGGCAACCGGCAGCGTCATGCCGACGACGCCGCCCTTGGATGCGGCATAGGCGGCCTGGCCGATCTGGCCGTCATAAGCGGCCACCGACGCGGTATTGACGATGACTCCGCGCTCGCCGCCCTGCAGCGGTTCGAGTTTGGCGGCACGGTCGGCGACGAGGCGGATCATGTTGAAGGTGCCGATCAAATTGATCTCGATCACCTTGCGGTACTGGTCGAGCGGATGTGGACCATCCTTGCCGATCGTCTTCACGCCGATGGCAATGCCCGCGCAATTGACCAGGATGCGCGCTGGCCCAAGTCTCTTTTCCACCTCGGCGAGCGCGGCCGCACCGCTGTCGGCGCTGCTCACATCGCACTGGATGGCGGCGCCGCCAATGTCGCCCGCCACCTTCGATGCCCGGTCGATGCCGACATCGAAAATGGCGACGCGCGCGCCCTTGTCGGCCAGCGCGCGGGCGGTTGCCTCGCCGAGGCCGGAGCCGCCGCCGGTTATGATCGCAATCTGGCCGTTCGGGTTCATGCTGCGTGCTCCGTGCTGTTCCGGTCATGCTACGGAGGTCGCCGCCATGGTGCAACCTGACCAATGCAACCTGACCAATGGGGATCCATCGCGACCGGTGCCGCGACCGATCCTGGAGCTCAGGCCATCATTGGTGCCTGCTCCGCGATCCTGGCAAGGCTGGCATGGCCGACCTCGCCGGAGAGCCGCGCCACGGCACCGGGCACGATCTCGTGCGACAGCAGCCGGTCGAGGTCGACCGGGCGCGGCATGGAGATCTGGCCGCGGGGGATCTTTCTGAAGCCGAGCGGGCCGTAATAAGGCTCGTCGCCGACAAGGATCACCGCCGGCGCGCCGGCCTTGGCGGCCGCCTCCAGCGCGATGGCCACGAGCCGGCGGCCGATACCGAGATTCTTGAAGGCGGGCCGCACGGCGAGCGGCCCGAGCATCAGCGCGCGTCCGGCGCCGGCGGCGATGCGGGTCATGCGCACCGAAGCAACGACGATGTCGCCATTCATGGCGACAAAGGATAGCGAGCGCTCGTGGCCGCCGGTCTCGCGAATCTTGTAGGCGGCCAGCACGAAACGGCCGGGGCCAAAGGCTTCGTCGTTGATGGCTTCGATTTCGGGATCATGCGCCGGAGTTTCCGGCAGGTATTTCACGTCGGCAAGGCTCATGGTCTTCGCGGTCCGATAAAGAGGAAAGGTTGCTGCAAGCGGCAGCGTTCGCCAGTCAGCGCTTTCTAAGCGCGGGCGCCCTTTCGTCGTCGGTCAAACCGGATCAAGCCAAGATCGAACATGCGGAGTGTCCGCTAGCATCAATTTCCGGCGGCTGCAATCGGCTGTTTTCATCCGGCGTTTCATACGAGTGACGCTCTGTTCAGCAGATGACGGCTTCGACATTGCCGCCTTGCGACTAGATTGGCCAAGGCACGCAAGGAGATTTCGTATGGGATTGCTGGTCGAAGGCAAATGGCAGGACCGTCCGGCCAATGTCGATAGCAGCGGCAGGTTCATCCGCGCCGAGACGCAGTGGCGTGACTGGATCACGCGCGACGGCGCGCCAGCGCAAGGTCGTACGCGCGGCTTCAAGGCCGAGCCCGGACGCTACCATCTTTATGTCTCGCTCGCCTGTCCGTGGGCGCACCGCACGCTGATCTTTCGCGCGCTGAAGAAGCTAGAAGACATCATCCCGGTTTCAGTCGTGCATCATTTCCTCGGTGCTGAGGGCTGGACGTTTTTGGCCGAGGATGGCGCCACCGGCGACACGCTCTACGGCCTCGACTTCCTGCATCAGATCTACACCAAGGCCGATCCAGCCTATTCGGGCCGGGTTTCGGTGCCGGTGCTGTGGGACAAGAAGGAAGAGACCATCGTCTCCAACGAATCCGCCGAAATCATCCGCATGCTCAATTCGGCCTTCGACGAGTGGGGCGATGCCGCTCTCGATTTCTATCCGCCAGGCCTGCGCGGCGAGATCGACAAGGTCAATGCGCTGGTCTTTCCAGCCGTCAACAACGGCGTCTACCGCGCCGGCTTTGCCACCACGCAAGCGGCCTATGAAGAGGCGTTCGGCGAGCTGTTCGCGGCGCTCGACACGCTGGAGGGCCGACTGTCAAAACAGCGCTATCTCACTGGCGAGCGTATCACCGAGGCCGACTGGCGGCTGTTCACCACGCTGGTGCGTTTCGACCCGGTCTATGTCGGCCATTTCAAATGCAATCTGCGCCGCATCGCCGACTATCCGAACCTTTCGAACTATCTGCGCGACCTCTACCAGGTGCCCGGTATCGCCGGCACGGTGAACCTGCACCACATCAAAATGCACTATTACGGCAGCCACGAGAGCATCAACCCGACGCGCATCGTGCCGGTCGGGCCTGGGCTCGACTATGGCGCGCCGCACGACCGGGCGCGGTTCAGGCAGGCGGCGTGAGCATCGGATTGACAGCCTACCAGTACGGCGATACCGGCTCGCCTTCAAAAACCTCGGCAAGCCGCCGCAGCGTCGCCGGCGTCGTGCCATGCGGCAAGCGGTCGAGCGGAAAGAAGCCTGCTTCGGCGATCTCGTGGTCCGGCAGTTTCGGCGCGGTCTGGTTGAAGGTTTCGATGAGATAGAGGCCGACATGGTCGCGGCGGCTGGAGCGGCGGTTGAAATGCATCGATTTCAGCACCGGCTGGGCTGTCAGCGCGATGTTGCCTTCCTCGGCCAGTTCGCGCACCAGCGCCTCACCGAGCGTCTCGCCGACTTCGACGCCCCCGCCCGGCAATTGCCAGCCGGGAACGTAGGTGTGGCGGATGAGGAAGACAGTGTTCGAGGCGCGATCGTGGATCAGGCCGCGCACGCCCAGCGTCATCGGCCGCCGCAGCAGGAAATAGAGATGGAACAGCCTTGCCCTGAGGCCTGCCCAGCCGGTCTGGCGAAACGCCTGCTCCGGGTCCGATATAGCCATGACTAGCGAAACCGTGGATGGGCAGGAAACAGTGAGTGGAAAGCGGGGAGCGCGTCGCCTATGAAGGAAGGATGTTCAGGCTCGCGCATATTTCCGATGTCCATCTGGGGCCGCTTCCCGGTGTAACCTATCGCGAACTCGCGTCCAAGCGCGTCGTCGGCTACGTCAACTGGCAGCGCAACCGCCGCCGCCATATGCACGATGCCGTCATCGACACCATCGTCGCCGACATGAAGGCGAGCACACCCGACCACCTCACCGTTACCGGCGATCTGGTCAATCTGGCGCTCGACGGCGAGATCGAGATGGCCAAGCACTGGCTTGAGACGCTGGGTTCGCCGGAGGATGTCTCGGTGGTGCCGGGCAACCACGACGCCTATGTGCCGGGCGCCTTCGACAAGGTCTGCCGCTCCTGGGCGGCGTGGATGAGCGGCGACGGCGTGACTGCGCCGATCGACCGCAACGCTTTTCCCTATCTGCGCGTACGCGGCAATGTCGCGCTGATCGGCGTTTCGACGGCGCGCGCTACGGCGCCGTTCATGGCCAACGGCTTCTTCCTCGAAGGTCAGGCGCAAAGGCTGGCGACAGTGCTCGACGCAACGAACAAACGCGGCCTGTTGCGGGTGATCATGATCCATCATCCGCCGGTGCGCGGCGCCGTCGCCCAGCAAAAGCGCCTGTTCGGCATCTCCCGCTTCCACAAGACCGTTCATAGGCATGGCGCCGAACTCGTGCTGCACGGCCATTCGCATCTGCCGTCGCTGTTCTTCATCGGCGGGCGCGGCGCCAGGATTCCGGTCGTCGGCGTCGCCGCCGCCGGGCAGTCGCCAGGCAGCAAGAACCCGGCGGCACAGTACAATCTGCTCGATATTGACGGGGAGAAGGGCAATTGGCTGATTCGCCTGACGCGGCGCGGCCTGACCGGGCCGGCCTTGCCGCCATCGGACCTGCAGGTCATTGAACTCGGCGCGCAGACACCGAGGCCTCCAGATCGTTGATCAGAAGCTGATCTTCATCGCCATCAGGCGATCCCAAAACAGCGCGGCCGCCACCGCCAGGCCAACAAGCGCGCCGGCGGCGACCAAGCCGAGACCGGAAAGGAACGTCGACCAGCCCTTGCGGGGCACGGCTGCTTGCAAGGGCGGCTCAGCTTCCGGCACGGCGGCGCGTTTCAGGTCGGCGACGGCCGGCTCGACACCGCCCTCCATCATGCGCTGGCGCTCGACGATACGCTCCGCCACATAGCGCGTGACCTGATCGGCGACCGGTTTCATATCGGTCGATTCGGCGAGCACGACGCGGCCGATGCGGGTATCCCTGAGAAAGCGGTAGGTGCGGCGGTCGCGCCCCATGGCGACATGGCTGACGGCGTCGATCCACAGGCGGGGCTGCAGGCCGGAGGAGACGACGAAGTCGAAATTGTCCATGTCGGCGGGCACGTCGGCAAAGACCGGGGCGAGCTCGGCCGCGAGCAGATCAAGCCGCATCCGGTGCGCCTCGCGCATGTCGACCACGACATCGTCGCGATCGGCGAAGGCATTTTTCACATCGCGAACGGCGTCGGACAGTTTGCGGGAGGTGTCGATGGGGGTGATGTTTTCGCCAGTGTCCTTCATCGGCGTCGCCTCGCTGATATGGTTAATTGCGAGTTAACACAGGCGGCGGCAAAATGCACTGGCGAGATGCGGGGCGCAAGTAAGTTAGCTCGCCGCGGCCTCGAATGTCGGACGCAGGCGCCTGCCGCGGCGTGCCATGTTTCGGCGCACGGCCTGGGCGACCACATCAGGCACTTCCTCGACCAGCATATGGCCGGCATCGAGCACGTGATGAATATGAAAATGCGCCGGCAGACAATCAGCCTGGGTAAAGGGCAGCACCGGATCGTCCGTTCCCCAAACCACCATCACCGGCATGTCGAGGGTGTCCAGCTGTTCGCGGGGTATGACCCCCTGCCGCTCGTTCCTGGTCATGACGGCCGATATCTCAATCAGCTTGCGCAACTGGCCGGGGCGACGGCGTAGGTCCGCCAGGACGCCAACGATGCGTTCGGGCGGCGGGCTTCGCGGTCCCGACATGGCGGCAAGGCAGGCGCGGATTTCCCGTCTGTCGGCGGCCGCGGCGTAGCGGCGCAACAGCGGTCCGTTGATCTCGGGGCCAACACCGCCCGGCGCCAGAAGCATCAGCGAGCCTATCCTTTCAGGCTCGGCAAGCGCCATCAGGGAGGCGACCGCGCCGCCCAGCGAATGACCGGCGACATGCACCCTTGCTATCCCGCGTGCGGCGATATCGGCGAGAACCGCTCGCGCCGCTGTTTTGGCCGGGCCGCTGCCAGGAAATTCGAGAGACAGTCCGTGTCCCGGAAGATCGTAGGCCAAGGTCCTGACATCGGGCCCTAGCGACGCGGTCACCTCGCGCCAGATATCATGGCAACCACCGAAGCCATGCAGCAGGACGACCGTCTTCGGCCCGGCGCCCCGCTCGGCAACATAGAGGGATGAGACCATGAAAATGTGCGATTATTGCAAGACTGGAGAGGAAATTCGAATCGAGGCTGGATTGCTCCCAGTCCAGACCGATGGCCAGTAAAGTTTTCGCGATCCGGAAAGACTAGCTGGCGTTGCCGAGGCCCGCGGCGCGCAGCGCCTCAACCAGCCGGTCGGTCAGATCGGCGGGATATTTGCGCTCAGCGAAGGCCGCGCGCGGATCGGCGGCGAATTTCGGGAATTTGGTGGTCAGCTCATCCAGAAGCTTGGCTGCCAGCTGTTCGCGGCCGGCAGCCTTGGCGCCGATCAGCCGCGCCGCCAGATAATGCGATTTCATCGCCGTCGTGCGCAGCGACTCGCTGGCTATCGCGGCCTTGTTCATGTCGCCCAGCATGAATTGCCCGGCGAAGAGCCCAAAATCCCACCATGTCGGATGGCCGCTGAACGTCTCGACGGCATGGGTCAGGATGGGTGTTCCCTCGGCATATTTGCCGGCAAAGATCAGGCCATAGCCGTAAGCGGCAGCCATGCCGAGGTCGTAGGGGTTGAGCTCATAGGCCTTGCGCATCCAGCGGATCGATTCCTCGGTGTTGCCGAGGCGCGAATTGAGGTAGCCATAGGCGCGGTGCGCATAGGGGCTGGTCGGTCCCATCTGGATGGCGCGATGGGCGAAAGACATTGCCTGTTCGACCGTCGCGCCAGGCGGATAGGCGTAATGATCGGTGGCGGCCTCAAGGGTCAGGGAGGCCAGTTCCGAATAGACCAACGACGATTTCGCACCCTGGCCGGCGAGGTTGTCCAGGCAGCGATAGGCGGCCTCGTGCGTCCTGGTGCTCTGGTCGAGATAGTATCTGTCGTTGAGGATCAGGCAGCTCGTCAGCCCGGTCTGGATGCCGTTCTGTTCGATGTAGCTGTAGAGCGGGCCGGAGGCGGGAATGGTCGAGCTGAGGATGGCGGCGATACGATCCTCGACGGTGCCAGGTGCGCTGTCGGCGGCCGTCAGACTGCGGGACAAAAGCACGCGGCCCGTCGCCACGCTCTGCAGTTCGAGCGTCACGTCACCTGCCATCGGTCCCGGCAGGACATCGAAAACGAAGCTGGTCGGGTCGGTGCTCGGATCGCGCTTGCTGTCGGCGTCGCGGCCGATGAAGTCGATGGTGTCGAAACCGGCAAGGCCGGCGCGCAGCGAAGCAGCGACGCGGCCGGCCTCGGGGCCGGTGGCCTTCACGGCGATGTAGACGAGGGGCAGGGCCTCCATCGACGGCGTTGCGATGCTGCTCGTTACGCCCGCGGTCTCGACCGCCGCGGTCGGATCGCTGCTGGCAAGCAATGCGCCGCTGCCCTGGCGCAGGATGAGCACGCCCAGCATGAGGATGACCAGCGTCATGGCGACCCAGAAGAACTGGAGATGGCGCGCCAGCGAAGGCCCAGGTTCTGTAACCCCCGCGGCCGTCGCGCCAGCGGGAACGGCGTCAAGAGCCGTCTGGTCGGGCGATCCGGGCAAGGCGGCTACCGCCGCCGCAAGCGGCTCCTGCCCAACCGGCAGGCGTATGGCGTTGAGCTCATAGGACGGCACGTAGCCGCCGCGCGGAATGGCAATGCGAACCGGTTCGGCTATGCCTTCATTGGCGAAATAATGCTGGAGAAGTTCGCGCAGCCGGCCTGCCTGCACCCGGACAACGGCGTCGGTCGACGAATCGAAATCGCCGTCCTTGCCGAAGACGTCCATGGCGATGGAGAAACCCTTGAGCCTGTCGGCGTCGCCGGCCTGCTCGCGCTCAACAAGATAGCGCAGCAACTTGCGCGCGCGCTCGGAACGTCCGAACGTTTCGCTGGCGAGCAGTCGCTCCAGTGTCTCGCGCACTGCGGGGGCGGCAGGCGTGGCATGCTGCAAGTGTCGATCCTCTCGAAGTCGGCACAGGTTGAGGCGCAATCATATAGAGCCTGCACTTCCATACAAGCATGCTTATGTTATGCGATCGCGTAACACACCGGATAGTTGCTGGTGGATGACACAAAAAACCGGAATTTCTCCCGGCAAATGAGGGATTTCCGGGCACTGCGGAGACACAGTGCCCGGGAAATATCAGCCGGCCTTGCGGCCGATTATCCGGTTGGCGGCCGAAACAACGGCTTCCAGCGAGGCGGCGACGATGTTGGTGTTGATGCCGGCGCCGAACAGCTTGCCGCCGGGATATTCCATCTCGACATAGGAAATCGCCGAGGCGTTCGAGCCGCGCTGGAGCGAATGTTCGGAATAATCAAGCACCGACATGTCGACGCCAACATGACGCGACAGCGCATCGACGAAGCCGTCGATCGGGCCGGTGCCGGAGCCGGCGATTGTCGTCTCCTTGCCGTTGTCGAGGATCACCGCCTCGACCACGCGCCGGCCCTTTTTCTCGGTATCGGGATAGGTGTGATGGTCGAGGAACTTCAGTCGTGCGCCGGGCTGGTCGACATAGGTTTCGATAAAGCGGTCATGGATGCGTTTTGCCGGCACTTCCTTGCCTTCGGCGTCGGTGATCGCCTGGATCTCCTGGCTGAACTCGATCTGCAGGTTGCGCGGCAGATTGAGGCCGTAATCGGCCTGCAGCACATAGGCGATGCCGCCTTTGCCCGACTGCGAGTTGATGCGGATGATCGCCTCGTAGCTGCGTCCGACATCGGCCGGATCGATCGGCAGATAGGGCACTTCCCAAACCGGCGTGTTGGCCTTCTTCAAGGCCTTCATGCCCTTGTTGATGGCGTCCTGGTGCGAGCCGGAAAAGGCGGTGTAGACGAGTTCGCCGACATAGGGATGGCGCTCGGAGATCTTCAGCTGGTTGGAATATTCGTAGACATCCTTCATCCGGTTGATGTCAGAGCAATCCAGATGGGGATCGACCCCTTGCGTGTACATGTTGAGCGCCAGCGTTACGAGGTCGACATTGCCGGTGCGCTCGCCATTGCCGAACAGCGTGCCTTCGACGCGGTCCGCACCCGCCATCAGGCCGAGCTCGGTGGTGGCGATGCCGGTGCCGCGGTCGTTGTGGGGGTGCAGCGAGATCAGCAGGTTCTCGCGGTCGTCCAGGTTGCGGCACATCCATTCGATCCGGTCGGCATAGATGTTGGGCGTTGACATCTCGACCGTCGACGGCAGGTTGATGATCAGCTTGTTGTCGGCTGTCGGCTTCACGATCTCGGTGACGGCGTTGCATATCTCCAGCGCGACTTCGAGCTCGGTGCCGGTAAAGCTTTCGGGCGAATATTCGAAGCGATAACCGCCGCCGGCCTTGGCCGCCATGTCGGTGATCATCTTGGCCGCGTCGGTGGCGATGCGCTTGATACCGCCGACATCCTTCTCGAAGACGACGCGACGCTGCAACTCGCTGGTCGAATTGTAGAAATGCACGATCGGGTTGGCGGCGCCCTTGAGAGATTCGAAGGTGCGGGTGATGAGTTCGGGACGGCACTGCACCAGCACCTGCAGCGAAACATCAGCCGGCACATCGCCTTCCTCGATGCACCAGCGGGCGAAATCGAAATCGGTCTGGGAGGCCGAGGGGAAACCTATCTCGATCTCCTTGAAACCCATGTCGAGCAGCAGGGCGAACATGCGCGCCTTGCGCTCATGACCCATCGGATCGATCAGCGCCTGGTTGCCGTCGCGCAAATCGACCGAGCACCAGATCGGCGCCTTGTCGATGACCTTGTTGGGCCAGGTGCGGTCGGTGAGACCGACCGTCGGATAGGGCTGGTATTTTCGGGCCGCGCCCGGCATGTGGCCGGCCGCGCCTTTTACGCTTTCGGCTTCGCCGGCGCGGATGTCTTCTCGTGCGTTCATCGTCTTGTTCTCCCGGCGGCTCGCGGATCGGTCTTCGGACGGATTCCAGGGCGAGCAGCGCCTTATCAGATTTTCGTTCGCTTGATGTGAATTGCCAATTTCTGAACTGGCCAAGGAGCGTGCGCGTAAGCGGCGGTTCGACCGCCGGGCGCTCCTTCAGCGAACCCGGCGATCGCCGATAAGGCCGAGAAGAAGCAGGGTCGATGCCAGCGCGCGCACGGTCTCGCCGGCAAAGCCGGTCGGACGGGAAGCGACGGAGGAGACGCGCGTGTTCATGGCGGGGTTCATACAGGAGCCGCCATGGACAGGCAAGTGGGCTGCCATTCCACCACTCGCGAGCACTCTTCCCCATGCGCGGCAAATGCGCCAGACTTGCGTGTAGCCGAGCCCGCAATGCTTCGCCGTCGGAGGGGTCATCCGTGAATTTCGTTTTCTTCTCGCCGCATTTTCCCGCCAACGGCGCCGATTTCTGCGACCGGCTGAAGAAGGCCGGCGCCACGGTGCTGGGCATTGGCGATGCGCCTTATGAGGCGCTGGACGGCAAGCTGAAGGTGGCCCTGTCGGAATATTACCGCATCGCCGACATGGAGGACTACGATCCGGTGTTCCGGGCGATGGGTCATTTCATCCACAAATGGGGCCGCATCGAGCGCTTCGAGTCCCTCAACGAGCATTGGCTGGAGCTGGAAGCCAACATCCGCACCGACTTCAACATCTACGGAACCAAGCTCGATTTCGTGAAGAATTTGAAGCGCAAGAGCCGCATGCGTGCATTCTTTCGCAAGAGCGGCGTCGACACCATCGCCCAGCGCAAATGCTCCGACCGGGCCGGTGCCATGACCTTCATCCGCCGCGTCGGCTATCCCGTGGTGGTGAAGCCCGATTCCGGTTCCGGCGCCTCGAACACCTTCAAGATTTCCAACGCCAGGGAACTTGACCAGTTCTTCAGAGACAAGCCCGAGGACGTGACCTTCGTCATGGAGCAGTTCATCGAGGGGCTCGTGGTGACCTTCGATGGGCTGGTCAACCGTGACGGCGAGGTGGTGCTGGCGGCCAGCCACCGCTACGACCAGAGCATCATGGAAGTGGTCAACAAGGACCGCCACATGAGCTACACCTGCTTTCCCAAGGTCCGACCGGCGATCGAAGAAGCCGGCCGCAAGATCCTCAAAGCGTTCGACGTGCGCGAGCGCTTCTTCCACATCGAGCTGTTCGAAACCAAGGACGACCGCGTCATCGCGCTTGAGGTCAACATGCGGCCGCCCGGCGCCTGGATGACCGATGCGATCAACTACACGTTCGACATCGACGTCTACGCGGCCTGGGCGGACATGGTGGTGAAGGATGCCGCCGGTGGTCCTTATGAGGGCAAGTATTTCACCGCTTATGCCAGCCGCAAGCAGCACCTCCACTATTTGCACAGCCATGAGGACGTGCTAGCCGCGCATCGCGACAAGATCGTCCATCATCAGCCGATAGAAAAGGTTTTCAGCCGCGCCATGGGAAATTACGCCTACCAGATGCGCTCGAAGGACGAAGCAGCACTGCGCGCGGCTGTCGCCTACATCCACGCGGAAAAGGCTTAGACGCGATGGACATCTCTTATCACAAGGGTTTCTCCGGCAATCTCGGCCGCGACATGGAATACAAGCGCTACGGCCATGCCGGCCGGCCGGTGGTGGTGTTCCCGACGTCGCAGGGGCGGTTCTACCAGTTCGAGGATTCCGGCGGGGTAGGAGCGCTGGCCGAATTCATCGACACCGGCCGCATCCAGCTGTTTGCGGTCGACGGCGTGGATTCGGAATCGTTCTTCAACAAGCATGCCGGCGCCGCCCACCGCATCGGTCGCCACGAGGCTTACTTCCGATATGTGCGCGAGGAGGCGCTGCCGGAGTTTCTGGCGACCGCCGAGCAAGCCAATGGCGGGCGCAAATTAAAGCCGCTGTTCACCGGCTGTTCGATGGGCGGTTATCATTCCACGAACTTCGTCTTTCGCTTTCCCGAACTCGCCAGCGGCGTCATCGCGCTGTCGGGCGTCTATTCGGCGGGCGACTTCTTCGGCAAGGCGCTGGAAGGTGATATCTTCTACAATTCACCGCTCGACTATCTGCCCGGCATCGTAGACCCAAAACTGCTTGCCCGGCTGAAGGCGCTGAGGATGATCTTCTGCTGCGGGCAGGGCGCCTGGGAAGAGCGGATGCTGGTCGAGACCCGCAGGCTGGAACAGATCCTGCGCGACAAATCCATTCCCGCCTGGGTCGACTATTGGGGCGGCGATGTCAGTCATGACTGGCCATGGTGGCACAAGCAGCTGGTCTATTTCTTCGGCCGCTGGCTGGATGATGATCTGATGCACCGGCTCGATTGATGACCACACCCGAACCTATCCGCCGCTTTATCGAGGCCACCAATGCGGGTGATAGCGAAGCCGTTCTCCACACGTTCACAGCCGACGCGTCCCTGACCGACTGGGGGCGGTCCTTCCAAGGCCGCCAGCAGATCGCGCGCTGGAACCAGTCGGATAATATCGGCGTGAAGTCCAATCTTCGCATTGTCCGCATCGCCGAGGTCGAGGGCAGCTACCGCGTCCGCATTGCCGTGAAAGGCAATGGCTTCAACGGCGAGGGTGACATGACCTTCGTGCTCGACGGCCACCGCATAGCGAGCCTCGTCATCTCCTGACGCGGCTCAGCTACCCTTCCTGGCAAACCGGCAGAGCAATGGTCTCGTGTTCCACCGCCCATCCACGGCGCAAGCCGAGAAAGACGACAAGGGCGGTGACGATGGTGATTGCCGCCAGCACGATCAGCAGCCTGTCGAACGCGATCTCATAGGCCTGGACCAGGACCGTGGCTCCGGCACCCGGCAAGCGGGCTGCCGCTTCGCCGATGTTGCCGGTCACCAGCAGCTGCGCGGCGGCGGTTGCATCCAGGGAAGACGCCGTTCCCTGAGCCGCCAGTTGGGCTGCCGTGAAACCCGACAGGACTGCCATGACGATCGCCAGCGCCACGCCTTCGCAAGCGACGCGGGTGGTGTTGAAGATGCCGACCGCCATGCCGGCACGCTCTTTCGGCACGACGCCGACGGCAAGTCCGTCCATCAGCCCCCAGGGCAAGGCGATGCCGACGCCGATGAGGATCAGCGGCGCCACCAGCGCTGCGACGACAGGCGGTATCAGGCTCAGCCAGACAAGGCCGCCGGCGGCCACAAGCAGGCCGACACCGCAGATCGTTGCCGGAGCGATCCAGCGCGCTACCTGGCCGGCGAGCAGTGGCAGGATCAACAGCGGTCCCGACAGGCAGATCATCAACTGCCCCGCCTTGATCTCGCTCATCCCCTCGATGCCGATGAAGCGGATCGGCAACAGCACCAGCAGGACGACGAAGCCATAGGCGGGAGCGGCCGCCAGGAACTGGACGCCGACGAAGCGGGGAAAGCGGAACAGCGAGAGATCGAGCATCGGCCGGCGCACGCGCCGCTCGACGACGACGAAAGCGGCAAAGCAAAGGGCGGCCGCCACGAGAAGCGCGATCACCAGGGGATCGGTCCAGCCGCTCTGCGGCGCTTGCAGCACGCCGTAGGTCAGCGATGCCAGCGCGATCGTAAAGGTGCCGGCTCCCGCCCAGTCGAGGCCGGTCGCATCCGGATCGCGCGATTCCCTGATGGTGCGCAGGCCGAGCAAAGCGGCTGCAATCGCGAGCACTGCCACCAAGACGAAGATCGATCTCCAGCCGAAAGCATCTATGAGCAGGCCCGACGCGATCGGCCCAAAAGCGAGGCCGATGCCGAAACTGGTGCCGAGGAAGGAGAAGGCGCGCAGCCGCAATGGCCCATCGAATTCCTGGGCAAGAGCGGAGGCGCCGCCGGCAAAGGCGGCGGCACTGCCGAGCCCTTGCGCAGCCCTGAGCACATCGAACCAGACGATATCAGGAGCAAACATCGATCCCAGCGATGCCAGCACATAGGTGGCGAGGCCAACAAGGAAGAGCCGCTTGCGGCCATGATTGTCGGCCAGCGCGCCTGATGCCATCAAGGTGGCGGCGAAGGTCAGCATGAAGGCGTTGGTCACCCAGTTGAGCGCGATCGGGCTGCCGCCGAGGTCGGCCGCAATGCGGGAAAGCGCGACGGCCGGGCCGGTGAAGGTCAAGGGCATTGTCATGGCGGCAAGGCATACCGACAACAGGACAAGCCATGGCGCGACCGCGCCGTTTGTGGTCTTCGGGGTCATAATTTTCCTATCTGAACCAGGATCCGCCGGCCTGCCGCAAGCTTGGTGCGCCGGTCGTAACGGGAAGATAGGCTCGCGACACTTCGAGAAAAATAGTGTTAAATCTCCAGATATACCGGACTGAAACGCTCGAATGGAGAGATGCGATGGAACGCCTCAATGGGCTCCTGGCCTTTGCCCGCACGGCTGAGTTCGGCAGCTTCATCGCTGCGGGCCGCACGCTCGGAATCTCGGCATCGGCCGTCGGCAAGAGCGTCGCCAGGCTCGAGCAGGATCTCGGCGTAAGGTTGCTTCAGCGCAGCACGCGCCGCATCGGCCTGACCGAAGAGGGCAAGCTGTTCAACGAGCGGGTGCGGCGCATCCTCGACGACATCGACGATGCCGAGGCGATGCTGTCGCGGAGCCGCGAAACACCGCATGGGCGGCTGCGCGTTTCGACGCCGATCGTGACCTATCATTTGCTGTTCCCGGTGCTGTCGGAGTTCATGGCGCGCTATCCCGAAATCGAACTCGACATCGACTTTAACGACCGCATCGTCGACCTCATCGACGAAGGCGTCGACATCGCGATCCGCAGCGGCGACCTGCCGGATTCGCGCCTGGTGGCGCGGCCGCTTGCACCCTTCCGGCTGCTGTTGTGTGCGGCACCCTCCTATATCGAGCAGCACGGCAACCCGAGCCGCCCGGACGATCTCGTGAACCATTACGGCATCCGCTTCCGCTTTCCCAACAGCGGCAAGCTGCAAGGCTGGCCGTTCATCGGCGGCAGCGCCGAGCCGCAGGTCCGCTCGATGCTGACCTGCAACAACACGGAGGCGCTGAAGGGCGCCACGATGGCCGGGCTCGGCATCAGCTCGATGCCCGATTTCCTGGTCCGCGAGGCGCTGCGTGACGGCCAGCTGCGCACGGTGCTGGACGACCATGTCGACGGCCGCGGCCAGTTCCGGTTGTTGTGGCCGTCCAATCGTCATTTGTCGCCGAAGGTTCGCGCCTTCGTCGATTTCCTTCCCGACCGGCTTGCCGCGACGCTGAGCGGCTCTTGAATTAGTCCTTCGCGGCCGACGGCGATAACGAAGACAGCGAGGAATAGCTCTGCTTCTCAGTAGGTGGCGCGGCCGCCGGACAGGTCGAAGGTCGCGCCGGTGGTGAAGGAATTTTCGTCCGATAGCATGAAGGCGATCATCGCAGCCGCCTCTTCGACTTCGACGAACCGGCCTCGCGGCACCTTGCCCAGCATGTAGGCGACCTGGGCCTCAGTGAGCTGTTCGAGGATGCGGGTGCGGGCGGGCGATGGGGTCAGCGCGTTGACGGCGATGTCGTGGCCGGCCAGTTCCTTACCGAGCGATTTTGTCAGCGCGAGCACGCCGGCCTTGGCGGCGGAATAGGCGGCGGCATTCGGATTGCCTTCCTTGCCTGCGACCGAGGCGATGTTGACGATGCGGCCGTAGCTGCGCGCGATCATGCCGGGCACCAGGCGCTTGCAGCAGTAGAAGACGCCGTTGAGGTCGATGTCGATTATCTGGCGCCAGGCGGCAGGATCATAATCCGCCACCGTCGCTGCCGGTCCGGCGATGCCGGCATTGTTTACCAGCAGATCGACCGGACCAAGCGAGCGCTCGGTTTCGGTCGCGGCGCTGTCGACGGCCTCCATCAGCGATTGATCGCACAGCAAACCCTCGACCCGGCCGAGCGGGGCGAGTTCGGAAACGGCCTTCGCCATGGCGGTCTCGTCCACATCCCAGATGGCGACGCTGGCGCCCGATGACAGCAGTCGCCGGGCGACAGCAAGGCCGATGCCTTGCGCGCCGCCGGTCACCACGGCGACCCGGCCTGAGAGATCGACGGCATTCACACGACGTTTCATGGGCACTTTTCCTCTTCCCTGGATATTTGAATCTCAGTCCCTGACGGCTCTCGCCACCAGCCGCGCTATGCTCGGCCCGGCGATGAGCACGACCAGGAAGCGGGTCGACTGCAAGGCCATGACGAAGGATATGTCGACGTTCTGCGCGGCGGCGGCAATGATGGCGACGCTGTCCATGCCGCCGGGGCTGGTCGCGAGATAGGCGGTCAGCGGATCGATGCCGAGGACGTGGCTGATCAGCCAGGCAAGCCCGCCGCAAAAGGCGATCAGCACGACGATAGAGCCGACGATCTGCGGCAGCGCCCGTGTCGCATGGCGCAGGATCGCCCGGGTAAAGTTCAGCCCTATCGACCAGCCGACCATCGCATAGGAGAGCGCCAGCAGCCATGGCGGCAATTGCATCGCCGCGCCGAAGCCGAGATGGACGATGGTGCCAAAGACGAAAGTGCCGAGGAAGAAGGGTGAAGGCAGCCGGCACAACCGGCCAAGCAGGCCGCCGACCAGCGCCACGCCGAGCGTGGCGGCAAAGGCTGCCGGTTCGATCAGCGGGAACCAGACGATGGCTGGTACCTCGATCCCCGACGTGTCGACCCACATCTTGGCGACGAGCGCCGCCGTCATTGAGACGAAGATGACGCGCAGATACTGCATGAAGGCGACGAGGCGCTGATCGGCGCCGAAGGCACCGGCCATCAGCACCATGGCGGTGGCAGCACCCGGCGACGAGCCCCAGACCGCGGTGGTGCCGGGCAGGATGCGCCAGCGGCTGATCAGCCAGCCAAGCAGGCTGGACGCCGCAAGGGTCGCCAGCACCACGACAAGGACCAGCGGCCATTCCTTGTAGAACACCGAAAAAATGTCGGTGGAGATCGACGCCGCGACCAGACAGCCGACCAAGGCCTGGGCGGCGGCGAACAGCGGCCGCGGCACGCGCACCGTGGCGCCGTTGGTGCCGGCAAGGATCGCCGCCAGCATCGGGCCGATCAGCAGGGCCGCCGGCAGCGCGGCGTATTCCAGCGCGCCGGCGAACAGCAGCGAGACGATCAGCAGCACCAGCCATTGTCGGACTGGAAGCATGCGCGCCATGCGTTCGACGGCCGGTTGGTCTGGCGAAGAGTCCATGTTTGGGTCTTAGACCTGGAAGAGAAAAATGCGAACGCTGTCTCGGAAGAAATTAACGACCCCGACCCCGCGTTGGGATGTCACTCGTTCTTGATGGCGGGCAGGCCGAAACCGCCGGCCGGATGGGTCTCGACCTGGAATTCGAAGCCGGCGATGATCGGCCGCGCCTTGGCAATCGCCGCCTGGACTTCGGGCAGCTGCAGCGAAGCCTTGTGACTCGCGGCGTCGGTCCACACTTCGGTCACCCAGATCGCGTCGGCATCGGCGGGATCACGAGCGATGACATAACTCAGGCAGCCCGGCATGGCGCCGGTCGAGGCGAGCAGGACATCCATGATCGCGTCACGCTGGCCGCGCGCCGCCCGCATCTTGCCGATCAGTCCATACATTGCCTTCCCCTCCAAACCTCAGAAAACGCTCGCACGACTGCATGGTTGCGAGACGCAGTATGCAATTGCTCGCTCACGGCATCAACTGGCCGCCGTTCACCTCGATAATCTGGCCGGTGATGTAGCCGCTCAGGAGATCTGACGACAGGAAGAGATAGGCACCGACGCAGTCTTCAGCGGTGCCGGCGCGTCCTTGAGGAATGGTGGCGACCATGCCCTTCATCTGATCGTCGGTGGAGTAGCGCTCGTGGAAGGGTGTCGCGATGGTGCCCGGCGCCACTGCGTTGACGCGGATGCCGAAGCCGATCAGTTCCTTGGCCATGCCGCGCGTCACATTGGAGACAAAGGCCTTGGCCGAACCGTACAGCCCGGCGCCGCCGCCAGCGCCATTGCGCGCCGCGATCGACGAGGTGTTGACGATGAAGCCGCCCTGCTTCTTCAGCCATGGCATCGCCTTGCGCGAGGCCGTCAGCACCGAGCGGGCGTTGAGGTCCATCACCGCGTCGTAGTGCGCCTCGGTCTGCTCAGCATAGGGCACGCGGCCGAGCATGCCGCCGGCATTGTTGACCAGCCCGTCGAGCCGGCCGAATGTTTCGGCGCTCTCCTCGACTACCCGCTCGACATCGGCTGCCTGTGAGAAGTCGCCCTGTGTCAGGAACACCTCACCGCCGCTGTCGCGGATGGTTTTGGCCAGCGTTTCTGCGGCCTTCCGGCTCGAATTGTAGTGCAGCGCGACCCGGCATTTCTGGGCGGCGTAGGCCAGTGCAAGGGCGGCACCGATGCCGGTCGAAGCGCCGGTGACCAGCACCGCCTTGCCGGCAAGATCGGGGATGACGAGGGTGGTCGCGGTCATGAGCACTTTCCTTCGGGCTGTTTGGCCACCCTTCGTAGGCTCTCATGGCCTTCACGTTCAAGCCCGTGGCGGCTCAGGGCCGGAGATAGGCGTAGCCCTGGCGCTGCAGTTCGGCGAGCTTGACGACGCCGCCCTTGTCGGCGGCGTGGAAGCCCTCGAGCAGGTCGGCAAGCGTGATCTCCATGCCTTGCATGGTGTTGCCGCAGGCATGCGGCTCAAGGCCCTGTTGGACAAGGCCGGCAAAGCGTCCCGAGATCGCCGCCGATAGGCCTTTCGACTTGAAGCCGGCAAGGGCCGGACCATGCACGACCAACACGATGTCGACATTGCCGCCGGTGCCTTCATAGTGGTTCTTGATGTTGCCGAGCACGAAGTTGACCTTATCGAGGTCGCTGAGGTGATAAGCGACCTTCGGTCTGTCTTCAGCGGCGGCGGCCCGGCTCAGCCCGAACAGGCCGGCGGCACCGGCAAGGCTGGCCCGGAACATGTCGCGTCGACGCATGGCATCCTCTCGGCTTGGCGCTCCCCGCAGATTGCGTGGCTGCGGCCATGATACTAGCATAACTTGACGTTACGTCCTGTCGATGCGAGGAGGCGTCACATGGCGTTCAGGAAGTGGAAGGTTGTTGCCAGCGCTGGATTTGGCTGCGTGCTGCTCGGCGCGCTTGCAAGTTCGGCCCTTGCCGGCGATGCGCTTAAATTACCCGAACTCAGCCCGAATGGCGCCGATGCGTGTTTCGGCCGCGTCTATGATGCGGCGCACCTCAAGGCGCATCCAAAGCAGAAGGTGGCGCGGATTTTCTTCCTCTTTGGCCATGATCCGGTGAGCCATCCGAACGAGGAGCCGACGGCAAACGCCGACACCTCCTACAACGGTTTTCTCACCACCACGGTGCGCGGCGCCAAGGCGCCGCAATGGGCCGGCGGCTGGTGCAATCACGAGTCCGAGGACGGCAAGTCAGGTCCGGTCCGCTGCGGCATGGACTGCGACCGCACCATGGCGTCGCTGAAGCTCGACGACAAAGGCCGCCTGATCCTCACCGACGTCTCGTCCGATCTCTATCTCGACGCCGGATCGGAAGACGAACTGGGCGAAGCCGAATATGACCGGCAGGCTCTGGGCTCGGAGGACAATAATTTCCGCCTCGACCCGATGCCGGCCGCAACCTGCCAGGCTGAATTCGCCAAGATCGACCCGATCGATCCGGCGCTTGGGGCTCCCTTGCGCGAGCGACTGAAGCCGGACCAGCCTTTCTGTTTCGGGCGAGACTACGATGCCGCGCATCTCTCCTCGCATCCCGACCAGGTGACGCAGTCGATCCGGGTCTTCCGCGGGCCGGTCGAACTCGCCTCCTTTGCCTCAGGCGATGTCGCCAACTGGCCCGACGGCTCCGATGTCGCCGTTTCGGTGACCACCAGGAAGAACGGGACGAAGGTCACGCAGACCTATTCCTGCCAGGGTGAAGCGGATCAATGGCGCTGCGCGGCCAGTTCGAAGATGAGCAACTTTTCCTGCGATATCGCGCAAAAGGAAATCTTCCTCAAGCGCGGCGCCAACGGCACCCTTATGCTGGCCAACCCCAATAGCAGCCTGGCGATCGTCGATTTGTGCTCGGCGGATGGCAAGACCAAGTCCGATGACAAGGTCTACCGGTTGGAGGCTATGCCGCAGTCGGCCTGCACTCGTTGAGTTCGATCTTGTCTATGACGCTACCATGGTATATATCTTTGCTATATCTCATTTGAGGATAGCACATGGACAAGGCAAAGGTGTTCTGGTCAGGCCGGTCACAAGCTGTGCGCTTGCCTAAGGAGTTTCGGTTCGAGGCAGACGAGGTTTCGATCCGTCGTCATGGGCAAACTGTCATCTTGGAGCCGCTTGCGCAGGATTGGGCATGGCTCGACCAGGTCATCGGACCGGTTGACGACGATTTCGCCCAGGGAGCGCTGGAGCGTCAGGATGGTCAGGATCGACCTGCTTTGGATGACCTCTTTAAGTGACCTACCTGCTCGACACCAATGCCGTCATAGCGGTCATCGCGGGCGACGAGGGTCTGCTGGCTTTGCTCAAACGGCATGCACCACAAGACTTTGCTCTCTCGGCGGTCGTTTTGCATGAGCTGTACTACGGCGCTGAAAAGAGCCAGCGAAAGGTCCAAAATCTGGCGCGCATCGACGCCTTGCAGTTCCCGGTACTTGAATTCGACCGAGACGACGCGAGACATGCCGGTGAGATTCGTGCTGGGCTTGCGGCACTGGGAACCCCGATTGGTCCCTACGATGCGCTGATTGGCGGGCAGGCACGTGCTCGGGACCTCACGCTGATAACCCGCAATATCCGGGAATTCGAGCGGATCAAAGATCTCACTATCGAAACGTGGTAACTCGTCTCACGCGAACGGCACCGCCGTCGTGCCTTTCGGCAGCTTCGCCTCGTCGTCCGGTTCGACATGGATGGTGACGCGCACCGAGGGGATTTCGGCCTTCAGCGCGTCCTCGATGCGGTCGCAAATGACGTGGCTGGCGCCGACCGTCATGTCGGCGTCGACGACCAGGTGGAACTCGATGAAGGTGGCGCGGCCGGCGATGCGGGTCTTGAGGTCATGAACCTCCAGCGCGCCCTTGCAATTGGCCGAGATGATGTCGCGAATGTGGATGTGTTCGGTCGTGTCCACTGCGCGGTCCATCAGCCCGTTCATCGACGAGCCGATGACGTGCCAGCCCTGCCACAGGATGTTGAGCGCGACGATGACGGCAAGCGCCGGATCAAGGATCTGCCAACCGGTCAGGATAGCGCCGACGAGGCCGCCGAAGACGCCGACCGAGGTCACGACGTCGGTCATGATGTGCCGGCCGTCGGCGACCAGCGCCGGTGATTTTGCGCTGCGCCCGGCGCGGATCAGCGTCCAGGCCCAGAAGGCGTTGATGACGGTGGCGACGCCGTTGATCGCCAAGCCCTCCCAGGGTTGTTCGAGCGGGGTCGGCGTCTGCCAGGAGCGCCAGACCTCGTTGAGGATCAAAAGCGCGGCGAGCACGATCAGCACGCCTTCCAGCACCGCCGAAAAATACTCGGCCTTGTGGTGGCCGAACGGATGGTCCTGGTCGGCCGGCTTGTAGCTGACCAGGACCGCCCAATAGGCGGCGGCCGAGGCTATGACGTTGACGATCGATTCCAATGCGTCCGAATAGAGCGCAACGGAGCCGGTGACGTACCAGGCGGCAAGCTTGAGCGCGAGCACCACGCAGGCGATGACAATCGACCAGAAGGCAAGGCTGGCGATCCTTTGCCTGGCCGCTGCCTTCGCTGCGATCGCCGCCATGTTGTCCGTTGCCGCCATCTTTTCTAAGCGGCCTTTTCCTTGGCCTTGCGCGGCAGATGCGCAACGATGTTTTCGATGATGCGCATGCCGGCATTGTGGCCGAGCGTCATGATCGATTCCGGATGGAACTGGACGGCGGCGATCGGCTCCTTGCGGTGTTCGAAGGCCATGATGATGCCATCCTCGGTCTCGGCGGTGACGATGAAATCGTCGGGCAGCCGCACCGGATCGGCAAAGATCGAGTGGTAGCGGCCGACGGTCACTTCCTTGGGCAGGCCGGAGAAGATGATTCCGGGCTTGGAGACGCGGATGCGCGACGGCTTGCCGTGCATCGGCACGTGCAACTGCCTGAGTTCGCCGCCATAGGCCTCGGCCAGCGCCTGCAGGCCAAGGCAGACGCCGAAGATCGGCAGGTCGCGGGCGCGGGCGTTCTTGATGGTCGCGGCGCAGTCGAAATCCTTCGGCGTGCCCGGTCCGGGCGACAGCACGACGAGATCGGGCTTCAGCCGTTCGAAGACTTCTTCCGGCACCGGCGAACGCACGGTCGAGACATTGGCACCGGTCTGGCGGAAATAGTTGGCCAGTGTGTGGACAAAGGAGTCTTCGTGGTCGACGAGCAGGATGTTGACGCCGTCGCCGACGCGCGCGGTGGTGCGTTCGGCGCCTGCGGCATTGCCCAATTTGGCGTCGCGAATGGCGGAGAGCATGGCGGATGCCTTCAGTTCGGTTTCGGCTTCTTCTTCCTCGGGGATGCTGTCGAAGAGCAATGTGGCGCCTGCTCGCACCTCGGCAATGCCGTCCTTGATGCGGATGGTGCGGAGCGTCAGGCCGGTGTTCATGTCGCCGTCGAAATTGACCATGCCGATGGCGCCGCCATACCAGGCACGCGGGCTCTTTTCGTTCTGCTCGATGAAGCGCATCGCCCACAGTTTCGGCGCACCGGTGACGGTGACCGCCCAGGCATGCGACAGGAAGGCGTCGAAGGCATCCATGCCTTCGCGCAGGCGCCCTTCGATGTGATCGACGGTGTGGATCAGGCGTGAATACATCTCGATCTGGCGGCGGCCGATGACGCGCACCGAGCCCGGATCGCAGACCCTGGACTTGTCGTTGCGGTCGACGTCCGAACACATGGTCAGCTCGGATTCATCCTTCTTGGAATTGAGCAGCTTCAGGATCTGCTCGCTGTCGGAAATGGCGTCGTCGCCGCGCTTGATGGTGCCGGAGATCGGGCAGGTCTCGACGCGGCGGCCGTTGACGCGCACGAACATTTCGGGCGAGGCGCCGATCAGATACTCGTTTTCGCCGAGATTGATGAAGAAGGAATAGGGCGACGGGTTGATCGACTTCAGCTTGCGCGAGATTTCGGAAGGCTGCGTCTCGCAGCGTTCGTAGAACATCTGCCCGGGCACGACCTCGAACAGGTCGCCGCGCTTGAAACTGTCCATCGCCTTGCGCACCAGATTGGCGTATTCGCCAGGCTCATGGTCGCCGCGCGGCGGGATGCGGTCGGCGGTCTTGAACGGTTCGGCGATTTCGTCGCGCGGCAGCCCCCCGGTTGAAAAACCGTCGCCGGAATAGTCGTAGCGGTCGGTCCAGGCCTTGGTCGAATAATGGTCGACGACCAGGATCTCGTCAGGCAGGAACAGCACGAGATCGCGCTGGCTCTGTTTGCGCTCGAGCTTGTAGTCGACCGGATCGAACTGGAAGGCGAGGTCGTAACCGAAGGCGCCGTAAAGGCCGAGATTGGCGTCTTCATCGGTCTTGAACAGAGCGGTGATGGCGCGCAGCACAGTAAACACAGAGGGGACGCGGCTGCGCTCTTCCTCGGTGAAGACGCGGCCGGGCTTGGCGACATCGAGGCGGATCAGCTTTTTCGAGGTTTCAGCAATCGTCACCTCGGCAACGCCGGCCAGCGTCTTGCCGATCACCGGCAGCAGCACTTCGCCACGGCCATTCAGCGCCTCGATGCGCATGGCGCGGCCACGCGCGGAAATCACCAGCGGCGGATCGATGATGGCCGTATCCCAGCGTGTGTAGCGGCCCGGATATTCGTAATTCGAGGAAAACACCGCACCACGGCGCGAGTTCAAGCCATCGACATAGGCATCGATCGCACCGGCGTAAGGCTTGTCGTGGCGTTCGCGGGTGATGGTGACACCACCTGCGGTCACGAAGCTTTCCGCGCCGTTTTCCAGAGCCTTCATCGTCATTGCCGTCTCCATATGGCTTGTTGGGGCAACGGACCCGGGAATGGCTTTGAAAAAACAAATGGCCGCCCGGACATTCCGTTGCGGCCACCCTCTATTTTCACGCGCACGCGTTCGAACAGGCCGCTGTCAGCGAGCCCACCACCAAATGGTCTTGATCGAGCGCATGTTCATGGGCGAAATCCATAGCGGCGAAAAGCCGGATGCGCAACAGGTTTGAAAGGCCTGTTTGTGGCCGCCGCTTCTGCAGCCCATGGCACATCGCCAAGGCTTGGGGTCCTGCCTAGACTGTTCGTCCAACATCGGAAAGACGGGAAGACAGCAATGACCGAGCAGATCGAGCGCGCACGCACGTTCCATGCCCTTCATGTCAAGGGCAACCCGATCGTTCTCTACAATGCCTGGGATCCGGGCTCGGCCAAGATCGTCGAGAGGGCGGGCGCCAAGGCGATCGCCACCGGAAGCTGGCCGGTCGCGGCTGCTTTTGGTTATGCCGATGGCGAGAAAATTCCGCTGGAGCTAGCGCTGGACAACATCAGGCGCATCGTGGCGGCAGTCGACCTGCCGGTGACCATGGACCTCGAAGGCGGCTACGGCGTCGAGCCGGTGACTGTCGCCCAGACGGTGACACGTGCCCTGCAGGCCGGCGCCATCGGTTTCAATTTCGAGGACCAGATCGTCGGCGGCGCCGGTCTGCACGACATCGCGGTACAGGTGAAGCGCATCGAGGCGGCAGCGGCGGCGGTGAAGGCTTCCGGCATTCCCGCCTTTATCAACGCCCGTACCGACATTTTCCTCAAGGCCAAGCCGGATGTGCATGACAGCGTGCTGCTCGACCAGGCCATCGAGCGGGCGCACGCTTATGAAAAGGCAGGAGCGAGCGGCTTCTTTGCGCCGGGGCTCGGCGACGAGGGTCTGATCGAGGCGCTGTGCAAGGCCACCGTGCTGCCGGTCAACATCATCGCGCTGGCGCATGTGCCGCCGCGCCAGCGCCTGGCCGAGCTTGGTGTCGCCCGTGTCAGCCACGGCCCGGTGCCGTACCGGCAGATGGCCGAATGGCTCGAGGCCAAGGCGCGGCTGGCGATTTCGGGTTAGCTCAGTCCTCCAGCGTGCCTGACCTCGCGTCGGCGCTCTTCTTGTCGCCGACCAGCTTCAAGAGATCCTCGCCGGCGCGGATGATGCGGCGCGAGCGGCGGGTCAGGATGACGCCGTCCTGCGGTGCCAGCACCTCGGTGCGGCCGCCGGCCTCGCCCGGTGTGTGGACGATGGTGGCGAGGCGCGCGCCCTTCGCGACGCGGTCACCGGGCTTGACGTCGTAGAGGATGGCGCCGGCCCTGGGCGCCGGCATCATGTCGATGTTTTCGAGCGGCGCGACGAGGCCCTTGAACGGGCTGGGCGGGGGAAGGGCGGTGTCGGCGATGACGCCGCGCGCCACCAGCAGCCGGTAGAGGCCTGCGGCATCGGAATTTGCCAGCGTGCCGTCGACATCCAGCATGCCACGGTATTCTACCGTAGTGGCAACGCGGCGGTCGAGCTTCGCCACGTTGGCGGGGACGTTCTGGTAGGGCATGATCGTGGCGCCCTCGAAGGTGCCGTCCGTGTCCTCGCTCCACAACACCACGGCGTCGATACCCATGGCGGCGGCGCAATCGGCCATTGCCGGCCACAGACTGGCGTGGACGTAGAGATAGGCAAGGCCCTCGTCGTCGCAATGCAGGTCGAGCACGATGTCGTGGCCGAGCGACAGCTGCACCAGACGGGTCTTCAATCGCTGGTCGGGGGTGCCAAGCGTGGTGTCGGGCAAAAGCTTGGCGTCCGGTGCTGCGAGCAACGGAAAGCCGCGGTTGAAATTGTTGCGGGTGCCGAGATGAAAGCGGCCCTGGTGCTCGCCGAAATGATATTGCGCGCGGCCGATCGGATTGGCCCAGGGCACGACCGTGATGCTGCCTTTGATGCGGCCTTCCGCTTCGGCCTTGTTCAGCGCCGGCATCAGCGCGTCGATGGCGACGACACCAGGCAATTCACCGGCGTGGAGTGCTGCCTGCACATAGGCCGAAGGTGCTGCCTTGTCGGCGCCGGCGAAGCGGAACACCGGGAATTCGTAGGAAACGCCTTCGGTATCGCCGACGATGCGTTCGATCGATTTCTGCATGGGATGCCTCCAGGATAAGAGGCAGAACACATGCACTTTTGCCGAAGGGCTGTCGATTGGTCCAGTTCGCGCCGCCATGGGCGCAATGGAATTATTCGGCGGCGGCCGGAACCGGCGTTATCGGCGCCGATCCTTCGAGCGCCTGCGAGACAACGGCTACGCTGACCGCCAGCAGGGCCAGCACCGCGCCGACCAGCGGCAAATGAGCATAGGAAACGCCGGCCGACAGAGCCACGCCGCCGATCCAGGCGCCGCTGGCATTGCCGACATTGAATGCGCCCTGGTTGAGCGTGGCGGCGAGGTTCGGCCCTTCCGAAGCCGCTTCGACGACGCGGATCTGCAGCGGCGGCACGACGACGAAGATCAGCAGTCCCCACAAGAAGACGATGCCGATGGCGACGCTGGCGATCGCGCCGTACTGCATGAAGCCGACAAACAGAACTGCCATCAAAAGCAGCGTGCCGATGACCGTCGGCATCAATTTCCAGTCGGCCAGCCGGCCGCCAATGATGTTGCCTATGGTCATGCCGGCGCCGAACAGCAGCAGGACCCAGGTGACCGCGGAGGTCGACAGGCCGGAGACATCGGTAAGGTAGGGCTTGATGTAGGTGAAGACGGCAAACGGGCTGGCCGAGGCCAGCGAGGCGATCAGCATGGCGAGCCAGACCTGCAGCTTGCCCAGCACGCGCAGTTCGCTGCGCAGGCCGCCGCCGCTCGGTTCGACGACATTGGATGGCACCAGCCAGGCGATGGCGGCAACAGAGATCAGGCCGATGCCGACGACGGCAAGGAAGGTGGAGCGCCAGCCGAAGGCTTCGCCAAGCGCGGTGCCGGCAGGAACGCCGAGAATGTTGGAGAGCGTCAATCCCGCGAACATCATCGCCATGGCGCTGGCGCGCTTGTTGCGCGGCACCAGGCTGGCGGCAACGACGGAACCAATGCCGAAAAAGGCGCCATGACCGAACGCGGTGAAGACGCGCGCGGCCATCAGAAGCCAGTAATTGGGCGCGATGGCGCAGAGCAGATTGCCGACGACGAACATCGCCGTCAGCGCGACCAGCACCGGCTTGCGCGGCAGATGCGCGGTGGCCATGGCGACGATGGGTGCGCCGAAGACGACGCCCAGCGCATAGCCGGTGACCAGCAGGCCGGCCGAGGGGATCGACACGCCGAGATCGGCCGCAACCTCCGGCAACAGGCCCATGATGACGAATTCGGTGGTGCCGATGCAAAAGGACGCAATGGCAAGCGCAAGGATCGGCAAAGGCATGGAAAATCCAGACTGAATCGGTTCAATTCAGACTGAACGAGAAGCCTTGCCGCGCGCAATGCACATTGCTGCAACGCACCAATGCAGAAAGCGCTGAGCTTGACGCGGAGCTATGTCAGGCGAGCGGCTTCAGCTCCTGGGCGATGGTTGGCAACAGCTCCGAGACGTTGGGGTGGATATGCACGGCGCGCGCCAGCGTATCGACCGGCGCCTTGGCGTACATCAGGTCGAGCACGCAGTGCACCGCCTCGTCGCCGCCGGGGCCGAGCACGGAGCAGCCGAGGATTTGCCTGGTGTCGGCATCGACCAGGATCTTCATGAAACCTTGCGTCTCGCCCTTTTCGATGGCGCGGCCGACGCGGGTCATTGGCCGCTGGCCGACCAGCGCCTTGCGCCCGGATTTCTTCACCGCCGCCTCGGTCATGCCGCAGCGGCCGAGCGGCGGATCGATGTAGAGCGCATAGGCCTCGATGCGGTCGCTGACCTTGCGCGGATCGTCGTCGAGCAGATTGGCGGCAACGATCTCATAATCGTTGTAGGAGGTGTGGGTGAAGGCGCCCTTGCCGTTGCAGTCGCCCATTGCCCAAATGCCGGGCACGCTGGTGCGCAGCTGGTCGTCGACGGTGACGAAGCCGCGCAGATCGACCGCGACGCCGGCCTTATCGAGGCCGAGATCGTCGGTGTTGGGGGTGCGGCCGAGTGCCAGAAGCACATGCGAGCCGACCGCCGGCGGCTTGCCGGATGAGAAGGTCACGGCGATCTCCTTGCCCTGTCTGGCAAAGCGGATGTCGTCGGCGCCGACATGGACTTCTATGGCTTCGTTTTCGAGGATCGATAGGACGGCCGCCGACACGTCCTCGTCCTCGCGGCCGGTCAGGCGCGAACTCTTCTCGATGACGGTGATTTCAGAGCCGAAGCGGCGAAACATCTGCGCGAATTCAAGAGAGATGTAGCTGCCGCCGACGACGATAAGATGGCGCGGCAAAACATCGAGATCCATCATCGAGGAGTTGGTGAGGTAGTCGACGTCGTTGACGCCGGGCAGGTCGGGCACCGAGGCGCGGCCGCCGGTGTTGAGGAAGATCTTTTCGGCAGTCAGAAGCTCGTCGCCGACGCGCACCGTGTTGGCGGATTCGAAGCGGGCATGGCCGCGATAGAGCATGCAGCCCTTCATGCCGGCGATCCAGGTCTCCAGATTGGTGCGGGAGTCATTGGTGACCTTGTCCTTGCGCGCCTTGATCCTCTTGTAGTCCACGCCGACAGGGCCTGAGAACGTCACGCCATAGTCCGCGGCACGCCGCGCCAGATGCGCGGCATAGGCGCTGGCGACCATGGTCTTGGTCGGCATGCAGCCGGTGTTGACGCAGGTGCCGCCGACCAGCTTGCGCTCGATCAACGCAACGCTCATGCCGGCTGACGTGAGCCGGCCGGCGAGAGGAGGGCCGGCCTGTCCGGCGCCGATGATGATGGCGTCGTATGTCTTGGCGTCTGAGGCTTGGGCAGTCATACCACCGCCGCCACGATCAGCAGGCCGCCGATGATCGCCACCGCGTCCTCGATGAGGGCGGCAGGCAAATCCCTGCCGAAGACGGCGGCCAACCGGCCGCGCGCTTCGGCGCCGCCATAGGTGCCGATGACGGCGCCGATGGCGCCGGCAATCAGGCCGCCAATGGTGGAACCGGCGGTGGCGCCGATCACCGCGCCGCTGAAGGCGCCAAGCAGGATGCGGGCGCCGAATTGCTGCGGAACCTTGCGGCTCGGCGTCGAGGGCAGCTGGTCGGTGACCAGTTCGACGATGGCGAGGATGGTGAAGATACCGACGGCGGCCCAATGGCCCATGAAACTTGCCCAGGTGCCGGCCACCGGCAGCCAGCCGAGATAGGCGCCCCAGGCGATCGCGCCCGGCGCGGTCATGGCGCGAAGACCGGCAATGACGCCGATCAGAAGTGCAAGCAAATAGAGCATGTCGATCCCCTCGAAAGCAGGCCCGGGACTGGCCCACGAGGGCAAGCTAGCATAGGTCCTACGTTTGACGAGAGTAGGCGATGGTGCTTCTTCCATCAGCGAGCATTGTACTTTGGTAACCAGTCGAACATGACGATGGGACGGAGTCGCTGTGATGGCCGGAAGCGAACGCACAAGGATGATTGCAGGCGAATGGTACACCTGCATCGACGACGAACTGGAGGCGCTGCGGGCGATCGCGCGCGATGCGGTGTTCGAGCATAATACGCTACGGCCCCAGCAACGCGGCAATATCGGCCCGGCGCTATCGGTGCTGCTCGGCAGCACGGGCGAGGGCGGCCGCATCGAGGCGCCGTTCCACTGCGCCTACGGTTTCAACATCCATCTCGGCGACGGCGCCTTCCTCAATGCCGGCTGCACCATCCTCGACACCGCGCCGGTGCGTATCGGAAGCCGGACGCTTCTCGGCCCCAATGTGCAGATCTACTGCGCCGAGCACCACAAGGAGGCCGCGGGCCGTCAGTCGGGACTGGAGATTGCCCGGCCGGTCACCATCGGCAATGACGCCTGGATCGGCGGCAGCGCCATCATCCTCGGCGGCATCAGCATCGGCAATGGCGTCATAGTCGGCGCCGGCGCGGTGGTGACGCGCGACGTCCCTGACAACACCACGGTGGTCGGCAATCCGGCGCGGGCGGTCAAGCGGGGCTGAACTCGTCGTGGGCGGTCAGTATGAAGCCGTGCGTGCCATGCGCTCGTCCGGACCGGCTCGCCGCGAGAATTCACGCCGGTATTGGGCCGGTGACGTCTTGAGCCGTGCGGCGAAATGCTGGCGCAGCGAGGTGGCGCTGCCGAAGCCGGCTTCGAAGGCCACCATGTCCATCGATTTTTCCGTCGCCTCCAGCAGCCGTTGCGCCAGTTCGATGCGTTGGCCGGCCAACCATTCGCCAAAGCTGGTGCCGATCGATTTCTGGAAACGGCGGGTGAAAGTGCGCCGGGTCAGGCCCGCGGCCTCCGCGACGCGGTCGAGGTTGTGCGTTTGTCCGAGCGTTGCCCGCACCGTGTCGAGCGCCAGGGTGAAGCGGTCGGTGGCCGGGGTTTTCGCCAGCGGGCGCTCGATGAACTGCGCTTGCCCACCCTGCCGGTGCGGCGACAGCACGATGTGCCTGGCCAGCCGCAGCGCTACCTCTGCGCCATAGCGGGCGCGCACAATGTGCAGGCAGCAATCGAGCCCGGCGGCGACGCCGGCCGAGGTGACGATGTCGCCGTCGTCGACATAGAGCACGTCGGCGTCGACTTCGATGTCCGGGTATAATGTTTGCAGCCGGTCGGTGGAGGCCCAATGTGTCGTCGCACGCCGGCCCGCAAGCAGCCCGGCGGCGGCAATGGCGAAGGTGCCGAGACAGAGGCCGACGATCACCGCACCGCGCCGGTGCGCGTGGGTGAGCGCTGCCAGGAGCGGCGGCGGAAGTGGGGCCTCGAGATCCTTCCAGCTCGGAATGATGACGATGTCGGCATCGTCGAATGCGGAAAGGCCATACGGCACCGCGATGGTCAGCCCGGCATCGGTGTGGATCGCTCCATCGTCGAGCGCGCAGACGCGAAAGTCGAAACGCGGCAAGCCAAGCTTGGTGCGGTCGGTGCCGAACACCACGCACGGCACGGAGAGGTGGAACGGGCTGATGCCGTCAAAGGCGAGAACGGCAATGATCGGGTCGGCCATGCGTGTTTCCAGCAAGCGAAAAGCGAATTGTCCCAATTCTTTCGAATGATGTCAATCGGGCCACTTTTGGCAGTCGGGCGATCCGTCTATTTTCGACCTGTCCCATTCAAGCCCGAAGGAGAACACCATGTCCGCCAATATCACGCCGCGCCGCGCACTCATCGTTATCGATGTCCAGAATGATTATGATGGCGGCAACCTCGCCATCCAGTATCCACCGTTCCGCGACAGCGTCGTCAATGTCGCGCGCGCTATGGATGCCGCCGCTGCGGCCGGCGTGAAGGTGGTGGTCGTCAAGCAGATGGCGCCCGAGACCTCGCCAGTCTTCGCCAAGGGCAGCCATGGCGGCGACCTGCATCCCGAGATCGCCCGGCGAAGCCGCGACCACTATGTCGAGAAGTCACTGCCTAGCGCCTTTGCCGGCACCGACCTCGAGGCGTGGCTGCGCGCCAATACCATCGATACGATAACGGTGATCGGCTACATGACGCATAATTGCGACCTGTCGACCATCATCCACGCCGCGCATGTCGGCTTTGCGGTCGAGTTCCTGTCCGACGCCACCGGTTCGCTGCCTTACGCCAACAGCGCCGGCTACGCCTCGGCCGAGGAGATCCACCGCGTGGTGTCCATCATCCTGCAGTCGCGCTTTGCGGCCGTGCTCAAGACCGCCGAATGGATCGATTGCCTGAAGACCGGTGCTTTGCCCGAACGCGACACGCCCTATGCGTCCAACCAGCGCGCGCTGGCGCGCAACGCTGCATAGGCAAATTGCCGCGAAGGAACAGGGGCGCCGCAGTCTGCGGCGCCCCTTGGCGTTCCTGATCACGAACACCGGGGCGTGGCCTCGTTTGGAAGTCTTTTCGGCTGGGCCCATTCACTTTCGGGATGATGAGCCGGCCAAACGCAAGAAACTCAGATCCGGCTCTATCTCAGGATGGGGAACTGGAGAACAGAGTGAAGTCTTTCACAGACGAAGGCCTCTCTCCGAGGAACGGTATATCTGGATCAAGGGGTGGGACGGGGTAGACTTCCCCGGGAGAAACAAGTGAAAGCGCGAATTGCACAAACTACAGTCGTTCTCGCCTTGGCTGGTGCCGCGGCACTCTTGCCATGGCCCGCTTTCGCCCAGGTCCCTTCGCACGCGCCGGGGACGATCTGCTTCACTCAATCCTTCTGGTGCTGGGCGCAGCCGCCCGGCCCGCCCGGATATCCGTGCGGGTGCCCGTCGCAATACGGCTATGTGCCGGGCTATCTAGGGTAGTCGTCAGGCGGGGGGATTTCACGATGACGACGACACCGGCCGACCCTCTCGTTTCTGGACTCATCGCGGACGCCAAGCTGGTCGCCAACTACGGCCGCTACGGTGTGTTCAAGGACAGTTCCCTGTTTGCCGCCATCGGCAATGCCGAAAAGCTCGACGATGCGACGGCCAGCCAGCCTGAGGTCGTCAATCTTCAGACGGTTTTCAACGATTGTTCCGGCACCGTGCCATTTGCCACCCTGGCGGCACTGCGATCGGGCTGGTCGCCCGGTGACATGTCGCGCAAGACCGCGCTGGCGACGTACTTTCTCGTGGCTCTTTCCGTGCTTTTCATGGTTGTAACCGGAAGATTGACGTACATTTACAACAAGGGAGTCGCGATAAACTCCGAACTCATAGAAATCGACAACAATGATTTCAGCGCACGGTTCGGACAGGCGATACGCCAGGTTTGGGCGACGAAGAAACAACTGAGCTCGGCATCGTCCGAGCAGGCTTCGACCACGGATCTGACGCTTCTGAAGGACGCCTATTACAATTCGGAAGATAGCCTTCACGCTCTCGACCAGCGCTTTTCCTCCCTGGTGAGAAGAGCGCAAGGGTTCATGACTGAGGACGCGCAATTCCCGATCTGGGGAATGCAATGGATGTACTGCAAACTTTATTCAACCTCCACGGCAGATGGCGTAGCGGCGGGCCAGGCTCAGTATTCCCAGCAAGGTGCCATAGACCAGTTCTGTGACCAGCCGCTGGGGGTGAGTAAATCCACGCCTCCAGACAAGCTCAAGGAGCTCCCCAATCAGCCGGATGCCTATTGCGCGCAGATAAACACCGAAAAGAAAAACCCGAACAATCTTGAAGGTACGTCTTCGGAAAAAGTGACGGACGTGAATGCCGATTTCGACGAGGCAACGCGCAGCCTGCAGTGCGACGGAGTGATCACGATCGCGCCGAACTCGATCTACACGCTGACCGCGCAGATAAAGACGCTGGACGAGGTTCTCAGCCCATATGCCTTGTGGATACTCCCGGCCTTCTACGGCGCGCTCGGAGCCATCATGTTTCACATGCGGATGATCCTCAATCCGCTGCTGCCCAATCCACCGCTGTCGCGGCTGATCCACAGGATCGCACTGGGGGCGCTGGCCGGCATGGTGCTTGCCTGGTTTGTAGCACCGGGCACCAAGCTTGGAGAGGAGGCTTCGGGAATAGGCTTCAGCCTCTTCACCTTCTCCTTCCTGTTTGGGTTCAGTCTGGATATCTTCTTCACCATTCTCGACCAGTTCGTCAGCATGTCGGTCGCCGGGATCAAGAAGTTCGGGTCCTCGACAGTGGCGTGAGAAGCCCGGCAAGCAAAAGGGCGCCGCATGGCTGCGGCGCCCTTGGTTGTCGAGACAAATCTCAGAACAGGCCTTCGATCTGGCCGGCCTCGTTGAGGAAGATTTTTTCCGAGGACGGCGCCTTGGGCAGGCCGGGCATGGTCATGACCTCGCCGCAGATGACGACGACGAAGCCGGCGCCCGCCGAAAGCCTGACCTCGCGCACCGGCACGGTGTGCCCGGTCGGCGCGCCGCGCAGGTTCGGGTCGGTCGAGAAGGAATATTGGGTCTTGGCCATGCAGACCGGCAGGTGCCCGTAGCCGGCCTGCTCCCAGGCATGCAGCTGGTCGCGCACCGACTTGTCGGCGATCGCCTCGTCGCCGCGATAGATGCGCTGGACGATGGTGTTGATCTTCTCGAACAGCGGCATTGCGTCGGGATAGAGCGGCGCGAACTGCGAGGCGCCGGATTCGGCGATCTCGACGACCTTGCGCGCCAACTCCTCAATGCCGGCAGAGCCATTGGCCCAATGCTTGCACAGGATCGCCTCGGCGCCGAGCGAGGCGACGAAATCCTTCATCGCCTGGATTTCCACCTCGGTATCGGTGGTGAAATGATTGATCGCCACGATCGCAGGCACGCCGAACTGTTTCACATTCTCGATGTGGCGGCCCAGATTGAGGCAGCCCTTCTTGACTGCCTCGATGTTTTCCTTGCCGAGGTCTTCCTTCTTGACGCCGCCATTCATCTTCATGGCGCGCACGGTGGCGACGATGACGGCAGCCGCCGGCTTCAAACCCGCCTTGCGGCACTTGATGTCGAAGAATTTTTCGGCTCCGAGGTCGGCGCCGAAGCCGGCTTCGGTGACGACGTAGTCGGCGAGCTTCAGCGCCGTGGTGGTGGCGACCACCGAGTTGCAGCCATGCGCGATGTTGGCGAACGGGCCGCCATGCACGAAGGCAGGGTTGTTCTCCAGCGTCTGCACCAGGTTTGGCTGCATGGCGTCCTTCAGCAGCACCGCCATGGCGCCGTCGGCCTTGAGGTCGCGGGCATAGACCGGCGTCTTGTCGCGGCGGTAGGCGACGATGATGTCGCCGAGGCGCTTTTCCAGATCCTTGAGGTCGGTGGACAGGCACAGGATAGCCATCACTTCAGAGGCGACGGTGATGTCGAAGCCTGCCTCGCGCGGATAACCGTTGGCGACGCCGCCGAGCGAGCAGATGATTTCGCGCAGCGCCCGGTCGTTCATGTCCATGACGCGGCGCCAGGCGACGCGGCGGGTGTCGATGCCGAGCTCATTGCCCCAGTAGATGTGGTTGTCGATCAGCGCCGACAGAAGATTGTGCGCCGTGGTGATGGCGTGGAAGTCGCCGGTGAAGTGGAGGTTCATGTCCTCCATCGGCACGACCTGCGCGTAGCCGCCGCCGGCGGCACCGCCCTTGACGCCGAAATTCGGGCCGAGCGAAGCCTCGCGGATGCAGACGATCGCCTTCTTGCCGATGCGGTTGAGGCCATCACCGAGGCCGACGGTGGTGGTCGTCTTGCCTTCGCCGGCCGGCGTCGGGTTGATGGCGGTGACGAGGATCAGCTTGCCGTCCTTGTTGCCCTTCACCGATTTGATGAATTCGGCCGAAATCTTCGCCTTGTCGTGGCCGTAGGGCAAAAGGTGCTCGGTCGGGATGCCGATCTTGGCGCCGATCTCCTGGATCTGCTTTTTCTTGGCGCCGCGCGCGATCTCGATGTCGGACTTCACTTCGGCCATGACGGCTTTCCTTCGGATTGGACGGTGGAGGGGACGGGTTTGATCTCACTCGCAGGCATGTTGAACCAGGGCGCGGGCATGTTCTAACCCTGTCGCTCCCGCGGCGTCAACTTGCATGCAACTATGTTTCCTATGAAGAAAGTGTCTCCGCGGCCGGCCGACCTGTCGCCGGTTCTTCCTGGCTCCGTTGCCGCGCCGTATAGAAGCCAGAGGACGCGACGTTCCGCCGTCTCAAAACAGCCGCCCAATGCACGGAATGCGACAGAGGCGACGGCGCAAATTCGCCATCGCTCGCCGGGAAAGCTGTGGACGCTACTGAGTCAGGACGTTGCTGATCTCGACCATGTTGGAGCGCACGCGAAGCACGTAGAAACCCATCGTCGTCAGGTGCGTCGGCATGATCCAGCCATCCTCGCGGCCATTGGCGATGATGAAGGGCTGGATGCGCAGGGCCGAGACGAATTGCGCATCCATCGTGTCCCACAGATTGCCGAGATGCTTTTCCTTGATGACGTCCTCGAAGTCGGCCTGGGCGCCCTTCATCAGGCCGTAATAGGCATAGAGCTGGCCATAGGCGAACCAGAAGCGGTCGTCGGCGCGGAAGTCGAACCAGCCATTGTTATGGTTTTCGGCGCGCTCCTTGAGGATCGCGGAGGTGGAACCGATGTCGGAGGAGATGCGGTCGATATACTGCTTCAGATTGTCGGCGCGGGCATCGAACGTCGCCTGGCAGCTGCCGAGGCGGGCGTTGAAGGAGCGTAGCTTGGTGACGGCATCGCGATAATAGCTCGGCGTCGGCGTCTTGGGGCCGAACGGGTTGAGGCCGAAATACCAGGTCTCCTCGTCGAACTGCAGATTGCCGCGCGCATCCTGCAGGTCGCCGTCGATCTGCGATGTGGTGCGAACACGGCCGAGATTGTCGGCAAGCTCGGTGGCGGTACGCCGCACCGCCTGGTTGATGCCGCGCTGGAACGAGGCCTTGTTGTCCATGAACGGCGTGTTGTCCCAGTCGATGCCGAACAGGCCGAGTTTGTAGAGGATCATCGACGAGATCCAGGCATTCTGGTTGACGTTGAAGTCCGTCAGGTCGGCCGCCACCTGGGCGATGCCCGAATTGCCGCAGGTCTTGGCGGTGTCGGTGCCGGCGCCGGCGGCGACCTGTTCGCCGGCGGAAATGTTGCGGTTCTCGAAGGTGTATTTGTCGACGTAGTTGGGATCGAACTTGTTCCACCACTGGGTGGCGTAGAAGAAATTGGCGTAGAGGCCGATCAATACCAGAAGCGCGAGGCCGACCACAGCCTTCAGGATCCAGCCGCGCTGCGTATACCAGCGCCCAGCCCAGAGGAACGGCCACAGGATCGCGCCGATGACGAGGCCGATGCCGCGGCCGATCCATTGGAAGATGCGGGTGAAGAAATTCACGATCGGATCAAGCATGGCTCTCGTTCACCCCTCAGTCAGTCAGGCCGTAAAGGCGCGTGCGAAACGCCACTTTGTCTTTCAAATATGTGGTTTTCAGAACGTCCACAACATGCGACCGCCAGGCGTCGCTGTAGCCGTCATAGTCCTTGTAGAAGCCCGGCTTGTTGAAGACGTAACGCGAGACAAAGTCCTGCGGCACGAAATCCGAGATCAGCTGGTTGGTCAGCCAGGCGTCGGGATGGTCGGGCTTGCCACGCACGACCAGGAAGCGCTGTTGCGGAAACACATCCTCGATCTTGAGATGGCCGAGCTGGGCGATCTCACGCTTGGCGGCGTTGAGAAAGGGGAAATTGCCGTCCTTGGTGATCAGATCGGCATGGCCATGGATCCAGGTCTGCAGCCAGACCTTGTCGACCTCGGTCAAATTGCGGTTCGGCTCTGTGTCGCGGATGAGAGAGCGCACCACCATCTCGGCGCGATGCTCGAGATAGCCCGAGCTTTCGACCCATGACGCGCGCGGCAATTCGATGCGGCCGGTGCTGGCCAGGAACTTGAACACCTTGTCGGCATCGTTGATCGAGAGATAGCTGACCTGCCAGGGCCGCGAACGGCGAAAGCCGGGGGCGGCCGGGTCGCCGATGACGGTGGTCATATCAGGATCGACGAAGACGTAGACGCCGCCGAAATGGCTGGTCCAGTAGGCGTTGTGGCGGAAGATCACCTGGTCGGGCACCAGCGCATTCTCACGGATATCGCCGCAGACCTTCGCCAGCTCCACCATACGGCTCAGCATGGTGTTGTCGCGCCAGGCATCGGGCTCCTGCTTCAGCCGGTCGACCAGCTTGCCGAGTTCGGCGGCCTTGCCCAGCACGTCCTCGGCCGAAAGCACCCTGAACTCGACCTGGCTGATCGACAGCAGATCCTCGATGTCGTTGACCAGGGGAACGGAATCCTCGATCTCCCCGTAGATGACATCCTTGATCGTCAGCGCATCGATGGCGCGCTGGTTCTTGGACATGAACTCGAACATCAGCTGCGAGGTGTTGGAAAAGGCGGTGTGCACCACCGGCAGATCGATCTGCGACGGCGTCAGGATGATGAAGCGGCGGTTGACCTCGTTGGGGTCGAGATAATCGTAATCGCCGCATTCCTCGGCCACTTCGGGCGAGAAGCCGGTGCGGTCGATCTGGAAGCTCTTCAGCTTGGTCGGTTTGAGGCCGAAGGCGACAAGCGCCTTGTTGTAACGCTGGATGAGGTGCGGCTCGTCGACGGTGAGCAAGCGGCCGTAGATCAGCTCATTGTCGCGGAGAAGGTCGGGCTTTTTGGCGTGGCTCATGCAGAACGTTCCGAGTGGCGTTGCCTGTTGTGGCGAAGCGCCAACGCTGACGCCTCCCTCTCCCCGTTCTGCACGGGGAGAGGGCAAGGGTGAGGGGCAGCGCTAGCATTCAAGGACATGTCTCCCCATGGCCTTTGGCGGCAATAAATCGAAGATCATTGGTCCGGATGTGCCGATTGAGGCGCTGTTCGATAGCTGCCAGTATGGTCGTAGCGATCTCTGGTCCACGCATGCGCCGCCCCTCACCCTTGCCCTCGCCCCGTGAAGGACGGGGAGAGGGGGGCGTCAGCGTTAGCGCCAAACCTTTCAGCACCCGCGGGCAGCGAAGGAAGCTCACGCATTCCACAGCCCCTTCTTCTTCATCTCCTCCATCTCGCGCCCCGCCCGTTCGCGCAGGCGTGCGTCGCGCAGCAGCTTCTCCACCGCGGCGTCGTCGGATTTGTCGGAATAGCGGAACTCCGAGTCGGCGTAGCGGTTGATCTCCTGCATGACCATGTCCATCGAGAACGGCCCACGCAGTTCCTCGATCATGGCTTTCTTCTCGTCGTAGCCCTTGTGCATGAAGGCTTCCGGCTTCTCGAACCAGTCGTCGGGCAGCTCGATGTCCATGGCGCGCATCTTGATGGCGTCGGTGACGTTCTTGATGGCTCGGCCGGTGAAGCGCGGCTCGGCATCCTTGATCAGGTGCAGATAGGTGCCGATGTCGGCCATCGATTTCGGCGCGCCATTCTCCTTCATGTAGCGCTCATAGACCTTCATCAGCCCGTCTTCCTGAGGCTTCTCGTGCTTCTCATAGGCTTCGGTCACCGCGCGCTGGATCTCCTGCGCGGCGTAGAGCTTGTGGTCGCCGAGTGGGATCTTGTGGTTCTTGCCGGCAAGCAGGACGAAGATGTCGATATAGTCGTCGCGGCTCTGTGGGCCGTCGACCAGCCAGCGGGCCCCGGCGCGCTGGCGCAGCGCATCGTCGACATTTTCGGGATAGTTGGAAAACATGCCGAACGAGCAATTGCCGCGCACCACCGTGCCGGCGCCGGCAAAGGCGTCCATCAAGACGCCGGTGATTTCCTGTTGGCCGGCCGAGGCGCGGTCGTCGGAGCGGCGGGCCGCCACCTGGTCGATGTCGTCGACGGTGCCGAAACCGATGACACGTGGGTTCAAGACATTGTTGATGAACTGGCGGCAATTCTGGCCGGATTTGCCTTGGTAGGACGAGATCTGGTCGACGCCGAAATTCTCATAGGCGAAGGGATAGCCGGCAACCTGGCAATAATTGTTGACGAGGCCGGCGATCATCTGGATCAGCGTCGTCTTGCCGGTGCCCGGCGCGCCATCGCCGATGAAGGTGAAGAGGAAGCCGCCGAGCTCGACGAACGGGTTCAGCTCGCGCTCGAAATCATAGGCCATCAGCATCTTGGCGAGCTTAACCGACTGGTATTTGGCGATGTGGTTGCCGACGACCTCTTCGGGCTTCTTGAAGGTCATCACCAGCGGTTTCGAACGCTTGCCGGGCGCGACGTCGAAGCCGTCGAGGGTGAAATCGTCGGCGTCGATGCGGATGTGGGCGTTCTCGAACGGACCGATGCCGTCGAAGCGGCCTTTGCGGGCCAGCAGCCCATCAATGGCGACCCGTGCAAAAGCTCGCGCGCGCGTCGTCAGGTCGCCATCGTCCTTGGAGTCCGCAATCGCCTTGTCGAGACCGGCGACGATCGACTTCACCGCGTCCTGCGGCGTGTCGAACAGGAAGTCGGGTTCGGGGATATCGTTGGGCGCCTCGCCATCGCTGTCGATCAGCTGGAACAGATAGGAGGCAAGGCTGAAGGCCGAAACGTAAGCAGAGGCTGACAGAAGCTTCTTGAAGGTCGCCGCCTCATCGCCCTCAAGAGGCGCACGGGTGTTCTTGGCCTGGAGGCTTTCGAGGTCGGAGCCCTCGGCGAAGACGTCGGAGATGGCGAGCGCTATCGCCAGGCCGCGGCGGGCGCGGAACAGCAGCGTGTGCTGCGGGATGCTCATCAACTGGTCGTCGGGATGGATCGCGGCGACGGTCTTGGTAAGCTCGACCTCGCGGGTACGGCGCACCGAGCCGACCGAGACTGTCGAGACAAAGCGGCGATTGGTGCCGGCAAGTGCTGTGCCGGATTCGCGCGCAGGGTCTTCCAGAACCACGACGCGGGTGATGAAGCTCTGCGCCGTGGCGCGGTGCTTTTCGATTGCGGCTTCCGGGATGGTGGTCAGGCCGGTGTCCATCGTATCAATCCTCCTCGCGACTCACTCTTGTGCCTGCCCTCGCGTGAGCAAAATTGAAAACATCCCGTCAAAGGGTTCGTGATCGGGAAAGCGTTCGGCTTGAAAGATGGCCTCTCCCGGCCCTCCAAGCTTGAAACGGCAACGCTCAGTCCGTGCAAGACAATAAGCGACAGCCTGGTACTCAGTTAGGTCCGCTAACATCGCGCTAACGCAAATCTGATTCGGTTTTCCGTTGTTAGATGGCGGTCCGAATTCAACACGGTCTTCTGGCTCAAATGCATATCTTTTCATCAATCTTGGCCAGTGATATTCGACAAGCTTTTGTCTATTGCCGCAAAAGAACTGAATCACGATTTTTACATTGTAGCTATATCTTGGTTGCCGACTCTGTCTTATTCCAATGATCGGACGGGATGAATTACGTGTTCGGACAGGTAATTTTTCGACCAGAACGAGCATGACGCCTCCGGATCGAATGTGACGGTATGCTTCATATTGATCCAATTCGTACCAATAGAAAGTACAGATCGTGTCACCGTCTGTATTTTCATCTTCAGACCGCGAAGTAACCGGTCTGTAGCCGAACCCGGAAAACCATTCGGATAAGCCGGAAATTTGTTGAAGAACAAAAAACGCGGCAAGCGCCGGGTCTGCAACATCGATATAATTGAAAGCTTCAAGCTTCCGCACCCCATCCGGTAATCCTCGATGACGCCACCGACTTTCAACGTGAACCCGGTGTCCGAGAAGGCGCTCAAGGTTACGCAATGGTCGGGCGGTCAGTTTGTGCTTCTTGTAAGCACCGATATGCATATCGACATCCCACCAAGCGAGAACCCGGTAGGGCGATTCATTACTGCGGGAAGCAAGGTTATCCGTTTCGATCACAATCGCCTTCTGCCCCTGACCGCGCCCCGGAGATTGTCAGGCCCACCAAAAATGCCACCTCACACATCGCTGATCACCTGTCCGTTGGACAGAATATGGACCTTGTAGCCGGAAAAGATCTTTTGAGCTTCGCCGGCGGCGTAGAGTGCTTGATAGGCTTCGTGCGGGATCAGGGCGTGGTTCTCGTAGCTCGACACACCCTGGCGCGCGGCTTCGAGATCGTCGGTGTTGATAAAGAATTCCTGCGTGGTCTTCTCGCTCGAAAACAGGCCCTTGCGGCCGGGTTTCTCGCCCTTGGAGTAGACCTCCTGGATGGTCCAGGTGAGCAGCCAGGCATTTTCCGGTTTGCGCACCTTGGCCAGCACCTCGGTCACGGTCGAATTGTTGTCCGTAATGCCTGCGGAATAAAAGGGGCCGAGCACGACGCGGCGCAGCTGCTTAGGGTGCAGCGGCTCGAAATCCTTGTCGAGATTGACCGCAATCGTTGCGGGCGAAAGCGTGTAGGCGGAATTCTTCTCGGTGAAATCGTCGAAGCGATGGGCGAGTTCGGGGTTGAGCAGGCCGTCCACCGGCAGCGGGATGTCGACCCGTTCATTGAGCTTGCCGTTGCTGTCAACGAGCTGCCGGATCATGCTTTCGGAAGAATCCTCCACCGTCACCATGTAGACGAGCGGCAGGTTGGCGCTGCCGTCGAAGCTCGCCCAGTGCACGAGGTAATAGGGACGCCCGGTCTTTGGATTGACCGAGACCTTGGCCGTCTGCGCCAGCGAGAACGGGCCAAAAGTCTGTTCGCTCTTGACGTCCTCGAGATAGAGCCGCTCGGCCATCGACTTCTGCAGCGCTTCGGGGAATTCCTTGTGGCGCAGGATGAAGTCGGCCATTTCCTCGCGCAATTCGCCGGCCAGCGGAATGTTGGCCAGCCGCGCCTCGGCCTGGCGGCGGTCGTTTTCCAGTTCGAGCAGGTTCTGGAAGACGGGATAGCCGCTGTCGGCGCGCGAAATGCGGAACGTGTCCATGAAGCCGAGCCGGTTGCGCCAGCAGGAAAACGATTTGTCCAGCCGGGCAATGTATTCGGCGACAATCTTGGCGACGATGCCGTGCCGGTAAAGCGGCGAGCGGTCGTCGCGCATGAACACTTCAAGGCCGCTGAGTGCCGCCGTGATGGCGGAAAAATAGCGCGCCGCCGCTTCGTTTTCGGGAGTCATGCCGGTGTGCCCGCGTGCAGCCGCTCCTTACGACTGCACGTAGTTGGCCGAATTGTGCTTCTTCATCACGTCGTCGAAACGGCGGGCGAAGGCGTCGTCGGCGAGCTTCTTGCGGCGCTGGATGTCGGAGCTGGCGACCATGTTCTTCTCGTGCATTTCGAGGAGATCGCCGATGTGCTTTTGCGAGGCGGCGCCAATGCCGGCCATGGTCTCTTCGGCGGTGTTGTCGACCTGGCTGCCCAGCGTGTTGATCTTGTGGGCGACATCCTGCTGGGCGGCGGTCTTCAAGGAATCTTCCAGTGCCTTGTAGAGCACGATGCGCTGCTCCGTATCGATGGTCAGCTTGTTGATAAGCGTCGACTGGGCTGCGATCTGATTGTTGAGCGAATCGACGAAGGTCTGGAACATCGAGGTGTAGCGTTCCAGCGTCTGGCTCTCGGCCAGAAGCTCCTGCTCCTTGGCTTGCTTTTCATTGTATTCGGTCGCCAGTTTCGAGCGCTCGCCCTCAAGCTGCGTGCGCTCCTTCTGACTGGTAGAAGCGGCGATCTTGTTTTCGATGTCGAGCAGCAGCGGATTGACCTCCTCGATGCGCTTCTGCACCGCCTCGAGGTTGGTCATGGTGACCTTGCGGCGCTCGATCACCTGCGACAGGCTGTTTTCCGAGGTCTTGTAGCGCTGGTCGAGGACCTCTTTCTGCGCTTTCAGGATGCCGACGATGGTGTCGGACTTGACCAGAAGCTCCTGCAGATTGCCGGCCAGCGACATGTTGCGGACGCGGTCGGTGCGCATGCGCTGCTTGCGTTGCGCCGAGAAGACGCCGACGAAGCTTTCCCAGCCGGTGTAGTTCTTCATGCTCTCGAATTCGGTGCCGAAGACGTTGGTGGCGTCTTCCAGCCCGATGATCAGGTCGGCAATGTTGCCTTCCATCACCTTCTGCTGCTTCAGCACGTCCTCGATGCGGGCATTCTCGATGTCGAAATTGGCGTCGCCGATCTTCTTGTCGGCGGTGGCCAGCGTATCAAGCACCGTGCCCGACTGCTCGATCTTGGAGCGCATGTCCTGCACGACCTGCCTGGTCTTGGCAATTTCGGCATCGAAATTCTGCAATGTCGCCATAGGGGCCTCCCGCTTCGGCTTCCGGTCGCTGGCTGCGAACAGCGGCGAATATATGTGGGGTATCAGGGGATTGAAAGACGCAAGACAAGACCCGCCCCGAAAACAAAAAAATGCCTGGTCGTCTTGAAAGGCAATGAAGGCGGGGTCATGGCGTGATTAACCAGCCGGCCAAGTATTGTTCAATTGTCATTGAACTTTGACGGCTGCGAAGAAGTCGATCTCGGACAGTGTGGGTGTGCTGAATTCGACAGAGGGCTCAATGAGTTGCAAGCGCGAGACAGCTGGCGGAAGCCGTCGCCATCACGCTACGCATCGCGCCGTTCAAGGCTTCGGATCGGCCTTCAGATAGGCGATGACGTTGGCGATGTCCTCGTCGCTGCTCAGGCCGGAGAAGCCCATCCTGTTGCCGGGTACTTTCAGCTTGGGAGCGCCGAGATAGGCTTTGAGGTTGGCTTCGTCCCAAACGAGGCCGGCCGCGCCGGCGTCCTTCATGGCCTGCGAATAGTTGAAGTTCTGGGCGGTGCCGGCGGTCCGGCCGACGATACCGAGGAGATGCGGGCCGACCTTGTCGCGGTCGCTTGCCGCCTCGTGACAGGCCATGCAGCGGTAGAACACTTTCTTGCCAAGTGCTGCATCGCCGTCGGCCAGCGCGGCGAGGATACCGGCCAAGTAAATGACAAGGCCTGATGAAATGGCTCGAAGCATGGCGGTTCCCGGCTGGCTCTGGCTGAGGGCAAAATAGGCTGCAGGCCTTAACAAACGCCGTATGCCGGTGGATAGCAGCCGGGCTCAATCCGTGCGCGGGATCGCCGCGACCGCCTGCTTGACCTGCTTTTCAATCGCCGCCGACGAATGATTGTCGCGCACGAAAGCGCGGCCGATCTCCGCCATCTCGGCGGCCGCTTGCGGGCGTGTCGCGAGATCGATGATTTTCAATGCCAACTTGCCGGCATCGTCGCTGGACAGGAAATGCCTGCCCGCCTGCAGGCCAAGCCCTTCGACGGCCTTTTCGGTAGCGGCGACGACAAGGCCCGCCGCCATCGCCTCCAGCACCTTGATGCGGGTTCCGCCGCCGAAGTGCAGCGGGATCGGCGCATAGCCGGCGCGGCCAAGCAATTCCGGCAGATGCGGCGGGTTCTCGATCAACCGCAGACCATGCCTGGTGCATAGACCGCGCACGACATCGCGCGGGTTTCTGCCGGCGACGGTGATCGACCAGGGCCGGCCGGAGGCGGCGAGGCGCGGCGCCATCGCGCGGCCGATCTGCTTGACGGCATCGATGTTGGGGAAATAGCCGAGATGGCCTATGAAACACAGGCTGAGTTCACTGAAGCGCTCGGCAGCAATCGGCAGGGAAAGCACGCTCTCGTCTGGAATGGGGTTGGCGACGAACCTGACGTCGTTGACGGGGCCGAGAGCGGACAGAAGCGCTTCGTCGGCCCGCGAACAAACCCAGACCTGGTCGGCCAGGGCAGCCGCACACCTGTCGGCTTCGCGCGCCTCTGCCTTCCTTCGCCTGTTTTGGCGCCAGTCTCGAATTTGCTGCCACAGCGTCAGGCCGGCGATCCGGTCGGACACCGTCCGGGAATCAATGTTGTGCTGGTCAAGGACGGTGCGCGCGCGATGCTTCGGCGCCAGCGTCAGCAGCTGCGAAAGCACGATCTCCTCGATTACCACGAGATCGGGCGCGAATTCCCTCCAGATGGCGTCGGCCTCGGCCAGCTCGTCGTCCGGCATCATATGCACGGTCGGGTGCGGGCCGCGCCTGCCCCACGGCGCCCTGCCGCGCGCTGCCTCGATGATCCGGTGACGGATGTTCGGCGGTGTGGAGGGTGCCGGGGCGCCAGTCAGGCTTACCGTCAGGACCTCGCCCATCGATGCCAGGGCGCGTGCATTGGCGGCGTTCCGGATCTCTCCGCCGGAGACCGGCGGAAACGGGCAATCGACTGTGAACTGCAGAATTTTCATGTTGTCCCGGCCGTTCAGCCTCTGGTGAAGCCAATGAAATCGTCAGGCGCGGCGCGGCCCATTTCCTCTTCCCAGTGGCGGCGGCAGAGCGAGATATAGACGTCCTTGCCGATCGCCACCTGTTCGCCTTGTCTGGCCACCTTGCCGTCAGCGCCGAGACGCACGACCATCGTCGCCTTGCGGCCGCAGCTGCAGATGGTGCGCACTTCGCGCAGATCGTCTGCGATGGCGAGAAGCGCTCGCGAACCGGAAAACAGATTGCCCTGGAAATCGGTGCGCAGGCCGTAGCACATCACCGGGATGTTCAGCCGGTCGGCGATACGGGCGAGCTGCCAGACCTGCTCTTCCTCGAGAAATTGCGCCTCGTCGACAAAGATGCAATGCACCGTCGTATGTTCGTGATGCTCGGCGACGCGAGCGTAGAGATCGTCGCCGTCGCGGAACATCTCGGCCTCCGTCTCCAGGCGGATGCGCGACGAGATCAGCCCGGTGTCGCCCTTTCTGTAGTGGCCGGCGACGAACAGCATCGTCGTCATACCGCGTTCGCGATAATTGTAGGACGCCTGCAGCAGCATTGTCGTTTTGCCGGCATTCATCGTCGCATAGTGGAAGTAGAGCTTGGCCATGCCGTCCTTTTAAGCCGAGTTGGCGCGGCGCGGGGAGAGGGCACCGCTGCATTTGATGGGAAAAGCCGTCTGCAATCGAAAAAGCGGCGGGCGTGTCGCTGTTTGGCCAGTCCGCGCCGTTGATCGTGATTGTCTTAGCGCTTGAAACCACACCAGAATGGTGTTTGGCTGACGAAACAAGGCGGGCAGAGAAACCGTAACTACGCTTCGCCAAAGAATCACAATGGGAGACTGCCAATGTCGCGTATGAACACCTTCGTCGCCGGCCTCGGCCTGGCGACTTTTCTGTCCACGAGCGCTGCACTTGCCGGCGATCCGGAGAGCTGCAAGGCGGTGCGCCTTTCCGATGTCGGCTGGACCGACATCCAGGCAACCACCGGCGTCGCTTCGGTGCTGCTCACCGCGCTCGGCTACGAGCCGCAGACGATCCAGCTATCGGTACCGGTGACCATGGCGTCGCTGAAAAACAAGGATCTCGACGTCTTCCTCGGCAACTGGATGCCGTCGATGACCAACGACATCAAGGACTACACCGCCGATGGTTCGGTCGAGACGATCGGCACCAACCTGACCGGCGCCGGCTACGGCATCGTCGTACCGACCTATGTCGCGGAGGCCGGCGTCAAGTCGCTGACCGACATCGGCAAGTTCAAGGACAAGTTCAACGGCAAGATTTACGGCATCGAGGCGGGCAATGACGGCAACCGCATCATCCTCGACATGATCAAGAACCCGAAGGACAATCTCGAAGGCTTCGAGCTGGTCGAGTCCTCGGAAGCCGGCATGCTGACGCAGGCCGAGCAGTCGATCAAGAACAATGAGTGGATCGCGTTCCTCGGCTGGACGCCGCATCCGGTGATGGGCGCCATGAAGCTCACCTATCTCGACGGCATGGGCGACAGCGGCTTCGGCGCCGCCACCGTCTACACCAATGTGCGCAAGGGCTACACCACCGAATGCCCGAATGCCGGCAAGTTCATCGCCAACCTGAAGTTCAACCTGGACATGGAAGGCGAGATGATGGACGCGATCCTGAAGGGCGGCGACGCCAACACGGTCGCAGCCGACTGGCTGAAGAAGCACCCTGACGCGGTTGCGCCGTGGATTGCCGGCGTCACCACCTTCGATGGCGGCGATGCGGCAGCGGCGGTCAAGACTGCGCTCGGAAGCTGAGCCGACTAATTCGGCCAAGCCGAACCAGGAAGGGCAGCCAATCTAGAAAAGGCTGCCCTTTTTCATATCCTGTGAGAAGATGACCTAATGAGAGCGGAGGCCGGAAGCAGGCGGTCTCTCGCATGAGAGGGGCGATATGGATCCGATTTCGAAATTCATGGTCGATCACAAGATACCGATCGGCGCCTGGGGAAAGGCGTTCTTCGGTTTCCTCACCGACAATTTCGACACCGTGTTCAGGGCCTTCTCGAATGGCCTCAATTTCCTGCTCGACGGGCTGGTTGGCATCCTTTTGATGGTGCCGCCGGTGCTGCTGGCGCTGATCATCGCCATCATCGCCTGGCTGCTGCAGCGCTCGCGCCCGCTGGCCATAGGCGTCTTTCTCGGCCTGATCTTCATCATCAACCAGAACCTCTGGAAGCAGACGGTGCAGACGCTGGTGCTGGTCGTGGCCGCCGCCGCCATGGCGATGGCCATCGGCGTGCCGCTCGGCATCTGGGCCGCGCACAAGCCGAAGGTCTACCGCATCATGCTGCCGGTGCTCGACCTGATGCAAACGCTGCCGACCTTCGTCTACCTGATCCCGGTTCTGACCCTGTTCGGTCTCGGCAACGCGCCCGGCCTCATCGTCACCATCATCTTTGTCATCCCGACCGCGGTCCGGCTCACCCATCTCGGCGTCGTCTCGGTGCCGAAGTCGATCATCGAGGCCGGCGAGGCGTTCGGCGCCACCAAGCAGCAGCTGCTGTGGAAGGTCGAGCTGCCCTCGGCCTTGCCGACCATCATGGCCGGGCTGACGCAATCGATCATGCTGTCGCTGTCGATGGTGGTGTTTGCAGCACTGATCGGCGCCGGCGGCCTCGGCACTGAAATCAACCGCGCGCTCGGCTCGCGCCGCATCGATCTCGGGCTCGAGGCGGGCCTGGCGATTGTCGTACTCGCCATCGTGCTCGACCGGATGACGCGTATCGGCGTTGGAGGCAAGAAATGACCGTCGCCGTCGATTTCAAAAATGTCGATATCGTCTTCGGCTCCGACCAGGCCGGTTCGCTGGCTCTGATCGACGGCGGCGCCACGCGCGCCGAAATCCTTGAAAAGACCGGCAATGTGCTGGGTTGCGCCGGCGCCAGCCTGACCGTGCATGAGGGCGAAATCTCGGTGCTGATGGGCCTGTCCGGCTCCGGCAAGTCGACGCTGCTGCGGGCGGTCAACCGGCTCAACGTGGTGTCGCGCGGCCAGGTGCTGGTCAAGGACGGCGACAATATCGTCGATGTCGTGACCTGCGATCAGGCGACGCTGCGGCGGCTGCGGCAGAAGCAGGTGGCGATGGTGTTCCAGCAGTTCGGCCTGCTGCCTTGGCGTACGGTGGAGGAGAATGTCGGCCTCGGCCTCGAACTCGCCGGCGTGCCGGAGCAAGAGCGCAAGGAGCGCGTGCAACGCCAGCTGAAACTGGTCAATCTCGACCAGTGGTCGAAGAAATACGCGCATGAGCTGTCCGGCGGCATGCAGCAGCGCGTCGGCCTGGCCCGTGCCTTCGCCACCGAGGCGCCGATCCTGCTGATGGACGAGCCGTTCTCGGCGCTCGATCCGCTGATCCGCACCAAGCTGCAGGACGAATTGCTGCAGCTGCAGGCGGAGCTGAAGAAGACCATCATCTTCGTCAGCCATGATCTGGAAGAGGCGCTGAAGATCGGCACCCACATCACCATCATGGAGGGCGGTCGCATCGTGCAGACCGGGGCGCCGGAAGACATCGTGCTCAAGCCCGCCAATGACTATGTCCGCGACTTCATCGCCAATGTGAATCCGTTGTCGGTGCTGACCGCCTGGAACGTCATGCGCGACAGCCGCGACCTCGAGCACGGCGATAATGGCTGGGTGTGGCTCGACCGGCGCAAGACGACGCGTTTCAAGATCGACGAGCACGGGCTGGTGGCGGCGGCGGAACGCGACGGCAAACCGGCGGTATGGGTGTCGTGCGCCGATGTCGAGGCGCAGCCGGAGGAGACGGCGCAAGTGTTCTGGGCCAACCCCGGGACCTCGCTGAAGACGGTGATGCTGGCCATGCACCGCTCGCAGACGGCACCCGTGGCGCTGTTCGACGACCAGTCGCGCTTTGTCGGCGCGATCGGGATACGCGATGTGCTGAGCGCGGTGTTGCGGCGCTAGATCATGATGAGATTTGGTTGAAATCTCATCATGATCTAACCCTTTGTTGGAGCATGATCTTTTCCAAAAACCGGTACCCACTTTTTGGGATCATGCTCTAAGCCAGCCCGATGCGCGTGGCGCCGAGCTTGAACAGGGCTGTGGCATCCCGGTCGAAGCGGAAGGTGTCGATGAAGTCGTCGGCTCGGTAATCCGGAAGCGTCTTGCGGATGGCGGCGGCGAAGTTTTTCGCCTCGTCCAGCCGCCCAGCCAACGCCAGGCAGTGGGCGGCGATCGACAGGATGATGACATGTGCGTTGGGGCGGGCGGCCGCCTTCAGCGCCCATTCGGCCGCCTCGTCGAACTGGCCGAGGCGGACATGCGCCATGGCGCGTGCGCCCAGCATGCCGAACAGCATCGGGTCGAACGGCGACAGATGGCGCGAATGATCCGACGATCCGATCGCCGCGTGCGGGTCGCCCGACTGCGAATGCACGAAGGACAGCGCATAGTGGCCAAGCGCGAAGTTCGGGCTGAGGTCGACGGCTCTTTGCAGTTCTAGCACGGACGCATCACCCTCGCCGCGCAGCCACAGCGCCCGGCCCATCGCCCAGTGCGCGGCGGGATTATGATCGTCGACCAAAACGCTCTGGCCGGCCGCCTCAAAGGCAAGCGCGCTGTCCTGGTCGCGGTCGCCCCAGCGCTGGAAGGCGCTCTGCCAATGGGTGAAGGACAGGCCGGCATAGGCGGGTAAAGGTCGGATCCTGCTGCAGTGCGATGCCGAAGAAATGCCTGGCCTGCTCGTTTTCGCTGCGGGTGAAGCGATACATATGCCAGAGTCCTCGATGGTAGGCCTCCCAGGCATTGAGCGAATTGGGCGCCTTCAGCATGGCGCGGTTGCGCTCGACCATCTCTATCTCGGATGAGATGAAGGCCACGATGCTGTTGCCGATATCGTCGAGGACAATGAAGATGTCCTCGGGCTTGCGCTCGAAGGTCTCGGCCCAGACGATCCTGGCCGTGCGCACCTCGACAAGCTCGACGGTGACGATCAGGCGGCCGGTCAGGCTGCGCACCGTGCCGGTGGCGACATAGTCGACATCCAGCCTGCGGCCGGCATCTTCCGGCGCGATGTTCTTTTCTGCCAGCGCAAAGACCGAGCCCCGGGCGATTACAAAGAAGTCCCTGAGCTTGGCGAGGCGGGTAATGATGTCGTGGGTCAAGCCGTCGGCCAGCCCACCACAAACGCCGCCGGCATCTTCGGCAAATGGCATCACGGCAAGCGAAGCTTTGTGGGGCGCCGCGGCTTCGGTGGGGGCACGCGCGATCGGGCTGTGGCCCGCCACCGGCGCTACCGCAGGCTGTGCCGGCAAAGTCGCGCAGTGACGTTCCGCGCGAATGGCAAGCCACGCCTGGCGCACAGGGCCAAAATCCAGCTCTTCCGATTGGAAGAGCGATGCTGCTGCGGCAAGATGGTCCTCGCAGGCACCGAACTGGCCGCGCCGCGCCAGCCTCACCAGGAGTGCGACATGGGCGCTGCTGTCGAACGGGGTCAATTCCAGCCATTTTTCGAGATGGGCGGAGACGTCTTCGGAATCGGCCGGCAGCGTCTTGACCAGATGTTCCAGTATAGCAGCTTGGCAGGAACCGAAACGGCGGCGCTGCGCGGTCAGCCAGCTGTTGAAGAGAGGGCTGCGGTCGATCTCCAGCCCTTCGAGGAAGTCGCCGACGAACAGGTCGGAGAGCAACTGCAGTCGCGTCGGCTCGAGCGTTTCGATGCCTGCGGCAGCCGCCGCCGCGACATCCAGAACGTCGACTGAGATGCCGTCGAGATCGAGCGCGATCGTATCGCCCGATGTTTCGATCCTGCGGCGGCCCGGTTCGTCGAGCGCGGCCCGCAGCTTGCTCAGGCACCAGCGCAGCTCACCCCTGGGATCATTTGGAACATCCCACAGCAACTCGCAGAGCTTGCCACGTCCGACCGGATGGGGCGCCAGCGCCAGATAGGCCAGCAGCGCGCGCAGCTTGCGCGATGCCGGCAAGACCACCGGGACGCCGTCGCGCGCAATTGTCGGCGGCCCAAACAGGCGCACGACAACACCTTGATGGCTGCTCGCCAGGCTCGATTCCACGCCAGATACCACGCCTGCTCCCACGCTGACCTGCCGGCCCCTGCTTTACCACCGAGCACGACAAAGTGCACCCGGCTCGCAAAATTTGTGCGCCGAATGTGGTGTTTACCACACTGCCGCACGTCAAGGACCTGTAGTGCGGCAAGGTGTCGAAATCTCGCCGCCCAAACCGCCGGTGTGTAACCGGCCCGTGAGCAAGAACCAGGAGTCTACCATGTTGCATCAGCAGAAAATCAGAACCACGGCCGGCCGCGGCCGCCTGTTCGACAGCATTCTCGACACCATCGGCGACACGCCGGTCATCCGCGTCAATAATCTCGGACCGGCGCACGCCACCATCTACGTCAAGGCCGAGTTCTTCAATCCGGCGGCGTCGGTGAAGGACCGGCTGGCGCTCAACATCATCGAGGAAGGTGAACGCACCGGCGCGCTCAAGCCTGGACAGACCATTGTCGAGGCGACCAGCGGCAACACCGGCATCGGTCTTGCCATGGTCTGTGCGCAGAAGGGCTACAAGCTGGTGGTGACGATGGCCGACAGTTTCTCGGTCGAGCGCCGCAAGCTGATGCGGATGCTGGGCGCCAAGGTGGTGCTGACGCCGCGCGCCGAGAAAGGCTTCGGCATGTACAAGAAGGCGGTGGAACTGGCCGAAGCCAATGGCTGGTTCCTGGCCCGCCAGTTCGAGACCAAGGCCAACGCCGACATTCATGAAGCTACCACGGGACGCGAGATCGTCAACGATTTCGCCGGCTCGCGGCTCGACTATTTCGTCACCGGCTACGGCACCGGCGGCACCGTCGCCGGCGTGGCGCGGGTGCTGCGCCGCGAGCGGCCTGAGACCCGGATCGTGCTCACCGAACCGGCCAACGCGCAGCTTGTCGGCAGCGGCAAGCGGCAGATGCGTGGCGCCGGCGGAGCGCCGGCCGCCAGCCATCCGGCTTTCGAACCGCACCCGATCCAGGGCTGGACGCCGGATTTCATCCCGCACGTCCTGCAGGAGGCCATCGATGGCAACTTCTATGACGAGGTGATGCCGATCGCCGGGCCGGAGGGCATGAAATGGGCCAAGGCGCTGGCGCAGCAGGAAGGCATCTTCACCGGCATTTCCGGCGGTTCGGCTTTTGCCGTGGCGCGCCAGATCGCCGGCACAGCGCCGGCCGGATCGGTGATCCTGTGCATGCTTCCCGATACCGGTGAACGCTACATGACCACGCCTTTGTTCGACGGCATCGAGGCCGAGATGAATGCGGAAGAGCTTGCTCTCTCGCGCTCGACGCCCGGTTGCCAGTTCCCGGCATGATGACGCGGGAGCAAATTGCATGGACGCGATGCCTGGACACTCGGCTACCAGTACCGAGGAAACGCTTGACCCCTCGGACTGGGCCGATGTGCAAAGCCTGTCGCATCGGATCGTTGACGATGCCGTCGCTTACCTGCGCGATGTCAGGCAACGGCCGGTGTGGCAGGAGATGCCTGGAGATGTGAGGGATTTCTTCACCGCCTCGCTGCCGCAATCGCCGACCGCGCTTGCCGACATCTATGGCGATGTCGTGGACAAGGTGATGCCCTATCCGATGGGCAACATCCATCCGCGCTTCTGGTCCTGGTATATGGGGTCGAGCAATTTTACCGGCGCGATCGGCGATTTCCTGGCGGCAATCCAGGGCTCCAATCTCGGCGGCGGCAACCATGCCGCCGCCCTGATGGACGGCCAGGTGGTCGACTGGTGCAAGCAGATGATGGGCATGCCGGCTTCGGCCAGCGGCACGCTGGTCAGCGGCGGCTCGATGGCCAACATCATCGGGCTCACCGTGGCGCGCAACACCAAGGCCGGCATCGGCGTGCGCGAGCACGGCGTTGGAGCAATCGAAAAGCCTTTGCGTTTCTATGGCTCGGACCAGGTCCATTCCTGTCACCGCAAGGGGATGGAAGCGCTCGGTCTCGGCAACAAGGCGCTGCGCCGCATTGCCAGCGACGCCGGCCTGCGCATCGACATTGAAGGTTTGAGGACTGCGATATCGGAAGATCGCGCGGCCGGGTTCAAGCCGGCCTGCATCATCGGCAACGCCGGCACTGTCAACACCGGCGCCATCGACGATCTGCAGGCGCTGGCCAAGCTGGCGCATGAGGAGGACCTCTGGTTCCATGTCGACGGCTGCATCGGCGCGCTGATCGCGATCGCGCCTGAGAATGCACATCGCGTCGCCGGCATCGAATGGGCCGATTCCATCGCGCTCGATCCGCACAAATGGCTGCATGCGCCTTTCGAGGCAGGCTGCGCGCTGGTGCGGGATGCCTCGGCGCATCGCAAGACCTTCGCGGTGACGCCGGAATATCTGGAGTCGACACCGCGCGGCCTCGCCTCCGGCCAATGGCTGCACGATTACGGCCTGCAGACGTCACGCGGCTTCAAGGCACTCAAAGTGTGGATGGCATTGCGAGAACACGGCGTCGAAAAATTCGGCCGCCTGATCGACCAGAACATTGCGCAGGGGCAGTATCTCTCAGGGCTGATCGCGGCCGAACCAGCGCTCGAACTGACGGCGCCGACCAGCATCAACATCGTCTGCTTCCGCTATCGCGCGGATGGTCTCGATGGCGAGCGCGCGAAAGCGCTCAACACCGAGATCATGCTGAGGCTTCAGGAAGACGGAACCGCCGCCATTTCCGATACCACGGTGCAAGGCCGGCATTGCCTCAGGGTGGCGATCAACAACCACCGGACCCGGCGCGAGGATCTCGACCTTCTCGTCGCCGAAACGGTCCGCCTGGGCAACGAGATCGCTTCTGCCTGACCGGCCATGGGGTAGAGCAAGCGGCTCTCAGCCGCTGGCGGCCTCCTGGAAATCGCCCTTCGTCACGGGGAACGCCAGGCCGGGAAGGTAAAATGTGATCGGCCGGATTTCGTAGACTGCCGAGGGATTCACGCGGCGCAAGTCGCGCGCGGCTGCAATCGCCGCCTCCTGCGTGGCGCAGTCGAGGACATAAAGACCCAGCAATTGTTCCTTGGTCTCGGCAAACGGCCCGTCGATGACGATGCCTTCGCCCGGACCGCGCAGCGTCACGGCGTCGGCGGTCGCGCCCAGTCTTGCCGCCGGCCCGAGCTTGCCTTCGCGGGTCAGCCTGGCGTTGACTTCGAGCAGGTCGTGCATCAGCGCCGCATCCTGCTGCGGCGTCAGGGACTGGATGGTCTGTTCGACGTGATAGGCCAGGATGGCGTAAAACATGCGGCGATCTCCTCCTGTTCGAGCGGCTGCACTATTGCAAGGTTGGGTTGGCTGATCCACCCCCGGTGCCCATCGAGACGCTAGTCTGCTGCCTCATGCCGCCAGCGGCAGGCTGAGCTCCGTCAGCAGGCCGCCGCAGGGACGGTTGGACAGGTTGACATCGCCGCCGGCGGCACGCGCAATGTTGCGGGCAATGGTCAGGCCGAGGCCGAGACCGCCGGTCTGGCGGTTGCGCGATTGCTCCAGCCGCACGAAGGAACCGAACACCTGGTCGAGCTGCGCCTGCGGTATGCCCGGCCCCTCGTCGCGGATGACCAGCGTGACCGTGCCGTCCGACTGCCGCAGGCTGACATGGGCTTTCTTGCCGTAGGTCACGGCATTCTGGACCAGATTGTTGACGCAGCGCTTCAGCGCCACCGGTCGCGCGATGCAGATCATGCCACGCGGCCTGGCGCCGTCATGGTCGAACGTGACGTCCTCGAAACTGTCGGCGATCGATTCCACCAGCGACCAGAAATCGATCCGCTCGCTCTTCTCCTCGGTGACTTCGAAGGTGGCGAAGTCGATGACGGAGCTGGCGATGCTCTCGATGTCGGCGAGGTCGTGGGCCAGCGCCTCGCGCGCGGTCGATCTGCGCAACAGTTCGAGGCGCAGCCGCATGCGGGTCAGCGGCGTGCGCAGATCGTGGGCGAGCGCGGCGGCCAGATGTTCGCGGTCCTCGACATAGTCGCGCAGCCGGACCTGCATGGCGTTGACGGCTTTGGCCGCGGCGCGGATTTCGCGGCTGCCGGTCTCGGCGATCGGCGGGCTCTTCAGATCCGTGCCGATCCGGTTGACCGCGGTTTCCATCATCCGATAGGGCGCCGTCAGCCGGCGCAGCGACCAGATCGACATGATCACCACCAGGGCCGCGATCAGCGAATAGAGCGGCAGGCTGTCGAAGCTCAATATCGGTCCGACCGGCGTGTTGGGCTCGGTGAAATTCAGCCATTGGCCGTCGGCGAAGCGGACAGAGGCCGTCAGCTTGTCGCTTTGGGCGAAGCTGGCCGCCAGCGATAACAGGTCACGCTCCACCGCGCCCACATCCTTGGTCACGGCCACACCGCCAGGCGCGTTGGCTGCCTGGGTTGCCGGATCGCGCCGGACGCGGGCGTCGGTGATGCCGAATTTCGACAGCCGCCCGACCAGGATGTCCTCGAGTTCGGCCAGTTCGTCGTCGCCGGCGATCGACGAGGTGACCGCGGGCGTGTCCGAAACGGTGAGCGCATAGGTGGCGTTGAACAGACCGGAGGCCGTCAGCTTGCGCTGCTCCGGCGTGTCGTCATGCATCAGCTGCACCAGCGAATAGGCGCGGTCGTTAAGCCGGTAGAGATCGACCTCGTCATTGGCGACGGCACGATCGCGCGAGACGATGTAGAGCGTGGCGACCTGGCTGATCAGCAGGCCGGCAATGACGATGAGCAAAACCCAGACCGGCAGGGTTTGCGGCAGGAAACGTCTCATTCGGAGGTGGTCTCGGGCAGGAACTGGTAGCCGCCGCTGCGCACAGTCAGGATCAGTTTCGGCGTCTTGGGGTCGTCTTCCATCTTGCGCCTGAGACGGCTGACCAGGATGTCGATGCTGCGGTCGAAGGAATAGTCGCTGTCACCGCCGGAAAGCTCGATGAGCTGGTCACGGGTGAGGACGCGCTGCGCGCTTTTGACGAAGGTCTGCAACAGGTTGAACTCCGCCATCGTCAGTTCGACCCTGACGTCGCCCGGCGCCATCAGCCGGCGGCGCGAGCAGTCCATCGTCCAGCCGGCAAAATGATAGATCTGCTTGGTGGTGGCCCGCTTCGGCTCGGCAGCACCATTGCGCCTCAAAACGGCGCGGATACGGGCCAGCAGCTCGCGCGGATCGAAGGGTTTGGGCACATAATCGTCGGCGCCCATTTCCAGGCCGACGACGCGGTCGGTGGTCTCGGTGACCGCCGTCAGCATGATGATCGGCGTCGAGTAGCTGGCGCGCAGGTCGCGGCAGAGCTCCAGCCCGCTCTTTCCCGGCAGCATCACATCAAGCACGATCAGGTCTACCTGCGTGCGGCGCAGTATGTCTTCCATCTCGACGCCGTCGGCGGCAACCGTGGTGCGCAGGCCGCGCTTCTGGAAGAATTCCTGAAGCAGGTCGCGAATGCCCTTGTCGTCGTCGACGATCAGTATGTGCGCATCGGATTTCACGGCGATCCTGTCATTGCTGGCGGCCGGTCGGCGGCTGCCTTCTGAGTCTGCTTCTGTGGCGTCACCCACACGATAGAATTCTGGCCACATGTTGGCCAGCGGCGATGATCGCCCGCAAAGCCGATTTGCCAGAAACAATTCAGAAACAAAATTCTATAGTCCGGAAAAACTCCCGAAAAAAATCAAGGGCATAAAGGGTGCCGTGGCGGTCAGGACATCGGCTGCGACGCGAAGTCTCCGGAGTAACGGACATCACCAATGCACAGGTTCACGATCAGCTTGATGGGTGCGCTGCTCAGCATTCCGCTCGTCACAGCCGCGGTCGGAGCCACAACCGCAAAGGTGACGCCGATCACAAGGAGCGAGCGCTGCATCGATCTCAATCGCCAGGTAGACGAAGCCCTTGAAACCCATGCCGCGGCAACGCAGGTCACCGCGGCGAAAGCACTGCAAAGAAAGGGAAACCGGTTCTGCGCCAACAAGAAACAGGCACAGGGTATCCGGATGCTCGCGAACGCTTTGAAGCTGCTTGGAGTGACACCGATCGACCCGGTTCAGTGACACTCGAAACACGACCCGCACAAAGAAGGAAATGAAGCCATGAAAAAGTCCATCCTCTCCGCCACCGGTCTCGCCGTCGCTCTCGCTTTCGCAATGCCGGCTCTGGGCAATGCCGCTGCCACCACGACCGCTGCTCCGGCTGCTTCCACGACCACCGCTCCGGCGACCACGACCGCCAAGCCCCCGGTGAAGAAGGTCGTCGCCAAGAAGCCCGTCAAGAAGCACAAGAAGGCGAAGAAGGTCGTCAAGACGGACGCCCCGAAGGCCTGATCCAGACAGCCAACAGGCTTGTCTGTAACAAGGCCGCTCCAGCACCCCCCCGGCTGGAGCGGCCTTGTCGTGTGAGCATGATTACCCGTTGATGGGTGCCGGCCACCCAGGACTTTAACCCGTTTGCAATGCCGGTCCGGTAGGATAGCCCGCATGAAGAAGCGGCTTTCATCCATTCTGCGCTCGATGGCCATCGGCGGCCTTGTGGCCTCGGCAATGGTCAGGGTGCTGATCCAGTTCACCGCCAGCCCGGTGCCCGATCCGGTGAGCGGGCGCACAGAGCCGTCGCTGTTTGCACCGGCAATCTCCAGCAGCTGGCAATACATCACACCATGGCAAAGCCTGCTGCTTACCGTGATCACCGGCGCGGCGCTGGCCTGCTTCTTCGGCTGGCTCGCGGTCGCCTGGGTCGAATACAAGGCGGCCGGATCAAGGCCGGATGCGGCATCCAGCGCACGGGAATTCCAGGCTCGTCGCGTCGCCAATCGCCAGGGCCGTTGAACCGCAGCATACACTTCCTAAATTTGTGAACGGCAGCACTTCCGGGAAGCCGGTTTGGCGCGCCGATCAAAATGGACGACGGCTTTCCCCCATGACAAAGTGAGAGCGACCCCTCGCGCGATACCGGTTCCCGATGCCTGAAATCAGTTCCAAACCCCGCACCAAGACCAAGCCGCGGACCGAGCGGCCGAAGCTCTACAAGGTCATCCTCATCAATGACGATTTTACGCCGCGCGAATTCGTGGTGACGGTGCTGAAGGGCGAGTTCAAGCTCAGCGAAGACCAGGCTAACCGGGTGATGATCACCGCGCACCGGCTCGGCGTTTGCGTCGTTGCCGTCTTCACCAGGGATGTCGCCGAGACCAAGGCGACACGGGCCGTCGACGCGGCCAAGGCCAAGGGGTACCCGCTGCTGTTTACGACGGAGCCGGAGGAGTAGGTTGAGCGTCTTTCTCCCCGTATAGTGACGGGGAGAAGGGATCCTTACCTTCCCTCTCTGTACCACATCGCGCCCATGGCCAGCAGCAGCAGGCAAAGGCCGAGGAAGCCGCCGAACAGGGGTACGCGCGAGACGGCTTTGAGCACGCTGTCGTCGGTGCTGCGCAGGCCGATCCAGTCTGCGCCCGAGGCCGCACCGGAGGCGCGGACCGGGACGATGGAGGGCAGGGTGACGCTGCCGGTGAGCTGGCCAAGGGTGGAGGAGGCCGCCAGCCGGCGCACGCTGCCGCCGGTGGCCTCAGTCGGAGCCTTCAACCGGTCCTCGGTAGAGACGACGTCGGAGAATTCCGGCGCGTTGACCGGGCCGACATGGGCGAGTGCGGTCAGGTCACCATTGCCGATCTGGTAGAGGCCGATCTCCTTGGTCTCGATGCTGCCCAGGAAAACGCCGGGTTCGGACTTCTCCAGCTTGATGATCAGCGCCTTGCCCGAAGGGGTGATCACCTGCGCCGGGCCGGGATCGTCGCTCATCGTCTGGCGGCGGATTTCCAGCATCATGCCGCGGCCGTCGGCGGTCAGCCGCTCTTCCTCGAGTTCAGGTTCCTTCATCAGCCAGTGGGCGATGCGGCGGTAAAGCTGGACATGCGGCCCGCCACCCTCGAAGCCGCGCGCCCATAGCCAGCCCTGATCGGACAGAAGCATGCCGACGCGGCCTTCGCCCTTATGATCGAGCAGAAGCAGCGGGCGGTTGTCGGCGCCCTTCATCACCACTTCGCCTTCGGGGTTCTGCACGCCGATGGTGCGGAACCAGCGGCTCCAGCGCGGCGGCTCGGTCGCCGAGCCGTCGAGGCCGCGCGTCACCGGATGGCGCTGGCCGAGATCGGTGAGGCGCGGATAGAAGGCCTTGTCGATGACTTCGCCGGTCGGCATTGCCGGCAGCGACGACATTAGCGGGGTGCGGGCGATCGAGGAGTCGCCGGCATATTCCGGCCCGGCGGCGATCAGCAGCGCGCCGCCCTTTTCGACGTATTCGGAGATGTAGTCGTAATAGAGGATCGGCAGCACGTCGCGGTGCTGGTAGCGGTCGAAGATGATGAGATCGAAATCCTTGATCTTCTCGACGAACAACTCGCGGGTCGGGAAGGCGATCAGCGACAGTTCGTTGATCGGCGTGCCGTCCTGCTTTTCCGGCGGCCGCAGAATGGTGAAATGGACGAGATCGACCGAGGCGTCGGATTTCAGCAGATTGCGCCACGTGCGCTCGCCGGCATGCGGTTCGCCGGAAACCAAAAGCACGCGCAAGTTCTCGCGGATGCCGTCGATCAGCGCGATGGCGCGGTTGTTGGCGTCGGTCAGTTCGCCCGGCTCGCGGTCAATAGAGAGTTCGACGATGTTGCGGCCGGCGCCGGGGATGGTCACCTGCAGCGGCATCGCCTGGCCGATGGTCGCTTCTTCGACCGCGACCTGCTCTCCATTGACCGAGACGCGGACATCGACCGGGCCGGTTTCGCCGTCGGTGGCGATGACGCGGTAGGTCATGTCGAGCGGCTTGCCGACGAGGCCGAAGCGTGGCGCGTTCTCGAAGCGGATGCGGCGGTCCTTCTCGTGCTCGTTGCCGGTGATCAGCGCGTGCAGCGGCGCATTGAAGTCGGGGGCGGCCGGTGCGTCATGCACCTCGCCATCAGTGATCATGATGGCGCCACCGATGCGCGAGGGCGGCACGTCGCGGAAAGCGCCTTCAAGCGCTGCAAAAAGCTTGGTCTCGGTGCGCTCGTCGGCGGCTTCCGACTTGCCGGCCTCGACGACGCGGACGTCGAACTGCTTGAAGCGGCCAAGGCGCTGCTGCAAACCGGCAAGCGCTTCGTCGGTCTGTTTGGTCCGGTCGCCGATATCCTGGCTCTGGCTGCGGTCGACGATGACGGCAACGACGCTCTTCAGCGCCTCGCGCTCCTCATCGAGGAAGACCGGATTGAGGAGTGCTGCGCCCAGCGCAATCAGCGCCGCGAAGCGGAAGATCGCGCCGCGCTGGCGAAACCACAAGCCGACAGCCGCCAGCACCAGCAGCGGTGCGAGCACCAAAGCCAGCAAGGGCCAGGACAGCAGCGGTTCGAAGGAAATCGACCAGTTCATAGGCTTACTGCCCCAGCCGTTCGAGCAGGATCGGCACGTGCACCTGGTCGGATTTGTAGTTGCCGGTCAGCATGTACATCATGATGTTGACGCCGGCGCGCAGCGCATAGATGCGCTGCATCGGATCCGATGGCACGGTCGGCAAAAGCGGGTCACCATTCTCGTCGACGGCCCAGGCGCCGGCAAAATCATTGGCGGTGATCAGGATCGGCGAGACGCCGTCGCCGACGCGTACCGGCCGATTCTCGGCATTGCTGGCCTCGAGCGAGGCTTCCACCCAGAGCGGGCTGCCGGAGAAGCGGCCGGGAAATTCGGGCAGGATGAAGAAGGATTTGGTCAGCACATGGTCGGCGGGCACCGGCTCCAGCGGCGGCACGTTGAGATTGCCGAGAATGTCGCGCAACCGTTCCGTCGCCGGGCTCGCCGAATCCGCACCGATGCCGTTGGCGAACTGGTCGCGCGTGTCGAACAGCACCGTGCCGCCCTGCTGCATATAGGCGTCGATGCGGGCGATCGCGGCTTGACTCGGCATCGGCGCGGAGGGATCGATCGGCCAGTAGATCAGCGGATAGAAGGAAAGCTCGTCCTTCGAGATATCGACGCCCGCCGGCGCGCCCGGCTCGAGCGCGGTCTTCTCGATCAGGAAGCGGGTCAAGCCTTCGAGCCCTGCGCGGCTGATCGAATCGTCACCGGGCACACCGGTCAGCACATAGGCGATGCGGGTCTTGGCAATGTCCTCGATAGCGGCGGCATCGCCGGGCTTGGCGTCGTCGGCGCGGGCGAGGTCGGCATGGCCAAACAGCATGCCGAGGCCAAGCAGCAGCGCAGCCGTCGTTGCCGCGGCCGATCGGGCGCGGCGCGGTCGGCGCGACATCAGCCCGCCCATCCAGAACACCGCCAGCGTGTCGAGCAGCATAAGCACAAGTGCCGCTGTGACCAGCGATCCCTTGAGGTCGCGCGATTCATCGAAAGCGTACTGGATATTGGTCACCGGCACTGTGAATTGCGGGCGCACCAGCGGCGCGAAGGCGGTGGCCGGGTCGAGCAGATTGTGGGCGAAAACGCCGGTTTCCGAGCCATAGAGGCCGGGCGGGTTCTCGAACGTCACCGGCAGCGAGCCGGCGCCAGGGACCAGCGGTCGTGCGTCCGGCGTCGGCGGCACCAAAGTGCCGTCGGCGGCTATCATGCGATAAGGCGCCAGCGACGTAGCAGCGGCTTCGGCGTTGGCAACCGCCGCACCCTGGTTGCGCGACAGCTGCACGATGCGCCGCAGCATCTCGACGAAGCTGCCGGAGATCGGCAGCGTCGACCATGTCGCTTCCGGGGTGATATGGAACAGCACCAGCGTGCCCTTGCCCTTCTTCAACCCGGTCACCAGCGGGGTGCCATCGGCAAGGGTTGCCCAGGTGCGCTCGACGATGTCCGGCGTCGGTTCGGCCAACACCTGCCGGCTCACCGTGACCTCGGCCGGCGGTGCGAGGTCGGCGAACGGGCCGTTCTTCGGGAATTCGGTCACCGCTTGTGGCGTCGTCCATGACAGCGCGCCGCCAAGCGAGCGCTCGCCGGTGCGCAGCCTGACCGGCAACAGATCATCGTCATTGCCGGCGGCGGCCAGCCGCGAACCGGCAAAGCGCACCAGCGTGCCGCCATTGTCGACCCAGTCGATCAGCCGCTGATGGACCTGTGGCGGAATGGTACCGATATCGGCCATGACGATCATCGCCGGCTTCTGGTCGAGAAGCTGCGGGATGGCGTCGGCGAGATCGACGCTCGACGGTTCGACCAGATCGGCGAAAGGCTGCAGCGCGCGCCTGATGTAATAGAGCGGCGACAGAAGCGGCTGCGCCTGGTCGGCCTCGGCCTGCGATAAAAGTCCGACGCGGCGGCGCTTGGAGCTTTCGTCGAGCACGCGCACAGCACCTGCCTGGCGTTCGCCGTCGAGCGCGATCGAGGCGAAGTCGTTGCGCAGTTCGAACGGCACCGCCATCGTGCCGGTGGCGGTAGTCTCACCCGGCGCGAAGGTCAGCGTCGCGTCGGCGATGCGGCGGCCCTTGTCGTCGAAGGCGCCGGCGATGACTTGTGCCGGCGCCGGATCGCCGGGCGCGCGGATGGCGGTCAGGGCGAAGCCGTCGACCTGATTTTCGGCGCCAGTGAGCCCAGTCAGCGCCAGCCGGTCGGAATAGGCCCAGACGACACGGGCGGCGTTTTTCGACAGCAGTGTGTTGAAGGCGGCCTCGTCGCCCTTTGCCGCAAGGCCGTCGGCGAGAACGGCAACGCTGGCGCCGGGCAAGGTTTCCAGCACGCCGGCGACGCGGGCATAGACAGCGGGTCGGTCGGTCGGGATCGGCCTCGGCTTGGCGGCGCGCAGCCGGTCGAGGGCAGCCGCCGCATCGAAGGGGCCGATCTCGGCGTTCGGCTTTTCGGCGGTGAAGGCGATGACGACCGGTACGCCGTTCGAACCGGCATCGGCGATCAGCCGCTGGGCGGTGGCGACGCGCTTGCCCCAGTCGGCAGCACTCGCCCAGTCATTGTCGATGACGAGCGCCAGGGCGGCGCCCTCGGCCGGCAATTTTTCGCGCGGATTGAAAACGGGTTCGGCTAATGCCGCGACGACAAGGGCTGCCATCAACAGCCGCAGCAGCGTCAGCCACCACGGGCTCTGCTGCGGCGTTTCCTCGCGCTTCAGCACGCGAGCGAGGATCTTCAGCGGCGGAAACATTTCGGACTGCGGCTTGGGCGGTGTGAGCCTGAGCAGCCACCAGATCACCGGCAGCGCGAGCAGGCCCCACAACACCATGGGAGCGCCAAAGGAGAGCGGCAGCCAGCTCATGCGCCGGCCCTTCCCACGAATGCGCCATCGGCGGTCATCGCCATGTGGATGCGCACCAGCGCCTCGGAAGCGAGGCGATCGGTGTGGTTGACGGTGTAGCTCCAGCCGAGGCGCTTGCACCAGCTGGCCATCTCCTGGCGGCGGGCGGTGTAGAGCAGGCGGTATTCGTCGCCGAGCATTTCGGCGCGGCCGGCGGTCAACTTGTCGCCGGTCTCGGGATCGGTGAATTCGGTGCGGCCGGCATAAGGAAAGGTCTCCTCCGCCGGATCGGCAACCTCGATCAGATGCGCACGCACGCCATGCCGCGCCAGCACATCGAGCCATTCCATGGTCTCCTCGACCGGGTCGAGGAAATCGCTCACGACGACGATGTCGCAGAAGCGGCGGATGGCGGACAGGTCAGGCTTTGCTGGCAGGTCCGCGGCGTGCATCAACTGCGCTGCGATGCGCTCGGCGCCGTTGCGGGCGGTGAACGGATCTGTCAGGCCGGGCCATGCGATGCGCTCGCCGCTGCGCGACAAAAGTTCGGCCATGGCCAGTGCCAGCACCAGCGCGCGCGATTCCTTGGAAACGCTGGCGCCAGTCGATTTGTAGAGCATGGAGGGCGATGGGTCGGCCCAAAGCCACACCGTGTGGGCTGCTTCCCATTCGCGGTCGCGCACATAGGTGTGGTCGTCGCGGGCCGAACGGCGCCAGTCGATGCGCGAGGAATCGCCTTCGACATAGGGGCGGAACTGCCAGAAATTCTCGCCGATGCCGCGCTTGCGGCGGCCATGCCAGCCGGCAATTACCGTATTGACGATACGGCGTGCCTCGACCAGCAGGTCCGGCACCAGCGAAGCCCGCAACCGGCCCCTGGCGAGCGCGTCGCGCGTCGCTGCCGGTGCCTGGACTTCGCCGATACGCGCCATCAGATTCCTTTGGCCAGTTTCGCTACCACGTCGCGCACGGTCGTGCCCTCGGCGCGGGCGGCAAAGGTCAGCGCCATGCGGTGCTGCAGCACCGGTTCGGCCAGCGCGCGGATATCGTCCACCGACGGCGCCAGCCGCCCGTCATAAAGCGCGCGCGCACGGGCGCACAGCGTCAGCGCCTGGCTGGCGCGCGGGCCGGGACCCCAGGCGACATGCTTGTCGGTCTCGGCATTGCCCTGGCCGGGACGCGCCGAACGCACCAGTTTGAGGATGGCGTCGACGACGCTTTCGGGCACCGGCATACGGCGGATCAGCGTCTGGATTTCCCTCAGCCGCGCCGGCTGCAGGACGTTTTGCGCCTTGGCGTCCTCGATGCCGGTGGTTTCGAGCAGGATGCGCCGCTCGGCCTCGATTTCAGGATAAAGGATATCGACCTGCATCAGGAAGCGGTCGAGTTGCGCTTCGGGCAGGGGGTAGGTGCCTTCCTGCTCCAGCGGGTTTTGCGTCGCCAGCACATGGAAGGGCGCGGGCAGGTCGTGGCGAATGCCGGCGATGGTGACGTGATATTCCTGCATCGCCTGCAGCAGCGCCGACTGGGTGCGCGGCGAGGCGCGGTTGATCTCGTCGGCCATCAGCAATTGCGCGAAGATCGGGCCGGAGATGAAGCGGAAGGAGCGCCTGCCGGCCTCGTCCTGCTCCATCACCTCTGAGCCGAGAATGTCCGACGGCATCAGGTCGGGTGTGAACTGGATGCGGCGCGAATCGAGGCCGAGCACGACACCGAGCGTTTCGACCAGCTTGGTCTTGGCAAGGCCGGGCACGCCGACCAGCAGCGCATGGCCGCCGGCAAGCAGCGCCACCAGCGTGCGCTCGACCACCACTTCCTGGCCGAAAATGACGCGGCCGACGCCGTCGCGCACCCTGGAAATATCGGCCAGCGCCGTCTCGGCCTGGGCGATCATGTCCTTTTCGCTGATTGGGCTTTCCTTGACCATTACGCTCATGCCGCATCGATCCTTGTGCTGGAAGTACCGGCTTGCACTGTAGTGCCTTAGAATGCCGCGATTCGGCTTCGCCTGGCGCCTACGAATGAATTTAAATCACAGCCTTAGGCTGACAAGCGGAACAACAGTGACTATTTCGTGACCATGACGGAACGCTCCGAACATCGCGAGCACAGCCTTACTGCCGCAACCGAGGCGCGCGGTCTCGAAGCGTTGATCTCGCGTGCGGCTCGCGCCGGCAAGGGCGCGGCGCCGGTGGAGCGCTGGAATCCCGACTTTTGCGGCGATCTAGACATGGAGATCAAACAAGACGGAACGTGGTTCTATCTCGGCACGCCGATCGGCCGCATGCCGCTGGTGCAGCTGTTTTCCAGCGTGCTGCGCAAGGACGAGGATGGCAGGACCTATCTGGTGACGCCGGTCGAACGGGTCGGCATCCGCGTCGTGGACGCGCCTTTCATCGCGGTTGAAATGGATGTTTCCGGCGCCGGCGCCGAGCAGACCATCACTTTCCGCACCAATGTCGGCGATGTCGTCGAGGCCGGACCTGGCCATCCGCTGCGCTTCGTCGACGAGAACGAGACCGGCGGGCTAAAACCCTATGTGCTTGTGCGCGGGCGGCTGGAAGCGCTGGTGGCGCGGCCGGTGATGTACGAACTGGTCGAGCATGGCGAGGAGATCGATATCGGCGGCAAGACGATGTTTGCCGTGCGCTCGAAAGGCGAAATCTATCCGATCATGCCGGCGGAAAAACTGAAGCGGCTGAGCGCATGATGGATCAGGTGAGGCCGCCGCCGTTTTCCACAGCGGATTTTCGCGCGCGGGTCGCGGCGCAAGCTGAAGTCCATGCCGGCGACGATTATGGCGATCATCGCTTCAACCCCGGCCATCCACGGTTGACGCAGCTCAAAGCGCTGCGCGACGCCGCGGTGCTGATCCCGGTCGTCGATCATGGACGCGATGCGACCGTGCTTTTGACCAAGCGGGCGGAAAAACTGCGCAGCCATTCCGGGCAGGTGGCTTTTCCTGGCGGCACCATTGATCCCACCGATGCGACCCCGGAAGCAGCGGCCTTGCGCGAGACCTTCGAGGAGATCGGCCTCGGCCATGACCGCATCGAGATCATCGGCCGCATGCCCGATTATGTCGCCGGCAGCGGCTATCGCATCGCGCCGGTGCTGGCGATCGTCGAGCCCGGTTTTACGCTGTCGCTCAATTCCGACGAGGTCGACGCCGCCTTCGAAGTACCGCTTTCGTTCCTGATGGATCCGGCCAACCACACCAGGGACAGCCGCATGTGGAACGACCTGGAATGGTTCTTCTACGATATGCCCTATGGCGGCCAGCGCATCTGGGGCGTCACCGCCGGCATCATCCGCACGCTCTATGAAAGGCTCTATGCTTGAGTGATCCGGTATCGCTGGCGGGCAGAGCCGACTGGCTGGGTGAAAAGCATCTGCAGCGGCTGCTTGCCGTGCTGGCGCAAGGCGGCGAGGAAGCCCGCATCGCGGGCGGTGCGGTGCGCAATGCACTGATTGGGCAGCCGGTCGCCGATATCGACGTTGCTACCACTTGCCTGCCCGAGGAAACCGTTCGCCGCGCCGAGGCGGCGGGCTTCAAGGCGGTGCCGACCGGCATCGAGCACGGCACGATCACGGTGATTGCCGGCGGCGCGCCCTATGAGGTCACCACGCTGCGCGCCGACATCGAGACCGATGGCCGCCGCGCCAAAGTGTCGTTCGGCCGCGACTGGAAGGCCGACGCCGAACGGCGCGATTTCACCATCAACGCGCTCTATGCGGAGGCTGACGGGACGGTCGTCGACCTGGTCGGCGGCGTCGGCGATATCGAGGCACGAAGGCTGCGCTTCATTGGCGATGCCGAGCAGCGGATCCGCGAAGACTATCTGCGCATCCTGCGTTTCTTCCGCTTTTTCGCCTGGTACGGCGAGGGTCGGCCCGATGCCGAGGGATTGAAGGCCTGCGCCCGGCTCAAGGACGGTCTCGCCCATCTCTCGGCCGAACGCATCTGGTCCGAGCTGAAGAAGTTGTTATCGGCCCCAGATCCGTCGCGCGCCTTGCTGTGGATGCGCCAGGCCGGCGGGCTCACCAGCGCCCTGCCGGAAAGCGAGAAATGGGGCATCGATGCCATTCATGGGCTGATCAAGACAGAAAAGGATCTGGGCTGGGCGCCGGACCCGCTGCTCAGGCTGGAGGCGATCGTGCCGCCCGATGCGGCGAGGATGAAGACACTGGCCGAGCGGCTGAAACTTTCGACCACTGAGGCGGAGCGCCTGCGCCACTGGGCGCTGACGGCTGCCGTCGAGCCCAAGACAAGCGAAGCGGAACTGGCCAAGAAACTCTATTCCGGCGAGCGCCAGGGTTTTCTCGATCGCCTGCGGCTGTCGCTGGCGTCGGCGCGAGCGCGGGCTCTCGAGGACAATGACGCGCTGGTTCAGGCCGGCGGGTTTTCGCGCCTGCTCGCTTTTGCGCTGAAATGGGAAAAACCGGTGTTCCCAGTCAAGGGCGGCGATCTGACGGCGCTTGGCGCGTCGCCGGGGCCAATGCTCGGTGCGATTCTGAAAAACCTGGAAAAGGAATGGATCGGGTCCGGCTTTGCGCTCGATCGCGACGCGCTGCTGGAGCGCGCCGCGGAAGCCTTGAAGGCCAGATAGGACTGCTCAGGCCGCGTCGCGAACTTTCTCGATGCGCGAGCGGATCGCCTCGATCATCGTCTCGCGAATGACCGTTTCGCCATGTGTCTCGCGCATATGGTCGACGGCGCGGCGCATGACCTCGGCTTCCTCACCGGCACGCGTGTGCCACTCACAGCCGGGAACCAGCGAGCCGCAATGGAATTCCTTCATGGGATTTTCTCCTTTTCCTCCTTGGAGCCTGTGCCTCTCATGGGCACACGAAGCTCCGCCATCTCTGTTCCGCGCCCTGTCACAGCAGTCGGTTTCGGGGGCGCGCACGGGGGAGTTAGCATAACACGGTTCCACGAGTTTGGTTGCCGTGGGGGCGAAAAAGGCGGAGCAGCGCTGCTCCGCCCCCTCTTGCCAGGCTAAGCCAAGGCGAGAACGTTCGGTCTTGTCCCGATCACTTCTCGATCTTGACGGACTCGGCAACCTTGTTCTTGCCGCTCATGTCCCAGGAAACGCGGACCTTTTCGCCTGCCTTCAGGCCAGGATCCTTGAAGGTCTTGGGCAGCGTAAAGGTCGATCCATCGTCCAGAACGAGGCTCATGGCCGTGCCATCATAGGTCTTGACCGTGCCCGTGGTGTGCTTGACCGCGGCAAAGGCAATCGAGCCGGAAGCGAGAAGGGCAGCGGCGGCTGCCGAAACAATGAGCTTTCGCATGTAATACTCCTGGAAATGCGGGCATCCGTTTGGAAAATGCTCCGCCTTGTTCAGGGCCGTCCGGTAGCGTCGTGTCGCGGTTCGGGACTGAACCGCCGGCGCTTCCCGGCCCGAAACGACAAATAGTCGTTTTATTTCAATTGCCTATTAGACGAAAAAGATAATGGCGATGCCACATTGGCTGCCCAGATTCGGCGAATGGGACGTCAATGCGGCTCACGTTTCGCTCACCGATTTTTTACGGCCACCTGACCTCCGGCGGCAGGCTGGACAGGATCGAAGCGACATTGCCGCCGGTCTTCAGGCCGAAGATGGTGCCGCGATCGTGAAGAAGGTTGAATTCGACGTAACGGCCGCGGCGAATGAGCTGCTCGTCGCGGTCGTCGTCGGTCCAGTTCTCGTTGAAATGGGCGCGAACCAGGTGTCCGTAGACGACAAGGAAAGAACGCCCGACATCCTGGACGAAGTTCAAATCGGCATTCCAACCGCCTTTCTCCTCCCCCGAATGCAGCCAGTCGAAAAAGATGCCGCCGACGCCGCGCGGCTCGTTGCGGTGCGGCAGATAGAAATACTCGTCGCACCAGGCCTTGAACTTCGGGTGGTCGGCGACCGCGGCATTCTTCTCGCAGGCGAACTGCATGGCTCGATGGAAGGCGACCGTGTCGGGGTGATCTTCCGTGCGGTTGCGGTCGAGCACCGGCGTCAGATCGGCGCCGCCGCCAAACCAGTGGCGCGACGTCACGACCATGCGGGTGTTCATGTGCACGGCCGGCACGTTGGGGTTCCAGGGATGCGCGATCAACGAAATGCCTGATGCCCAGAAGCTCGGGTCTTCCTCGGCGCCGGGCATCTGCTTCCTGAATTCGGGCGAGAATTCGCCATAGACGGTCGAAGTATGGACGCCGACCTTCTCGAAGACGCGGCCGCGCATCATCGCCATGGCGCCGCCGCCGCCCTTTCCATTGTCGCGTTCCCACGGCGTCTTCTCGAAGCTGCCGGGCGACCATTCGGCCAGTGGTCCCTGCAGTTCCTGTTCGATCTGCTCGAAGGTTGTGCAAATGCGCTCGCGCAGCGTCTCGAACCAGAGCCTAGCCTTCATTTTCTTCTGTTCGATGTCGGGTGGCAGGCCTGCCGGTATTTCTGGTCGTTCCAAAATGCTGTCTCCGGTCGCGGCCGACAAAGGACCTAGTGGAGTGAATTTGACATTTGCACACAGCGTGGCGCAGGGCACGATGCAAATGTCAAATTCGAAAACTCCACCAGAAACATGAACTTGCTAGTGGTCCTTGTGATTCCAACATTCGCAACGGCGCCTGGGGATTAGGGAGGCGAATGTTGGAATCGGACCACTAGCCTTTTCCGGGCGCGATCCCTAATCTCTTAGGGGCAAGGGTCAAGTGTCATCTGGTTCGGCCCAGGAGTTCTTTCATGCGCACGCCGGCAAGACCGCCGCTGCATGGCCTGAAGAAAAGGCTCGATCGTTCACGCGCCGAGCGCGAGCGCATGCCGCGTGACGGGTTTTTGCGCGAGACCTTCGTCCTGCCGCGCCCGGATGCGCGGCTCAAGGCCAAGGAATGGTTCGAGCGTTTTCCCAAGCAGGCCTACTGGACCGAGATCGAAAGCTGGTTCGAGCGGCCGGGCGACGTAATCGAATTCACCATACGGCGGCTGCCCGCGGCGGATTAGGATTCCACAAGCAGTCGCCTTGCGCCCGGCCCTTGCGCACTCAAGCGATCTTCCCTGTTTCGCAGCGGGCATTTGTCGATCGACATGCAGCCGCAGCCGATGCAGTCGGTAAGGCCGTCGCGCAGCTTCTTTAGCTGAGTGATCTTGCGATCGAGGTCGTCGCGCCAGCCGGTCGACAACAGGTTCCAGTCCTCGCGCGTCGGGGTACGGCCTTCTGGCAGCGATTCAAGTGCGGCGCCGATCTCGGCCAGCGAGATGCCGACCTCCTGGGCGATCCGGATGATCGCCACCCGCCGCAGCACGTCGCGGCCATAGCGCCGCTGGTTGCCCGACGTGCGGTGGCTGCGGATCAGCCCGCGCGCCTCGTAGAAATGCAGCGCCGACACCGCCACGCCGCTGCGCATGGCCAACTGGCCGACCGTCAATTCCTTTACCGGAGCCATCTCGATTTTCCGCTTGACCTCAACTTAAGTTGAGCTTGTAGCCAGGAAATGTCGATAGGGCAATTGAGGAGAAGGCGATGTGCGCCTGGGTGAGAATGATGCAAGACGCAAGGGCCGTTGGCGATGACGACAACGCGTTGAAGGTTCTAGCCGAGTTGCCGGATGGCTTCACCGGCGACCATGGCGACGGACAGCGCGACGTTGATGCTGCGCGTGCCCGGCTGCATCGGGATCGTCAGCCGCGCATCCGCCGCCTGATGGACAGGATCCGGCACGCCGGCGGATTCGCGGCCGAACAGCAGGATGTCGCCTTGGGCGAAGCTGAAGCCCGTATAGGGGGTCGCGGCTTTGGTGGTGAGCAGCACCAGCCGGCAGGCTTGGCCCTTGCGCCAATCCTCGAAGGCGTTCCAGTCGACATGCCGGGTCAGGGCAGCCATTTCGAGGTAGTCCATCCCGGCGCGCTTGAGCGCTTTGTCGGAGAGCGGAAAGCCGGCTGGTTCGATGATGTCGACGCCAAGGCCGAGGCAGGCGGCGAAGCGCAGGATTGTTCCGGTGTTGCCGGCGATGTCAGGCTGGTAGAGGGCGATGCGGAGACGGTGGTTCATTTCCGCGTCTTTCTAATAAGTGGCAGATCGGCCACAGCGGGTGGCTGGTTTTGGAAATTGCTGGACCTGCGGGTGGCCATTTTCTGCGAAGTCGATTATACCGCAGGCATTGTCAACCCGAACCGATGGAGGGGTATTTCATGCTGACCATGCACATCCTGCGCCCCTCCCGTGGGCTTACCTGCCTGCCGGCGGTTTCGGTACGACGATTTACCTGATTTCTTAGATCTGATCGCACCGATTCCCGCCGAACCCAATTTTCGGCTCTCGAAGGAATCCTGCGATGTTTTTCAACCGGTTAAAGGGGCCAAGCGCCCCAGCTGAGCATGTCGCGACCGAGGCCTATCCTCGCGTCTCGACGGATGCAATCCGTGCCTCCGGCCGAATGCCGGCGCATGACATTGCTTCGCCTTTCTATGTCTATTTTCACACGGAGGACGGACCGATGTTCGATCCCTATAAGATACCTGGTTCAAGAAGCCTGCACGAACGCAAGACGGCGACCTGGGCGTTGCTGGTCGGCGAGACCTATTCGTCGGCGGTTCATGCCGAGACGCGCCGGCGTCCGCATCGCGGCATGTTGCCGGATGTCGATTTCTCGCGTGCGGTTCCCGACCACAGCCGGCCGTCGCTGGTGCGCCGGATCATCCGGCTGATCCGGCCGGGCGCGAAAAACCGGACTGCTGGCGGCGTGCCGTCAGCTCAGTCGAAGGCTTCTGTCGGTGAAAAGCCCGCAAGTCCCTATATTGCGCGAAGCAGGACCGATGGCCCGGGTGATTCCGGGCCGTCGGTCCCCGCCGACGTACGGTATAGGGACGCGGAGCGCCCCGGGGATTTTTCCCGCGCCGCATGAGCGGACAAAAGTTTTGTGAGCATCACTATGTTTAGCTGGTTTGAAAGAAGGCTCGATCCGTTCCCCGCAGCGGAACCGGTCGAGCCGCCGAAGACGCTGGTTGCCTTCTGCGTGCATTATACGCGCGGCGCCTGGCCATACATCATCGTCGACGCGGTGCTGGTGACGGCGATTGCCATCGCGGAGGTGTGGATGTTCGGCTTCATGGGCCACATCGTCGACTGGCTGTCCGAGCAGAACCGCGAAACCTTCCTGCAGACCGAGAGCTGGAAGCTCGCCGGCATGGCCTTCGTCGTGCTGTTCGCGCTGCCGGGTACGGTATGGCTGCATTCTTTGCTCAACCAGCAGACGCTGATGGGCAACTACCCCATGCGCATCCGATGGCAGGTGCATCGTTATCTCTTGAAGCAGTCGATGAGCTTCTACCAGGACGAATTTGCCGGCCGCATCGCCACCAAGCTGATGCAGACGGCACTCGCCGTGCGCGAATGCGTCATCAAGGTGATCGAGGTGCTCAATTACGTCATCGTCTATTTCCTCGGCATGCTGTTCATCGTCGGCTCGGCCGACTTGCGGCTGGCGGCACCTCTCGGCGTCTGGCTGCTCGGCTATATCGGGTTGTTGCGCTATATCATCCCGAAGCTGGGCAAGGTCGGCGAGGCGCAGGCCAATGCGCGCTCGACTATGACCGGCCGCGTCGTCGACAGCTACACCAACATCCAGACGGTCAAGTTGTTTTCCCATGCACGGCGCGAAGCAACGTTCGCGAGAGAAGGCATGGCAGGCTTCCTCGACACGGTCTACCGGTCGATGCGGCTGGTGACGGTGCTTTACGGGCTGCTCTATATCCTCAACGCGCTGCTCCTGTTTTCGGTGACGGCGCTGGCGCTGTGGCTGTGGCTCGGCCAGGCGGTGACGATCGGCGCCGTCGCCGTGGTCATCGGCCTCGTGCTCCGTATGTGGGGCATGTCGCAGTGGATCATGTGGGAAATGTCGAGCCTATTCGAGAACATCGGCACGGTGCAAGACGGTATCGCCTCGATCTCGCTGCCGCGCCTGGTCGAAGACCGGCCGGGGGCGAAGGACATTGCCGTCACCAAGGGCGAGATCCGCTTCGACGACATTCGTTTCCACTATGGCAAGCAGAAGGGCGTCATCGAGAACCTGTCGCTGACGGTGAAGCCCGGCGAGAAAGTCGGCATTGTCGGGCGCTCGGGCGCGGGCAAGTCGACGCTGGTCAATCTCCTGTTGCGGTTCTACGACCTCGAGAACGGCCGGATCCTGATCGACGGCCAGGAGATCGCTTCGGTGACGCAGGATTCGCTGCGCGCGCAGATCGGCATGGTGACGCAGGACACTTCGCTGCTGCATCGTTCCGTGCGCGACAACATTCTTTACGGGCGGCCCGATGCGACGGAGGAAATGCTTGTCGAGGCAGCCGGGCGGGCCGAGGCGCTGGAGTTTATCGGCAGGCTTTCGGATCACACCGGACGTAAAGGGCTCGACGCTCATGTCGGCGACCGCGGCGTCAAATTGTCCGGCGGCCAGCGGCAACGCATCGCCATTGCTCGCGTTATGTTGAAGGACGCACCGATACTTATCCTTGACGAAGCGACGTCGGCGCTGGATTCCGAAGCCGAGGCCGCCATCCAGGAGAATCTCTACAAGCTCATGCAAGGCAAGACCGTCATCGCCATTGCGCACCGGCTGTCGACCATCGCGGCGATGGACAGGCTCGTCGTCCTCGACAAGGGCCGTGTCATCGAGGAGGGGTCGCACGAGGAACTCGTCGCCAGCGGCGGGCTCTACGCGCAGCTCTGGCAGCGCCAGTCGGGCGGGTTCCTGCTCGATGACGGTCCGGTCGATGCCGCCAATGACGCTGTTGCCAACGACATCGGCGTGAAGGGTGAAGCCGCAGAGTGATGACGTCAGCATGATGACAGCCGTCTATCGCTGGTTCGAGGACTGGGTCTATCCGTTCAGGGAGCCGGCGGACCTTCGGCCACCGTCAAGCGTCGGCGGCTTCCTCTGGCACTATGTCGGCCAGGCGAAGTTCGCCTTCTTCGCCATGCTGGTCATCGGCGGCATCGCGCCGCTGATCGAGGCCGGGCTGTTCTACTTCGTCGGGCGGCTGGTCGATATTCTCGACCAGCTTCCTGGCGAGCGCAGCTGGAATGCGCTGTGGACCGCCGCCGGTCCTGAACTGGTGTTCATGATCGTCGTGGTGGCGGTCATCCGCACAGTCGTCGTCGGCCTGTCGGCGCTGGTCAACGAACAGACGATCACGCCGGGCTTCTACAATCTGGTGCGCTGGCAGGCGCACCGGCATGTGTCGCGGCAGTCCTACACCTTCTTCCAGAACGATTTCGCCGGCCGTATCGCGACAAAAGTCTGGCAGGCCGGGCAGGCGACCGGCGACCTGATGGAGAGCTTCATCGAGGTCATCTGGTTCATGCTCATCTATACGGTGACGACCTTGGCGCTGGTCGCCGGGCTGGATCTGCGCCTGGCCGTGCTGGTGGTGATCTGGATCCTCGCGTTCGCCTGGCTGGCCAAGCTCTATCTGCCCTCGATCCGCAGGCATGCCGAGGCCACGGCTGAAGCTGGCTCGATGATCAATGGGCGCATCATCGATTCCTATTCCAACGTGCAGACGCTGAAGCTATTCTCGGCCGACGGCGACGACCGCTACATCAAGAACGGCTTCGACATCTATCTCGATGCACTACGGCCCTTCACCCGCCGGCTGACCGGCGTGCGCATGGCGCTGACGACGCTGTCGGGCATCATGATCACCGCGATTGGCTGCTTTGCCGTCTATCTCTGGGTCGAAGGGTCGATCACCGTCGGCGCCGTCGCGTTCACGCTGTCGCTGGTCTTGCGGCTCAACATGCTGCTCGGGCGCGTGATGATGCAGCTCAACGGCATATTGCGAAATCTCGGCGTCCTGGAAAACTCCAAGGCGCTGATCTCGCAGCCGCTTGGCCTTGTCGATGCGCCGGATGCGAAAGAGCTTGTCGTCGCCGGCGGCCGCATCGAGGTGAAGAATGTCGAGTTCCACTACGGCAAGGGTTTTGGCGTGCTGAATGGCATCGACCTTGTGGTCAAGCCTGGCGAGAAGGTCGGGCTGGTCGGGCCGTCCGGTGCGGGCAAGACGACCTTTGCCAATCTCATCCTGCGCCTCTACGACCTCGAGAGCGGGAAAATCCTGATCGACGGGCAAGACGTCGCCGAGGTGACGCAGAACTCGCTGCGCGCCAATATCGGCGTGGTCAGCCAGGACACGGCGCTGTTCCACCGCTCGCTACGCGACAACATCAAGCTCGGCATGCCGGATGCAACTGACGCCGAGGTGATCGCGGCGGCGAAGAAGGCCGAGGCGCACGAGTTCATATTGGGCCTGCGCGACAACCGGGACCGTACCGGCTACGAGGCTTTTGTCGGCGAGCGCGGCGTGAAACTGTCGGGCGGCCAGCGCCAGCGCGTCGCGATCGCCCGCGTCTTCCTCAAGGATGCGCCGATCCTGATCCTCGACGAGGCGACCTCGGCGCTCGATTCCGACATCGAGGCGGCGATCCAGGAGAATCTGGCCAGGCTGATGGAGAACAAGACGGTCATCGCCATAGCGCACCGGCTGTCGACCATCGCCGCGCTCGACCGTCTTGTGGTGCTGGACGGAGGCCGCATCGTCGAACAGGGCACGCATGACGAGCTGGTGGCGCTCGACGGGCTCTATGCGCGGCTGTGGAAGCGGCAGTCCGGCGGCTTCCTCTACCACGAGGAAAGCGTGCTGGAAGAGACACGGCCGGCGGAGTAGGGCATGGCAGCGTCGCCTGATATCGGCTACGTCCTCAAGCGGCTGCGGCCAACCGCGCCGGCCTTCGATGCGCTGAAGGAGGAGAGCCGGCTGGAAGGCTACTGGATGCTGGTGCGGCTGGCGGATGGCTGGGCGGGCGGCCGCAACAAGTTCCTGAAACGAGGCGAGGCGCTGTTTGGTGCATGGCATGGCCGAGAACTCGCTGGTGTGTGCGGGTTGAACATCGATCCTTATTTCGAAGGCAGGGACCACGGCCGGGTCAGGCACCTGTTCGTCAGCGCGCGTCATCGCCGCAGCGGCATTGGCCGCATGCTGGTCGAGACCGTCATTGACAGGGCACGTCAGCATTTTGCCGTGCTGAACACCCGCGCGCCACAAGAAGCCTTTGGGTTCTATGAACGGCTTGGCTTCCAGCCGGTGGTGGGCGAAGAATTCGTCACGCACCGCATGATGCTCTCTCAAGACAGAAAAGGAGGCTGAGATGTCACTGCGTCCGCCATCCCTAGGCGCCTCGGCTGCCGAAGCCGCGTTCGACGCCCTCGGCCATGAGATACTGGCTGAAAAGGCCGCAGCGCTCGGCCGTGCCGGCCAACGGGTCGAGGAAACGCTGGCCAAGCTCCGTCAGAACAACGACGACGAGGAGCAGCGACCGCGGCTGCTCAAGGAGGCTGCCGCAGCGGTGCACGCCTATTTCATCCAGCGTGAACTCTGCGGCCTGCGCCGGCATGAGTCGGTCATCCGCGAATACGATATCCCAAGGGCCGTGCTGGTCAGGCTCGGTGCAAGCTAGAGGTCACCAGCCGGCAACATTCATTCCAGCCATTCGGTGATGAAGCTGCCGTTTTCGTGGATGTCGGTCGTTTCGAGCGGGCCTGGGCCAAGATTGGTGAATTTGTGCGGCGTATCGGGCGGCACGATCAGGATCTGGCCGGCCGTGGCCTCGATCTGCTGGTCGCCGATCGTGAAGAGGCCGGTGCCTTGCCGGATGATGAAGATTTCACAATAGGGATGCGTGTGCAGGCGCGGGCCGCCGCCAATCTCTTCCTGATAGTTGAAAATCAGGCAGGAGTTGGAGTCGTAGGCGCCGCATTGCAGTTCGCCCTGCCAGCGGCCGGGCGTCCTGGTCCAGGTCTCGCGGTCGATAATATGTGCCATGCCGGCGAGACTAGATCACGGCAACCTGTCCTGTCGAGACAGGCGGGGAGCCTCGGATTTGCTTATATTTCCCTGTTGTTTAGCCGCCTTTGCCGACCTTTGGGCATCTGGCCAACTGACGCGCTGTTCTGTCCCCGCGACAATCTGCCCTTGTGGCCTCAGCCCGCTGGACAAAAACGGGCTTCACGCATAAACCGAAATCCAAATGCCGGAGGAATTCGCTAGCTTGTTCGCCATGCGCTGTCGGGCCGGCGCGATGGAGCGGGGACAAAGCTCGGCCGCCGGCTCGGAAGAGGCGAAAGGATCAGGCACCCGTGAGCGCAACCGACACCCAGGATCCCAACCGTCGTGATTTTCTCTACGTCGCCACCGGCATGGCCGCAGTCGTTGGCGCAGGCGCCGTTGCCTGGCCGTTCATCGACCAGATGCGCCCCGATGCCTCGACGCTGGCGCTCGCCTCGGTCGAGGTTGATGTCGCCTCGCTGACGCCTGGCATGTCGCTGATTGTCAAATGGCGCGGCAAGCCGGTCGTGGTGCGCAACCGCACCGAGCAGGAGATGAAGGACGGCGAAGCCGTGAACCTTGCCGACCTCAAGGATCCTATCGCCCGCAACGCCAATCTGCCAGCCGATGCGCCGGCGACCGACGCCAACCGCACCACGCCCGGCAAGGAAGCCTGGATGGTGATGGTGCAGGTTTGCACGCATCTGGGCTGCATTCCGCTTGGCCAGGAAGGCGATTTCGGCGGCTGGTTCTGCCCGTGCCACGGTTCGGTGTACGATACCGCCGGCCGCATCCGCAAAGGCCCGGCGCCGGAAAATATGGCCGTGCCGGTATTCAAGTTCATTTCCGATACCAAAATCCTTATCGGTTGAGGCAGGGGATAATTCGATGAGCGAGGGACACTCGACCTATACGCCCAAGACCGGTATCGAACGCTGGTTCGACGCCCGCATGCCGCTGCCGCGCATGGTCTATGACAGCTTCATCGCCTATCCGGTGCCGCGCAACCTTAACTATGCGTGGACCTTCGGCGGCATTCTCACGATCATGCTGGTGGCGCAGATCCTGACCGGTATCGTGCTCGCCATGCACTATACCGCCGACACCAATCTCGCCTTCAATTCGGTCGAGAAGATCATGCGCGACGTCAATTCGGGCTGGCTGTTGCGCTACATGCATTCCAACGGCGCCTCGTTCTTCTTCGTCGCCGTCTACATCCACATCTTCCGCGGGCTTTATTACGGCTCCTACAAGGCGCCGCGCGAGTTGCTGTGGATTCTCGGCTGCATCATCTACCTGCTGATGATGGCGACCGGCTTCATGGGCTATGTGCTGCCCTGGGGCCAGATGAGCTTCTGGGGCGCCACCGTCATCACCGGCTTCTTCAGCGCCATTCCGCTGGTCGGCAACTGGATCCAGGAACTGCTGCTTGGCGGTTTCGCCGTCGACAATCCGACGCTCAACCGCTTCTTTGCGCTGCACTATTTGCTGCCGTTCATGATTGCCGGCGTCGTCGTGCTGCACGTCTGGGCGCTGCACGTGGTCGGCCAGTCGAACCCGACCGGCATCGAGGTGAAATCGAAGACCGACACCGTTGCCTTTACGCCCTATGCGACCATCAAGGATGCATTCGGCATGATCGTGTTCCTGTTCTTCTTCGCCTATTTCGTCTTCTACCTGCCGAACTTTCTCGGCCATCCGGACAATTACACGATCGCCAACCCGCTGAAGACGCCGGCCCACATCGTGCCGGAATGGTACTTCCTGCCGTTCTACGCGATCCTGCGCGCCATCACCTTCAACATCGGGCCGATCAACTCCAAGCTCGGCGGCGTGCTGTGCATGTTCGGCGCCATCGTCATGCTGTTCCTGGTGCCGTGGCTCGACACCTCCAAGGTGCGCTCGGCGGTCTATCGGCCCTGGTACAAGCTGTTCTTCTGGCTGTTCGTCGCCGACGCTGTCCTGCTTGGCTGGCTTGGCTCGCAGCCGGCGGAAGGCGGCGGTCTGTTGACCCTCCTGATAGGTGAGGTCTCGGGCAACTACGTTGGCTACGCTCAAGCGGCGACACTGTTCTACTTCGCGTTCTTCCTCGTCATCCTGCCGGTGCTTGGCCTGATCGAGACGCCACGCAGACTGCCGAATTCGATCACCGAGGCGGTGCTGGAGAAGAACAAGGGTGCCGGAGGAGGACATCCGGCCGGTGCGACCGCCGCGCCGGAAACCAAAGGCTGAGTGAGAATCTAAGGGGATTTGGCATGAAAAAGATTCTCACCTCGCTCGCCCTGCTAGGCGTGTTTGCCGCTGGCGTCGGAGCCGTCGGCAGTGTGGCGATCGCCGCTGAAGAGGCGCACAACGCGGCGGCACCGACGCATTTCCCGATCCATGAGCCGAAGGAGATGGACTGGACTTTTGCCGGTCCGTTCGGCACCTACGACAAGGCGCAGCTGCAGCGTGGCTTGAAGGTTTACAAGGAAGTCTGCTCGGCCTGCCACTCGATGAATCTGGTGGCGTTCCGCACGCTGGAGGACCTCGGCTATTCGGAAGCGCAGATCAAGTCCCTGTCGGCCGAGTACACCATCCATGATGGACCCAACGATGCCGGCGACATGTTCGACCGCCCGGGCAAGCCGTCCGACCATTTCCCGGCGCCGTTCGCCAATGAGGAGGCGGCTGCCGCTTCCAACGGCGGCGCTGCCCCACCGGATATGTCGCTGCTGGCCAAGGCGCGCGGCGTCGAGCGCGGCTTCCCGCGCTTCGTCTTCGACATCTTCACGCAATATGCGCAGGGCGGCCCGGACTACATCCATTCGCTGCTGACCGGCTACGACGAGACGCCACCTGCCGGCATGGTGATCCCCGAAGGCACCCACTACAATCCATACTTCATGTCCGGCGTGTCGCTGAAGATGCCCAAGCCGCTCTCCGACGGCCAGGTCACCTATGATGACGGTTCGCCGCAGACGATCGACCAGTATTCGCGCGACGTCTCGGCGTTCCTGATGTGGGCGGCCGAGCCGCATATGGAAGACCGCAAGAAGACCGGCTTCCGCGTGCTGGTGTTTCTGCTTCTGTTCGGGGCGCTGATGTATCTGACCAAGCGCAAGGTATGGGAAGGCGTGGCGCACTAAGCCGCATCTTATTCCTCGGAAATGGAAAGGGCGTCTTCGGACGCCCTTTTTGCTTGCCAAACCGGACATGGTTCGCATCTTGGCGCAGCAGCCGTCCAGTAAGAAGTCCGTTGGCACGGCGCCATGCGATTGGTATTGCACGCGCGCCCGGCGGATAGCCGGCTAGAGGGGCATTTGGATCGATGATGCGGCTACGCGACTGTCACAACTTTTCCGATTTCCGGCGCATGGCCCAGCAGCGGTTGCCGGGCCCAATCTTCAACTACATCGATGGCGCGGCCGACGACGAGGTCACCTATCGCCGCAACACCGAGAGTTTCGAGCGCTGCGACCTCGTTCCCAACGTGCTGCGCGGGGTAAGCGAGATCGACATGTCGGTGACGGTGATGGGCCAGAAGCTGGCCATGCCCGTCTATTGCTCGCCGACCGCCTTGCAGCGGCTGTTCCATCATCAAGGCGAGCGCGCGGTGGCCAAGGCTTCGGCCAAATTCGGCACTATGTTTGGCGTGTCCTCGCTCGGCACCGTCAGTCTTGAGGAAGCGCGCAAGATCAGCAGCAGCCCGCAGGTCTACCAGTTCTATTTCCACCGGGATCGCGGCCTCAACCGGGCGATGATGCAGCGGGCGAAAGCGGTTGGAGTCGAAGTGATGATGCTGACCGTCGACAGCATCACCGGAGGCAACCGCGAGCGCGACAAGCGCACCGGCTTTGCCATCCCCTTCAAGCTCAACCTTGCCGGCATGCTGCAGTTCGCGCTGAAGCCGGGATGGGCGATCAACTATTTCACCCATGAGGGATTCAAGCTGCCGCAGCTCGACGAGCATGTCGACATGGGCGGCGGCACGATGTCGATCAGCCGCTACTTCACCGAGATGCTCGATCCGTCGATGACCTGGGACGATGTTGCCGAGATGGTCAGACTGTGGGGAGGTCCGTTCTGTCTCAAGGGCGTCATGTCGGTGGAGGATGCCAAGCGCGCCGTCGAGATCGGCTGCAGCGGCATTGTGCTGTCCAACCATGGCGGCCGGCAGCTGGACGGCTCGCGGGCGGCGTTCGACCAACTGGCCGAGATCGTCGATGCCGTCGGCGACAGAATAGACGTCATCATGGATGGCGGCGTGCAGCGCGGCACCCATGTGCTGAAGGCGCTGTCGCTCGGCGCCAAGGCTGTTGGCGTCGGCCGCTACTATCTGTTCCCCTTGGCGGCGGCCGGACAGCCGGGCGTCGAGCGGGCGCTGGAGCAGATGCGGATCGAGATCGAGCGCGGCATGAAGCTGATGGGCTGCAGTTCGATCGAACAATTGTCGCGCAACAACCTCCGTTTCAGGTAATCTCGACCCATGAAATCCTCGCTCGAAGACACGCTGCTCGCCGCGATCCGCACCATTCCGGACTACCCCAAGCCCGGTATCCTGTTTCGCGACATCACCACTTTGCTCGGCAATGCGCGCGCCTTCCGCCGCGCCATCGACGAGCTGGTGCATCCCTATGCCGGCCAGAAGATCGACAAGATCGCCGGCATCGAGGCGCGTGGCTTCATCCTCGGCGGTGCGGTCGCGCACCAGCTTTCGGCCGGCTTCGTGCCGATCCGCAAGAAGGGCAAGTTGCCTTACGAGACGGTACGCGTCGCCTACAGCCTGGAATACGGGCTGGACGAGATGGAGATGCACAAGGACGGCGTTGCGCCGGGCGAGAAGGTGATCCTGGTTGACGACCTGATCGCGACCGGCGGCACGGCGGAGGCGGCGGTCAAGCTGCTGAGGCAGATCGGCGCCGATATTCTTGCCGCGTGCTTCGTCATCGACCTGCCGGATCTCGGCGGACGGGCGAAGCTCGAAGCGCTGGGCGTGCCGGTGCGGACGTTGATCGGGTTTGAGGGGCATTAGGGAGTAGGGAGTAGGGAGTAGGGAGTGAAGCTCCGCATTCCGTGCAAGGAGCAGCACCCACTGCTGCCTAATCCCTACTGCCTAAACCCTAGCCCTACCCAGCCTTCACCAGCACCGCGCTGTCGAACTCCAGCACCTTGTCGCCCGTAGAATCGAATCCTTCCGAGCGCAGCGCGAGCAGCCGCCAGCCGGGGCGGGTGGCGAGCGGGCGGTGGGACAGGGCCGTGCGCATGAAGGTGACGGTTTCTCCGGCATAGACCGGCTTTGGCCATTTCAGGTTCCTGAAGCCGGGGGAGGGGCCGAATTCTGGTACCGGGCCGGGTCCGGTCCATTGAGAAGCGTCCATAGGATTTTTGAGATTGAGCTTCATCCAGGTGGCCGCGGTGTGCCAGCCTGAGGCGCAGAGGCGGCCGAACACGCTTTTCTTCGCCGCCTCCTCGTCGACATGAAAGACCTGTGGATCGTACTTGCGGGCGAACGCCTTGATCGCCTCGGCTTCGAATGTGTGCGAACCGAGGTTGATGGTATCGCCGATGCGGAAGAACGCGTCGAGACTCATGCGCCGGCCTCGCGGGTCAAGAACATGACGGTGTTTTCGAGTTCGAAGACGCTTTCACCGCGCTGGTTGAACAGTTCGCTGCGCAAGGTGACGAGGCCGAGCTGAGGCCTGGATTTCGACAGGCGCCTGGCAAGCACGCTGGTGCTGCCGGCCAGCGTGTCGCCGGCCAGCACCGGCTTCTTCCATTTGACCTGGTCTATGCCGGGCGCGCCTTGCGCGGTCGAGTCGAGCAGGAAGGCGTCGCACAGCATGCGCATGAAGATCGCGCAGGTGTGCCAGCCGGAGGCGGCCAAGCCGCCAAGGATGCTGGCCTTGCCGGCGGCTTCGTCGAGATGCATCGGCTGCGGGTCGAATTCGGTGGCGAATTCGATGATTTCGGCCGCACTCACCTGCTTGGCGCCGAGGTCGATCGATGCGCCCTCGGTGAAATCCTCGTAGGCCCAGCTTTTTGCGGTCATGATCCCAATCCGGTTGTACGATCACCGGGCATCCGGATGCCGTCCGGGCGGCGTTTGGTCAAGCGAATTCTATTGGGCCTACAACCAGCCGCGGCGGCGGAAATACCAGAACGGCAGGATCGCCGACAGGATCATCAGGCCGATGGCGAAGGGATAGCCGAGCTCCCATTTCAGCTCCGGGATGACGTCGAAATTCATGCCGTAGATCGAAGCTACCAGTGTCGGCGGCAGGAAGATGACGGCGGCGACCGAGAAGATCTTGATTATGGCGTTCTGCTCGATCGAGATCATGCCGAGCGTCGCGTCGAGCAGGAACGAGATCTTCTGCGACAGGAAGGTGGCGTGGTCGGCGAGCGACAGCACGTCGCGCGATACTGTCTTGATGCGGGCGCGGACGTCCTTGCTCATCTTGATCTGGGTCGCGACATGGGCAAGGAAGCCGGTGAGGCGCTGCAGCGAGATAAGGCTGTCGCGGATCGAGGAGGCAATGTCCTCCTTGCGGCCGATGGCCTTGAGCAGTTCCTGGAAGTCGCGATTGCGCTTGTTCACCTTGGTCGACCGCGCTTCGAAGATATCGCGCGAGATCGTCTCGATGTCACGGCCAGCGCGTTCGAGAATATCGGCTAGGCGATCGACGATCGCCTCCAGCAGGCCGATCAGGATGGTGTTGCCGGTGGTGCAGCCTGTCGCCACCTTCTCGGCGCGCAGGGGAAAGGTCTTGAACGCCTTCGGCTCATGATAGCGGATGGTGACCAGTCTCGGGCCGGCAAGCACAAAGGTAACCGGTGACATCAAGGGATCATCGATCTCGGTCTGCGCCGGCAAGGTGGCCGTCATGAAGTAGGCGCCGTCCTCGATGTAGAGGCGGCTCGAAATCTCGATCTCCTCCATCTCCTCGCGCGTCGGGATGGCGACGCCGAGCCAGGTCTCGATCGCTGTTTCTTCTTCCTTGGTCGGGTTGAGAAGGTCGGCCCAGACGACGTGATCGCCATTGGCCACGAGATCGTCGGCGGGGCGCAGGCGGTCATTGTCGACGACGAAGGCCTTGATCATCGCCGCTCTCCATTGGTTGAGCCCAAGAGGTTCCGTTCGATAGCGATGGGTCTTGCACGCGCGGCAGTTCCCACGGCCACGGCCAGTCGGATGCAGAGGGCCTTTAGACCCGGTGCCAAAGGCAGTCAAGCGAAGCGGCAGGCTGGCTCCTCCACTTGACGCAGCTGTGATCGGCCGCCGTCAGCGCGCGAGCCGCGAGATGCCTCGGCGTCTCAGGTGTTGAACTTGAACAGCAGCACGTCGCCGTCCTGGACGACATATTCCTTGCCTTCGTCGCGCGCCTTGCCGGCCTCCTTGGCCGCCACTTCGCCGCCCAGCGTGACGTAGTCGTTATAGGCGATGGTCTGGGCGCGGATGAAGCCGCGCTCGAAGTCGGTGTGGATGACGCCGGCGGCCTGCGGGGCCTTGTCGCCCTTGTGGATGGTCCAGGCGCGCGTCTCTTTCGGCCCGGCGGTGAAATAGGTGATGAGATGCAACAGATCATAGCCGGCGCGGATGACCTTGTTGAGGCCGGGTTCGTCGAGACCGAGCGACGACAGGAACTCCATCTCTTCTTCGTCCGAGAGCTGGGCGACTTCGGCCTCGATCGCGGCCGAGATTACGACGGTGCCGGCGCCCTGCGCTGTCGCCATCTTTTCCACGGCCTTGGTGTGCTCGTTGCCGGTGGCGGCGTCGGCTTCGGCGACGTTGCAGACATAGAGCACGGGGTGCGAGGTCAACAGGTTCAGCCCCTGCAGGATGCGCAAATCCTCGGCTGAAATGCCCTTGAGCAGGATGCGGGTCGGCTTGCCGGCCTGCAGCAGCTCGAGCGCTGCCTCCATCATCGGCAGCACGGTGGTTGCTTCCTTGTCCTTGCTGCCGGCGCGCTTGCGGAACTGCACGATGCGGCGCTCGAGGCTGTCGAGGTCGGCGAGCATCAACTCGGTCTCGACTGTATCGGCGTCGGCGACAGGGTCGATCTTGCCCTCGACATGGGTGATGTCGTCATCCTCGAAGCAGCGCAGCACGTGGACGATGGCGTCGACCTCGCGGATGTTGGCGAGGAACTGGTTGCCCAGCCCTTCGCCCTTGGAGGCGCCGCGCACCAGGCCGGCAATGTCGACGAAGGAGATGCGGGTCGGGATGATCTCTTTCGACTTGGCGATCGCGGCGATCTTCTGCAGCCGCGGGTCAGGCACTGCCACCTCGCCGGTGTTCGGTTCGATGGTGCAGAACGGATAGTTGGCGGCCTGCGCCGCCGCCGTCCTGGTCAACGCGTTGAAAAGCGTCGACTTGCCGACGTTGGGCAAGCCAACGATACCGCATTTGAAACCCATGTTCGTCCGGTCCTATCGGGAAACTAGAAATTTGATGAGGGCTATGGGCGATAGGGGTAAGGAACGTCAAGCCCTGCGGTCCCGATCCTATCGAAGCTCAGTCCTTCTTGCCGAACAGCTTCTTCAACATCGCCGCCATCGGGCCGCTTTCCGGCAGCTTGGTTGGCGCCTGCTGCGGTCGGGCCTGGCGGATGTGGCTCTGGGCTTTCGGGCTCTGCGTGTTCGGCGCCTTGGGCGGCGGGCGGTCGTCGTCGCTGGTCGGCACGAGCTTGTCGCGAAGCGCCAGCGTGATGCGGTTCATGAAGGAACTGTCTTCGCCCTTGGCCAGCAGTCCGGCATCGTCGGCGATGGTGTCGAGCAGCACGTCCAGCCACCCGCGGTCGGCCTTGGCGAAGTCGCCTAGGACATGGCCGTGCACCATTTCCGGGACACCGGGGTGGCCGACGCCGATGCGCACGCGGCGAAAGTTCTTACCGACATGCTGGTCGAGCGAGCGGATGCCGTTGTGTCCGCCGGCGCCACCGCCGACCTTGACCCGCAATTTGCCGGCCGGCAGGTCGATCTCGTCGTAAAAGACGGTCAGCGCCTCGGGGCCGAGCTTGTAGAAGCGCAGGGCTTCGCCGACCGGCTGTCCCGACAGGTTCATGAAGGTCTGCGGCTTGATCAGAAGAATCTTTTCGCCGGCAATCGTGCCTTCGGCGATCAGGCCCTGGAACTTCTTCGACCAGGGCGAAAACGAATGGCGGCGGGCAATTGCGTCCGCCGCCATGAAGCCGACATTGTGCCGGTTATCAGCGTATTTCGCGCCCGGATTGCCGAGGCCTGCAAAGACAAGCATCGTGAACTCCGGGCCCGAAAATTACTTCTCTTCGGCAGCAGGAGCCGCCGCTTCGGGGGCTGCCGCTTCCGCCGTCTCTTCCGTCTCCGGCTTCATCGCCGAGGAGCCGGCAATGGTCGCGATGGTGAAATCGCGATCGGAGATCACCGGCTTGACGCCGGCCGGCAAGGTAACCGCCGAGATGTGGATCGAATCGCCAATGTCGGCGCCGGTGAGATCGACGGTGATGAATTCCGGGATCGCATTGGCCGGGCAGTGGAACTCGACTTCGTGACGCACGATGTTGAGCACGCCGCCGCGTTTGATGCCGGGCGACTTGTCTTCATTGATGAAGTGGACGGGCACGTCGACGTTGACCTCGGTGTCCTTGCCGATGCGCAGGAAGTCGACATGGACCGGGAAATCCTTGACCGGGTCGAGCTGGAAATCCTTGGGCAGAACCTGGATTTTCTTGCCGTCGACATCGATCGTGGCGATCGTGGTCAAAAACCCGCCGCCATGGATTTTGTAGAAGACGTCCTTGTAGTTCAGCGCAATCGCCAGGGGAGGCTGTCTGTCGCCGTAGATAACTGCAGGCACTTTACCGTTGCGGCGAACTGCACGGGCGGACCCCTTACCGACCTGTTCGCGCGCTTCGGCCTTGAGCTCGTAAGTATCGTGGCTCATGGCATTTCCTTTCGCGTTTTATGGAGCGTTTGCGGTGGCAGTGTGCCTGGACCGTAAACGTCGAAAGCCGCCAGGCCTGGATGTCCGAATGCCAGAAACCGCATACGCGGAGCTTTGTTCGGGATCACAAGGGAAGGCAGCCTTCCGCCGCGTTGCCTCCAAGGGTGTCTACGCGGGTGGCGGCTCTATAGCGGAAGGCGGGCAGGCGTGCAAGCCATGGCGGGCAAGGGCGGCCGATGCCTGCGTTGGGCGCGCCGCATTGCGCTCAGGCCGGCAGGTCGGTGGGCGGATTTGATCCGTTTCCCTTGGCGCCACCCAGCGTGGACAGAGCGCTCAGCAGTTTCGTCCGGTCCTTGCCGATCATGAGCACGCCGCTGTCGGGCGCCAGCAGCGCCGAGAACGGAAGCATGGCAGCGCCGATCGAGGAGGCCTCAGGGCCGAATTGCCCCGACACGATCTCCGGCGCCACGATGCCGATTGCGCTGGCCTGGTTGAACTGGGTCTGCACCCTTGCCAGCAGTTCGAGATGGATCGGCCTGGGCAGGATCGAGTCGAGAACGATGGCCTCGATGTCGATGATGGAGGTGATGGCGATGATCGCCTCGACCAGCGCGCTCGCACAATCGTCGATCCATTCGAACAGCGGCACGCGCGCTTCGGCTGGCAACGGATCGAGTTCCCGCACACGATTGATCACCACGCCGCGCGACCTCAGGTGATTGACCAGCACATAGATCGAGGCGCGATGCAGCAGGCTCTGGTAGCGCGCAGGCTTCGCCGCCACCGAATCGAGGCTTGAGGGCGAGACCGGCAAGGGTCCGAGGGCAGCGCTGTTGCCATGCGGCCCGGTATGGACCCTGCCGCCTTGCACCAGGCCGCCGCCGACAAAAGTGTCGATCGAGATGTGCATGAAATCGCGAAAGCGGGCGCCGGCGCCCTGGACAAGTTCGGCCAGCGCCGCCGACGTGGCGTCGTTTTCCACGAACACCGGCGTCTTCGCCGGAGTGGCAAAGCATGTCGTCAGGTCGATCGCCTCCCAGCGGCTGCCGAGATCGTCGGGAAAGCCGAGTTCCTCGCTCCAGCCGCCGAGGAAATAGGGTGAGGCAATGCCGACGCCGACGATGCTGGCATCGCCAAGCCCATCCACCAGCTTTTCGAAGGTGGCCAGCGCCATGTTGCCGGCCTTCAGCACCAAATCAGGATCGGGGAAGCGGTATTCGTGCGACTCTCTTGCGCGGATTTCACCGGCGAAGTCGACCAGAACGGCTTCAAGCGCACGCCGGCCGATCTTGATGCCGACGCTGTAGATGCGCTCCGGCGTCAGCCGGTACAGCGTGGAGGGCGAACCGCGCTGCCCGAACCTTTTTCCCACTTGCTTTACGAATCCGGAAGATTCCAGGCCGTCGACGATGGCAGCGACGGCCGCCGGCGTCAGGCTTGCCGCGCGCGCCAGATCGGACTTGGAGGCTTCCTTGAGGCGACGGATGGCGTCGAGCACGAAACGCTCATTATAGTGCCGAACTTTGACAGAATTGCTGCCTTTTCCTGACAAAACCCGCACACTCCCCAAATGTCCCGTTCCCGGCGCGAAGCCCGCAAACCACCTGCGGCCGAGCGCACCCTGCGGTGCCTATGTAGGCGGCGACAGTGCGCGTCGGAACCATGGAAGTCAATTTTGCCGTTGCGCCTTTGCGCTATTTAATATAGCAAATTGAAAAAATAACTAGTCAAGGAGGAGACGTGCTGCACTCGGGCACACAAAGCGAAGCCGACGCTGCGGTGGTGCGGGCTGTTCCTGTTGCCCTGGTTCAGGCGACGAAGGCTTTCGGCGGCACGATTGCGCTCAAGGACGCCTCCTTCGAATTGCGCTCCGGCGAGGTGCTGGCGCTGCTTGGCGAAAACGGCGCCGGCAAGAGCACCTGCGTGAAGCTTCTGGCCGGTGTGCATTCTCCCACCAGCGGTCATGTCGAGGTTGACGGCAAATCAGCCGTCTTCCATTCGCCGCATGACGCGCAGGCGGCCGGCATTGCGGTCATGCACCAGCATCCTGGCCTGTTTCCCGATCTGTCGGTGGCGGAGAACATCTATCTCGGCCACATGCCGCGCGACCGCTTTGGCGGCATCGACAATGCCGCCATGCTGGCCGGCGCCCGCAAGGTGCTGGCTACCGTCGGGCTCGACGTGCCGGCGGCAACGCGGCTGGGAACACTGCGTACCTCTGAACAACAACTGGTCGAGATCGCCCGCGCGCTGTCGCTGGATGCCCGCGTGCTGATCATGGACGAGCCCACGGCGGCGCTGTCACAGCGCGAGGTCGAGCGGCTGTTTTCCGTCGTTGCCGATCTCAGGCTGCATGGCGTGGCGATGATGTTCGTCGGCCACCGCATGGATGAAATCTTCCGCATCGCCGACCGCATCGCCGTGCTGCGTGACGGGCGCCTGATCGGCGTCAAGCCGAAGGCCGAGCTTGGCCGCGCTGCCGCCATCAGCATGATGGTCGGGCGTGAAGTCACCGACCTCTATCCCGAACGGCGCCATGCCTCAGGCGCGCTGGTGCTGGAGGGGAAGGGACTTTCGCGCGCCGGCGGCTTTACCGGCATCGACCTCAAGCTTCACGCAGGTGAGGTGCTCGGCCTTGGCGGTCTGGTCGGCAGCGGACGCACCGAGATTGCGCGCGTGCTGTTCGGTATCGACCGGCCCGACGCCGGCGAAATCCTGATCGACGGCAAGCCCGTGCAGTTCGCCTCGGCGCGCGACGCCATGGATGCGCGCATCGCCTATGTGTCGGAAGATCGCATGGGCCAGAGCCTGGTGATGGATTTCTCCATCCTCGACAATGCGGTGCTACCTGTTCTCGACAAGGCCGCACAACGCGGTCTCTACGGCACCGACCGCGCCATCGGTCTGGTGGCGGACTGGCTGAAGCGCATGAAGCTGCGCTTTTCCGGCTATGGGCAGCCGGTGAAAGAGTTATCCGGCGGCAACCAGCAGAAGGTGGTGCTGGCCAAATGGCTGCGCACCGAGCCGCGCGTGCTCATCCTCGACGAGCCGACGCAAGGCATCGATGTCGGTACCAAGGCGGAAGTGCATGCAATGATCGTTGACCTTGCCGCGCAAGGCATGGCGATCCTGCTGATCTCGTCAGAGATGCCCGAGCTGATCGGCATGTGCGACCGCATTATCGTGCTGCGCGAAGGCCGCCAGACTGCTGAGTTTTCGCGCGGACAAGCCACGCAGGAAAAGGTACTGGAAGCGGCGACCAGGACCGATGAACGTGCCGGCCAGGCAGCGCAGATAGAACGCGCCGCCGAGGAGGAAAAGGCAAAAGGACCGTTCGATTTTCTGAAGCGGCGGGAATTCGGCCTGCTTGCGGCGATGCTCGCCGTCGCCATTCCGGTCACCATCATCAACCCGCGCATGGTGAGCGCGGCGAACCTCACCGCTGTGTCGATGGACGCGGCCTTGCTGATTGTCGCCGCACTGGCGCAGATGCTGGTGCTGATCACCCGCAACATCGACCTGTCGATCGCAGCTGTGATCGGCCTCTCCGCCTATATGGCGGCCAGCATGGTTCAGGCCTATCCCGGATTGGACATCGGCATCGGCCTGATCACCGCCTGCGCGGTCGGCGGCTTTGCCGGACTGCTCAACGGCCTTGTCGTTACCAGGGGAAAGATCCCGGCCATCGTCGTTACGCTGGCTTCGATGTCGATCTTCCGCGGCTTCAACTCGATCTGGGCGGCGGGCGACCAGGTCAGCGCCGACGAAGTCACGCAAGCCTGGCTCGACATGACCGGGCTGAAGATCGCCGGCGTGCCGCTGATCGTCGTCATCGCCATTCTCATCCTGTGCGCCGGCTATGTGCTGCTCTATCGCACCGCAACCGGACGCGAGCTGTTTGCCACCGGCTCCAACCCGGACGGCGCACGGCTGATCGGCATTCCGGTCGACCGGCGCATCCTGCTGGCCTTCGGCATGGCCGGCTTGCTCGGCGGCCTGTGCGGGGCGCTGTGGGCATCGCGCTATGCCACCATCGATGCCCGCGTCGCGCTCGGCTTCGAGCTCACCGTGATCGCCTCCGCCGTGGTCGGCGGCGTCGCCATCCGTGGCGGTTCGGGCACGCTGCTCGGCATCATTCTCGGCGCGCTCACGCTCTTGGTCATCAAGAACGGGCTGACGCTGGTGCGTGTCGACCCGCTCTGGTTGCAGGGCGTCTATGGCCTGGTGATCCTGGTTGCCATCGGCATCGACACCTTCATCGTGCGGCGTGCCGAACAGGCAAGACAGGCGAGGGCGAGATGAGAAAGTTTATCCGCTCGATCGACTTCTGGGATCTGCTGCTGGCGACCGCCTGCCTCGCCGTCTTTATCTATGCGGCGGTCTTCGTGCCGAATTTCGTTTCCGGCTTTAACCTTTCTCAACTGGCGGCGAGCGCCTCGGAAAAGGCGTTGCTGATCCTGCCGATGACGCTGCTCATCATCACCCGCGAGATCGATCTGTCGATCGCCTCTGTGCTGGCGCTGACATCCGTGGTGTTTGGCCTGCTCGTCCAGGGCGGCGTGCCGACGCTGGCGGCCATTCCGCTGACGCTGGTCTTCGGCGGCCTGCTCGGCGCCTTCAATGGCTATCTGGTTTCAGGGCTGGGGCTGCAGTCGCTGGTGGTGACGCTCGGCACCATGGCGCTCTATCGGGGCATTGGCTACATCCTGCTCGGCACCGGTTCGGTCAACATATTGCCGCCGGCGGTCGTCGATTTCGGCATCAACAATCTGCCGGGCACACAAATCCCGTGGACCATCGTGCCGTTCCTGCTGCTGGCGCCGATCTTCGCGGTGGTGCTGCAGAAGACGCCGACCGGCAAGCGCATCTATGCGCTCGGCGGCAGCCCCGAAGTGGCGCGTTATTCCGGCATCGATACGCGCAAAATGGTGCTGAAGCTGTTCGTCGTTTCGGGCATGGTCGCGGCCATCGCCGGCATCGTCTATACCGCGCGCCTCTCCAACGCCCGCGCCAACAATGCGCTCGGCATGGAGCTCGATGTCATCACCATCGTGCTGCTCGGCGGCGTCAGCGTCTTCGGTGGTAAGGGGCGGCTCACGGGGGTCATGCTGGCGCTGCTGTTGATCGCCATCATCCGAAATGTGCTGGCGCTCAACCAGATCGGCGGCGACGCTCAAGGCATGATCATCGGCCTGCTTCTGATCGGCTCGCTGCTGGTCGGCAATTACTGGCGCTCCCTGGAGGAGCGGCTGTCAAGATCGCGCGTCCTGCGCGAAACCAAGGGGTGATCTCGGGCCCCTTTCTTCAAGCCCGAATTCTGACGGAGGAGACACAATGAAAGCGTTTAGAATAGCCCTGCTCGCATCCGCGGTTCTGCTTGCGCCGGCCTCGCTGGCATACAGCCAGGAATGCGCCAAGGAACCTGTAACGGTCGGCTTCCTGCCCAAGCTCGACACCGATCCCTACTTCAAGGTGGCTTTCGGCGGCGCCGAGGAGGCTGCGAAGGAAATTGGCGGCACCGCCACCCAGGTCGCCCCGTCGCAGGCGACGGCCGAGGCACAGATCGAATTCATCAACAGCCTTGTGTCGCAGAAGGTCGGGGTCATCGCTATCGCCGGCAACGACGCCAATGCGGTTGCGCCTGCGCTGAAGCGCGCCGTTCAGCAAGGCGTCCGGGTGATATCGTACGATTCCGACGTCGCGGCCGATGCGCGCGCGGTGTTCGTGAACCAGGTGAAGGGCGACAGTCTGGCCGAAATGATGCTGGAAAGCGCATTCAACCTCAGCGGCGGCGAAGGCGAGTTCGCCATCCTGTCGTCGACGCCGACGGCGACCAACCAGAACGCCTGGATCGACTTCATGAAGGCGAAGATGGCGGCAGAGCCGAAATACGCCAAGATGAAACTGGTGCAGGTCGCCTATGGCGAGGAGAGCGAGCAGGTCAACCAGCAGCAGGCCTTGGCGCTGGTGCAGGCGTTTCCGGATCTCAAGGTGATCATCGTGCCGGCAGGCATAGGCCTTCCGGCGGCCGCGCGCGCACTCGAGGAAGCCGGTATGATCGGCAAGGTCAAGCTGACCGGCCTTGCGCCGGCCACTTTGATTTCGAAATACATCAAGGATGGCGCTGCCCAGGATATCTGGTGGAATGTCACCGATCTCGGCTACCTGACCTATCAGGCGGCCCAGGCGCTGGCGCAGTGCAAGATCACCGGCAAGGAAGGTGAGAAGTTCACGGCAGGCAGGCTCGGCGAGTACACGATCGGCGCCAGCGGTGAACTGATCCTCGGCCCGGCCAAGATCGTGACGCCGGAAAACCTGGCCGAGTTTAAGTTCTAGAGCGTTTCACCGTTTCACGGAAACGGCGAACCGCTCTATCCCTTTGTTTTACGCAATTCCGGACGGAAAACCGGTCACACTTTTCCTGGAATTGCTCTAAGCCTCCCAAGGCTTTGCGGGCGCCGGTTCAAGCCGGCGCCCGCTCGTTCAATTGTCAGTCGAAAAGCGTGAGGGCGACGATGAAACTCTTGCTGGCAGGCGAGACCTTCGCGGCGACGACCTCGGTCGCCGCCGGCGGCGATGTGCTGACGAGTGCGACGTGGGTAAACGGCGCGACGGCCTTCAATGCCGCACTTGCCGCAGAGGGCATAGCTGTGACGCAGATCGGTGGCGATCGCTGCGCGGCCGAATTTCCGTATGACCTCGACGCGCTGGCCGAATACCAGGCGGTGGTGATCTCCGATGTCGGCGCGCTGACCTTGCTGGTCACGCCGGAGGCCCGCGCCGGGCGCATCGGCGTCAACCGCCTCGACGTCCTCAAGGCCTATGTCGAAGGCGGTGGCGGGCTGATGCTGGCCGGCGGCTATATGGGGTTCCAGGGCATGTTCGGCACGGCGCGTTTCCACGACACCCCGGTCGAGGACATCCTGCCCGTGCGCTGCCTGCCATTCTCGGACGGGCTGGAAGTGCCGCAAGGCCTGCAGCCGTCGATCCTTCAGGCGTCGCATCCAATCCTTGCCGGTGTCGCGGGCCCGTTGCCGCCGATCCTCGGCATGAACAAACTCGATTTCAGGCGCGATGGCTCGTCCCAGCTGCTGGCGACCTGCCATTATCGTGGCACGGACTGGCCGCTGCTTGCTGCTCGCAGCGTTGGCCACGGCCGCACTGTCGCCTGGGCGACGGATATCGGCCCGCACTGGCTGTCGCAGGACTTTCTCGGCTGGCCGCTCTACGGCAAGCTGATGGGCAACGTCGTGCGCTGGCTGGCCGGCAAGGATTAAGCCTGGCGTGTTTGTAGGGCAGCTAGTCCGGCTTGCTGCTCAACGCTTCGCGCAGCGCCTGGATCCGCCGATTCAAGGCATCGAGATCAGCCATCGTCATGCCCGAGCGTTCGATTAGGGTTTCGTTGAGGCAGTTGCACTGGACGAGCAGCGCGCGGCCGGCAGGCGTCAGGTCGACCTGCACTTGGCGCTCGTCCGTCTGGCTGCGCTGGCGGGTGACGAGACCGGCCTGTTCCATGCGCTTCACCAGCGGCGTGATGGTGCTCGATTCCAAAGCGAGCCTGTGCGCAATCGAGCCGACCGACATCCCGCCGGCTTCGGCAAGTGAGTTCAGCACGAGATATTGCGGATAGGTGATGCCCATCTCGTCCAGCATGGGCTTGTAGGTGCGATTGATTGCCATGCTGGTGGCGTAAAGCGTGAAGCAGAGCTGGTTGTCCAACGGGAGAGGCACGAGGCATTCCTTTGCCGACTGAGCACATCAATATGTACCACGAAAAATGATATCGCGATATATTTTTCTGTAGACAAGGATTTGGACCTGCGCTAGTCTTATGGTTATCGCGATATTGATTATCGCGGAAGCAATCAATGGAGAGCGAGATGACCAAGCCCGGCAGCAGCACGATCACCACCAAGGACGGCACCGAAATTTTCTACAAGGATTGGGGAACGGGACAACCCATCGTCTTCCATCACGGCTGGCCGCTGAGCAGCGACGACTGGGACGCCCAGATGCTGTTCTTCCTGTCCAAGGGCTACCGCGTCATTGCCCATGACCGGCGCGGCCATGGCCGCTCGACCCAGACCGATACCGGCAACGAGATGGATACGTATGCCGCCGATGTCGCGGAACTTGCGGCGCATCTCGACCTCAGAGACGCCATCCATGTCGGCCATTCCACCGGTGGCGGCGAAGTGGCCCGTTATGTCGCGAAGTACGGCTCCGGTGGCCGTGTCGCCAAGGCCGCATTGCTCGGCGCGGTGCCGCCGATCATGCTGAAGACGGCGGCCAATCCGGGTGGCCTGCCGATCGAGGTGTTCGATGGTTTCCGCTCCGCCCAGGCAGCCAACCGCGCCCAGTTTTTCCACGATGTTGCGGCCGGCCCGTTCTACGGCTTCAACCGCCCCGGCGCCCAGGTGTCGCAGGCTGTCGTCGAGAATTGGTGGCGCCAGGGCATGATGGGCGGCACCAAGGCGCATTACGATTGCATCAAGGCGTTCTCGGAAACCGACTTCACCGACGATCTGAAGGCCATCGAGGTGCCGGTGCTGGTGATGCATGGCGACGACGACCAGATCGTTCCGATCGCCGACTCCGCGCTGCTGGCTGTCAAGCTGCTCAAAAAGGGCGAGCTCAAGGTCTACAAGGGCTTCCCGCACGGCATGGCGACGACCCATGCCGATGTCATCAATGCCGACCTGCTGGCGTTCTTCAAGGCGTAGAATCGTTCAGTTGAATAGACATCGTCCAGTTGGATAGGCAAGGCACCCGCCGCCGGGCGGGTGCATTTGCTTTCGTCGAAATGTCAGCGGGACAGTGCCTATTTATCGAGAAAACCAGTGATCAGTTTGACGGTGTCGTCGGGGTTTTCCTCCATGATCCAGTGTCCGGAAGCGGGCACGATGCCGCCCGTGACATCGGTCGCAACAAGCCGCAGGAGATCGGCCTGCGTGGTGCCGGCGGATTTTTCACCGCCGACAGCCAGCACCGGCATGGTCAGTTTGCCGCCGGCGGCAAGCATCGCCTGGTTGTCGATCGCGTCCTGGTCAAACGCCTTGAACTGCTCGAAAGCGTCATGCATCGCATGCGGGCGGGCATAGAGTCTGGCGTAGTGCTTGCGCGTGGCCTCGTCGATCTTCTTGGGGTCTGCCGACAGTTCGTTGTAGAAGCGATCGAGATAGATGCGCTCGCGCCCTGCGACCAGCCGCTCCATATCCGGGCCGCGGAAGTTGAAGTGCCAAAGCAGCGGGCTTTGCTTGATCTTTTCCCAATCGCCGATGCCGGGCAGCGGCGCATCGATGATGACCCATTTGGTGATGCGCTTGGGATACTGAGCGGCGAGCGCATAGCCGACCATGTTGCCGATGTCGTGGGTGACGAGATCTGCCTTGTCGATCTTCAGGGCATCCAACACGCCGGCGATGTCGACGGCCTGGTTCTTCTTGGCGTAGCCCGCTTCCGGGTGGGCCGACAGACCCATGCCGCGCAGGTCCGGCACGATGACGGTGTGGTCCTTTGCGAGGGCGATGGCCGCGGCGCCCCACATGTCTCCGGTATCGGCAAAGCCGTGCAGCAGCACGACGGCGGGACCCTTGCCGCCAACGCGCACATAGAGTTTGGTGCCGTTGGTTCCGACGGACTGCGTCTTGAAACCCGGCGGAAAGGGAACGATGCGTGCCGTCGCCGGCAAGGTAACAAGAAGCACACCCAATACGGCCAATACGATCTTGCGCATGTCATCCCCCAGAGACGTCGAAGGCCCCAAGCCTTCGTTGATGACTATCTCTAGCAGGCTTTTCAACCAGCGCATGGTGAAAGAATCACAGAGGGCGCAGCAATGCCGCGCCCTGCGTCAAATCCGCAAAATCGACCGGTTTTATCTGGCCGCCGCTTGCGCCTTCCTGGCTTCCTTCATGTTGGGCAGGAACACCGTCAGCAGGCCGAGCAGCGGCAGATACGAGCAGATCTGGAAGACGAAATCGATGCCCTTCATGTCGGCGACGACGCCGAGCACGGCGGCTGCAATGCCGCCCATGCCGAAGGCGAAGCCGAAGAAGATCCCGGCGATGGTGCCGACACGTCCCGGCACCAACTCCTGCGCAAACACGACGATGTTGGAGAAGGCCGAGGACAGGATCAGGCCGATCAGCACCGTCAGCACCATCGTCCATTCGAAATTGGCGTAGGGCAGCGCCAGCGTGAACGGCAGCACGCCGACGATCGAGAACCAGATCATCGCCTTCTGGCCGTAGCGGTCGCCGAACGGTCCGCCGAGCAGGATGCCCAGCGCCGAGGCGCCGAGGAACAGGAACAGCATGACCTGGCTCATCTGCACCGACACGCCGAACTTATGGATGGAATAAAAGGTGTAGTAGCTGGAGAGCGAGGCGATGTAGGCGTTCTTGGTCAGCACCATCAGCGTCAGCACCGCCAGCGCTCCCATCACCTTCTTGCGCGGGAAGGGGGAGACGAAGCTTGCCGCCTTGCGATTGCCCTGCGCGGCGCGCATCCGGCTGTACCAGCCGCCGACCCGCGACAAAACGATGATGCCGATCAGAGACCCGACGGCGAACCATGAAATGCTGGTCTGGCCGAAGGGCACAACGATGAAGGCAGCGAGCAGCGGCCCCATCGACTGGCCGAAATTGCCGCCGACCTGGAACAAAGATTGCGCCAGGCCAAAGCGGCCGCCGGAGGCAAAGCGGGCAATGCGCGAGGATTCCGGATGGAAGATCGCCGAGCCGATTCCGATCAGCGAGGCGCCGACCAGAAGCAGCGCATAGTGGCCGGCATAGGCCAGAACGATCAGGCCAATCAGCGAGGACGCCATGCCGTAGGGCAGCGAATAGGGCATTGGCCGCTTGTCGGTGATCATGCCGATGACCGGCTGCAGCAGCGACGCCGTGACCTGGAAGGTGAAGGTCAGAAGACCGATCTGCCAGAAATCGAGACCGTAATTCTCTTTCAGCAGCGGATAGATCGCCGGCAGCAGCGATTGCATGATGTCGTTGATGCCGTGGCAAAAGCTCACCGCCAGAATGACGGTGAAGGCGGTCGCCTGGGCTGAAGGGAGGCTGGCGCTTGGCTGCGGTGCAATGCTGGTGGCTGTCGTATCGGTCAAGGCAGGCTCCGAGGTCTTTTTGGCGGGTGTTTGCCCGCGGGCAGGCTTGGCGGCCGCTCCCGCGGACCGCCTTAAGGACGCTCGTCTGAAGCGCTTGGGCGACGCCCCTGCGGAGCGCCTTGGGGATGGCTGCCTTATAAGCCGCTTGCGAGGCGACTTCTTTCGTGGTTTGGTCCAATAGTTTCGCAAGTGGGCCATAGCCGATGCCACATGGCAGGGACATCTTCCGCGCCGGCAATGCCGATCTCGGCCGATTGCACGAAAGCCGCTGGCAGTGGCTGGAGGAGGTTTCCGGGCCGGCGGTGGCTTTGCCGACCGAATATCCGGACGGTTACCTCGTGCCGCAACACCGCCACAGCCGCAGCCAACTGCTGCATGCGCTGGTCGGTGTCGTGCTGGTGACGACCAGGTACGGGCGCTGGATGGTGCCGCCCGACCACGCAATGTGGATACCGGCCGGCACCGAGCATTCTGTCGAAATGCTGGGCGACGTCTCGATGCGCTCGGTCTATGTCATGCCGGGCGCTATCCCCGGCCTGCCGGAAGGCTTGCGTGTCGTCGGCGTCACCGAGCTGATGCACAGCCTGATCGTAGAATCGGAAAAGCTGCCGCAAGGTGGCGAACTGGAAGGCCGCGGCGGGTTGATCATGAACCTCTTGCTGCACGAGATCCCGACCTTGCCGGAACGGCCGCTCGGCCTGCCGTTCCCGTCTGATCCCAGGCTGGCGGCGCTCTGCCGACGCTTCGTGGCGGCACCGTCGCCGCATGCCACGATCGACGAGTGGGCCGATGCCGCGGGGATGAGCCGGCGCTCCTTCACCCGCGCCTTCCAGCGCCAGACCGGACTGTCCTTGTCGACTTGGCGCCAGCAGGCCTGCCTGTTTGCGGCACTTCCCAGGCTCGCCGATGGCGAGCCGATCACCAGGGTGGCGCTCGACCTCGGTTATGACAGCGTGCCGGCATTCATAACCATGTTCAAGCGCATGCTCGGGGCCTCGCCGCGCGGCTATATGCGCGGCGCCCGCGACGAAGGCATGCGGCGGGCTCAGCCTCGACTTGAGGCCCCGGCGCCGTAGCGCCAGGAAAAAGCCCGCAGCACTTTGTCGTAGGCCCTAGTCCAGCTGAACGCCGCTGGCCTTGACGATCGGTTCCCATTTGGCGAGTTCGGCCTTCACATGCGCTCCAAGCTCTTCCGGGGTGGAGGCCACTATCGAGGCGCTGAACTGGGCCATGCGGGCGATCACATCAGGGTCTTTCAGGGCTTCAACTGCCGCCTTCTGAAGAACGGCGACGACCTCCGGCGGCGTGCCTGCGGGCGCGAACAGAGCGTTCCAGCTGTAGGTTTCATAGCCGGGAATGGTTTCGGCAATGGCCGGTATGTCGGGGAAGGAGGGAACGCGCTCCTTGGTGGTGACGCCAAGCGCTCTCAGCGTCCCGCTCTTGATATGGCCCGATGAAGAGGGGAGGTTGTCGAACATCATCGGCACCTGATTGCCGATAACGTCGTTCAAGGCCGGTCCGGCGCCCTTGTAGGGAATGTGCTGCATACTGACGCCGGCCATCGTCTTGAAAAGCTCGCCGGAGAGATGCAGCGGGGTGCCATTGCCTGATGAGGCGTAGGCATATTTGTCCGGGTCCTTCTTCAGCATCTCGATCAGTTCCTTGACGTCCTTGGCGGGGAATTCAGGGTTTACGACCAGGACGTTTGGCACCAGCACGAGCAACGATATCGGCGCAAAATCCTTCTCCGCGTCGTAGGGCTTTGTCTTCAGGATCAGCGGGTTGAGCGCGTGGGTTGCGACCGTGCCCATCAGGATCGTGTAGCCGTCCGGTTCGGCTCGGGCGACCTGGGCAGCGCCGATGCTGCCCCCGGCGCCGCCGACATTTTCGACGACAATCTGCTGGCCCAGCTTTTCGGACATCTTGTTGGCGACCAGGCGCGCGACCAGATCCGTCGAGCCACCGGCGGAAAAGGGGACAACCATGGTGATGGTCCGGTCCGGAAAATCGGCGGCCCAAGCCGCCGGTGCTGAAAGGGTGGCTGCGATGGAAACCGCGAGCCCGAGCAAAGTCCTACGCCGCATCTGCTACTCCTCCGTTGATTGGAGGGGCAGTATGGCCATGGTGAACTCCTCGCACAATGCAACCATGGACTGACTGCCCGCCTCAGGAGATCGGGCTTGACACCGATGCTTCGGTTGGCGTGCGCGAGAACGCCTCACCCCTCAGTTCAATCAGCCTTGGTCCAGCTGAAAACAAGCCATTTGTATCGTGACGTCTCTTCAGGCTCGGCCGTGTAGGTCATCTGCATGTCGCCGCCCTCGGCGTAGATGTCGAGCCTGGGCGCCGTGTCCAGTTCGAGCCACAGGGAATCGTTCTTGAACGACCATGTCCCGCACCAGACGCAAGGCCCCGATGCCGGGTCACCCGGTTGGTGAAAATTGTAGCGGCCGTCCGCCGTGATCTCCAGATAGTCGAAGGCGCCATAAAAGGCGGTCACAGTCTGCTGAAATTCGGTCGCAGACGCTTCCTGGTCGGGCTTCGCCGCCTCTTTCAGATCACGCGGTGGCCGGATTGCGGACCCTGCGATGCTCCATTTGCCGATGAAATCCTTTTCGGTGGGAAGATATTCCGTTTGCGCCTGCGCGGTCGAAACCGGAGCGATTGTCGGCGCATAGGCCGCGCTGGCGATGCCGATTGCGAGAAGCATTCCTGCGATGCCTGCAGCCTTGATTCGATTGCGCATCAGATGCGCTCCTTTCACGACGGTTTGGGGCAGATTCCAAAAACGAGATTACCCCCGAGCTAGGCCCGTGGGCACGCTTTTGGGCAACATGGATTAATCGAACAGGCTCGACACGGACTCTTCGGTCGCTGTGCGCGAAATCGCCTCGCCCATCAGGTCGGCGATGGAGATGACGCGGATATTCGGGGCGTCGAGCACGCCTTGCGTCGGCTGGATGGAATCGGTGATCACCAGTTCCTGCAGCTTCGAGCCGCTGATCCGGGCGACCGCACCGCCCGACAGCACGCCGTGGGTGATATAGGCGGTGACGCTGGTAGCCCCGTTGGCGAGCAGCGCATCGGCGGCGTTGCACAGCGTGCCGCCGGAATCGACGATGTCGTCGATCAGCAGGCAATCCTTGCCGGCGACCGCGCCGATGATGTTCATCACTTCGGATTCACCGGGACGTTCGCGGCGCTTGTCGACGATGGCCAGTTGTGCGTCGAAGCGTTTGGCGAGCGCGCGGGCGCGCACCACGCCGCCAATATCGGGCGAGACGACGACGACATTGGCAAGCTGTTTGTATTTTGCCTTCACGTCGCGGGCCATCACCGGCACCGAGAACAGATTGTCGGTCGGAATGTCGAAAAAACCCTGGATCTGGCCGGCATGGAGGTCGAGCGTCAAAACGCGGTCGACGCCAGCGCGGGTGATCATGTTGGCGACCAGCTTGGCCGAGATCGGTGTGCGGCCCGAGGCCCGGCGATCCTGCCTGGCGTAACCGAAATAGGGGATGACCGCGGTGATGCGCTTGGCCGAGGAGCGCATGAAGGCATCGATCATGATGAGCAGTTCCATCAGATGATCGTTGGTCGGGAACGAGGTCGACTGCAGGATGAAGACATCCTCGCCGCGCACGTTTTCCTGGATTTCGACGAAGATTTCCTGATCGGCGAAGCGTCTGACGCTGGCCTTGCCCAGCGGGACATTGAGATAGCGGGCGACCGCTTCGGCCAGCACCCGGTTGGAATTGCCCGCGAAAAGCTTCATGCACCGTTCCTGGCGAAGGATGGGGAGGTCCTCTTAATCGGGCTTGTAGCGAGCCGTGCCGGTATTGCAAGCCTCGTTGACGGGAATCCGCCGGCTAATCTCAAAAACGTCAACAGTGAACGGAAGCCGGTAACAGGGGGATCAGCCGGCGCTGCCGCCGAGCCAGGCCGCGAACTGGTCGATCGTCTGGTCGGCGATCGCCTGCATGGTAGCGGGTGCAACCGCGGGCCAGCCTTCGGCGGCATTGACCGAGGGCGCCTTCTGCTGGCCATTGATGCGGTGTAGCCGGTTGCCGGCGGGGTCATAGACGTCCCAGACATAGATAACGGTGGTGTCCTTGCCTTCCGTCATCGTCGAGAAGTAGCCCTTCAGCACATGGGTGGCGGCCTGGTCGGCGCTGCCGGCAAGGGTGATGCCGCGCTGCTTGGCGCGTGTCTGCAGTTCGGCCGTCAGCGGCGTTGCCGCTTCCACCGAGGCGCCGACGATCGGCGCGATCTGCAGCCGGGTCTTCGACAAAGCGGCGGCGCTCTGCGCGGGGTTGGCGGGTGTCGTGGCGCCGACGGCCGGCGCTGGTGTGGCGGCGGGCGCAATGCCCGGGGCAGCCAAGGGCTGAGCCGAGGCTGCCGGCGGCGTGATGGCGGACGGCTCAAGGACGTCCTTGGCGTTGGTGCAAGCGGCCAGCACAAGCGCTGCGAGCAATGACACGGTCGTCACATGCGATCGTCTCATCTGCCCGAAAACTCCTTAGTCGCGAACGCCCCCGCGTGGACCAACCATTATGGATTCACTGTACGATCAAGTCGAGATCATGGCGTGAAAGCGGCTTCGGCTGGGATTCGGTGGTCAGGTAGGTGCGGCCAAGCGTCATCGCCGTCTCGGTTTCGGAGTCCATGATGATCATGTGCGCGAACAATGTCATGTTGGGCGCGATCGGCTCGGGATTGCCCTGGTAGAACATCGGCATATCCATCCAGGACGGGGTGAAGCGGGCGCCGACGGAATAGCCGCAGGCGTTCAACCGATGCTTGGTCAGGCTGTGCGCCTCCAGCGTGCGGGCATGCGCGTCGAAGACGTCGCCGAAGGTGTTGCCGGGCGTCATCGCCTTCTCGACCGCCAGAAGAGCCGCGCGGGCGGCGTCGAACAGCTCCTGATGGCGCTTCGACGCCTTGCCGGTCAGCACGGTGCGCATCATCGGCGCGTGATAGTGATGGAACACGCCGGCCCATTCGAGCGTCAGCTGATCGTTCTTGGTCAGCTTGCGGCGCCCGGCCTTGTAGCGGCAGAGCAGCGCGTCGATGCCCGAGCCGATGATGAATTCATTGGCCGGATAGTCGCCGCCGCCGGCAAACACCGCGCCTTGCATGGCGGCAAGGATCAGCGCTTCGTCGCCGCCCTGCTTGATCAGCGGCAGGGCCGCGTCGAGCGCGTCGTCGGAAAGGTTGGCCGCCTTTTCGGCCTTGGCGATTTCAGCCGGGCTCTTGAACAGGCGCAGACGGCCGACAATACCGGAGGCGTCGGCGATCTGGCCGAAGGTCTGCAGCTGCTCGTCGACGCGGCGGCCATTGAAGGCGGTCAGGCCATGGGTGTCGTATTCGACGCCGATGCGGGCGCCAAGGAGATTGAGGTCGTTGAGCAGGTTGCGCAGGTCGATCGCCGGGTTGGCGCCGTCGCGGTCGGTCCACAGCACGATGTTGCCGATGATCGAGGTGTGGCGCGCCTGGCGCAAATCGGCCGAGCGGGTGAGCAGCACCATCGAGCCGTCAGCCTTCACAACCAGGCACTGGAAGAAACAGAAGCCGAACGTGTCGTAGCCGGTTAGCCAGTACATGCTCTCCTGGGCGAAAAGCAGTACAGCATCGAGCTTCTTTTCCGTCATCTCGATCATCAACCGGTCACGCCGGGCGTCAAATTCCGACCGTTCGAAATGCAGCGCCATTATCCGTTCTCCAAAACAATTGCCGAAACCTGCCGACCGTAGTCCGGTTCCTTGCGATGCGTCGCGCGCCGGTAGGAAAAGAAGAGATCCTCCTCGGCATAGGTGCAGCGGCCAAGCCCCTCGGCGGTCACGCCAGCCTTCTTCAGCCGGTCGACCGTATAGAGGTTGAGATCGAACATTGCATGCGCCGGATTGGCCGAAGGCGCGAAATAGCCGATGTTTTCGGCATCGGCTTCGACGAAACGGGAGACGAATTCCGGCCCGACCTCGTAATTGTCGGGGCCGATCGAAGGACCGAGAACCGCAATGATGCGCTCACGGCGGGCGCCGAGGCTTTCCATCGCGGCAATGGTGTTTTCAAGCACACCGGTGAAAGCGCCCTTCCAGCCGGCGTGTGCAGCGCCAATGATGCGCGCTTGAGCATCGGCGAACAGCACCGGGCCGCAATCGGCCGTCGAGGCGCCGATGGCGATGCCCGGCCGTTCGGTGACGATGGCGTCGGCCTTGGGCCGCGGGCCGGGAAAGGGTTCCCTGGCAATAACGACATCGGGCGAGTGGACCTGATGCGCGGTCAGGAGATGGCTGGCCGGCACACCCATCCAGGCAGCGACGCGGCGGCGGTTCTCGGCGACCAGCATCTGATCGTCATCCGAGCCGGTGCCGATGTTAAGTCCCTGATAGATGCCGCCGGAGACGCCGCCGATACGGGTGAAATAGCCATGGCGGATACCTCGCGGCTTGGCCGCTTCCAGCAGCGGCGAGCGAACAGGATCCGGTTTGGTCTGATTCAGCATGGATGGGTTTGTTGTCCGTGCCAGCGTTTTCGTCAAGGCGAAGTTCGGCCGAGTGATTGCGACAGTGCTGCCGCGTCGACTTTGCATTGGCCAAAAGCAAGCATGCGACCACAAGCGACATGGCGGGACGGCTTGTAACGATCTCTGAGGGTCAGACTGGCTGATGCGGCAGGATTTTCAGGACTTTGAACAGCGTGCCCATGCCGTCGGGGCCGGCCAGGCGCTCGACAGCATCGGCAATGGTTTGTCGTGCCTCTTGGCTTGCCTGGCTGCCCAACTGGCCAGCTCGCTCAAGCAATCCCATGCCAAGCAGAAAGTCGCCCTGCGTCGCCAATTCCACATCGAGGCCATGTGCCCGCACGACGGCGGCCAGTGCCGCGAAGTCGACATGGGCGGTGAGATCGGCTTCGCCGGGATTGGCCAGCACATCTTCTGGGGCGTGTCTGCGCACGGCCTGCAATGTGTCGCCGAAACCGGGCTGGAGATGGCCGTAATCAGGGAACAGCCCGGCGCCGCCGTGGTCGGCTATGCGTTCGACAATGGTCGCCATCAGTGCCGCGCGGGCCGGTGCTATTTCGAAAATAGAGCCTTGTGGCGCCTCGGCGGCGTCGTCCGGCAGCAGCGTCGCCTCGACCGAGCCGGCGCCGGCGAAGAAGCTCAACTCATCTGCGTCGTCGAGGCCGATCATCCGTTCGCGCCAGCCGGCGCCGGCGCGGATGAACTGGCGGATCGGCACGGCGTCGAACAGTTCGTTGCCGACGATCAGCAACGGCGCCTGCGGTAGCGTGGCGATGGTTTCGTGCCAGCCGAGCTCAACCGAACTTTCGGCAAGCGTCTGCTTCTGGATTTCGGTCAGCCGCGGACTGGTCTCGACCAGGGCGAAGGAGGCTCCGGCGGCGATAGCCGGATCGAGCCGCGTCAGGGTGCGAAGCATGTCCTTCATCAGCGTGCCGCGGCCAGGCCCGATCTCCGCGATGGCGACCGGCAGGGGTCGGCCGATCGCCAGCCAGGCCTGATAGAGCCAGACGGCGACGAGTTCGCCGAACATCTGGCTGATCTCGGGTGCGGTGACGAAGTCGCCGGCGGCGCCGAACGGCTCGCGCGTGGTGTAGTAGCCGTCGCTGGGATCGAACAGGCAGAGCGCCATGTACTCGTTGACGGGGAGGGGGCCGAGCGCGCCGATCAAGTCGACGATGCGGGTCTTCAGCCGTGTCATGCCGGCTGTGGTTGCGGCGCCGGTTTGGCTGTGGCCATCGCCCAGATGCCGGCCAGCACCATCGGCAGCGACAGCACCATGCCCATGGTGAGCCAGCCGCCGAGGAGGTAGCCGAGCTGCTGGTCGGGCTCGCGGAAGAACTCGACGAAGATGCGTGACAGGCCGTAGCCGCAAATGAAGGCGCCGCCGACAAAGCGCGACGTCTTCAGCTTCAGCCGCGAATGGGTGAGGAAGCGCAGGACCAGGAACAGCACCGCGCCCTCGAGCAGCGCTTCGTAGAGCTGGCTCGGATGGCGAGGCTCCAGGCCCGCGACACAACCCGCCACGGTCTGCTGGAGACGCTCGTTGCAGAAGACGACGCCCCACGGCACGTCGGTCACGCGACCCCAGAGTTCGGCATTGACGAAGTTCGCGATGCGGACGAGGCCGAGCCCGACCGGCACGCCGGCTGCCACCACGTCGAACAGCGTCCAGGTGCGGATGCCGCGCTTGAGTGAAAACAGCGTGATGGCGAGGATGACCCCAAGCAGGCCGCCATGGAACGACATGCCGCCCTGCCAGACGGCGAAGATGTCGAGCGGGTGGTCGATATAGCGCTTTAAATCGTAGAACAGCACATAGCCGGTGCGGCCGCCAAGCACGACGCCGACGGCAGCCCAGACGATGAAATCGTCGAGGTCGATCGGCTTCATCGGCAGGACGCCATCAGGCCACAGCCTTGTGTTGGTGACGAGCCGCTTGGCGTACCACCAGGCGAACAGGATGCCGACGATATAGCCGATGCCGTACCAGTGCACCGCCAGCGGGCCGATCTGAACCAGGATCGGGTCGATGTTGGGGAAGGACAGCGACGCCATCGGCAGCGGGAAATAGTCGTTCAACAGGATCTCCTGGGAGGGCTCGCGTTAGGGCGCGGACCATGCGGCAGGGTTTTGGCGGGGTCAAGGCAAGGTGACGACAGCCTGATCGTCAGAGATAATGGGCTCAACCCTGCGGCTTGCCGGCGACCAATTGCCTGAGCGCATCGTTGATCCTGTCTTGCCAGCCGGGGCCATCTTCCTGGAAATGGTCGAGCACGGCGCGATCGATCCTGATCGAGACAAGCTCGCGAACGTTTGGTGCGGCGGAGGGTTCGCGAATGGGAGGCGCGGGTTTCTTGACTGGCTTGAAGGCCGCTTCAGCGGCTTCCATCGGATTGGTCGGTCGGCGCGGGGGCGTTGCCATTGGTTGATCCTGAATGCGAGTGACTTCTTGCCTGGAGCAAGTCGTGAGGAAAACACTAGGCCGCTGGTCTGTGAAGACCAGTAACTTCACTTGGTTCTCTCTGCCATTGCCCTGTGTTTGGCTTCAAGCCTGTCCAGCACCTCGTCGCCAGGCTAGACCCGGCCCGCACTGGCATCCGAAATGCCTTTTGCGAGTGCTGCATCGAGTGCTGCAAAGCGCTTCTCCAAGTCCGCACTGTCCGTCACGGCAACCGTCGTTCCAAGAATCCATTTGCGATAATAGCAATCTGTCGGCCGGACCGTGAGCCAAATCGCGTCCGACATGAAGCCGCACCAGCTTCAACGTTCTTGCATTCCGCAGGCAGTGCCACTACGTCAATTCGAGCAAGCGAGGATTTGCCATGTCAACCGGACCGAACCGCATTCTCGATGAATTCGCCAAGCTGATGACCGATGCCGCGGGTGCCGCACAAGGCGTGCGCCGCGAGGTGGAGACTGCCTTCAAGGGGCAGGCCGAGCGCATCCTCAACACCATGGATGTGGTGCAGCGCGAGGAGTTCGAGGCTGCCCGCGACATGGCTGCAAAGGCCCGCGAAGAAAACACCAGGCTGGCCGCCCGCATCGATGCGCTCGAGGCCAGGCTTGCCGAATTGACCGGACAGGCCGCACCTGTGGCTGCGGCAAAGCCCAAAGCAAAAAAATAAAATTTGAACTTTTCCACAAAGCACAATCCGAAAAAATGCTTTGCCGTGAATCGTTTACCGGCAATGCATGAATCTTTGTGACAGCGCCTTTCCACATGCTGATGACGCAGTGCGAAAAATTAGGCTGTTCACGCGACTCCCGATCAATAGACTGAATTTGTTGCATGATTCGGAGCAGGGTCATGCGGCCGGGCGGTGGGGTCCGGTCCGGGTCTTTGTGTCGTGAAGTCCTGGCCGTCCGAGTTCAAGACAAGATTGTTCGTCGTGTGTGCCCCGCGGAGCGTGTGGCGCTCCCCTGAACACAGGAAGCATCCATGGAACTTCTCGAACTCGAATTCTCCCGCGAAATCCATCCGGTGGATGTCATCGAGCAGGTCGCCCATAACAATGACTGGTCCTTCGAACGGGCCGGCGATGACGAAATCTCGATCTCGGTTGCCGGCAGCTGGACCGATTATCACGTCTCCTTCTCGTGGATGGAGGACTTCGAGGCGCTGCATCTGGCCTGTGCTTTCGACATCAAGGTGCCGGAAGCCCGCGCGCTGGAAGTGATGCGGCTTTTGTCGCTGATCAACGAGCAGATGCTGTTTGGCCATTTCGATCTCTGGGAGCAGGAGGGCGCGATCATGTTTCGCCAGTCACTGCTGCTCGCCGGCGGGGTCGAACCGTCGAGCCAGCAGGTCGAGGTGCTTTTGTCGTCGGCGCTTGAAGCCTGCGAGTGCTATTTCCAGGCCTTCCAGTTCGTTGTCTGGTCGGGAACCTCGGCCAAGGATGCGCTGGCCGGCGTCCTGTTCGAGACCTATGGCAACGCTTGAGCTTCCATGAGTTCGAGCAGCGCGCGCAAGCCCGAGATCAGCTTTGCCGATTTTGATCGTGTTGACATCCGTGCCGGCACGATCGTCGAGGCCGAGCCTTTCCCCGAGGCGCGCAAACCCGCGTTCAAGCTGAAGATCGATTTCGGCCCTGAGATCGGCGTGAAGAAATCCTCGGCACAGATCACGAAATACTATGCGCCGGAAACGCTGGTGGGACGGCAGGTGTTTGCGGTGGTGAATTTCCCGCCGCGCCAGATCGGTCCGTTCATGTCGGAAGTGCTCACGCTCGGCTTCCCTGATGAGGAAGGCGCCGTGGTCCTTGGCGCCATCGAGCGCAAGGTGCCGGACGGCGGCAGGTTGTTTTAGGAAGATTGCGTCAGGCGGCCAGCTTGCGCCTTGTGCTCAGCGCCTCTTCGACCGTGTCCATGAACATTTCGGCGCAGGCTTTCCAACTGTAGCGCATGGCGCGTTCGCGCGCCTCGGCGCGGTCGACATTGAGCGCGGCGAGCGAGGCCTCGCGCAGATCGGTCGACACCGAGCCGCCGATGCCGTCGCCGACAATGTCGATCGGTCCGGTGACCGGATAGGCGGCCACCGGCGTGCCGCTGGCCAGCGCCTCGATGATGACGTTGCCGAACGTGTCGGTGCGGCTGGGGAAGACGAAAACATCAGCCGAGGCGTAGATCTCGGCCAGCTCATCGTTCGGGCGATGGCCGAGGAAATGCGCCTGCGGGTACTTCGCCCTGAGCCTGGCCAGTTCCGGTCCTTCGCCGACGATCACCTTGCTGCCGGGCAGGTCGAGATCGAGGAAGGCGCTCAGGTTCTTCTCGATGGCGACGCGGCCGACGCACAGGAATACCGGGCCAGGGAAGCCGAGGTCCTTCTTCTTGTCGGGGCGGAAGTGATCGGTGTCGACGCCCCGCGTCCACGGCCTGAGCTTGGTGAAGCCTCGCGACGCAAGGTCCTCCGCCAGCGACTGGGTGGCGACCAGCGTGCCTTGTCCCGAATTGTGGAAATCACGCAGCCAGCGATAGGCCCAGCTCTCCGGCACCGGCAGGCGGGCGCTGAGATATTCGGGAAAGCGGGTGTGATAGCTGGTGGTAAAGGGACGGCCAGCATTGCGGCAATAGCGCCGCGCCATGATGCCGAGCGGGCCTTCGGTGACGATATGGATATGGTCGGCCTTGCGAGCCTCGATCAGCCGCGCGACATGACCGGGCGTGGTCAGCGCCAGCCTGATGTCGGGGTAGGTCGGCAACGGCAAGGTGCGAAAGATATTCGGGGTCAGGAAGTCGACCGCAACGTCGAAGGTTTTCAGCGTTTCGGTGAGCCGCTCCAGCGTGTGGACGACGCCGTTGACTTGCGGCCGCCAGGCGTCGGTGACCATCAGGATGCGCATGGCGGTCCTTTGCTCGGGTCGACGGTTGCCTTGATGCGATAGCGGTACGGGCCGGCTGCCCTCGCTTCGCTCCACCGCACCCGGGCATGCACGAGGTCGAAGTAAGGCGGCTGAGCCGAATCAACTGAGGTCGCGCGCTTCATGCGCGCTCTTGACCATGGTTTCATGACGGGCGGATGAAGGTGGTTTTTGGCCGAGCCCGCCTTCCAGATCATGCTTTGGTCAGGCGGGCACCTTGATCACCGCCCGCAGGCCGCCGAGCGGGCTGTCTTCCAGCATGATGTCGCCGCCATGGCTGCGGGCAATATCGCGGGCGATAGAGAGACCAAGGCCGGTGCCGCTGGCGTCGAGGTTGCGCGCCTCGTCGAGCCGCACGAACGGTTTGAACACGTCCTCGCGCTTTTCCGGCGGGATGCCCGGACCGTCATCGTCGATGGTGACGACGAGTGAGCCGCGGCCGTGATCGGCGCTGATCTCCACCGTCTTGGCATAGCGCAAGGCATTGCCGGCGACATTGGACAACAGCCGGGCGAAAGCGTGCGGGCGCACATGCACGTCCGGATCACCGGCAAGCACGGTCGATAGCTTGCGCTTGTGCAGCGACGCCTCCTCGCCGAGCTTTTGGAAATAGGCCTCGAGATCGAAATGGCCGGCATCTTCCGACGCTTCGCCGCGGGCAAAGGCGATATAGCCTTCCAGCATCGACTGCATGTCGTCGATGTCCTGGTTGAGCGCGGCCTTGGTCTCGGGCTTGCCGCCAGCCAGCGCCAGCTGCAGCTTGAAGCGGGTGAGGATGGTTCTGAGATCGTGGCTGACGCCGGTCAGCATGGCGGTGCGCTGTTCCAGCTGGCGTTCGATGCGCTCGCGCATCTGGATGAAGGCAAAGCCGGCCCGTCGAACCTCCTCGGCGCCGCGTGGGCGGAAATCGCGCGGCATCGGCCGGCCCTTGCCGAAGCTTTCGGCGGCCTCGGCCAGAGACAGGATCGGCCGGATCTGGTTGCGAAGGAAGGGGATGGCAATCGTCAGCAGCACCAGTGACGTCCCGACCATCCAGATCAGGAAGATGTGGGTGTTGGAGGCATAGGCCTGGCTGCGGCGCACGAAGACGCGCAGCACCTTGCCCTCGAGCTGGATGCGGACCTCGACGATGTTGGAATTGCCGACCGTGTCGATCCAGAACGGGCGGTTGATCTGGCGGGTGATCTCGGTGGAAAGGACGTCGTCAAGGATCGAGAAGAAGGGCTTGGGTCCAGGCGCCGGCAACGGGTCGGGCGGCAAGAGGTCGACCTTCAACTGCATGCGGTCTTGGGCGATGCGGATGATGTTGGCGTAGTCGCCATCATGCGGATAGGTCTCGATCATGTCGATGATCGCGGCGATGTCGCGCACGGTGGCCTGCGACAGGCGCTGCGTCACGGTTGCCCAGTGGCGTTCCATGAAGTCGAAGGCGACGACCGACTGCAGAAGGATCATCGGCGCGATGACGATGATCAGCGAGCGGGCATAAAGCCGCTTGGGCATATAGAACGCAACCAGCCGCCAGAACCGCTTCCAGGCACGCGGCATTGCTTTCAGCGCGCGTGATACGCGCGCGCCAAAGCCGCCCTGTTCCGGCCGTTCCAGTTGCGTGGTCGCCATTTGTCCTTTCGCTGGGTCAATGGCCGCTGGTCGATGGCCGCTGGTCGATGGCCACACATCTATGGCCAAGGGCGGCCGTCAGCGGCATTCTATTCCACGCTGAGCCGATACCCAATACCGCGCACCGTCTGCAGCCAGACCGGATTGGACGGATCGCGCTCGATCTTGCGGCGCAGGCGGTTGATCTGGACGTCGATGGTGCGCTCGCCGACTTCCGAATCGTCGCCGACAAGCTCGTGACGCGGGATCGTTTCGCCGGCCCGCGCGGCAAAGATCGCCAGGATCTCCTGCTCGCGGTCGGTCAGCTTCAGCGCCTCGCCGCCCCGCTTCAGCTCGCGCCTGGCGATCTGGAAGGTGTAGGGGCCGAAGACCAGCTGCTCGACCTTGGGCGTCGTCGCCGGGCCGCCGCGGCGCAGAATGTTATTGATGCGCAGGATCAGTTCGCGCGGGTCGAAGGGCTTGGGCAGATAGTCGTCGGCGCCGGCCTCGAGCCCGGTGATGCGGCTGTCGGTTTCCGATAGCGCGGTGAGCATCAGGATCGGTACGTTCTTCTCCGCCCGCAGCGCCTTGGTGAGGTCGACGCCGGTCTCTCCGGGCATCATGACGTCGAGGACAAGGAGGTCGAAGTCGAGTCCTGCAAGCTTTCGCCTGGCCTCGCCGGCATTTCCGGCGACTGTGACGCGAAAACCATTTTCGGTCAGATACTGCTTGAGCAAATTGCGAATGCGGGTGTCGTCGTCGACCACAAGCAGATGCGGCGCGTCATCGTCCGGCGCCGTCGGCTGGTCCACCCTCTCAATGGTCTCCATGGCTTTTCCCTGACATGTTTGCAGGCACAATGTCGATCTGCGCCCTTAGTTCCGGATTGACCATGGCTTCCAGGAATCGTTCGATCAAGGGACGCTCGCTGGCTCCGGAATCTTCCAATGCAGCACGGATGCGGCGTGACTGTGGCCGCGCCAGGGCCAGCGCCAGGGCGCGCCCCTTGGCTGTCGGATAGAGCTCCCGCTGGCGGCGGTCGCGCGGACCCTGCAATTGCACGATATGGTCGGTGTCGATCAACTGCTTGAGCACCCGCGCCAGGCTCTGCTTGGTGATCTTGAGCACGTCGAGCAGTTCAGCGACCGTCAGTCCCGGCCGGCGGTTGACGAAATGCAGCACCCGGTGATGGGCGCGGCCAAAGCCGTAATCGGCCAGGATCTGGTCCGGATCGGAAGTGAAATCGCGATACGCAAAGAAGAACAGTTCGATGATGGCGAAGTCGATGCCGTCCTCGTCTGTGATCGGCGTCTTGATCGGTTTTCCGGCAGCTGGGCTTCGATCCGTCATCATTTCTCCGTCCATAGAGGGAAATTATGTCAGTACTATTGACGTAATTTCCCCGCAATGGTGGTTTTTGACAAGCTTTTCGGCTGAATGCGAACGAAAAGGCAAGGGAGTGCGGTTTTTCCGGAACTTCCTGAGTTTGCCAGAGTTCGATTCTCCGCTTACGCTTCAAGGGCCGCCCGACGCGGCTGTCGCGCAACAAGAACAACACTAATGATGTGCGGGTCGCCGCCCGCGGGAGGTTTCCATGGCATCCGTTCCCTTCGACCAACTGGACGGCTTCATCTGGATCAACGGCGAGTTCGTCAAATGGGCCGATGCCAAGATCCACGTGCTGACCCACGGCCTGCACTATGCCAGCGCCGTCTTCGAGGGCGAGCGCGCCTATGGCGGCGCCATCTTCAAGCTCAACGAGCACACCGAGCGTCTGCATGAATCGGCGCGCCTGCTCGGCTTCAATATTCCCTATTCCGTGGCCGAGCTCAATGACGCCTCGACCACGCTTCTGAAGAAGCAGGGTTTCCAGGACGCCTATGTCAGGCCGATCGCCTGGCGCGGCAGCGAACAGATGGGGGTGTCGGCGCAGAACAGCCGCATCAACTGCGCCATCGCCATCTGGCAATGGCCGAGCTATTTCGACCCGGCGCAGAAGCTCAAGGGCATCCGTCTCGATCTGGCGGAATGGCGCCGGCCCGATCCGCGCACCGCGCCGTCGAAGTCGAAAGCCGCCGGCCTCTACATGATCTGCACCATGTCCAAGCATGCCGCCGAGGCCAAGGGCTATGCCGATGCCATGATGCTCGACTGGCGCGGCCAGGTCGCCGAAGCAACGGGCGCCAACATCTTCTTCGTCAAGGATGGCAAGATCCACACGCCGAAGCCCGATTGCTTCCTCGACGGCATCACCCGCCGCACCGTCATCGGCCTCGCCAAGGACCGCGGCCTTGAAGTCGTCGAGCGCGCCATCATGCCTGAGGAACTCGAAGGCTTCGAACAGTGCTTCCTCACCGGAACGGCAGCGGAAGTGACGCCGGTCTCCGAGATCGGTCCGTACCGATTCGAGGTCGGCGAGATCGCCAAGACTTTGATGAACGACTATTCTGCTGCGGTGCAACCTAAGCATGCGATAGCCGCAGAATAACGAAAGTCACAGCTTTTTTCGCAAGCAGGGGCGGTTTTGAGGCCGGCCCCTTTATTTCAGCATCTGTGCATTTGACTTTCGTACAATTCAGCGTCTCATGATGGTGTCGGCCCGGGAGGCTGGCAGCTATGGAGGGACTAGGTACATGGATACGAATACGCTCATTGCGCTCGTTGTACAGGTAATTGCAGGTGTTGTCGGTGGTCAGGCGGTCGGCGTTGCGCTGAAGAATGCGGCGATGGGCCAGTTGACCAAAATCCTCGGCGGCGCGGTTGGCGGCGTTGGCGGGGCGGCGATCCTCGGCAGCCTGCTCGGCGGCACGGCCGACCCGGCAGCGGCTGCAACGGCAGCGGGCGGATTGGGCGATACGCTGAACCTCAAAAACCTGCTCGGCGGCGCCGGCGGCGGCGCCATCCTGACCGGCATCATCGGTGCGGTCATGGGCGCGATGAAGAAGTAAGCCTCTAGATCATTCACCGTTTCACGGCGAATGATCTAGTTTGTTGTTTTACCCAATTCCGGACGGAAAACCGCTTTACACTTTTCCTGGAATTGCTCGAGACTCAGGCTTCGTCAAATGGGCGGCCGTTGGGCCGCCCATTTCTGTTTTGGGACGGACTGTTTGCCTTTCAGCAGTGGACGGCCTTCGCCCGCGCCTCTACATCACGCTGGAACAGCGAAAGGACAATCATGGGTCAGCTCAATGCCGGCATCGTGCCGGTCACGCCTTTCCAGCAGAACTGCACCATCCTGTTCGACATGGATGACAAGCATGGCGTCGTCGTCGATCCGGGCGGCGACATCGACAAGGTGCTGGCGGTGCTGAAGGACAATGCGATCACCGCCGCTGCGATCTGGATCACCCATGGCCACATCGATCACGCCGGCGGCGCCATGGAGCTGAAGGAAGCACTCGGCATCGAGATCATCGGCCCGCACGAAGCCGACAAGCTATTGCTCGACAATCTCGAGAACCAGGGCCAGCGCTACGGCATTGCCGGGGCGCGCAACTGCGTGCCCGACCGGTTTCTCGCAGAGGGCGAGACGGTTTCGTTCGGCTCACATATGTTCGAGGTGCTGCACTGCCCCGGCCATGCGCCCGGCCATGTCGTATACTACAATCGCGCGGCGAAGTTCGCTCATGTCGGCGACGTGCTGTTTCGCGGCTCGGTCGGGCGCACCGACCTGCCGGGCGGCGACCATGCGGCGCTGATCGCCTCGATTAAGAACAAGCTTTTGCCGCTCGGTGACGAGATCGGCTTCATCTGCGGCCACGGCCCGGGTGGCCGCTTTGGCGAGGAGAGGCGGACCAATCCCTTCCTGACTTAGCGATGTCTTTCTGCCAAAAAAAAAGCGCTGGCCTTGCGGTCAGCGCTTTTTGTGGGACAGGGAAGCTCAATTCGCGACGCAGAAATGCTGCTCACCGTCATTGCCGGTGAACGTGCCGCTGCGGGCATTGAAGCTCCGGTAGCGGTCCGAGCAGTATTCGTACCAGTCGCGGGTCCACGGCTCGGCATAGCGGTCGGCATAGACGACCCGCGGTTCGGCATAGTAACGGCGCACCGGCGCCGGCCGCACTTCGCGGTAGTCGTAATCGTCATCATAGCTGCTGTAGCGCGGCTGCGGGTTGCTCAGCGCACCGGCGATCAGAGCGCCGGCCGCAAGGCCGACGACACCGGCCGCAAGCGCGTCGCCATTATGATGACGACCATGGCCATGATGCCAGTGGTTCCAGTCCTTGGCATTGGCGGCAGGCAAGGTGGCGAGGGTGGTCGCGGCGAGAGCGGCGCCCAGGATGGCGGTCTTGAAAATGCGATTCATTTTGGTCTCCTTCGTGCCGGCCCGGATAGTTTTCGGGGATGAGGTCCAGCCTAGGGGACGATTAATAGAAGACCGTGGCTGAACGGGGGCTGAACGGAATTGGCTGATACGATCCAGTTCTTGCGGCAAAACCAAGCGCGTACGCAAGGCGCTCCGCCTCGTCAATCTCCGTCCGGACTGTCTTGAGCCGGCTTAGCCGACCGACAGGTTGACGGCCTTTGGACCCTTGCCGCGCTTGTCCGGCTCGGTGTCGAATGTCACTTTTTGTCCATCCTCCAGACCGGAAAGACCCGAAGCCTGCACGGCCGAAATATGAACGAAGACATCCTTCTGCCCGTCGTCGGGCGTAATGAAGCCGAAGCCTTTGGCATGATTGAAGAATTTGACGGTGCCGGTCTGCGGCATGGGAAGCTCCCTTTGATCCCATAAAGTCCAGTTTCGGGCCGGCAAATGCCCGAAGGGAAATTTGTCCTTTATTTTAGCGCTATCGGCAAGAGAAAGTTTTGGCGACGGCGGCAACGCTGAAGGCTGCTCAAATAGATCGTGGCACCGAAGGCAATTCGCGCCAGACGATTGCTCCGGCGATCAGCCACGGCATTGACCGATAAAGCGTCCTTTGCCTCCGGCGACGGCGTCATGAAAAAGGCGCAACGGGAAACGTCGCGCCTTCGAAACTCTGGACGGCTGACAAAGCCGGTTCAAACACGCTTTAGGTGCTTTTTCGAGCGCCCTGACGGGCGCGCGGGCACCGCCGGTTCAGGCCGCGCGGAGGTTGACCGCCTTCGGACCCTTGCCCATGCGGTCGGGTTCAACGTCGAAGGTGACCTTCTGGCCGTCGACGAGGGTACGCAGGCCCGAGGCCTCGATCGCGGAAATGTGGACGAACACATCCTTGGCGCCGCCGTCGGGCGTGATGAAGCCGAAGCCTTTGGTCGCGTTGAAGAATTTAACGGTGCCGGTCTGGGCCATTGGGGAAACTCCTTCACCCGTGTCAGTCTTATGGTTTGCCCGCCGCCTGGCATCGTGGGCAAGTCCCGGTGGTTGCTTCGGCAGTCCTGCATTTGCGCATGGTAAAACCCCCCGCCGAAAATGGGGCCGTCAGAGATTCACAGTATCGGGGAAAGGTCGTCCAAAACGTTCCGCTCTCCGGGTCGCAAATGCCCGAACACAAAATTTATCGCACGGAAACGTGATCGTTGCAAGATAGCGCCGCGGGCCGCGTCCATCGACGCATCCCAACGAAGGCGCTTCGATAAACCTGGGTTCTTAAGAGTTCATCAGCCAGAGCCCGGCCACGCATGGTCCAGCGGTTTGGTCCAGGGCCAAAGCAATGCGCGGGCCGGGCATCGCATGGCTCCCGCGCCGCAAACGGGGGTTGCATTTGGCAAGGGAATGGCGAGGATCGACAGGCGCGTTTTGCGCCGGGGACGGGGGTCTCGAGGGAGGCATATTCATGAGATTTCTTGCGACGATCTTCTCGCGCCAGGGTTTTACTATTCTCTTCCTGTCGGGTCTTCTTGCGGCCTGCACCGTCGTCGTTGATGACGGGCCGGGACCACGTCCGCGCCCGCCACGGCCGGAACCGGAATTCTGCACCAGGCAATACGAGCCGGTCTGCGCGCGGCGCGGCGGTGACCGCCAGACCTTCGGCAATGCCTGCCTTGCCGAACGGGAAGGCTACCGCATCGTTCGCGACGGCCCTTGCCGCGACGGCGGCGGTGGTGGCGGTGGTGGCGAAGAGCCGACATTCTGCACGCGCGAATACGCCCCGGTCTGCGCCCGCCGCCATGGCGAGCTGCGCACCTTTCCCAACGCCTGCGAGGCCCGTGCCGCCGACTACCGCGTCGTCGAGGACGGCCCCTGCTGATTTTTCCTTCTCCCCTGTCGGGTGAGTCCGCCGGAGGCGAATTCACCGTCCCACTGACACGATAAAAAAGGCGGCGAATGCCGGGACCCTGCGAAGCAGCGGGGACCGGGCGGGTGGACCGGACCACCCTTGGTCCTTCGCAGGCTCAGGGCGTTCGAAACTCGAAAAGCCAACAATTGGCTTTTCGTCTGCTGCGCGGACCGCTTCTCACCCCCAAGGGAGAAGGCAAGGTCGCGGATCGGAGTGGTTGCCTACGCCGAATACGCCCCGTCGGCCGGGCCGGCATAAAGCTCTGCGCCGTCCTCGTCGCAAATGCGCAGACGGTCGGGGATCTGCGGCATGGCGAGGCTGTGGAACAGCGCGGTGGCGCCCTGCAGGGCGGCGCGCAGGTTCGGCGCGTCCAGCGATACCTTGTCGAGCGTGGCTTCGTCGACGTCGCGCGAGCGGCTCGACGAAGAACGTCAAGCAAGCCTCCGTTGCAGAGTTTTGGGCGAGATCGTCAGTCCGAGATCGTCAGTCCATTGCCGGCAGGTGCGCCAGGCGCGCCCTGCCTGGTCAGCCCTTCGACTTCGGCTTCAGGCTGCTCTCTGCCTGCTTGACCGAGGAACCGAACGGGGAGGCGGCCTTGGCCACCACCTTGTCTTTCTTGGGCTTGCGCGTTTCGCGATTGCTGCGCTGCTGACCCTTGGCCATCTGTCTGCTCCTTCGTACGTGCTGGGTGGGTGCGGTGTCAGACTGCCTGGCTGTCGGGGACAGCCGGGGCGTCCGCTACTTCGAGGTTGTCTTCCGTGGTGACCCGCTCATAGGTCTCCTCCTCGCTGCGGATGCGATATTGCGGCGAGCCATCCTTGACCGGCAATCTGCTCTTGATCTGAAACAGCTCGGCGGTCTTCTGGGCGAGCCCGCTGCGGCTCTTCATGCGCACGGTCTGGCCGATGGCGAAGAGGTGCGAGGGCGTGTCGGTGCGCGGACGCGCATTCTGCTGGAAGCGGATCATGCTGCGTTCTCCTGGTCGCGCCTCAGCGCTGTTTCGAGTTCGAGGTAGTCGATGGCGACAAGCTGGCTGGTGGCCGGGTTCTTCACCGCCCTTGCCGGCAAATGGATGAAGGTGGCGACGCGACGCCAGGCAAGCCGCGACATGCCCTCGATCAGCTCTTCGTCGTGATCGATGTCATAGTCGCCGGCCGGCAGTTGCCCTTCCAGCCCGCCAAGCACGAAGGGTGCCGCGAAATGGGCGATGGAACGGGTGGTGCGATCCGGCATTGGCTTGGCTCTGGTTCGTCGATGCTTTCCGGCATCAACCGGGAACTCAACCATCGGCGATTGGAATGAGTTTGGCGGGTCGAGTATCTCCGACGCCGCTATATGCCAAGCTTGACCCAAAAAACGATCTCAGATCAATAATCCGAAATTGTTGGCTATTCAAGCTGATTTCCGCCACGGCTCGACCGGTATAAAAAATTTCTCGTATAAACCCCTAATAAATCTGCTATCGTGGAACAATATCAGCCAATTTCTTATTTAGAGCGCATCGGAATAATTATTCCGGTGCCCCTAAGATTATTTTTTACGAAAGGCAAAATATATGAGATTCATGAAAACGCCGGATCGTCCGACCGCAACAATCGAGCCAATCGTCCTCTTCCCCAAGGCAATATCAGTGCGCCTGACGATAAGAAGCGACGAAGCGGCACGGCGCAAGATTGCCGACACCGACGGCACGCAACGGCGGGAGCGCCGGCTCGCCGAGAGCAACCGGCTGATTTGAACGCTACATTTTCCTGGAATTCCTCTAGAGTTTCGAAGAGGTCCGCGCCCTTGGCGAGCCCACTCTTCCCTTGAACCTGCAGCGCCGATGGCCTAGATCGCGGCAAGCGGACAAAACACGGCAGGTTTCCCATCAACAGAGATCAGAGAAGAGCGGCGGGTGCTGGAGCTGGCGGACAGCCGCCGCTGGGCCTCGACCAATATGTGCAGCAGGCGCTGCAGCTGCATCAGGCCGGGCGCCGGCAGGAGGCCGAGACGCTGTACCGGCAGGTGCTGGCGCGCAAGGCCAATCACCCGGCAGCGGCGCATTTCCTGGGCCTGTTGCTGCACCAGACCGGGCGCAACCCCGAAGGCCTGGAGCTGATCGAGCAGTCTGTGCGTCTGCAGCCGAAGAATCCCGATTTCCTCAACAATCTCGGCACGGTGATGCGCGATCTCGGCCGCATCGCAGCGGCCGCCGATTTCTTCCGCGGCGCGGTAGATCTCAAGCCCGACCAGCTCGCGGCACGCGACAATCTGGGTTCGGCGTTGAAACAGCTCGGCCAGTTCGAGGCTGCGGAGGACATCTATCGCGGCACAATCGGGCGCAATCCCTTCCATGTCCGCGCCCGCATCGGGCTTGCCGAAACGTTGCAGGAAGCCGGTCGTCTGGACGAGGCGCTGGCGACCTTTCGCGAGGCGCTGACGATCCGGCCCAGGGATGCCGACCTGTTGCACGGGCTCGGCGTCGGGCTGATGGAAAAAGGCAAGCTCGATGAGGCGGCCGACCTGTTCCGGCAGGCGCTGGCGATCACGCCAGGCATGGCAAAAGCCTGGCTGATGCTGACGCAGGTCAAGCGCCAGAAGGAGCGCGACGCCGAACTCGCCGGCATGGAGGCCCAGCATGCCAAGGCGCCGGCCGACAGCCTGGCGCGCATGCAGCTGTCCTTCGGTCTCGGCAAGGCCAATGACGATTTGAAGGACTACAACAGGGCCTTCGACTATTTCGCTGAAGGCAATGCGATCCGCCGCAAGGGCATCGATTATGATCCGGTCAGGACGCGGGCCGAATTCGAGGCGATGAAGACGGTGTTCAACGCCGGCTTTTTCGAAAAGCACAAGCCAAGTGCAATCTCCGACGACACGCCGATTTTCGTCGTCGGCATGCCGCGCTCCGGCACCACGCTGGTCGAACAGATCATCGCCAGCCATCCACAAGTCTATGGCGCGGGCGAGCTCAGCATGTTGAAAACCGCGGTCGGCAAGCAATTTCCGCTGACCATGCCGGGAGGTTTCCCCTGGGGACTGGTCGATGTATCCGACGCGGAGTTTGCGGAGGCGGGCCAAGCCTATCTCGACATGCTGCATGAGCGCTATCCCAACTTCAGGCATGTCACCGACAAGATGCCCGGCAACTTCCTGCTCATCGGCTTCATCCATATGATGCTGCCGAAAGCCAAGATCATCCATTGCGCGCGCGATGCGGCGGCGACCTGCCTTTCGATCTACAAGGTGCATTTCCGCGGCGACAACCACCGCTACGGCTATGATCTGGGCGAGCTCGCCGATTTCCACAACATCTACACCGACATCATGGCGCATTGGCACGATGTTCTGCCGGGCGTCGTCCATGACGTGCGTTACGAGGATTTCGTGGCCGACCAGGAGGGACAGACGCGGGCGCTGATCGGGCATCTCGGCCTGTTCTGGGACGACAAGGCGCTGTCGTTCCACGAGACCGACCGCCCGGTGCGCACGGCCTCGGCCGCGCAGGTGCGCCAGCCGATGTATCAGGGCTCGGTCGATCTCTGGAAGCGCTATGGCGACAGGTTGAAGCCGCTGCTGGACAAGCTGGCCTGAGCAGCGGCTAAAGCTCGATGAAGGGCTGGAAGCCGCCGAAGATCATGCGCTTCATATCGAAGGGCATGGGCCCCGAATCGGGCGTCAAACGCGGATCGGCCATAACCTTGGCCATTACCGCGTCGCGGCTTTGCCTGGACGAATAGACGGCCCAGGCGAAGACGACGATCTCGTCGTCTTTTGCCTGAACGGCACGCGGAAACGAGGTCAACTCGCCATAGGGCACGTCGTCGGCGGTACATTCGACGTAGGCGAGCGCTCCGTGTTCCTTCCATATCGGGCCTGCGAGGTTGGCCAGCTTCTTGTAGTCATCGATATTTGCCTTCGGCACGGCGAGCACGAAACCATCGACATAGGACATGAGGTTCTCCTTGGAGTATCTCACAAAGCTCCTTACCGGCGTCAGCCGGTGAGGAGCTTTGTCAGCGGTGGTCAGTCTTTCTTCGCCGGCGCGTTCATCGCCCATTCGACCCCGAAGGGGTCGCGCATGTTGCCCCACTGGTCGCCCCAGAACATCAGCTGCAGCGGCACTGCGACTTCGCAGCCGGCACCGACCGCGCGCTTCCACCAGCCATCGATCTCGTCGGCGCCGAGATGGAGCTGCATGGTATAGCCCTGCGGCTTGACGGCAGGCATGCCGTTTTCGGGGTAGAAATCGGAAATCATCAGCGTCGAGCCGTTGATGTGGAGATGGATGTGCATCGTGCGGCCCTGCTCATCGGGCGGATAGAAGAACACCTGTTCGGCGCCGAAAGCCTTCTTGTAGAATTCGGCGGCCTTGAAGGCGCCGTCCAGCTGCAGATAGGGGGTCAATCCACCGAGAACTTTCGCGGCCGGCTGAATGGGGGTCTGGTCGGTCATGTCTTGTTCCTCTTTGGGTTTGGTCTGGGCATTTGGTTTGGCCTTGCGAACCCTAGGACGAACGAGCCGGCCGCGATCCTACATGTCTGATGCGATTTTCTGGCGAAACGAACTTGCGTCGGCGGCGCCCAATCAGAGCGCAATGCTCGCTGTCAGCAGGCTAGAAAGGGGACTGCTCCTTTAACCCCGCTAAGACGACAATGATCCTCTATTACCAGACCCATTCGCCCTTTGCGCGCAAAGCGCTCGTCTTCGCCCATGAGGTCGGGCTTGCCGACCGGCTCGAGGTCATTCATCACGAGACCAGCCCGACCTTGCGCAATGCCAGTGTCTACGCCGAAAACCCGCTCGGCAAGGTGCCGGTGCTGCTGCGGCCGGATGCGCCGCCGCTCTTCGATTCCGATGTCATCTGCGCCTATCTCGATACGCTGCATGACGGCCGCAAATTGCTGCCGCAGGACGGCGAAGCGCGCTGGCAGGCGTTGCGGTTGCAGGCGGTCGCCCAAGGCCTGGCGCAGACGGGCATAGGCCTGCGCTGGGAGACGGAAAGGCGGCCCGAACAGTTGCGCTATGCAGCGCTTGCCGAAGGCTACCGGGAAAAAATCGAGGCCAGCTATGACTGGATCGAAAGCGCGCTGGACGACGAGACACCGCTCCATGTCGGCCATATAGCGCTTGCCACCACGCTGTCCTGGATGGCGTTCCGCCAGCTGCCGTCCTTTCGCGCGCGGGCGCGGCTGACGCGCTGGTTCGAGGCGTTCGAAAAGCGTCGATCGATGCAGGCGACGCCGCTGTCGGGCGATACGCATGACTGAGCAACGGTCGCCCCGCGGCGGCCTGCATCGATCTTTCCCGACCGCATGGTCAGGGCGCCCTGCAGATCCGCGGGCCGTTTTGCGCGTCGATGAGGATTTCCGGCCAGCCGATATCCTTGCGCAGTTCGATCGGCAGGGCCAGAAGCTCGCGCTCGCTGCGATAGCGGGCGCGGTTCTGTGCGTAACGGGCGGCGACGCGGCCTATGGATGACAGGATGGACATGATGCGTTCTCCTCAGATGAAGCCGGCATCATCGTGTCGGCATCCCAAGGACGCAGCAGGTTCAGGCGATCCGACAGAGCGCTGAAAATATTCTGGGAGATGTGAAACCATGGGCCGCAACACAGTGCGGCCCATGGTGGTAGTTCCTCAGCCCGCCGTTTCAGCCACTGAGCGGAAGAAATCCTCGGGGTCTTCGACTTCGGTCAGCTTCCGCTTGTCGATCAGCCAGAAGCGGTTGCCGATGGCGCGGATGAAGGAACGGTCGTGCGAGGCGAGCACACAGCTCGCCTGGTGCTTGAGCAGTTCCTCCTCCAGCGCTTCCTGGCCGTCGATGTCGAGATGGTTGGTCGGCTCGTCGAGCAGGTAGAAGTTGGGGTTGGCGAGTCTCAGCGCCAGCATCATCAGCCGCGCCTTCTGGCCGCCGGACAGCACGCCGATCTTCTTCTCCTGCATCTCAATGACAACGCCGGCGCCGGCAAGCAGCGAACGGGCGCGCTGCTCGCCGACATCGTAGCGGCGCGAGACCATGGCCAGCGGCGTGTCGTCGCCACTGATGCCGGCCAGCGCCTGGTCGCTGTAACCGAGCGCCGTCGACGGCGTCACCTTGACGTTCGGCACCGTGTCAGGCTCGGAGATGGCATTGCGGATCAGGTTGACGAAACGCGACTTGCCGACGCCGTTGCGGCCGAGCAGCACGATGCGATCGCCCTGGCAGATGTGGCGCTTGCCGGTCTTGAACAGCAGCATGCCGTCCGGCGTTTCCACCGTGGCGTCGTCCAGCGTAATCAGCACCTTGGCATGGGTGCCGCGGTTGGCCAGCCGGATCGCGCCGGCTGATTTCTCGCGATGCGCCGATACCGCGGCGTCTTCCAGCTTCTCCGCCCGTTCCCTGAGTTGCTTGGTCTTCACCGTCAAAAGGTCGCTGCCGGAATTGATGCCGATGTTGTTGAGCTTGGCGGCCTGCTTGCGCAGTTGCTGCGCCACCTTCATGTCGCGCTCGAACCGGCGCGCCGTCGAAGCGTCCAGGTCGTCGAGCGCTTGCCTCGCCCTGGAATAGGGCAGTGCAAACACCGGCGAGTCCTCCGGGCGCAAGAACAGCGTGCGGTTGGTGACGGCGTCGAGAAAGGCGCGGTCGTGACTGGCGATGACCACCGGCACCTCGCGAGGCAGGGCGTTCAGCCAGCTTTCCAGCTGGCTGATCTTGGCGAGGTCGAGATGGTTGGTGGGCTCGTCGAGCAAAAGCACATCGGGGTCGGTGACCCAGACGCGGGCAATCAGCGCCAGCCGCTGCCATCCGCCGCTCAGCGCCTGCATCGGCCGTTCGCGCATCGGCTCGGGCACGTCGAGCGAATCCAGCGCCACGTCGACCCGCCACATCTCGCTGTCGGCCTGCCCCGCCGGCAAGGCGTCGGCCACCACCTGGTGGAAGCTGCGGCCGAGAAGGGCTGGCGGAACCGACTGCTCGACATGGCCGACACGCAGGCCGCGCGTGCGAGAAATGTCGCCCGAGGTCGGCTCCAGCGCGCCGGTCAGGCATTTAAGCAAGGTCGACTTGCCGCGGCCATTGGCGGCGACGATGCCGAGCCGGTCGCCGGCGCCGATGGTGAGGTCGAGATTGGAAAACAGCGGCGCACTCATGGTGACGCCGAGGGATTTGAGGCTGATCAGGGCCATTGCGATTTCTCTGGTCTTGCCGGAGACAACTCCGGATGCACTTTGACGGTGTGCTTGCCGGCCGTCAGGCTCAGCTTTGCGCACCACGAAGGGCAGACCAAAAAATCGAAACGGGAAAAAACCCGTGATGTCCCTGGTCAGCCCTGCAAGCGAACTCGCAGGGCCGAAATCGGGCCACGCTGACGATGGTGATCGATAGACACGCAGCCCTCCTTTCAAGACAAAACTTTGAGTGTGTGGAGCGATTACACCAAAGGCGGGGGTGGAGGCAAGTGGCGACGGATGCGGCGGTGGTGGAGCGCTCTTCCCTTCTCCCACAAGGGGAGAAGGAAAGAGGTGCTATTTCCCCGGCCGCCCCGTCTTGCCCGGCCGGCGCTTTTCGCGGCGGGCGTCGCCTGGGTCTTCGTAGGAGCCGATGCCGGCGCGCTGGCGAACGAATGGTTTTGGGGAATCGTCGCGTTCCTTCGCGCCCCCCTCTGCCCTGCCGGGCATCTCCCCCACTCGGGGGGAGATTGGCTGGGGCTTGGCCGGCACTTTCCCTTCGACCGGCTTTTCCGTGCGCCGCACGGTCATCTCGTCGAGCGAATTCTTCTTGAACAGTGGCTTGGTGGCGCCGCCCGGAATGCCGAAGTCGGAGCCGTGCGCTTCCTGCGCCGACTGTTTCTTGAACAGCGAGCGCGACACCGCGCCTGACGGTGTCGGCATGTCGGTACCAGGCCCCATATCGTCGATCGACGGCTTGGCAAACAGCGGTTTCTTCACCGGCACGGCGCCGTCGGCGCCCATTTCGTCGAGCGCCGGCTTGCGGAAGAGGTTGGACCGGGCAGCCCTGGCCGCCTCTTCGGCGGCACGTGCCTCATCGAACTTGCGGAACCGCTCCTGTTCCTCAGCCGTACGGTGCTTGGCCACGCCCTTGTTGTGCTTTCCCTTCTCGCGGCCCGAAACCGGGCTTTCCATGTCGGCATATTTGGCCAGCGGGTCTTCCGCGATCGACAGTTCCATTTCGCGCAGCCGCTTGATCTCGTCACGGATGCGGGCGGCCTTCTCGAAGTCGAGATTGGCGGCGGCGTCGCGCATCTGCTTTTCCATGGCGTCGAGATGAGCCTTGAGATTGTTGCCCATCATCGCACCGGCGCCGTCGGTGAACTGCGAGATATCGGCGCGGACATGGTCCTTCTCGTAGACCGAGTCCAGAATGTCGGAGATGCGCGACTTCACCGATTCCGGGGTGATGCCGTTGGCCGCGTTCCATTCCATCTGCTTTTCGCGGCGGCGGTTGGTCTCGGCCATCGCCCGCTCCATCGAGCCGGTGACCTGGTCGGCATAGAGGATGACCTTGCCGTCGACGTTGCGGGCGGCGCGACCGATGGTCTGGATCAGCGACGTCTCGGAGCGCAGGAAGCCCTCCTTGTCGGCGTCGAGGATGGCGACGAAACCGCATTCAGGAATGTCGAGGCCTTCGCGCAGCAGGTTGATGCCGACCAGCACGTCGAAAGCGCCGAGGCGGAGATCGCGCAGAATTTCGATGCGCTCCAGCGTGTCGATGTCGGAGTGCATGTAGCGAACGCGCACGCCTTGCTCATGCAAATATTCGGTCAGGTCTTCGGCCATGCGCTTGGTCAAAACGGTGACCAGCGTGCGGTAGCCGGCGGCCGTGGTGTCGCGGATTTCGCCGACGACATCGTCGACCTGGCTTTTCGCCGGGCGGACTTCGACCGGCGGATCGATCAGGCCGGTCGGGCGGATGACCTGCTCGGCGAACACGCCGCCGGCCTGTTCCATCTCCCAGGCGCCGGGTGTCGCAGAAACCGCGACGGAGAGCGGTCGCATGGCGTCCCATTCCTCGAAGCGCAGCGGACGGTTGTCCATGCAGGAGGGCAGGCGAAAACCATACTCCGCCAGCGTCGCCTTGCGCCGAAAGTCGCCACGATACATGCCGCCGATCTGCGGCACGGTGACGTGGCTTTCGTCGATGAAAACCAGCGCATTGTCCGGGATATATTCGAACAATGTCGGCGGCGGATCGCCCGGCTGGCGTCCCGTGAGATAGCGCGAATAGTTCTCGATGCCGGCGCAGGAGCCGGTGGCTTCCAGCATCTCAAGATCGAAGCGGCAGCGCTGTTCGAGCCGCTGTGCCTCCAGCAGGCGGCCGGCGCGCTCGAGCTCGACCAGCCGGTGCTTGAGCTCCTCCTTGATCGACTTGATCGCCTGGTTGAGCGTTGGACGCGGCGTCACATAGTGCGAGTTGGCGTAGATCTTGACGCTCTTCAGCTCGCCGGTCTTCTGGCCGGTGAGCGGATCGAATTCGGTGATCGCCTCGATCTCGTCGCCGAACATCGAGATGCGCCAGGCGCGGTCCTCAAGGTGGGCCGGGAAGATTTCGATCGTGTCGCCGCGCACGCGGAACGAGCCGCGCACGAAATTGATGTCCTGGCGCTTGTACTGCTGGGCGACGAGGTCGGCGAGCAGCGCCCGTTGGTCGAGCCGATCGCCGATCTGCATCTGGAAGGTCATCGCCGTATAGGTCTCGACCGAGCCGATACCGTAAATGCAGGACACCGAAGCGACGATGATGACGTCGTCGCGCTCGAGCAGCGAGCGGGTCGCCGAATGCCGCATGCGGTCGATCTGCTCGTTGATCGAGGATTCCTTCTCGATGAAGGTGTCGGTACGCGGGACGTAGGCTTCGGGCTGGTAGTAGTCGTAATAGGAGACGAAATACTCGACCGCATTGTCGGGGAAGAATTTCTTGAACTCGGAATAGAGCTGCGCGGCCAGCGTTTTGTTGGGCGCCAGGATCAAAGCAGGGCGCTGCGTCTGCTCGATCACCTTGGCCATGGTGAAGGTTTTGCCGGAGCCGGTGACGCCGAGCAGCACCTGCGTGCGGTCATTGTTATCGACGCCCTCGACAAGATCCTTGATGGCGGTCGGCTGGTCGCCGGCCGGCTCGAAATCCGACACCATCTTGATGGCGATGCCGCCTTCGGATTTTTCCGGGCGGGCAGGGCGGTGCGGCGTCCACAGCACGCCGTCCTTGTGCAAGGGGTTGCCGGATTCGATCAGCGCCGACAGCGCCGCGACCGTGGCGGTGACGCTGCCCGAGGCCATGGTCTCGGCGTCTTCCAGCGAGATGTCGAGGCCGGCGACCGGATTGAGGCCGGCTGCGGTGCGTTCGCGGGCCGTGGCCGCGCCGCCCATCGAGGTGCCGCGCGAACTGCGGCCGGGCGCAGCGGACCGCTCCGGGATCTTTTTCGCGGACTTTGGCGATCTACCATCGCTCTTACCGGTGAGACGGCCTTCCTTCTCGGCCTCCTGCTCGATCTGCTCGGCCCAGTCGGCAATCGAGCCGCTCAGCGGCGCGCCGGTGAAGTCGGCCTGCGGCGCCTCGGCGAAGCCGCCTCTGTGCAGAGGCTCCGAGGCATCGAGGAAATCGGTCAGCGGGCTGCGCCGCTTCGGCGGCGAAGCGCCGTTGTCACCCGCCGGAGACGGTGTCTTTTTGTCAGGGAGTTTGGCCATGCCCCAAATATGGGCAGAGTCCGCCAAAATGGAAAGAGTGCAGTGGCGAAGGGCGCTAAGCGGGTCGAAGCTCCTGACACAAGGGTGTCAGGAGCTGTGTTACGCGAAGCCAGGCCGCCTGCTCAATTGAACCACAGCGCGAAGGTCAAAAACCCACCGCCACCGAACTGGCGCTGGATCTGGTCGAACTCGCCGCTGGTCACGATCTCACCGCTCTCGAGGTAGGGCGCGATGGCCGGGCCGGTAATCGACAGCACGAGGTCGAAAGGCTTCGGTTCTTCGAAGAAACGCTTCATGTTGATGCCCTGGCCGGTGCTGGCCGTGATGCGGAAATGCGGCAGCAGCTTGCGGCCTTCCAAAAGGTCTTCGGCCATGGTCAGAGTGGCGAGCCAGGCCTCGACCTGCTCCTCGCCGACTTCGAGCCCGGTGAGCGGGTTCTCGCCCTTCTGCTGCGGTCCCGGCAGCCATTCGCGGTCATTGTCGGTCTCGGCGCGGATCGCCTTCCAGTCCTCGCGCGACAGCCGGATGATTTCGAGCAGATGGCGGCGCGCCGCTTGACGGCGCTCGGGCTCGACCACCGACCAGTTGACGAGGTGAACCATGGAGATGAAATCCGCGATGCGCCATTCCGATGAGAAGATGCTGCTGCCCATGTCGCCGGCGGGAGGCACGAGAATGTCCTGCAGCGGCAGTTTGGCGCGCGGAAACAGCATGTGGAACGAGCCGTCGAACATGGTCCTGAAATCATGCGCCAGCCAGAAATCGGCCTGCGCCATCAGGAATTCGGCATAGCCCTGCAGCCAGAAACCGTCGGCGCGGTCGAAGCGGAATGTGAGCGAGGAAGCGGCGCCGTCCGACGAGATACCGCCGCGCGACAGCGAGGCCATGATGGCGGCCATGCTTTCATCCGGCGCGATGGCGCCGTCTTCGTTGAGATCGATGCCGGCATGGGTGAGGTCGACGACCATGCCGATATCGGCATCGGCGGGTACCGAGCCCAGAGTGGCCGCGGATGTCTCCAGCCGGTCGCGGAAGGCGACCAGAATGGCGCGGAACTGCTCATAGGTCAGCGGTTCGGGATCGGGATTGTCCGGAATCGGCAGCCGCATCAGCGGCAGCATGAAGGATTGCGGGCTTTCGAACCCGTGGCGGTGCAGACCGCCGGCGAGGATTTCCAGCGCGGTGAAGAATTCGCCGGCGCCGGCGGCATAGGCTGACGCCGGATCGCCTTTCGCTGCAGACTCAAGCGTTGTGAGCGCACGGTTGCGCTCGGTCACCGTTTTGGCCTCGAACAAAGCGGTTGCCGCTTCGGGCGCGGCGGCGCGGGCCGAAGATAGCGGCAGCAACAGGAGGAAGGCGGACGCCAGCAGGCCTGCAAAACGTGTCATCTCATCCCTCCACTATGCGATGCGCAGACATTACACGCATTTGGCGCCGTGTCTGCCGGCGGCAGTGTTTCAAGGACTGACGGTCGACACTTCCCGAGCAGACCGTCTACACAAGCTAACCGATTGGGCAAACGATTGGGCGTCGCGTGTCGAATTATCCGCTTTCCTACAAACTGTCATGGCTGCCGCGCTTCCTGAAACCGTCTCTCGGCGGCGATGTCAGGGATTTTGCACCGAGGGCGGCGACGACGATCATCGATCCGCCGCCGGGGCGGAAGGTGCGGCTGGCCTTTGTCGGCGATATTTCGGCGGTGGCCAACCGTAGTGCGCCGGAGTGCGATCCGGAGATCGCAAAGCTCTTGGGCTCCGCCGATCTGGTGATCGGCAATTGCGAAAGTCCGGTCGTCGAGCGGCCGAGCGTGGCGTTTGGCACGCGGCTTGGCACTCACCATGCGATGAGCGAGCGGTTTCTTGCCGCGGCGCTTGCCGCCGTAGGCATCGCGCGCGAAAGGCTCGTGCTGTCGCTGGCCAACAACCATGTGCTCGACCAGGGCGTCGCCGGTTTCGACGAGACGGCTGCGGCGCTGAAGCGGCTTGGCATCCGCACCATCGGCACCGCGAAAAAAGGACCGGTCGAGCAGGTCAAGGCCGGGCCGCTGACGATCGGCTTTGCCGCCTTCACACTGTGGCGCAATGCCGACGCCGCAGTTTTCAATGAGCGTGTGTCGATGCAAAGCGATCCGGCGGCATGGCCGAGAGGCGCGGCCGACAAGAACATCGACCTCACCTGTGCGGTGCCGCACTGGGACTGGGAGTTCCGGCATTTTCCGCAGCCGCAAACGCAAACGCTGGCGAGGTTGCTGGCCGGTCACGGCGTGGGGCTGATTGCCGGGCACCACGCCCATGTCGTGCAGCCGGTGCAATGGGTCGGCAAGACGCTCGTGGCTTACGGGCTTGGCGACTTCCTCGGCACGGCGCTGGCGCGGCAGCCCTGGCCCGGCCGCATCGCCGGCATTTTCGTCGTCGATGTCAGCGCAGATCTCGGCAAGCGCGGCGCGATCGGCGGCTACCGGATGCATGCCTTCATGCGGTTGCGCGCAGGCGGGCATGAGCGGCTGGTTCCGGTCGAGGCGCTGACTGGCCGGATGAAGGGCAAGGTCGAAGCCAGGCTGAAGGCGATCTTTGGCGACTGACCACTTTCCCGCTATTATAGGCATAAACGGACTTTGCGAGGGGGCGATGGAAGCAGCTGAGTTCATGCCTGATGAAGCGGTGGTCGCCGGCATCAGGAAGAATATCGAGATCTATGAGGCTGGACGGGCTTCGGCCTACCGCCAGGTGCGCTGGCGGGTGCCGGTGTTTCTGGGGCTGCTGCTGGTTTTTGTCGTGCTGGTGGCCTGGCTGTTCAACAAGGTCGCCGACTTGAACGAGCAATGGTTCTCGACGCCGCATGTGTTCCTCTATGTCGGCGGTTTCTTCGCGGCGCTGCTGCTGTACTTCCTGGCGATCAGGCCGGCGACGCGGCTGCAGCAATCGTTCCGTGACACGCTGCTGCCGATCATCTTCGGCTTCATCAGGGATGTGCGCTATCAGCACAGCGTGACGCCGAATTCCTTCGACCGGCTGCCGCGCGCCGTGGTCGGCGCCTTCAACCGGCAGAGCTTCGACGACATCGTATCAGGCCGCTACGAGGATTTTCCGTTCGAGCTCTACGAGGCGGAGTTGCGCCAAGGGTCGGGCAAAGGCTCGTCGACGGTCTTCAAGGGCGTCGTCGTCGCCTTCGAGACCATTGCGCCGTTCCCCGGCATATTGGTCGCGACGCGCCGCAGCAACGCGGTGGTCGGTTTCTTCCGCGGCATCTTCGCCGGCAAGATGGAGGAACTGTCCAGCGGCGATCCGCTGCTCGACGGCGACTACGAATTTCGCACCGACAATGTCGCCGCCGCGCAGCCGCTGGTGAGCGGCCGGCTGGCGCAGGCGCTGAAATGGCTGCACGAGACATGGCGCGATGATCCGGCGCGGGTGGCACTTAATGGCAGCGATGGTTTCCTGCTCTTGCCGCAGCCGAAGAATTTCTTCGAACTGCCCGCCATTTCCGTGCCGCTCGATTACACCAAGCACATCGCGCCGATGATCGCCGATATGGGCGCGATCTTGGCGACCGCGGCGCTGGTGCGCAAGATCGGCGCGACGGATGGCGAGGCCTAAAGCGCCGCGCGTCGAAACGAATTCATGCGACGCGCTTCAGGTCTTGTTTTCATGCATATCGTTGCCCCAAAACGGCGGTCCTGTTTGGGCGCATGCATTAGCCAGGCTGCCGCGCCTCAGCAGTCGAAGCCGTAGTTCTGGCGGTAATATTCGACGTCTTCTTGCGCCATCGTCTTGAACATCACGCAGACGGTGAAGCTGCCTACCTGGCGACCGTTTCTGGTGTAGCCCCAGTCGGAAATATCGTCCCGGTTGAATTCGAGTTCCTGGCCGGCCACGACATTGTGCACCGCTTGCGGCTCATTGGCCAATGTTCCTGCAAAGCCGGTCGCGGTCTTGTGGAAGGGGATGATCCAGAAATGCTCCGAGGCGTCTCCGTCCCTGACCTCGACTTTCAATTTGTAGCTGGTTGTCCCGGCTGGCGGCGCATCCGACAAGGACAGGAATTCATCGAGGCTGGCGCGCGCCTGCGCAATGGCCGCCGCCATGTCCGGATCGTCCCTGGCGACGCCTACAACCTTGTCGCCGCCCTGGCCGGAATCCTGCGCACCGGCCGGAATCGGCGCCAAGGCCAGCACCAGGGACAGCACGGTTCGAACTGCATGCTTCATGAAATGGCGCTCCTGCGTGTCGATGCCTGACACCATCATGCATCTATCTGGAGTTTTCAACGGCAGTGCGACAGCGTGGTATGGTCCGAACGGCAGGCCGCTCACAACCCGCTCGGCACCAGCCCCGCCAGCCAGTTCGCGGACCGCTTGGCAATGCCGACCGTTGCCGACGCGACGCGGCCGAGATCTGTCTTGACCACGGCGTAGCCGTTCCTGGTGCGGTAGAGCACGCCTGTTCCGCCATCGACCACTTGCTCGTAGGCGACGGGCCGTACCGCTGCTGCCTCCATGGCCGTCGTCGGGGAGCCGACGGGAACGCTCGGCCGATGGCTCAGTTCCGGCGGCAACGGGGTTTGGACATTCCGGCTGGCCGGCTTCAGTTCCGGGCGGGATGCGGCCGCCGCCAGTTGCGAAGAAGACGCCGACCCCTTGCTGCGGCAGATGCCAGAGACCAGCGGATAGTCGAAGTTCTTCTGGTGCAGCATCTGGCTTTTCATCGCCGCTTCGCAGTCGGCGATAGTCGCCCACTTCGCCGGCGTCTCGCCGATATATTCGCAAAGCTTGGCGTCGCAGTCGCAGCCGACAATGGTCATGGCGACAAGGGCGGTCTTGATCACGGTCTTGTCCTTCGGATTGCCCCCCGGCAGCCAGTCCTTCCATCGCGCGCGAACAAGGCGGGATTTTGGCCGCGATCACGCGATGAGCCGGGGGATGCGTTTTTCGGGTACGGCTCACTATAGGTGGATTTCGAGACACCCGGTAGCAGATAGGGCGGGAGCGTGATGCATTTGCAGGAAGAAGCCTGAATAAATCTTGTCGGCTATGGCCGCGACAACTGTTTCTTGGCCCGGTTTTCTACTACGATACTCACGGGGCGATACAACAATATAGGAGGGGTTTGTCATGGGAAGAATTGTCCGGTCCGCCGAGCCTGTGCCGAAAAGGGATTCAACGCTCGAGGGCATTCCAGGCGATGCTCCGCTCGGCGTCGACGATGACAAGCAAGAAGATCAAGGATCGAAAGGCGGCGACGGCTATCTCGACCGGGTTGCGAAGTACGTGCCTGCCGAAGTCGTGGCATTTTTCATCTTCGTCAACTCCATCCTGGTCAATGCCACTGAGCAGCCGGTTGCCAAGGCGTTGACCGATGCGGTGGCGGAAGAGACCAAAGGCGATCCGGGGGACATTCCGGGTAAGGTGCAGGCAGCCATCTATAAGATTGAAATGGCCGGTATCAGCGTCTGGACCATTTCATGGATCATGTTGATCGTCGCGCTGGCGATGACGCCGGTGTATCTGAAATCGGTCAGCGATTCAGCCGACAATGCGGAGGATCCGGGAGCCAACATCGTCATGTCGATGCTCGCCTTCCCATTCTGGGCCTATGCCGTCAACGCGCTGGCCCTCAGGCCATGGCATGACGGTGCGCTGGCCAGCATCATGCTCGCCACCTTCACGCTCATCAGCGGCGCCATACGGCCGGAATATATAAACGCTGGCCTCAATTTGATCCCGGGCATCGGCCCGAAGAAGTAGCTCGGCCCGCCGGGCAGGCCGCGTGCAGGGCGCGTCTTCAGTCGGAGAGGTGTTCCAGCCTGGCGCCTGCTTCGAACAGCGCCGGCAGCACGATGTGCAGCTTGCGCACGGCGACGATCAGCCGGTGCGACGGGTGGCCGGATCGATCGGAACCGGTTGGCTGAACGGCGTGCGGGAGCCTTTGGGCGGAGCGAAGTCCGCCGCCGAAACACGGTGAGGATGATCGCGTCATTGCCACCGATCTCGACGAAGGACACGCCTCTGTCGATCAGGCGCGGGATCATGTCGGTGAATTGCTGACCGCGCCTGGTGATGAAGTGGTGCCGTCAGCGCCGAAATCGCGTTCCAGCAAAGTATCGGCTTCTTACGCGTCGCTTCGCCGACCGGACCCTTGGCCCAAAAGACAGTCGGCGCCGGGATTTCTCCCAGCGCCTCCCTGTCAGATCAGGACACGGTCGCGGCAGCAACTTCCGTAAAGTCGTCGCGCCATGCCGGCCTTGATTTTGACGGTCCTGCCAGTCACCGCCCGAGGGCAGTGCCCGTTCCAGACCACGCCGTTCTCCACCCTTGCGAGCTTCGTTCGGCGCGCCATCGAAGGTTTTCGCCGTCCTTCATGGCAGCATCGGTCCGCCGTTGGCGTTCGCACGCTTTCCGCGGCCCCGTAGGTCTCGGCATCCGTCCCTCGAACAAGCAAGCCTGCTCTCGCTTCGGGCCGTACGGGCCTCAGGAAATCCGCCTTTTCGCTTTGCCTTTCGGCGTGGCGATCGGTAGCCGCCTGAGATGAGTTAAACTTACGCCGGGTAAGGGTTTTGGGGAATGGGCGTGAGCCTGTGGATAACGGGATTATCGGGGACGGTTTGCCACAAAGCTCGGAATTTCGACTCCAGCTGCATTAGACAGCCCGCCCGCTTTTTGGCGCCTGATCGGCTGTGCCCCTTGCTCCGCCGGCTGGCGCGGGCTTCAATGCAGGCAAAGCATCGAGCCTATCGGCTCGGTGCGGGGAGGGTGCGCATTGAAAGTCGGGGTGGTGCTCAATCCGATTGCCGGCGGCGGCCGGCTGAAACGGCATTGGCCGGAGGTGGCTGCTTCGCTGAAAAAGCATTTCGGCGAATTCGAGCTGCGCGAGACGCAGGCCGAGGGCGACGCCGAAAGGCTGGCGCTCGACCTCGCGGCAAGCGGCTTCGAGCTGGTGATCGCGGCCGGCGGCGACGGCACCGCCAGCGAAGTGGCCGACGGATTGCTGCAGGCTTTCGATGAGAGCGGCCGGACAACCGAACTTGCCTTGCTGCCTTGCGGCACCGGCATCGATTTCGCGCGCGGGCTCGGGCTGCCGAAAGAGGTGGATGCGGTGCTGAAGCGGATCGCCGAAGCCAAGGCGCGCAAGGTCGATGCAGGGCGCATCTGCTACATCGACGACCATGGCGCGCTGGCCAGCCGGCACTTCATCAATATCGCCAGCCTCGGCCTATCCGGCGCCACGGACCGTGCGGTCAATGCCGACAAGCGCAAGGGCAGGATGTCGGCCAAGGCGCTGTTTTTCTGGCGCACCGTGGTCGAGTTCATCCGCTACCGCTTCCAGGACGTCAGGATCACCGTCGACGATGGCACCCCGGTCGAGGCGCGCATGGCGCTGGTGGCGGTCGCCAACGGAAAGTTCTTCGGCGGCGGCATGATGATCGCCCCGGACGCCGAACTCGCCGACGGCCAGTTCGACATCGTCATCCTGCGCGCGGCCGGCAAGCTGAAGCTGATCTGGGATATTCGGCTGCTCTATGGCGGCCGGCACCGCAACCATCCGGCCATCACCATATTGCGTGGCCGGAAAGTGGTGGTCGAACCTATCGGCGATGTCGAGAAGAACGGCGCGCTGGTCGACATAGATGGCGAGTCGCCGGGGCGTATACCCGCGACGTTTGAGATCCTGCCCGGAGCGCTGACGCTGAGATATTGAATCAAGGCGTTGAGGGATTGATTCAGGTGGTTTGAGCGGCGATTCCGGCGAACCGGCCAAAGGCCTGAAATCGCAGGACATATTTACCCGGCTTAGCTTTCCAGCTTGGCTGGGAAACCGGGCGCGCGCAGATCCATGTCGACGGCATCCTCGAGCAGTTTGACGATCTGGGTCGACCAGGCGCCGCCGCCATATTCCTGTTTGCCCATCAGGAAAATCTCACTCACAAGCGGCGCCAGTTGGAGTGGCAGTCTGAACTCTCTGCCCATCGCAAGCGCAAAGCCGAGGTCCTTCAGTGCCAGGTCCATGGTGAAGCCAATGTCGTAGGAGCCGTTGAGGATGAGCTGGCTTTCGGTCTCATGGACGAAGCTGTTGCCGGAGGAGGCGACGATGGCGTGGTAGGATTGCGCGAGGTCGAGGCCGCCTTGCTTGGCCAACATCAGCGCCTCGCCGGCGGCGACGAGATGGATGAAGGCCAGCATGTTGGTGATCACCTTGATCACCGCCGCGGAGCCGACCGGACCCATCAGGAACGACTTTGCGCACATCGCTTCGATGGCCGGACGATGGCGCTCGTAAAGCGCAGCATCGCCGCCGACAAGCGCGGTGATCTTTCCGACCGCGGCCAGATGCACGCCGCCGGTGACCGGGCACTCCAGCGTCTCGATGCCTTTGGCCGCGGCGAGGGCGGCGAGGCGCAGGATCTCGTCGCGGCCGTTGGTCGACATCTCGATCCAGGAGCCGCCCCTGGGCAGACCCTCGAGCAGGCCGCCGGCATTAGCCAGCACCGCTTCGCTGACCTTGGGCGAGGGCAGGCAAGTAATGGCATTGCCGGCCTGTGCCGCCGCTTCGGCCGGGCTGGTCGCGGCCGTGGCGCCGAGCGCCACGAGGCGCTCGACGGCGGCGGGGTCGCGGTCGAAGACGATGACGACAAAACCGTTGCGCAACAGGCTGGCGGCAAGGTTGCCGCCGAGATGGCCAAGGCCGATGAAGGCGTAGCGTTCGCTCACGGCATCAGCGGCGTTTGCATCATCTGCAAATGCAGGTCCTTGCCGGTGTAGGGATGCGCGTCGCAGACCGCTTCGTCCAGCTCGACGCCGAGGCCCGGCTCCTTCGATGGAATGACATTGCCGTCCTGCCATTCGATCTTCTTCTTGAGCAGTGTCGCGTGGAAGCCGTCCCACTGCTTCAGCGATTCCAGGATGAGGAAATTGGGCAGCGTCACCGCCAGCTGGATGTTGGCGGCCCCAACGATCGGCCCACAATAGCAGTGCGGCGCGATCTGGATGTGGTATGCCTCGGCCATGGCGGCGATCTTCTTGGTTTCGAGAATGCCGCCGGAACGGCCAAGGTCCGGTTGCAGGATGGTGGCGGCGCGGTTCTCGATGATTCGGGCGAATTCGAACTTGGTCGTCAACCGCTCGCCGGTGGCGATCGGGATCGACGTGCCTCGCGCCACCTGAGCCATCACTTCGGGCATGTCGGGCGGCACCGGCTCTTCGAACCACAAGGGATCGTAGGGCTCGATGGCGCGTGCCATGCGCAGCGCACCCGATGCGGTGAACTGGCCATGCGTGCCGAACAGAATATCGGCGCGGGTGCCGACGGCTTCGCGGATCGCCTTGACCATGCGGGTGGAGACATCGATGTCGATCAGGCGCGGCTGGTGGCCGTCGAAGGCGGTGTAGGGGCCTGCCGGGTCGAGCTTGACGGCGTTGAACCCCTGCTCGACATATTCGAGCGCGCAGGCGGCCGCCAATTCGGGGTCATTGTAGACGTTCCGGCCGTCCGGCGCGTCCTCCGAATGGACGCTGCCGGTGTGCGGATAGAGATAGGTGTAGGAGCGCAGCGTCTCGTGCACCTGGCCGCCGAGCAGTTTGTAGACCGGCTTGTCGGCTTCCTTGCCGACAATGTCCCAGCAGGCCATTTCCAGCGCCGAGAAACAGCCCATGCCGGTAACGTCGGGGCGCTGGGTAAATCCTGAGGAATAGGCGCGGCGGAAGAAGGTCTCGATGTCATGCGGATCGTGGCCGATCAGGTAACGCTCGGCCATGTCCTCGACCAGCTTCGCTGTTATGTGAGCCGAGAAGGTGGCGTTGTAGGCCTCGCCGTAACCGACGACGCCGCCATCGGTGGTCAGCTTGACGAAGATGAAATACTTGCCGCCGATGCCGGGCGGCGGGTTGCCGACTACCCAGGTCTTGACGTCGGTGATCTTCATTTTTGGTCCTCCAGAACCAGTTCGGCGCCCTTCCATCCGGTCATGACCGAGGCGGCGTTGGTGTTGCCGGTGATGTTGGCGGGAAAGATCGAGGCGTCGATGACACGCAGACCTGCGAGCCCGTGCACTTTCAGGCGCGGGTCGACGACGGCGGCCCCGGCGCCCGGCCCCATGCGGCACGTCGAGACCGGGTGATAGACGGTGCCTGAGCGCTTCCTGAAATCCTGGATCAGATCGGCATCCGATTGGATCGATGGGCCCGGCAAAACCTCCTCAGTGATGATCTCGGCCATGGCGGGCATCGAGGCTATCTTGCGCACGAATTTCACCGCCGCCAGCATCTCGTCGACATCGGCGTTGGTGGAATAGGCGTTGGCGACGATCCTGGGATAGTCCAGCGGATTGCTGGAGCGGATCATGATCTCGCCGCGGCTGGACGGGCGGCAGTTGGAGAGGCCGATGGAAAAGCCCGGCCACGGATCCGGCGTCAGGATCGGCCGCTCGCCGCTCTTCGGAATGACGGTCGAGAAAGCCTGGAAATAAAGCTGCATGTTGGGGCGCGAAAACGCCAGGTCGGTTCGGAAGAAGCCGCCGCCATGGTTCATCGACAGCGACAGCGGGCCGGAGCGGGTGAGGATGTACCGCATGCCGACCAGCAGCTTGCCCCACCAGGGCCGCAGGATTTGGTTGAGCGTCGGCACGTTTCCCTTGAAGGTATAGTTGATGCCGACATGGTCCTGCAGATGCGCGCCGACATTTTCGTTGCCGTGGACGACCGGGATGCCAAGCCCCTTGAGCAGTGACGAGGGGCCGACGCCGGACAGTTGCAGCAGCTGCGGCGAGTTGATCGAACCGGCGGACAGGATCACCTCGCGGCCGGCCCGCGCCGTCTTGGTCTCGCCGTTCTGCAGATATTCGATGCCGACGGCTCGCTTGCCCTCGAACAGGATTCTGGTCGCCAGCGCATTGGCTTCGACGCGCACATTCGCGCGCTTCATCGCCGGGCGCAGGAAGGCGCGCGCGGCCGACATGCGGCGGCCATTCCTGGTCGAGATCTGGTAGACGCCGACGCCTTCCTGGGCGGCGCCGTTGAAGTCAGGGTTGAGCGGCAGCCCAGCCTGCTGGCCGGCTGCGAGGTAGCGCCTGGTCAGCGGATGGACGGCGTTCGTCGTGTCGGTGATATGCAGCGGCCCGCCGGTGCCGCGCCATCTGTCGGCGCCGGCCTCATTGTCCTCAAGCGCCTTGAAGCCCGGCAACAGATCGTCATAGCCCCAACCGGGATTTCCGGCATCGCGCCAGTCGTCAAAGTCCTCGCGCGCGCCACGGATCCAGACCATGGCGTTGATCGAGCTGGAGCCGCCAAGCAGCTTGCCGCGCGGCCAATGGTCGACATTGCCGGCAAGGCCGGGGTCCGGCTCGGGCTTGTAGTTCCAGTTGACCGCCGGATCGAAGAAGGTCTTGCCGTAGCCGAGCGGCATCTGGACATAAAAGCGGCGGTCGCTGCCGCCGGCCTCCAGCACCAGCACGGAGAAGCGGCCCGAAATCGACAGCCTGTCGGCCAGAACCGAGCCGGCCGAGCCGGAGCCGACGATGATGAAGTCATAAGTCTGCATGATTGGTGTTGGCGGCTCCGCAAAACTGAGCGCAGCCTATCCGCGACGGCTTGGCCGCGCCCCTGCGGCTTCCGGCATGGCTTGTGAAAAAAGCGACCGTGAGACGCCTGGTCGGAAAAGCCACCATGGAACCGACATTGCGCCGGGAGCCTCGCCCGTCGCGTTGACCTCTTGGGCCCGTGACGCTACGGGATCAAGGGCTATCGCTTTAGGGGAATCTCGGATGGTGCATTACGCGGACGGACGGCCGATCGGCGATCTGACCTTGCGTACGCTCGCCATGCCGGCCGATGCAAATGCGGCCGGCGACATCTTTGGCGGCTGGGTGATGGCGCAGATGGATCTTGCCTGCGGCATCCGTGCGGCCGAGCGGGCCAAGGGCCGCGTGGTGACGGCGGCGGTCAAGGAAATGTCCTTCGCCAAGGCGATGAAGATCGGCGACACGCTGTGCATCTACACCCATGTCGAGCGCGTCGGCCGCACCTCCATGACGCTCAAGGTCGAGGCCTGGGCGCAACGCTACCTCTCCGACCTGATGGAGAAGGTCACCCACGCCGATTTCGTCATGGTGGCGCTGGATAGCGACGGCAAGCCGAAGCCGATTCCAACCGAAAGTTGACATCGTCGATTCTGCCAAGCTTGCGCTTATGTAACATCCCCCGCGCGGGCGATGCGCTGCGCGACATCCAATGGTTGCCTTCACATCCGATTCTGCGGGCGGCGGAGGGAAGACAATGCGTCAACACATGCTGAACGGCTGGCTCGTGGCGGCCCTCGTCGCGGTGATCTGCCTGCTTGGCACGACCGCTTATACCGAGATCAGGAAAGAGCTTCCAAGCGTTGCCTGCACGCACGACCGGACCGTTGGCAACGAGCGGACTGCCCAGCGGTCTGCAAGGGTAGAGACGTGCGGCGCAGTGTGTTGCAGCAACCCTGCGTCAAAGGCCTGAGGGCCCGTCAGCGGAAGACCTCGTCAGCCTCAAAATGATCATGCGCCGGCGAACGAAACGCTGCAGCTATGTCGCGATGGCGCGACCAACGATGCCAGGGCGGATCCAGTTAAACCCGGGTACGCGTCGTCGACGGCAAAATCCGTAAACTATTGCTGGGCAACGGTTTTCAGGCGTGCACGCCATCGAATCTTTCACGCGCCGCCTGGACCCGCGAGGTGTTCTTCCGCGCCCATTCGCCGAGCGCGCCGACCGGCACCAGCAGCTCATGGCCGAGCTCCGTCAGCTCATAGTCGACGCGTGGCGGGATGGTCGGGAACACGGTTCGGGTGACGAAGCCGTCGCGCTCAAGACCGCGCAAGGTGGTGGTCAGCATCTTCTGCGAAATGCCGCCGACAGCGGCGCGCAACTCATTGAAACGCAGCGGTCCGCCGCCCAGCTTGCCGACGACCAGAACGGTCCATTTGTCGCCGACGCGCTGCAGGATTTCCGAGACGGCGCGGCAGTCTTCGGTGTTGTGCGGGTGCCTCAGTAACATAACGGTGCCTCCTTGCGCTGCCATTTGTCAGTATCTCATATAGCGCCGGTATCCAAACGATACCAGCTTTTTGCATATATGGAGAGCCCCATGTCCAAGCCCAAAATCGCCATCGTCGTCGGTTCGACACGCGCCGCGCGTTTCGCCGATGTGCCCGCCCAGTGGATCGCCAAGATCGCGAAATCTCATGCCGACATCGACGTCGAGACCGTCGACCTGCGCGACTGGCCGCTGCCCTTCTTCGACGAGGTCGCCTCGTCCGCCTGGGCGCCGTCGCAGAACGAAGTTGCCCAGCGCTGGCAAAAGAAGGTCGCCGAATTCGACGGCTTCATCTTCACCGCCGCCGAATACAATCATGGCCCGACGGCCGTGCTGAAGAACGCCATCGATTACGCCGCCAATGAATGGAACAAGAAGCCGGCCGGTTTCGTCGGCTATGGCAGCGTCGGCGGCTCGCGCGCTGTCGAACATTTGCGTCTTGCCGCGGTCGAATTGCAGATGGCGCCGGTCAAATCCGCCGTTCACATTGCCTGGAGCGATTTCCTGGCGGTGCGCCAGGGCGAGAAGAAGCTCGAGGAGATCGAGCATCTGAACCAGGCTGCCACGGCGCTGGTCAACGACGTTGCCTGGTGGGCCCGCGTGCTCAAGGCAGCGCGTCAGGCCGACGCGATTGCCGGCGAAGCCCAGGCGGCCTGAGCCTTATCCTCCCAAGGACCGATGATTTTTCCAAAGGGCGGCGTTTGCGCCGCCCTTTTTCATTCACGTGAAGAGGCGCTCTCGGCTCCCTTGGCCGGATGGTGGAGTCGGACCGGCAAGGTCGCGCTGATGCCTTGACGATCCCGCGCGAAGGATCGCCGCCTGTCACAGCCAACCGCCGGAAAACCCGGCCCGGCGCAGTCCTGTGGTGATGGCCGGCACGCGGCGCATCAATCGCCACAGGAAGTCGGACCGGTAGTTCTCGATCATCAGGGCGATCGGCCCCTGGTTGATGCCGACATGGTCCGGCGATACCCAACCGCAGGCGCGGCCGTCGTCGGCAGCGATCGTCGGGTTGAAGCTCGCGGTGAAGCCGTAAGGGTTGCCGTCGCGCAGGTCCATCTCGTGGAAATGGCGCAGCGCCGGCAGCACGATTTCCGGCGCAAAAGGCAAGGAGGCGATTGCCGCCCATGGCGACAGCGTGCCGTCATCGGGGCCAAACGGTGCGCCGCGGGCGAGATAACCGAAGAAGCGGCGTCCATCGGCTCGCCGCGCGATCGGACCTGGGCCGTCGCTGGCGGTGACGCCCCAGCAATTCTCGCCATAGCCCGCGAACCCCCTCGGATTGCGGATTGCGTAATCGCGCTGCAGATACGTCGCCTGGCGGCTGTTTTCGAAATAGTCCCGGTCGTGATCGCGCATGAAGGCATCGCGGATGTCGCGAAAATCGATCCAGATATGCGAGAACTGGTGGATGAAAAGCGGGCCGGCATAGACCACCTCGCGGCCGTAGATGGTCTTCCATTTGTAAGTGGACAGCCAGGCCGCGTAGCTCTCGGGAGTTAGCGAGTGGGTCGGCGAACCGAGACCCAGGACGTACAGGATCAGCGCCTCGTCAAATCCTTCCCAGCGGTAGCGGAGAAAGCCTTTTCCAGGCCGCCAGCCATGGGTGACGGTGGCGCCGCCGTTCTGCGCCCAGCGCCAGTCGGCACGGCGGTAGAGCGCATCGGCAAGCTGGCGGATTTCCAGTTCGAGCTCATCGTCCTCGTCGAAATAAGCGCCGGCGGCCAGAACACCGGCAAGCAAAAGGGCGGTATCGATCGTGGACAGTTCGCAATTCCAGACGCGGCGGCCGGTCTTCATGTCGAGGAAATGATAGTAGAAACCTTTGTAGCCGGTGGCATCGGGCTCCGGCCCGTGCGGGGCGTTCCAGAAGAAGCGAAGCGTGGCGAGCGTCCGCTCGATTGCGGCATCGCGCGTCATGAAACCGCGCTCGACACCGACGGGATAGGACGACAAAGCGAGCCCGACGGCGGCTATGCTGGCAGGCGACGCCTGCGTGTTGCGGTCGGCGACTAGGCCGTTGGCAGGGTTGGCCTCGTTGAGAAAATACTCGAAGGACAGGCGCTGGATATCTTGGAGAAGCTCGTCGTTTAGCGCGTGTTCGTTCGATGCATCCATGACAATCGATATAGAGGCTTTGGCTGCTTTTGCCATTCGTCCAGCGGATCAATCATGGGTGAGGGCAGGCTGGGGCCGATAGCGAAAGGCGCTGCCGACGCACCGAATTCAAATCGAGGGGCTGCGAAGATCGGTTGGACCGCCATATGCACGGCCCTGCCATCTGGCCTGGCCGTCCTCCCCTGATATATCCGGCTGCGATCCATCACATGAGCATGCCCCGTGAAGTTACCCAGCCCGTCAGGCGTCGTTTCCCCCATGACCCCGGTGCTGGTCTGTGCACTTGCGATCTTCCTTCTGTCCGCCATGGATGCGGCGATGAAAATCCTGGTGATCGCCGTCGGTGTCTACAACACGGTGCTGTGGCGAAGCATGCTTGCGAGCGTGGTCGCGGGCACGGCCTGGGCGGCGGGGCCGCGTTCCCTTCCCACGCCTTCCGTGCTGCGGCTACACGCGCTGCGCGCCGTGGTCGTGGGCATCGTTCTGCTGTCGTTCTTCTGGGGCCTTGCCAGATTGCCGCTGGCGGATGGGATCGGGCTTAGTTTCGTCGCGCCGCTGTTCGCTCTCCTGCTGGCGGCGCTGCTTTTGGGCGAACGCATACAGCGCCAGGCGATCTGGGCGTCGCTGGCGGGCATCGCCGGCGTCGTCATCATCATGGCCGGACAGTTCGGGCAAGGGAATTATACCGGGGATGCCCTGCTTGGCACGGTGGCGGTGCTCGCATCGACGGTGTTCTACGCCTACAATCTGATCCTCTCGCGGCGGCAGGCGCTGGTGGCCAAGCCAGTCGAGATCATGCTGTTCCAGAACCTGTGCGTTGCCGCCGTCCTTCTCCCCGCCGCTCCCTGGCTCGCGGTTGCCCTGCCGGGCAATCTCTGGCTTCCGCTGGCCGGGGTGACGGCGCTGTCGCTCTCCGGCCAGTTCCTGATGAGCTGGTCCTACGCGCGGGCCGAAGCGCAATATCTGATCCCGACGGAGTATTCTGCCTTCATCTGGGCGATCGTGTTTGGCTGGCTGTTCTTCGACGAGGCGGCGACCTGGACCACGCTGGCTGGAGCGGCCCTGATCGTGGCCAGTTGCCTGATCGCCTCGCGCTCCAATCCGAAGCTTGCCGAACCGATCGAAGCCGCGGTCTGAGCGCGCTATTCGCTTTGACGGCAGAGCGTCAACGCACCACTTCGCGATGGCCGCTGGGCAGCCGGGTGGCGATCAGCTTGTCGATGCGGCGGCCGTCGAGGTCGACGACCTCGAAACGCCAGCCTTGCGCGTCGACGCATTCGCCGGTCGCCGGCAGATGGTGCATGTGCGACAGCACATAACCGGCGACGGTCTCGTAATCCCGATTTTCCGGCAGGTCGATACCGAGAACGTCAGCCATCTCGTCGGCTTGCATGTATCCCGCGAGCAGCCATGAGCCGTCCTCGCGCTTGACGGCGTTTTCCTCGTCGCCGGCGTCGGTATCGGCCCGGAAGACGCCGGTGATGGCCTCGAGAATGTCGGCAGGTGTGACGATCCCTTCGAAATGGCCGTATTCGTCATGCACCAGCGCCATCGGCACGTCGGATTCCTTCAGCTTCTGCAGCACATCCAGCGCGTCGGCCTGGTCGTAGACGATGGGGGCGGCGCGCACATGCTTGCGCGGATCGAGTGCGCGGCCGGCGAGCAGGGCGGCCAGCACGTCGCGCGTCTGAACAACGCCAACCATGACGTCGACCCCGCCATCGCCGGCCGGGAGGCGCGAATGCTGGGTCTCCATCAAGAGCTTGCGGATGGCGCCCTCATCGGACTGCAAATTGATCCAGTCGACCTCGGTGCGCGGCGTCATCACGGCGCGCACGGCGCGATCGCCGAGCCGCATGACGCCGGCGATCATGCGCCGCTCGTCGGATTCGATGGTGCCGTGATGCTCGGCCTCGGCGACCAGCATCTTGATCTCTTCGTCGGTGACCTTCTCCTCGCTCTCGCCGCGCTGGCCAAGCAGCCACAATATGGCGCGGCCGGAAATGTCGAGCAGGAACACCAGCGGCGCGGAGACGGTGGCTAGGATGGTCATTGCAGGCGCCGCGCGGGCGGCAACGCGCTCGGGATCGCGCAGCGCGATCTGCTTGGGCACCAGCTCGCCGACGATCAGCGAGAAATAGGTGATGATGGCGACGACGATCCCGACGCCGAGCGGGTCGGCGATGTTTTCGCGCATGCCGGTCGAGGCCAGGTACACCGAAAGCCTGTCGCCCAGCGTGGCGCCGGAGAAGGCGCCCGACAGCACGCCGACCAGAGTGATGCCGATCTGCACCGACGACAGGAATTTGCCGGGATTGGAGCCGAGCGTCAGCGCACGCCCGGCGCCATTGACGCCGCGGTCGATCATCGCCTTGAGCCGCGCCGGGCGCGACGACACGATGGCGAGCTCGGACATCGACAGAAGGCCGTTCACACAGATGAGGACGACCACGGTGGCGATTTCGACGTATAGCATCAGGGCTCAATAGCATTGCGGCGGGCCGCAGGAAAATAGTCCGCGATGATTTTTGGAAAATGACAGTGGTTCAGGGGAATTGCCTGAGCACCCCGACAACAGCCTTGCCGTCGGTGAAATAGGGATCGCCGCCGCCGTTGCGTCCGGTCCTGGTGGCGCCGATGCCCGGGATGTCGCTCGCCGAGGTCACCATGCCGGCCGCCGACAGGTCGTGGATCACGAGATCGCGCTCGGCGTCGATGTCAGGGGCGATATGGTGGGTGATGGCGCCGGTATCGCGGCTGAGACCAACGCCGCGGTCGAAGCTGGCCGAGCCCATCCAGAGCGTTCGGCCGTCGTCGCCGGTCGCATCGCTGCGCCAGAAGCGGACATGATGGCGCCGGTCGGCGCTCCCGCCGACCGGCTTTTCGAAGGCGAGATCCTGGGCGCGGCCTTCGAACAGCAGCCGGCTGACCGGGGCGTCAGGATAGGGATGGTCGAACAGCACGCTCTCACCGATTTCGATCGCGGTCTTTAGCGTCACGCCATCGGCCGTATCCCATCCGGTCATGGCGAAGGCATGGACCATCTCTTTTTCGGTACCGACAAGGCCGATATTGATCGGGTCGCCCGGAATGCCTTGCGGCGTGTGTGTCACCATCTCGAAAGTCTGCGTACGAAAGCCGCGGTCGCGAACCGTCCAGAATTCCGGCGCAGCGACATAGGCGAGGGCCAGCCAGACCGCCAGAAGAGCGGCGAGCCAGGTCAATGCGCGTCGTTGCAGGCTTCGTCGGCTCATGAAAGCGGCTCGATCCGTGCGGTATCTGTGCCTGACGGACCCTGGAAATCAATGGCCAGCGGCGAGCAGCCGTTCTATCGTCGGCCATCGTTTTTGCGGGGGGTGAGCAGGAATGGATAAGAAGCCGGTGGGTCGCAGCTCGATGGCATTGACCGCGGACCTTGTCGCAAGGGTCGAGCGTGTCGAACCGGATCCGGGTCCCGAGCCCGGAACAACCGAGCATACAGACGCGGAGTTCGATAGTCTTGTCGAGCAACTTCTGTCGGAGCATCGGCCTGAAGCGCTATGGGTCTTTGCCTACGGGTCGCTGATCTGGAACCCCGAATTTGCCCATGTCGAGCAGCGCCCGGCCACGGCGCCAGGATGGCACCGCTCGTTCTGCCTGACGCTGACCCGTTGGCGCGGAACCCGTGATTTGCCGGCGCTGATGCTGGCGCTCGATCGAGGCGGCAGCTGCAACGGCATCGTCTATCGGCTGCCCGCGGAAGACCATGTCGGGCAACTTGGACAGTTGATGCGCCGCGAGATCGATGCCAATCCGCCGACTAACGTGCCATGCTGGATCAAGGTCAAGACCAAGGATGGGCCGTTGCGGGCCTTGGCTTTCGTCGCCGCGCCAGACGGCAGGGCCTATGCCGGCCGGCTGCCATTGGAGCAGGTTGCCGACACGCTGGCGCGGGCTGCCGGGCATTGGGGCTCGTCGGCTCAATACCTGTTCCGAACCGTCAGCAAGTTGGAAGAGAGCGGTATCCGCGACAGGAACCTTTGGCGCATCCAGGATCTGGTGGCCCAGCAAATCATCGCTTCCACCAGGAACGCCAATCCCGACTGATTTCTGAACGGTGAAACGCCTTAGCGGCAGGCGCGGTAGCCGCTTTTGCGGTTCTTGATGTCGAAATGGAAATGGTTGCGGTGATCGTAATTGTAGCCGGGACCGAGCACGGTGGTGAAATACTGGCAGCCGTCGGCACGCACATTGTTGAGGAAGCCGCGGGTGCGGAAGGCAAACAGGCCGGGCTTGCGCACGTCGATGTCGTCGCCGTTGTTGAGCTCGATGCTCATGACGTCGAGGGCGTTGCCCTTGCCGTGCTCGGACAGGACACCTTCGCCGGCGATGTTGCGGCAGGAATAGCTTGAGCCCTGGTGGATGGTCTTGACGCCCGAGAAATAGCGCCAGCGGGCGGAGGGAACCAGTTCGTTGCTGGTCCAGGCGGCGAAACTTGCGGCCATGTCGCAGGTCAATGTCGCGGCGGGCTTCATCTGGATGCCGCCGATGGCGGAGACCTTGACCGGCCAGTCTATGCCGCACTGTCCCTCATGGATCGGCTGCACATCGGTGTAGACGACGCGAAGGCGCTTCAGTTCGCCACGGCAATCGGTTTCGCTGGCCGGCATCTGCTGCGGCTCCGACTCCGACATCGGCTCGTCCATGTGCGGATAGGCGGCAGTCATATAGGGATTGGACGGGACGAGCTTCTGCATGCCTTCATATTGCGGCACGGCCGCGGTCTGCGAGCCGACATCGACGGCCGGCTGCAGCGACAGCACGCTGCCAGTGTTGCAAGCCGAAACGGCGGCCAGCGCAAGACCGGTGGCCAGTATCGCTGCGCTTTTTGCCTTCGCGGCGCGAAATATTGCGGCCATGGGCGGGATCCTGTCCTTGATCGGTGGGATTTTAACGATCAAGGGTAAAGGAAAACTCAGCGTTCCCGTTCATGCCTGCGGCCGAAATGCGGCAGCCATACCATCACCGGCATGACGATCACTGGAGGGCCATTACTGGCAGAAAGTGCCACCATTCCGGCGCGGTTCGAGATCGAGATGGAAATGCAGGGAATGGTCCGGGTCCGCGCCCGGTCCAAGCACGGTCTTGAACGGTCCGCAGGCGGCCTTGCGCACCGCATTGAGGAATTTGCCGTCCTTCTCGGGCGGCGTTGGACCGACTTCGATCTTTCTGCCATCCGACAACGTGAAGCTGGCAATATCGAGCGCGTTGCCGAAGGCATGTTCCGACAGATGGCGCGTGCCGTTGCGCGGCCGGCAAACAAAGGCCGATGCCTGGTTGATCGATTTCAGGTCGGCTCCGAACTCGGCTTTCGCCGCCGGCTGTATGATTTCGGCGGCAAAGCGGGCTGCCGCCTCGGCCATCGGGCAGTTGAGTTCGGTCGTGGGTCCGATGGCGATGGATTTTCCGAGCGACTTCAGCACCAGGGGATAGGGGATCGAGCAGCCGATGTCGGGATTGCTTTCCGCCTTATGCTCCTCGAATTCGACACCAAGGGCCGTCAGCCGCTCGCGACAGGCGACTTCCGCCGCCGGCATTTTTGCATCGGGCAAATCGGCCGAGCGCGCATCGGGCAGCATCTTCTTGTCGCCGGCATCGGGTTTTTCAGGTGGTTGCGGGGCAACGGCCGGCGGCTGAGCTTCAGGTTCCGAAGTGTCTGGCTTTTGTGTCGGAATCGGCACCGCGGCCGGCGGCTCGGGCTCGCTTTGCCTATCGGTCGACGGCTTCGGGGCTGACGGTCCGGGCCGCGCCTGCTTTTTAAAACGGGACTTTTCTTCGTTGAATCGATCGGACGCGCCAAGGGTGTTCGGACCTTCGGCCTTTTGCTTTTCGATCGGTGCCGCGCCGGTCTTCGGCGCCTCTGAAGGACGCGCCTCGGGCAGCGGGACAACGCGCGAGGGCTGCACCGGAACATCGGCGGGCGAGGGCTTTTTATCCGGGGTCTTTTGTTCCACCTGCTTTGGCGTGATGTGCCGCTTTGGACTGGGCTTCTGGCGGTGCTTGCTGCGCGGCTTAGGATGCGAGTCGACCCGCGGTGAAAACAGCTGCTCCAACCGCTGTGACAGCGGCGTGTAATGCTTCTTGCGCTGTTTGGCGTCGGCTTGCGTCAGCAGGGGCGTCAGCAGCAGAGCCGTGACGACCATGACCAGTGCAACCCTGCATGTTCGGGAAAGTACAGGCGACCCCATCGTCCTCAACGGCGCGAGCGCCCGGAGGTTGCCTGCGGCCCATCACGAACGGTAACCACGCCGTTACGCGCCAATCGCTTCCAGCCCTTCTTCCAGCCAGTCGGCCAAAAGCGGCATGCCGAGCAGGTATTTCGCCGTGCGCTTGTTGGCGCGGTCGCGCGCGGCGGCAACCGCATCGGACCATTCCGCAGCGTCATAGTCGCCGCGGCCGACCCAGGCCAGCGCGATCAACTCGGCCGCTTCGTCAACGTTGAGGTCGTTGATCAACTCGCGCAGCTCTTCCTCGGTGAGGTCTTCCGCGCTTTCCTCCGCCAGACCGTCATGGTGGTGATTGGCATGTGATTCACCATCGAGCTCGACCTCATGCTCGGCACCGTCGGCATAGTCTTCGTTGACGGCAGCACTCAGTCCCTTTGCCTTGAGAATGAACAGGCGCACGGTGTCCGGGCCGATCGATAGCTCCCATTCCCGCTCACGGCGCTGTTGCACTCTCGGGCACCCCCGCTGATCATTTCCCGAATGATAGCGGATTTGCAGCGCGCGTCACGTCATGTTCTGATCCCTGGCTCCCGCCTTTGACCGAATTCAGGTTAGGCACGGCCGCACAAATAGTTTCGGCGGCTGCGGGTTTCCGGGATGAAAAGTCTGCATCCCGGCGTTAGCTTTTCATTATCGTCATTTTCCCTCAAGATCGTCATTATCCCTCAAGGAGGCTTCGATGCATAAAAGAGTGTTGATCCAGGCGGCTGCGGCGCTTGTGGCGCTGCAGTTCTTTGCGGTTCCGGTGTTTGCGGCCGGCGGCGGTGGCGGTGGTACCGAGACCACCACCCAGTGCAAGAAGGGGCAGGTCTGGGACAAGAAAAAGCAGAAATGCGTCGCGCCGAAGTACGGCATGCTGGACGACGACAACATCTACGATGCTGGTCACGACCTGGCCATGGCCGGGCGTTATGATGAGGCGATTGCCGTGCTCAGCCTTGCCGCCAACAAGCAGGATCCGCGCATCCTCAACTATCTCGGCTATTCGCATCGCCATTCCGGCCGTGTCACCGTCGGCCTCGGCTATTACGAGGAAGCGCTGCGCATCAACCCGGATTACACGCTGGTGCGCGAATATCTCGGCGAGGCCCATCTGCAGATCGGCGACCTGGCCGGCGCCCAGGAGCAGCTGGCCGAGATCGAGAAGCGGACCGGCAAAGGTTCCCGCGAATACGGCATGCTGGCCGAACAGATCTACCATTTCATGAGAAGCTGACCCCACCCCAACGGCTTCTCTGGGCCGGCTGCGAGCAATCGCAGTCGGTTTTTTGTTGTCGCCACTGCAACACGCTGCACGTGCCGTAACGACAATTGGACAATCGGCTCATGATTTTTCAAAAAGCCTGCTTTTTCAGCGTGAAAAACGCGCGAGGATCGCTATATTGGGGAAAATTGCGGTGAAACGGTTCCGTTAGCCCGAGGCTGCCGGACCCGTTTTCTTTTTATACCCATCGACAAGGCTTTCCCCGAAATGCGGGGGTGGCGGCAGGAAAGGTCAGGCATCATGAACAAGGTCCCGATGACAGGCGAGGGGTTCGCGTCATTGAAGGAAGAACTGCGCTGGCGCCAGCAGCAAGAGCGGCCGCGTATCATCGAGGCGATCTCCGAAGCGCGCTCGCATGGCGACCTGTCCGAAAATGCCGAATATCATGCCGCCAAAGAGGCGCAGAGCCTCAATGAGGGCCGTGTCAACGAACTGGAAGACTATATTGCTCGGGCCGAGGTGATCGACGTCACCAAGCTTAGCGGCGACAAGGTCAAGTTCGGCGCCACGGTGGTGCTGGTCGACGAGGACACCGAGGAAAAGAAGACCTACCAGATTGTCGGCGACCAGGAAGCGGATGTGAAATCGGGCCGTATTTCGATCTCCTCGCCGATCGCGCGCGCGCTGATCGGCAAGGAAGTCGGCGACGCCATCGAGGTCAACGCCCCCGGCGGCGCCAGGGGTTATGAGATCGTCCAGGTGCAATTTATCTAGCACCTCAGAATTGCTGGAAGGTCCTATGCCGAAGCTTGGAGCTTAAGGGCTAATAGCTTTTCTGCTTCCGGCACCACCTGTGCCGGCATGAGGCGCTCCCCCGCTGCGGCCAGCAACGTTGAGGCATATTGCCCGCGCGGGCCGGTCAAACCCGGCTCGGTCGCCAGGAACACCGCGACCGTCGGCAGGCCGAAGGCGCTGGCGAGGTGGGTCAGACCGGTGTCGGCGCCGATAACCAGCGTCGAGCGGCCAAGGATCGCGGCAATGTCTGCCAGCGGCGATCTCGGCACCACGATCGTTGACGGCACGGCTTTCGAGATCGCCTTGGCCACCGCCTTCTCACGCTCGTTCGACCAGGTGGTGACCGGCGTCATTCCGCTACCAACCAGCAGGCGAGCCGTTTCGATCCAGTCTTCGGCGGGCCATTTCTTGTCCTCGCGGCTGGTGCCGTGCAGCAGGAAGGCCGTCTTGCCGTCAATGCCGGCCAGGCCGCCGGGAGGCGGCACAATCCCGGATGCGAGCGCCGAAAGATCGGGCTCGTAGCCGAGCGCCAGCCCGAACAGCCGGCGCGTGCGTTCGATGGCGTGCAGGTTGCGCGGCACGGCGTATTTGCGCTGGTAAAACAACGTTGCCGAGGGCTCCCGCGCGCTTGCGCGGTCGAAACCTGCGATTGGTGCCGCTGCCTGTTTCGCAACCAGGGCCGATTTCAGCAGCCCCTGCGCATCGATGACGAGGTCGTACTCGCCTGCTTGCAGAGCGCGGCGCAAGCTTGTCGCCTCCCGCCATGTGCCGGCGTTGAACAGATGCTTGCGCCAGCGCCGGATGGCGACGGTATGGATCTTTGCTATCGCCGGATGCAGCGCGACGATGCCGGCAAAGGCCTCTTCGACGCACCAGTCGAAGGCGATATCGGGGCGCTTGCGGCGTGCATCTTCGACGGCGGGGAAGGTGTGGGTGACGTCGCCCATCGAGGAGGTCTTGACGATCAACACCTTCATGCGGCGGCCGGGAGTTCCAGCAACCTGTCCGCCGCCGCTGCCACTCGGGCAACGTCCAGCGTCTTCAGGCAGTTGAGGTGGCCGAGCGGACAGACCTTCCGGTGGCAGGGCGAACAGGACAGATGCAACCAGATCAGTTCGCGCTGTTCAGCCAACGGCGGCGTGTTTTCCGGCGAGGTCGAACCGTAGACGGCAACGACCGGCGTGCCGACGGCGGCCGCGACATGCATCAGCCCGCTGTCGTTGGACACCGCCAGCCTGGCCGCGGCGATCAGGTCGATGGCGTCCTCCAGCCGTGTCTTTCCTGCCAGATCGACGACACCGGGCGCGAGTGCTGCGATCTCGGCGGTGACGTCGCGATCGTTCCTCGAGCCGAACAACGCGACCTTGAATCCTTTCGCCATCATCTCTCCGGCGAGGCCGGCATAGCTTTCGCTAGGCCAGCGTTTGGCCGGACCGAATTCGGCGCCGGGCATCATGGCGACGAATTTTCCCGGCTGCACTGCGAAGCGAGCGAGCAGATCTTTCTGATTGCCGGCGTCGACGGTGAGCCGCGGCGGCCGGAAATGTCCGCCTTGGGCGAGGCCAAAATAGGCCTGCGCGGTGCGCCGTTTGACGGCATCGGGCAGCGGCACGATGTCGGTCAGCAGGCCGTAGCGCATTTCCCGGAGATTGCCGAAGCGGCGGGGGATGCGGGCAAAGAACGGGATCAGCGCCGATTTCCAGCTGCCCGGCAGGACGTAGGCCATGTCGTAGCGGCCGCGCAGCAGGCGGCCGAAGCGGCGGCGAATGGTGAATTCGAGCGCGCCCGGTTGCAGCGGGAAATCGATCTGCTGGCGAATCTCGGGCATGCGCTTGACCAGCGGGGCCGCCCAGGCCGGGGCCAGCACGTCGATGGCGGCGTTGGGATGGACGTCCTTCAGCGCTGAAAACAGGCACTGCGCCATGACCATATCGCCCACCCAGCGTGGGCCGATCACGAGGATCGTTGGGCTTTCAGCCATTCGACATAGTCTCTGACGCCGGTTTCCACGCTGCGGAATTGCCCATTATAGCCGGCTGCGCGCAAGCGGGACATATCAGCTTGGGTAAAACTCTGGTAGCTGCCCTTGAGGTGATCGGGGAATTCGATGAACTCGATCTCGCCCTGGCCCAGCGTATCGATCACGGTCTCGGCAATGGCGCGGAACGGCTGGGCGCGGCCGGTGCCGCAGTTGAAGATGCCGCTCGAGCCGCGCTTCCACAGCCACAGATTGACGTCGGCGACATCGCCGACGTGAATGAAGTCGCGGCTTTGTTCGCCGGGGCCGAAGCCGTCATGGGCGCCGAACAGCTTTGGGTTTTCGCCGCGCCCGACCTGATTGAACAGATGGAAGGCGACCGAGGCCATGGCGCCCTTGTGCGCCTCGCGCGGGCCATAGACGTTGAAGTAGCGCAGGCCCGCGACCTGCGAATGATCGGTGTCGAACACGGTGCGCCTGACATAGTCGTCGAATAGTTTCTTCGAATAGGCGTAGACGTTGAGCGGCCGCTCAAGTGCGGGATCCTCGCGAAACTCCGAACCGCCGCCGTAGACGGAAGCCGAGGAGGCATAGAGGAACGGTATGCGCAGCGAAAGACAGCCATGCAGCAAGCGCTTTGAGAAGGCGTAGTTCACGTCCATCATGAACTTGCCGTTCCATTCCGTGGTGGTCGAGCAGGCGCCCTGGTGGAAGACGGCCTCGACGCGGCCTAGGTCGCCGGCTTCCAAGGTGGCCAAGAATTCGTCCTTGTCGAGATAGTCGGCTATCTGCAAATCGGCCAGGTTGGCGATCTTGTGGCCGTCGGTGAGGTCGTCGACGACGAGGATGTCATCATGGCCTTCGGCATTGAGTGCGGCGACGATGTTGGAGCCGATCATGCCGGCCCCGCCCGTGACGATGATCATGAAGGCCTCTGGTTGCTTGCGATTCCGGTCCTTATAAGGGAGGCCAAGCGTACTGTCGATGAAGCACCACGACGCCACAGTGAGACCGCGAAGCGGCCCGCTTTATTCGAGGCCCGCAAGCTAGGGGACAAAAAATGCCGTCGACCGAACTGCTCATTGCGTTTTTCGCCACCACGGCGATCTTTGCCTATATTCCAGGACCGGCGATGCTCTATGCCGCCGCGCAGACCATGGCGCGCGGGCGCTGGTCGGGGCTGACGGCGGCACTTGGCATCCATCTTGGCGGTTATTTCCATGTCTTTGCGGCTGCCGCCGGGCTGTCGGTGCTCTTCCATGCGGTGCCGCCGCTCTACATGGCGGTCAAGCTCATCGGCGCGCTCTATCTGATCTGGCTTGGCGTGTCCTTGTTCCGCAAGCGCGGGGACGGTGACACGGCGCTGCCGGCGATCGAGCGCAAATCGGCGCGCCGGGCATTTTTCGAGAGCATCACCGTCGAAGTGCTCAATCCGAAGACGGCGATCTTCTTCATGGCGTTCCTGCCACAGTTCATCGATGCCTCGGCGGGTTTCCCGGTGTGGCTGCAATTCGTCGTGCTGGGCACCATCGTCAATTTAATGTTCTCTTCGGCAGATATTGTCTGCGTGTTGCTGGCAGGCATGGTGATCGCCCGGCTGAAGCGCTCCAGCCGTGCGCAGCGCATCATGCAGAGGGCGGGCGGGGCGGTGCTGGTCGGACTGGGCGTCCACGTCGCGTTGCAGAAGAGCTGACGGCCGCCCTGACGTTGCGCTGCCCGGATTTGCGGTATATCGGCTTCGCCATGAACGATCCGGCCCGTAAATTGACAATTTTCAGCGTGATTGAGGTCGGCCTTTCCCTCGCATTGCCAGTGACATGATCAAGCACAATCCGCCTTCGCCCGAACCTTTGCACCGCGCCATTGCCCGCTTTGGCGACGTTGCCGTGCTGGTGGTCGGCGACTTCATCCTCGACCGTTTCGTCAACGGCGTCATCGAGCGCATCTCGCCGGAAGCGCCGATCCCGGTGCTGCACGGGCGCGGCGAGACCTCGACGATGGGCGGCGCAGGCAACGTTGTCGCCAACATCGTCTCGCTGGGTGCCAGCGCTATTCCCATATCGGTGATCGGCACCGATGTGGCCGGCGACAATCTGGTGCGCATGCTGCGCGAACTCGGCGCCGATACGGCTGATATGGCGCAGGAGCGCGGTCGCATGACGTCGTCGAAGAGCCGCTTCAGCGCGCTCAATCAGCAGGTGCTGCGCTTCGATGAGGAAGAGATCAAGCCGCTCGACGACAAGGAACGGGCGGACCTGGTCCGGCATTTTCGCGCCGCACTCACGCGCGCCGACATCGTCATTCTGTCCGACTATGGCAAGGGCATCTTGCTCGACGGCGTCGCCGCCGACCTGATCGCCATCTGCCGCGAGGCGGGAAAACCGGTGCTGGTCGATCCCAAGGGCCGCGACTATGCGCGCTATGCCGGCGCGACCGCCATCACGCCCAACCGCAAGGAGCTTGGCGAAGCTGTCGGTCGCCCGGTTTTCGCCGACGACGAGATCGTCGCGGCGGCACGCCAGCTGATTTCGGCACATGGCTTCGACTTCGTCGTCGCCACCCGCAGCGAAAAGGGCATGAGCGTCGTCGGCGCGGATGAGGCGCGCCACATCGCCACCCAGGCGCGCGAAGTGTTCGACGTTTCGGGCGCCGGCGATACGGTAATCGCGAGCTTCGCGCTGGCTCTGGCCGCGGGCGCCGACCGCGTCATGGCCGCCTCCATCGCCAATGCCGCCGGCGGTGTGGTGGTGGGCAAACGCGGCACCGCGCGGCTGACCGTGGAGGAACTCACCGGCGCGCTGTTCCGCTCGCACGGCCCCACCGCCCATAAGGACGCCATCCTCGATGCCGCATCGGCCGCGCGCATGGTGGCGGCGTGGAAGGACGAGGGCCTGAGCGTCGGCTTCACCAATGGCTGCTTCGATATATTGCATGCCGGCCATGTCAGTCTTCTCCACGCGGCGCGCAGCCAGTGCGACCGGCTGGTGCTCGGCCTCAACAGCGATGCCTCGGTGCGTCGGCTGAAAGGCGCAGGGCGCCCGGTCAACGATCAGCATGATCGTGCCTGCGTGCTCGCCGCCCTGGCCTCGGTCGATGCGGTCGTGGTGTTCGAAGAGGATACGCCGCTGGCGCTGATCGAGGCGCTTCTGCCCGACATTCTGGTCAAGGGCGCCGACTACACGGTCGAAACCGTTGTCGGCGCCGATGTGGTGCAGAAGGCGGGCGGGCGCGTCGTCCTGGTCGACCTTGTCGCCGGCAAGAGCACCACCGGCACGATCGGCAAATTGCGCGCCGGCGGCGGTACCAACTGAGGGATTTCATGTCCGGACTGAATGACTATCTGGTCCGCTCGGCGGCCGCGATCACCGCGACAGTCGAGCGTGACCTGACCGCCGAGATGGAACGTGCTGTGAGTGCGGTCGTCGCCGCGCTTTCCTCGGGCAAGGCGCTGCTGGTCTGCGGCAATGGCGGCTCGGCCAGCGACGCCATCCACATTGCCACCGAACTGGTCGGCCGCTTCCTTAAGGAGCGCAAGGCCTACAATGTGATTGCGCTGCCGGCCAACGCGGGCATGCTGACCGCCTGGGGCAATGACTATGGCTTCGACACCGTGTTTTCGCGCCAGGTCGAGGCGCATGGCGCGCCCGGCGGCGTGCTGCTTGCCATCTCGACCAGCGGCAATTCGCCGAGCATTCTGGCTGCCGCCGAACAGGCTCGGATGATGGGCATGACGGTGGTCAGCCTCACCGGCGACAGCGGTGGCAAACTCAAGCCGCTCACCGACATACTGCTCAACGTGCCCTCGACCTCGACGCCGATCATCCAGCAGGGACATCTCTGCCTCTACCACTATCTCTGCGAGGTGGTGGAAGACCGTCTGTCGAATGGCTGACACCGGGGCCTACGGTCCATACCCGCTGGCTGAGCCCGGCCTGTGGGTTGAGCGGGTGGGTTCGCGGGTGTTTCCAGCCAACGCGCCGGCGCTGTTCCTCGACCGCGACGGCACCATCAATGTCGACACCGGCTATCCCGACGATCCAGCCAAAATGGCGCTGCGCGACGGCATCGTGCCGGTCATCGCGGCGGCCAACCGGGGCAACATCCCGGTGGTCATCGTCACCAACCAGTCCGGCATCGCGCGCGGCTATTTCGGCTGGAAGGAATTTGCCGCGGTCAACGGCCGGGTTCTCAAGCTGCTTGCCGCCGGCGATGCCTTCGTCGACATGGTTCTGGCCTGCGCCTACCACGAGGCGGGCAGCGGGCCACTGGCGGTCGCCGACCATCCAATGCGCAAGCCCAATCCGGGCATGCTGCTACAGGCCCGGCAGCGTCTCGGCCTCGATCTCAAGCGCTCGCTGATAGTCGGCGACAAGGCCGCGGATATGCAGGCCGGACAACGTGCCGGCCTGCCGCGCGGCTGGCTGGTGGATGGCGAGGGAAGTAATGAGCCGGGCTTCGAGGTTCTGCCGCTGCGCAACCCCGATGATCTGGAACGGCTTTTGAGAGCTGTCGAGTCGCTCGGATCGAGACTGATTTAGCTTTCCGGATCTGTTGCGACGCAATCTCAATGGGTTAGCTTGAGCGTTTCACCGTTTGGCAGAAACGGCGAGCCGATCCATTTCTTTGCTTTGACGCTATTCCCCAGGAAAGCACCACGCTCTTTTGCGGAAAAACTGCAGAGATCAGACATCATTCAAGCAAGAAATTTGCAGATGTCATTCCATCGAAGAACGAGGGGAATTCATTGAAGAAAGCAATCTCTGTTGCCGTTGTCTTGTTGATATTGGCTGTGCTTTCAGCCGTGGGGTATGTCTGGCAAAAACACGGCGTGTATGGGCTCAATGCACTTCTTCGCCGCGGCGGAAGCTACTGGATCGCCGTTGCACCCGACGATGCGCGTCTCTCGCCTGCCATGCAGCTTGCGTTGAAATCGGAAATTCCTGATGTGACCGCTGGAGCCAGCTCATGGAATGAAACCGAGCCTGGATTCCAGGTCAGAGAAATCCCCGTCATGGCGGGCGACCGTGAAATTGACCGGCTCTATCTCAACCGTTTCGATCCAGCCAAATTCCGTTTCGTTGCCCGTAACGAGCCCAGTGGTGCCAAGGACATCGACCAGTGGGAAGCGGCACTCAATCCACAAGGCACAGGCGGCACCGTTCTGATCGTCAATGGCAGTTATTTCGGACTGAAGGGCGAAGCCGACACGCCCTTTGTCAGCATGGGTGCGAGGCTCGGGCCGGATGAATACGATGCGAAGGCCGGCGCCTGGTTCGTGAATGCCTCCGGCACGCATGTGGTCGATCTCAATTCACGTGACTGGCGCGCAGTCACGGAGAATGCCGAAAACGCTATGGTTTCCTATCCATTGCTTGTCGGTGAGGACGGCCGCAACAATGTACGCGCCAAGAGCAACTGGTTGGCCAACCGCACCTTTATCGCGGAAGATCGTCAGGGCTGGATCATCGTCGGTTCGACCAAGGACGCTTTCTTCTCGCTGGACCGGCTAGCAAACTTCCTGTTGCAGACCGACCTCGATCTCAAGACGGCGCTAAACCTCGATGGCGGGCCTGTTGCCTGCCTCAGCGTCCGCTCCGGGAACTACCGGTTGAAACACTATGCCAAGTGGGAAGCCCAGGTCGCGGATGGCGACGTCTCACTGCTTCAAGCACCGCTAGATGTGCCCTGGGGATTGCCTGTTGTTCTCACGGTGGAGCGCAGGTAGCAGATCCTGCCCTTGGCAGGGTGGGTCAAAGTACTCCCGATTCCGTAGCTGAAACCGGATGGCATATTCAACCTTGGCCGCTCATGTTCACGCAATCTGACCCGGAATACCCTACGATTTCGGCGCCAGAATTCGCTTTCTGGCTCATAAATGGTTGCCGCATGTCATCACATTCGTCTGGCTTGCTTGCTCACCTATTTTGCTAGCCTTTTTAGCTTTGCCGGAGATGTCCCCTGGTGAGAGCCCCGGCCCTGGGGACGGCTTCATTCTTTTGCCAGTTGTCGGAGAGGTAGCAGTGTGTCTGTTGGGGTATGTCTTGGTCGGCGTCGCACATGCTTTTTCGAAGTTAATCTCGCTTATCAGGCGCTGAACGCCACCAGCCCTTCGTCCTTGACGCGGCGGATGGTCAGCGCGGTGCGCACCGTGTCGACATTCGGCGCCGAAGCCAGTTCTTCGATGACGAAGGTCTGGAAGGTGCCGAGATCACTCGCCACGCAATGCAGCAGGAAGTCGGATTCGCCCGAGACCATCCAGGCGTCGCGCACGATCGGCCAGCCGCGAGTGCGCTCGGCGAAAGCTTTGAGCTCCGCGTCGGCTTGGTGATGCAGGCCGATCAGGCAGAAGGCGACGACATCCATGCCGAGCGCCGGCGCGTTGAGCAAGGCGCGATAGCCTCTGATGATGCCGGTTTCCTCCAGCCGCCGGACACGGCGCAGGCAGGGCGGGGCGGAAATGCCGACACGGCTCGACAGTTCGACATTGGTCATGCGCCCGTCGGCCTGAAGCTCGCGCAGAATCTTCCAGTCGATGGCATCGAGGTCGGCTTTCAGGGGCATGGCGGTCTCGGCTTAGCGCAAGAATCTTTCGCGCTCTCGTCCTTAAACGACTTTTGTGTCGATGCCAGCCCTTTGGTCGGGCGATTTCGCAACCGTAACGAAAGCGGCCATTGCGCGAATAAGCCTGTAGGCCGAAGCTTTCCGGGGACGACGGCCTGATCGTCTTGCTGGTGTGGTTGGCAACCCTTACATTACCAGCAACATTTCACGTCGTTTTCCAAGGCACACTCGATTGTCTGCCCCGCAGAGGCTTTAGATGACCACCAAGCACGCGCCTGTCCTTATCATCGGTTCCGGCCCGGCCGGCTATACCGCCGCAGTCTACGCCGCGCGCGCCATGCTCAAGCCGATGCTCGTAGCAGGCTTGCAGCAGGGCGGGCAGCTGATGATCACCACCGATGTCGAAAACTATCCGGGCTTCGCCGATCCGATCCAGGGCCCGTGGCTGATGGAGCAGATGCTGAAGCAGGCCGAGCATGTCGGCACTGACATCGTCAACGACATCATCACCGAGGTTGACCTCAATGTGCGGCCGTTCCGCGCCACGGGCGATTCCGGCACCACCTACACGGCCGACGCGCTGATCATTGCCACCGGCGCGCAGGCGAAATGGCTGGGCATCCCCACCGAACAGACCTTCATGGGCTTCGGCGTGTCGGCCTGCGCCACCTGCGATGGTTTTTTCTATCGCGGCAAGGATGTCGCTGTCATCGGCGGCGGCAATTCGGCGGTGGAGGAGGCGCTCTATCTCTCCAATCTGGCGAAGAGCGTGACCGTCATCCACCGGCGCAACGATTTCCGCGCCGAGCGCATCCTGCGTGAGCGGCTGTTGAAAAAGGACAATGTCCGAGTCATCTGGGACACGATCGTCGACGAGATCACCGGCCGGCCCGGCAAGACGCCGCTGCCGCCTTCGGTCGAAGGGCTGAAGCTCAGAAATGCGGTGACCGGCGAGGTCACCCATCTCCAGGTGGACGGCGTGTTCGTGGCGATCGGCCATGCGCCGGCGGTGGAATTGTTTGTCGGCAAGCTGAAGCAGAAGCCGAACGGCTATCTGTGGACGGCGCCGAATTCGACCCGCACCGATGTGCCCGGCGTGTTCGCCGCCGGTGACGTAACCGACGACATCTACCGTCAGGCGGTGACCGCCGCCGGGCTCGGCTGCATGGCCGCGCTCGAGGCGGAAAAATACCTGGCCGGCATCGAGGTGCACCGCGAAGCGGCGGAATAAAATCTATCAAGACGGCGTCGCAAGCCGTTCAAAAGCCTGATTTTTCATTCAGACGCCAAGAACAGAACGAGGGGAATTCAATGGCGTTGGACTGGGACAAGCTTCGCGTGTTTCACGCAGCGGCGGAGGCTGGGTCGTTTACCCATGCCGCCGAGACTTTGCACCTGTCGCAATCGGCGATTTCACGCCAGGTCAGCGCGCTCGAGCATGACGTCGGGGTGCCGCTGTTCAATCGCCATGCCCGCGGCCTAGTGCTGACCGAGCAGGGCGAAATGCTGTTCCGCACGGCGCATGACGTGCTGATGAAGCTGGAGACCATCAAGTCGAAGCTGACCGAGGCAAAGGACCGTCCCTCAGGCGTGCTCAGGGTGACGACGACAGTCGGGCTTGGCGCCGGTTGGCTGACCGAACGGGTGCAGGAGTTCATCGAGCTCTATCCCGAAATCAGCTTGCAGTTGATCCTCGCCAATGAGGAACTCGACCTCACCATGCGTCAGGCGGATTGCGCGATCCGTCTGCGCCAGCCGCAGCAGCCGGACCTGATCCAGCGCCGCCTGTTCACTGTGCATTTCCACCTCTATGCCTCGCCGTCCTATGTCGGCAAGCACGGCAAGCCGACCTCGGTCGCCGATCTGAAGAACCATCGCATCGTCACTTTCGGTGTGCCGGTGCCGTCGCATCTGTCGGAGCTGAACTGGCTGGAAACGATCGGCGATTTCGACGGTGGGCAAAGGGTGCCGACGCTGCAGATCAACGACATCTTGTCGATCAAGCGCGCCGTGCAGGGCGGCGCCGGCATCGCCATGCTGCCCGACTACGTGATCTCCAAGGAATCGGATCTGGTGCAGCTTTTGCCGGAGACCGAGGTGCCGTCCTTCGACACCTATTTCGCCTATCCCGATGCAATGAAGAACCAGGCCAAGCTGCACGTCTTCCGCGACTTCATCATCGCCAAAGCGCGCAGCTGGTCATTTTAAACATGCCCTTGGGAGGTGCTGGTCACCCCCGCCAAGGCGTCAGCCGTGGCAGCCAGCCGGGAACATTGCGGCGGTAGGTCTCGTATTCGCCACCGTAGCGGCGGGCGAGAGTCGGCTCCTCATAGAACCTGACGAAAGAGCCCATGACGATCGCGCCGATGGCGGCATAGGCAGCGACGCTCCAGCTTGAAAACAGCAACGCCTGGCCCAGGATGATCGACAGTACTGTGACATACATCGGGTTGCGGACATGGCGGTACACGCCGCCGATCACCAGTCTCTCGGTGGGCGCGACAGGCGCCGGCGTGCCGAGGCCTTCGAGCGCGAAGCGGGCAAAGGAATGGACGAGCAGGGCGATGGCCGCGACAATCAGGATGGAGCCGGCCGGCACGAAGCCGGGCACCGTCGACAGCGGCAGACGGTAGCGGTCCGTGAGCAGCCAGGGCACCAGCCCGGCGACGACACAAGGTGCGGCGATGAAGAAGACCGCGCTGCCGGCGATCGCCTGGGGTGTCCGCATGTCAGGTCTCCCTTCTTCCGGCCGACCCTTCCCATCCCGCTGCCGCAAAAATAAACGCCTGTTGCCCGATTCAACGTCATTCGGCTTTTTGCCCGCGAGCGCGAGAATCAGCCCGACTTGCGGTTCTGCGAAGGCAACAGCACGGTCGCGCCATTCATTTGGCAACTTTTCGTGGTCCTATGGCCCCTAGACATGGGTTAGACCACAGCCTGTACCTTTTTGCATGCGTGTGTTGCAAAATAGATGCTTGTTTCTTGGGCATGAACAGCACATATATAGATCATCTCCTGGGCGCGTTCTCCTCCCATTAGCGCCCTCGAGTGTTCCCCTCTGGAGGTTAGCCTTAACAGGCACTTCCAATCAAACTCAGCCGGATCTTCATTGATCCGGCTTTTTTGTTTCCGGGCCTGCCGTAGCCAGCGAAAAATCGAGCAAAATCGCCGCGTAACAGTGACATGTAACCTCAGGTAACATGCCGCAGGCGCGATTCATCGTTTAAGCAGATCATAGGACGCGGTGTGGTTCGACCGGGAGATGGGGGCATCACTCGGAAGATCCGGGCTCAGGCGGCTACCGCGTCCGAACTATTCGTCTGCCAGTGCCGTATGGCGCGGCGGATACGTGCGGCGGACCTGCCGTTTTCCTCCCAAGAAGACGGTCCGCAATAAGAGCGGCGTCCGGGTCATCCGGGCGCCGTTTTTTGTGCGGATCATCCTTCGGCCTGTCAGGCAGCCTTGCCGTTGGCGTTCATCGCCTCGTCGGCCAACCGTCCGGTCAGCTCGGCCATGTGATCGAAGGCGCAACGATAGCTGGCGACGCCGGAGGTCGCCGAGCGCAGTTCGATGATCAGGTCGCCGATCTCGGCCTGCGGCATGGTCGCCTCCACGACATCCCATCCCGGCCAGTCAGGCCGCGCGTCGTAGCCAAGGATCTGCCCGCGCCGTTGCGGGATCAGCGCGATGATCTTCGAAGTGGCTTCGGACGGCGTGACGATCTCGACCTTCATGACCGGCTCGAGCAGCACCGGCGAGCAGGCCGCCATGCCTTCCTTCATGGCCAGCTTGGCCGCCATCTGGAAAGCCATGTCGGAGGAATCGACGGCGTGGTAGGAGCCGTCGGAGAGGTTGACGGCGACATCGACCACAGGGAAGCCGAGCGGGCCGGATTTCAGATAATCGCGCACGCCGGTTTCGACCGACTGGATGTAGGTCTTGGGCACGACGCCGCCGGTGATGGTGTCCGAGAACTGAAAGCCGGAGCCGCGCGGCAGCGGCTTGATCTCGATCACCACATCGCCGAACTGGCCATGGCCGCCGGACTGCTTCTTGTGGCGGCCGCGCTGCTGCACCGTCTTTCGGATCGTCTCGCGATAGGGGACGGCAGGCGCATGGCCTTCGACCGGAATCTGATTCTTGCCTTCCAGCCGCTCGCGCACGACCCGCAGATGCATCTCGCCATGGCCGGACAGCACGGTCTCGGCCGAGTCCTGGTTGTGGCGCAAGGTGAGCGAGGGATCTTCCTCGGCCAGGCGCTGGATGGCCGCCGACATTTTGACCTCGTCCTTGCGCTCCTTCGGCCGCAGGGCAAAGGCAAAGACCGGCTGCGGCGGCGTCAGCGTGACCAGCGGCTTGATACCGCCCTTCGTGGAGCTCAACGTCTGGCCGGTCTTGACCTCGTCCAGCTTGCCCAACGCCACCGTGTCGCCGGCCTTGGCAGCGGTGAGCTTGGATTGGTCCTTGCCGAGCATCTTGTAGATGCCGGAGACCTTCGCCGTCTCGCCATTCGACAAATAGAGTTCGGCGGCATCGGCGATTTGGCCGGAGAGTACGCGCGACACGGACAGCTTGCCGCCATGCGCGGTGTGGATGGTCTTCATCACCTGGACCACGGTGTGATTGCCGTCGGGGACGCCGAGCCGTTTGCGCGTCGCCTCGACATCCGGTGCGTCATGGCGGATCGCCTTCAAAAGGCGCAGCACGCCGTTGCCTTTTTCGGCGGTGCCGATAAGCACCGGCGTTATGGCGCCGGCGCGCAGGTCGGCGGACAGATCGTCGAAGACCGCGTCTTTCGGCGGCTCGATCTCCTCCAGCAACTGCTCCATCAACTGGTCGTCATGGTCGGCAAGCGTCTCCAGCATGGAGAAGCGAGCCTCCAGTTCGCGCGCCTTGTCGTCAGTTGGAATTTCGGCAACCTGGCTTTCGGCATATTCGCGGTAGATGTAGGCGCGCTCTAGCGCCAGGTCGATGGAACCGATCACCACATTGTCCTTGCGCAGCGGAATCTGGCGCAGCAACAGCGGCGCCGCGCTCGTCGGCTGCAGCATCTTCAGCGTATCGCGTACGCCGGCGATTGCCTTGTCGACCTTGTTGAGGAACAGGATGCGCGGCACGCCGAGATCGTCGAGCTTGCGCATGATGAGCTGCAAGGCTGGGATCTTCTTCTCGTCGGCCTCGGCGACGACCACCGCGAGATCGCAGGCTGCCAGCACCGGCTCGGCCTCGAAGGAGAATTCGATCGATCCGGGACAGTCGACGAAGGTGATCTGCTCGCCCATGAATTCGGTGGTGGCAAAGGTCGCCTCGACGCTCATGGCGTGCGCCCGCGCCTCGGGCGAATGATCGGAAACGGTGCTTCCCGATGAAACGGGATTTTGGCGGGGGATGGCGCCCGTACGGGCGAGGATGGCTTCGAGAAGTGTCGTCTTACCGCTTGCAAAGGGACCGACTATGGCAATGCATTTCGGTCCCGTGCGTCGTCCTCCGGCGCGAGTACCCATGGCTGACCTCCACTCAGGCTTGGCCCTTGGAGTGCGATCAGCAAAAGTGGAAACGGTTTTGCGCCGATCGCACCCTGTCGTGAGCGGCGGCCGGCCTGTTCGACCGTCGCGGGGCGGGGTTGTTTCTCTTAGCCACCTGCCCAAGCCCATCGTCCCACGGGTTAGCCGGCAGGGCAAGGAAAATAGGAATCCGGTGCGCCGTCAGGCGGCCGAGGCAAGACCCCGGGATCAGAACCGTCCGGCGATTTCAGCTTGCCTGGGTGCGGCGCGTGGGCGTGGCGGCTGCACTCTGCTTCACCACCATCTCGGCGTAGCGCGACAGCAACGGGTTGAACAGGTCTGGGCGTTCCCAGAACGGTGCATGGCCGGCGCCTGATATGACATGGCATTGTTCCCACAGCAAGCCATAGGCCACCGTCTCGAAGTAACTCAGCCGCACCAGCGGATCATGCTCTCCATTGATCACCGCAACCGGGAACGGGGCGTGCTCGACCACCTGTTTCTGGTCGGCGCCCTTGCCGGCAAACATGCTGCGCGCCACGCCGGCGCGAAGCCTGCCGTCGGTGCGCCTTATGGCTTCGCGGAAAGACGGACTGGCGGTATCGCCGAAGCAAAGCGCCTCGAAGCGCTCGATGTCGCGTTCGGAGTAGACCTTCTTGGAGGCCAGCAGCATGTCCCAGTTGGCGTGAAAGCCGCGCAGCATGCCAAGCGGCCCCCGCGACACCGGCGGCGCTCCGGTCAGCACCAGGCCGCTGACCGCATGGTGAAAGCTGGCCAGTTCGACCGCCACATGGCCGCCGAGCGACCAGCCGAAGATGATGGCGTGGCCGATGCCCAAAGCGTCGAGAAGCCGGGCTGTGGTCTGGGCAAGGCCGGTAATCGTATAGGCGGTCGCCGGGTCGCGGGCATCGGAGGACTCGCCGTGGCCGGGAAGGTCGAAGGCGATCAGCCGATGGCCGTCGGCAAGCGGGCTATCGAACTGACGGGCAAACACGGCGCGCGAACTGCCCGACCCATGGATCATGACGATGGGCATGCCGGACCCAGACGACTGGCTGAGGCGCAAGTCGGCCTGCGGCGTGCGGATGGTGCGGTGAGTGATGCTCATGCTGGATTAGACCTTGAGATTTGCCTGACCGCCAACATCGCATCGCTGGCTCTATATGTTCTTTAAACATGTGGTTAAGAAAGGATTTCTAAAGAGATAGCCGGCACGATCGCTGGCTCCATGGCAATCACGCGCGGAATCCCGACAATGGAACCAGTCCTCGATCTTCTTGTCTCGATCTGCAGCATCGCGATGCTTGGCCAATATGTCTGGTCGATGCGGGCGCATTTCCAATCGCAGGCGATGTCTCCAGGCGCCATGGTGATTTCGGCGGCGGTCATCGCCACGGCGCTGTTCTTTCTCGCCACCCTTTGGATCCAATCGCAGCCGGGTTCGGCAAAGCTCACCGGACTTGCCGTCGAACTGGCGAGCTCTGCCCTGTTCTGGTGGGCGATCGTCACGTCGCGCAAGGTGCGGCTGCGCTTCGTCTTCGCACCCGACGATCCGCACAGCCTGCTGACCCACGGCCCCTACGGCCATGTCCGCCACCCCTTCTATACGTCCTACATCGTCTTCTGGATCGGCTGGGGGATCGCGACCTGGTCGGTCTGGGCGTTGGTGCCGGTCGCCGGGATCGCTATCCTCTATGTGTTTGCGGCGCTGGACGAAGAGAAGAAATTTTCGCGCACGCCGCTGGCCGGAGCCTACGCGGACTATCGCGTACGTGCCGGCCTGTTCTGGCCTCGGCTGGGGTGGTAGCGAGCACCGGGGCAGGGTAGGTTCTACTGAACTCAGGGGTCACCAGAGATGAAGATCATTGCCTGCGGCAGCGTGCCGACCATCATCGCACCGGAGAAGTATTTCACCGGCCGCGTGCTGCAGACGCCCATCATCGAGAAGGAAGCGCCGGCGCGGCTGCGGGCCACGCTGGTCAGCTTCGAGCCTGGCGCGCGTACCCACTGGCACACGCATCCGCTCGGCCAAACGCTCTATGTCACGTCGGGCGCCGGCCTTGCGCAGACATGGGGCGGGCCGATCCAGGAGATCAAGGCGGGCGACGTGATCTCGTTCGAGCCGGGCGAGAAGCACTGGCACGGCGCGGGTCCAAAGACGACAATGACCCACGTCGCCATGCAGGAAGCGCTGGACGGCGTCCACGCAGATTGGATGGAAGCGGTCACCAGCGAGCAGTATGGCGGCTGAGGTCTGCTCCTGACAAAAACCCGGCTCGAAGCCGGGTTTCATGTCTCGGTGCCGCCAGTTCAGGTCAGCGATGCCGTGAACCGCTGGATGCGCGTGCAGGCTTCCTCCAGCAGCGTCTCCGACGTGGCGTAGGAGATGCGGAAGTTGGGGCCGAGGCCGAAGGCCGAGCCGAACACCACCGCGACACCCTCGCCTTCGAGCAATTCGGAGCAGAAAGTCTCGTCAGTGTCGATTATCTTGCCGGCCTTGGTCTTCTTGCCAATCAGCTGGGCGCAGGACGGGTAGACATAGAAGGCGCCTTCCGGCGACGGGCAGGTTATGCCGCGCGCCTGGTTGAGCATCGACACGACGAGGTCGCGACGGCCCTGAAAGATCGCCTTGTTCCTGGCGACGAAATCCTGCGGGCCGTTGAGCGCCTCGACCGAGGCCCATTGCGCGATGGTGCAGGCGCCCGAGGTCTGCTGGCCCTGGATCATGTCCATCGCCTTGATCAACTGGACGGGACCCGCGGCATAGCCGATGCGCCAGCCGGTCATGGCGTAGGCTTTCGAGACGCCGTTCATGGTCAGCGTGCGCTCGTAGAGTTTCGGCTCGACCTCGGCGATCGTCCTGAAGACGAAGTCGCCATAGGTCAGGTGTTCGTACATGTCGTCGGTCAGTGTCCAGACATGCGGATGCTTCAAGAGCACGTCGGCCAGCGCGCGCAGCTCGGCTTCCGTGTATGCGGCGCCGGACGGGTTCGACGGCGAGTTCATCAACAGCCATTTGGTCTTCGGCGTGATCGCATTTTCCAGCACGGCGGGAGTGAGCTTGAAACCATTGTCGATCGAAGTATCGGCGAACACCGAGGTGCCGCCGCAGATCGCCACCATTTCGGGATAGCTGACCCAATAGGGGCGGGGGATGATGACCTCATCGCCTGGGTTCAGCGTCGCCATGAAGGCGTTGAACAGGATCTGCTTGCCGCCGGTGCCGACAATGGTCTGCTCGGGCTTGTAGTCGAGATTGTTCTCGCGCTTGAATTTTTTCGCGATCGCCTCACGCAGCGGCGCGATGCCCGAAACCGGCGGGTATTTGGTCTCGCCGCGGCGGATCGCCTCGATCGCCGCATTCTTGATGTTGTCGGGCGTGTCGAAATCCGGTTCGCCGGCGCCGAGGCCGATAATGTCGCGGCCGGCATTTTTCAGCTCGCGGGCTTTCTGCGTCACCGCGATGGTGGCGGAAGGCTTTACGCGGGCAAGGGCGTCGGCAAGAAAGGCCATGGCCAGATATCTCCAGAGGGGTCGGCGCAACCGCAAACAGCTGCGGCGCCTCTCATGTCGCATCGACCCGGCAAGTGCAAGCATTGTCGGATGAGCCAGGGTCAAGGACCCGTGGAGATCGGCTTTTTGGAGCGCGTGCATGACGGTTTCACTCTGCGTTGCGGGCTCTGCAATCGACGCCTATCCCCGGCAAGACTAAATTCATCAACGGCCGCTAAAACCTTTGACGGCAGGATCGCCAGCCATTTCGCCTGTCTCGCGGAGCGAGGGACCCTTGTCGCGCAGCACCGGGCTTGCCCACATCATCCGTCACGATGACGGCACCGCTTCAGGTGTCTGGGGTCCCTACACGCTGCAGAGCGCCTTTCAGCCGATCTTCGCCTTCAAGGAGGGCAAGCTCTCGATCGCAGCATTCGAGGGGCTGATCCGGCCGTTTCGTGACGGCGAGCCGCAATCGCCGATGAACTTCTTCCGCACCTGTCCGGCCGGCGACCGCCTGCATATCGAGGCGCTGACGCGCACGCTGCATTTGCTCAATGCCGGCGCCTGCCTGTCGCAAGAGGCTTCGATCTTCGTCAATTTCGATCCGTCGGTGTTTACCGAGCGCTCCATCGCCGATAACGCGCTGCGCGACATGCGGCTGGTGCTGCACGAAGCCGGGATCGATCCGCGCCGCATCGTGTGCGAGGTGACCGAGCAGAAGTCGGCGTCGCAGGAAACGCTCTACAGCTTTGTCGAGGCGCTGCGGGCCAATGGCTTTCGCATCGCTGTCGACGATTACGGCGCCGATGAATCCGACATCAACCGCATCAAGGAGCTCAAGCCCGACATCGTCAAATTCGATGCGCACTGGATCACGCAACTCATGGAATCGGGGGCCGGCTTTGCCCTGCTGACTGCCATGGTGACGAACTTCGAACTACAGGGCATCCGCACCGTGTTCGAAGGCATCGAGGAAGGCTGGCAGCTTGAATTGGCCGAGAAATCCGGCGCATCGATGGTGCAGGGCTTCGTGCTGGCGAAGCCGGAACTGGCGCCGACCAGCTTTCGCGCTTTCGGCAAGGATGGGCAGCCGTCTGTCGCGGCGGCCGAGCCTGGCAAGACGCCTGCCGGCCCGACTGCAGCGCCTCCGGCGCGGCCGGGCAGGGTGTTCGGGCGCAGGACCGGGCCATGACCGGGCAGCGCGAGAGGCGTCGCGATATCGGCGAAGCGATCTTTGCCGACGAGGTCGGCATCGAATACGGCGTCTACGGCACGTTCCGGCTGAAGAGCGCCTACCAGCCGATCTTTGCGCCACGCGGCGGCGCGTTGGCCGCGGTTGCAGTCGAGGCGCTGATCGAACCGCAGCGCGCTTCCATGCCGGTTGCACCCGCCATGTTCTTCGACAGTGTTGCGCCGGGCGACCGCCTGTTTGTCGAGACGATGTGCCGGATGCTGCATCTGAAAAACTTCCGCAACATCGGCGTCGACGGGCTCGGCCTGTTCTTCAATTACAACCCGATGATCAACGATCATCTCGGGCGGGCGCTGGCCGAGATCCGGCTGATGACGCGGCATCTCGGCGATCTCGACCTGCATGCCGCCATGCTGGTCTGCGAGATCACCGAACAGGCGGCCGACGATAATGTGCTGGCCCCGCTGGTGCGCGAGATGCGGCGCCACGGCATCCGCATCGCCATCGACGATTTCGGCACCGGCCACTCGACCGCGGAGCGGATGAGCCTGCTTCAACCGGATATTGTGAAGATCGACGGCGGCTGGTTCGCCGAATTCTGCCGCCACGCTGCCGCCGAGCGCTTCTTCCGGCCGCTCGTCTCGTCGCTGCACGATCGCGGCGCCAAGGTGCTGGTGGAAGGCATCGAGCAATCCGTGCATCTGCGCGTCGCGCTGGATGGCGGCGTCGACCTGCTACAGGGGTTCCATCTCGGCCGCCCGGCGCTGGCCGGCACGATCTTCAACCGGGAGCCGCTGTCGATCGAGGCGCTGCTTGGCGCCGACAACAAGGTGGTGCCGCTGCATCTGCGGCGCTGATTTTGTCCTCACGCTTGCCGCCGCTTCGCGGCTCGTTCCGGACGGGACGCCAACGGGCGCGATGCCCGGTTGGGCTTGCGGCCTTCGGCCGTAGCGCGCATTCAAAGAGGGCGAACTCGGCCCGCGTGAAGTTCAGCCAAAGCCTGCTCGGCAAACTTATCCAGCCGGCCAGCCTTGGCGTCCGCCTCGATCTGCATATCCCACACCTCTGCCTGATACGCTGCGAACCATTTGGCAAAGGCCTTTAGTTCTGTCGTGTTCAGGGCTGCGATGGATCTTTCAATCTGTTCGAGCTTGGTCATGGGGCGAAACTAATAGCATGGCCATCGTCCAATTCCAGACAAACAAAAAGGCGGGATAAATCCCGCCTTCCCATTTTCGGTAGCCTGATCGGAGCTTTAAGTCCGGGCCGGCAGCTATCTGCTGATCCAGCTTGTCGGGTCTTTCCGCTCCAGCGCGCTTCTCGCGCGACCGTCAGTACATCCGTGACTTGCCGCGCGCCCCGAACTCTCGTCCGGCGCGCGCTATCGCAAAATCAGGCTGCCTTGCTCAGAGAACCAGCGGACGACTTGCCTGTGCGGCGGTCCTGCTCGATCTCGAAGTTGATTTTCTGGCCTTCGACCAGGGTCGACAGTCCAGCGCGCTCGACAGCGGAGATGTGAACGAAAACGTCCGCACCGCCCGAATCAGGCTGAATGAAGCCGAAGCCCTTGGTGGCATTGAACCACTTGACCGTACCAGTTGCCATATGAATAGTCCTCGCATTTGCTTTGGTTTGACCGAACCGAGGTTCAGCCGGTTTGTATCGAGATTTTGGAGATAGACGTCAGCAAACGCGAAGATCGCGAGGCCCGGATCGATCGGCCGAAATATCAATGGAGCTGATATAGGCGGGTTTCGCACCAAAAACAAGATGGCTCGAAAAATGGCGTTGCGGTGGCGCCGCCCAAAGGCCGCCCCAATCGCATGAAAGCGTCGAGCAATCGGGAAGACCGGGACGCCCGACGGCGTTAGTCCGGTTTTGGGAGACTGTCATGAAAACGGTTGTGAAAACCATTCTGCTTGCCGCCTGCCTGACGCTGGCGGCCGCCGAGGCGCAGGCAATTTCGCGCTACGACCCCACTCGTATGAGCTGCGACACGGTGCAAGGCACGATCGCCCGCCAGGGCGCGGTCATCCTGCGCTATCAGTCCAGGCGCGTGCCGGGGCTGCCGCTCTTCGACCGCTATGTGCAGAGCCAGCAATTCTGCAATGTCGGCGAGGTCAGGAAGCGCGCCTATGTACCGAGCGCCGATACCGAATCCTGCCCGGTCTATCTCTGCAAGCGGATCGAGAACGACCATTTTCACCGCCGCTTCCTGCGCCGTCATTAGGGCATATTGATATTCGGGTGAGGCCGGCCTGCGAACGATGGTCTTCTGCGCTTCCGGCGCCCACGTACATTAAGTACGCTCCGCTCCGGTTCTCGAAGACCATAGTTCTCGGTGCGGCCTGACCTGAATCTCAACATACCCAGCCGGCATACCATTCAAGCTCTTAGAACCCGAACGAGACCTGCGCCGCCGGCGGCGGGCCGACGCGCACGCCTTCCATGGCCAGCATCTTTTCCTTGGTGGCCGAGCCGCCGGGCGCCGAGAAGCCGCCGATCTTGCCGCCCGCGGCTAGAATCCGATGGCAGGGGATGACCAGCGGCACCGGGTTGGCGCCCAGCGCTGCCCCGGTTTCGCGCGGCAGGCCGGCTTGGCCAGCGCGCTTGGCCAGTTCGCCATAGGTGGTGGTTTCGCCATAATGCAGTTTCCGCGCCGCCTCGTAGATGGCGAGACGGAAGTCGTCGACGCCGTCGAGATCGACCGGCACGCCGGAGAAATCGACGTCCTCGCCTGACGCATACGCCTTGATCGAGGCGATCAGCTCGACCACCCATTGCGGCTGCCCAATGTTCGCAGTGGTATTGGCGGCAACACCGGCATGCCGCATCAGCCGGCGCTCCACCGCTTCGCGGCTCCTTTCGGGCAGGCAGAGCCGGATCAGGCCCTTTTCGCTCCAGGCGATGCCCATGAAGCCGATCACTGTTTCTAACACTGCGTGGCCGGCTGTGATCGAAGATGCCGTTTCCATGATGCGCTCCTTTCCGCAAAGCGGCGAAAACCGGGATGCCAACCGGTACATATGCAGAACAATATGGCATCTGATCCCGGCTCTCGCCACCCGAAAACCACCAGATGGTCCCGATTGCCCACCAGGAATCGCTGGTGTAAGGACTTCTTAACAACCGACAAATCGGACCCGCGCGGCTTGCCAGCAAAATTCAACCTTTTCGCGATCTCTGTGATCGTCGGCGCAGCTGCCCTCAGCGGCTGCCAATCGACCTCGCAGATGAAGGCCACGCCTGCGCTGACCGAAACCGCGACCGCTGCCGGCAGCGATGCCGGCTTTACCGTGCCGCTGCCCGATACGGTTTCGGTGCTGCCGCAATCCTCGGGCATAACACCCGTCCAGGCGGCCGAAGCGGCGCCGGCCACGCCAGCGCTCGATGCCGCTGCGCAGCCGGTTGCCGCGACCGCGGCCTTTGCCGGCGCGACGCCCACGGCCCCGGCCGTGCCTGCGGTGATGGCCGCCAATGCTTGGCAGGCGCCTGCGCCCGCCAACGCCGGACAGCCGGTCGCGGCGCAATATACGACCGCCAGCCTTGTCATGCCGGCGACCGCCAAGGGCGGCCAGAACGCCATGCCCGGCGTGCAGCAGGTAGCCTCTGTCGTGCCGCAGAACCCGGCTTCCTTGGGCCTGTTCCCCGCCGCGCCGCTCGGTCTCCCGGAAGAAGAGCATGCGACCGGCATGCGCGGCGACGTCGACCGGCTGATCCAGAAATACGCCGCTCTCTACGAGGTGCCGGTCGATCTGGTGCGCCACGTCGTCAACCGCGAAAGCACCTACAATCCGAAGGCTTACAATAACGGCCATTGGGGCCTGATGCAGATCAAGCACGCGACGGCGCGCGGCATGGGCTATGACGGGCCGGCCAAGGGCTTGTTCGACGCCGAAACCAATCTGAAATACGCGGTCAAATATCTGCGTGGCGCCTGGCTGGTGGCGGGTGGCAACGCCAAGAAGGCCGATTGGCTCTACCAGACCGGCTATTATTTCGACGCCAAGCGCAAAGGCCTGCTCGAGGCCACCGGCCTCGGTGTCGACCGCAAGCGCCGCCGGCTGCAGCCCGACGCCTGAGCGCGATGCCTGAACCGCGCCCGCCGGCTCCAAACGACATCCGGCTGCGCAAGATCCTCGACGAGACGCTCGTTGCGCCGCACTGGCCGGACGGCTTTGCCATGCGCTGCTTCGAACATGGTGACGCGCAGCCCCTGCACGCGCTTTTGACCGAGGTGTTCGACGACGGCACCGACGGCCCGTTCGACGAATGGTGGCCGCGCATATCCAGCGATGCCGAATTCGACCCGGCGCTGTGTTTCCTGGTCATCGACGCCAAGGGACGGCTGGCGGCGGCAGCGCTGTGCTGGACGAGGGCCTTCGTCAAGGACCTCGCGGTCCATCCCGGAGCGCGCGGCAAAGGAATTGGCGAAGCGCTGATGTGGCAGGCCTTCAACGCCTTTCGCGATCGAGGCGCGGCCCATGTCGACCTCAAGACCAACACGGTCGAGAACGCCGCCGCGCTCCGGCTCTACGAGCGGCTGGGAATGATGCCTGTCGCCTGGGAAGGGTAAGGGCTTTTTTCTTGCCGCAATTCCCTGGGGAAAACGCTACGCGCTTTTCCCGGGAAAACCGGTTCCCACCTTTCCTGGAATTGCTCGAGCGCTGTTGAAAACCTCCGGATTGTGAACTGCTTCACATTGGCCGCCGCAACCGGATGCTACCTCACCATCCATGCCTTTCGACCGATGGCGGATCGACGACTGGCAGATGTGGAGGGGCTGCACCGGCATGTGTTCAGCCGCTCCTTGGCGGGTCCCAGGCGGGGGTTTGGGGCCCGCCAGTCGTTTTACGGTCGCCCTCAGATATCGGGCGCATTGCCGATCTTCTTTTTGAGCTCAATCGCCCAGGCGCGGCCCTCGTCGCCGCCCCACAACAGCCAGGCGATATGGCCGGCCGAAGGATTGTCTTCATTGCCGTAATTCTTGCCGCGCTTGTCGACCTCGTGGCGGGCGAAGTAGCTGACCATGCGGCGGATGGTGGATGGCGCCAGCTTTTCGCGGTTCTTGAGTTCCGTCGCCCGCGCGACGCCGATCTCGGTGCCGCCACGGCCGAACTGCTTGCGCAGCCTCAACCCCTTGGCGGCATTGTCGGCCACCACTTGCGGGCAGCGCAGATCGATCTCTTCATCCTCTTGCATGTGTCTCCCCAGCTCCGGAAGCCTAGCCTGCGGACCCAATGCGGGAAAAGCAACCGGTTCCCAATGCCGCGCCGTCCATCAGGACCAGGATCCGCGCGCCATCGGCGCGTGCGAGATCCTGTGGAACCTTATGGATGTCACGCCTGAGGTCGGCCGAACTGGACCGAACAGCTGCAATATGGCGAGGCGTGCTGTCCTGAGGTTTGTCCGCCAGGGGCTCGGGACGGCTCTTCGGCAGATGGTCGCTGACGAATAGTTCTCCGGACGCAACCCTGCCGCCAATGCCGCGTTTGATTAGCCGAGGGAAATTTTCAAATCGGAGAACTCAGATGAAAACGCTTCTCACCATTGCCGCCGTCGCCTTGTTCGCCGGTGCCCCTGCCGCCTTTGCGGCCAACTCGACTGCGGTCGCGCCTGCCATGGCCGCCAGCAAGGTCGATACCCCAACCTTCGTCAAGACGGTGCCTAGCTCCAACGAATTCGAAATCCAGTCGAGCAAGCTCGCCGAGGAAAAATCCAAGGCGGCTGACGTCAGGAAATTCGCCAAGCAGATGGTCAAGGACCACACCAAAGCCGGCAAGGAGTTCAAGGCGGCGCTGAGCCAGGGCCAGACCACCGGTTCGACCAAAGCCGCGGGGCCGGCCCTGCAGCCGAAGGAGCAGGCAATGCTCGACGAGTTGAAGAGCGCAAGCGGCAAGGATTTTGACGCCAAGTACATCCAGATGCAGACGGACGCGCACAAGGAGGCCGTAGCCCTGTTCAGCAGCTATGCCAACTCGGGCGACGACCCGGCGATGAAGGAATTCGCCAAGAAGACGCTGCCGACGCTGCAGATGCACGAGAAGCACGTGAAGGAACTCGCGGCCGCGCATCAGGGTTGAGGACGGGTGACTGGCCAGCAATAGCATTCTACGGCGCCCCCCTCTGTCCTGCCGGACATCTCCCCCACGAGTGGGGAGATCAGCAGCGTCGGCGCCGTGCTTTTCTTGCGACGGTGAAAATTGGCGAAGGCTGAGGCGACAGCCAATCTCCCTGCTTGTGGGGAGATGTCCGGCAGGACAGAGGGGGCGCCGTAGAGTGCGACGGCCGATGCCTGCCGTTGGCAAGGCATTGCGGCAAAGTGGCTCTGTGGCTGCGGCGGCAGTGGCATACACTGCCGCCACCAATTCAATGGAGCTCCCATGCCCAAGCTCGACCTGTCCACCGTGCCTGTCCGCAAGGGCTCCGGCTACCCCGCACCCTTCGACGCCCCTTGCGCCGAGCGCACACGCCACCGCCTCGGCGATGCCGGCGGCCTCACCGATTTCGGCGTCAACCTGATGACATTGCCATCAGGCGGCTGGTCCAGCCAGCGCCACTGGCACAGCCATGAGGACGAGCTCGTCTATGTGCTGGAAGGCGAACTGGTGCTGGTCGAGGATGGCGGCGAGACGCTGCTCAAGGCCGGCGATAGTGCTGCCTTCGCCAAGAACAGCGGCAACGGCCACCACATGATCAACCGCTCGTCCACAACGGCGCGCTATCTCGAAGTCGGCTCGCGCAATCCGGATGATCTCATCACTTGCTCCGACATCGACATGATGAGCCCGAGTTCCGATGGCAGGTTCCTGCACAAGGACGGCATGCCCTATCCGGGGCAGGGGTGACGGCTGGACTATGGTCCGGCGCTGGCATCCGGCAACCGGCAGGATAAGCTCCCGGCAAACCCAGGGAGGACCCAGTGAAAAAAGAAGTCATCGAAGTGCCTGTCATGTCGGCCAAGGTGCGGGCGCTCGGGCTGCCCTGCTCGACCGCGGTCAGGGCCAATGGCTTCGTGTTCATCTCGGCAACGCCGCCGGTGGACATGGCGACCGGCGAGATGGTGCGCGGCGACATCGAGACACAGACCGAGGCGTCGCTGAAGGCGCTGAGACACTGCCTGGAGGCGGCAGGCACCTCGCTGGACAATGTGGTGATGGTGCGCATCTACGCCGTCAATTCCGGCTTCTACAACGCCATCAACCGGGTCTATGCCAAGTATTTCAGCGTCAACCCGCCGGCGCGGAGTTTCGTGCCGGTGGCGTCTTGGCCCATGGAGTTCGATATCGAGATCGAGTGTGTCGCGGTGGCGTGAGGGGTTCGCGTGATAATGGGCCTGAAAACAGTAAAGGCAGATGTGGAGCCTATATGAGGGACGACCTATGCGCCATTCGGTGCCGGTAGCGCTAACCGATCGAAAAAAGCCTTGTGTCGACGTCTCGCATCGCGCCCAACACGCTCAAAAGGTACAAATTCGATATATGCGTTGAGCGTTGGGTTAAATATGAAATAACCCTCCGCGCCACCAAACATTGGGTGAAACTGGTATTCGTCTACTATTGCCTGTGTCAATTTATCGCTTATATCGCATATAATATATGCGTAAAACCTTGTTGGTTGATTGGCCCTAATTTTTTGGGCCGTTTTCTGACCATTTACCCTCGCGTATATTCCTTATGTACCGAATTACTTGTGTGTAAGGATGCTCCTCTCTAGACGGTAGAGGGCCAGGCCGCTTTAGCTCCACAATGACGACTTCTCGGAGGTCATCGAGACTATCGTCAGTAGAAAAAGCAAAACTGAAATAGCACGCGATATCAGGCTCATTTCCGCTGCTCACTTCAAAAAGCGCAGCATGCTTGGAAATATCGCGATCAGAGTCGATGAAATTCGCAAACGTCAACCGCTCGTCGATTAGCCACAAATTGTTGTCATCGAAGTCGCGATGTCCGCTCACGGAGCTATGTCGCGGAAAAATCAGACTATGTACTGCAGCCTCTCTCTCGAATTTGTCGCCGGATCTTCCGATGACTTTCTCATAGAGCTCGATTATTTTTTTTCTAAAGAGAAGATATCCAATTAGAGAAGATTGGTGCGCCTTTATAGATTCGAGGTATACCGCATCAAATTCCTGAACAATTTTTTTAGAATCTATTTCTCCAGAGTGCTCGAATTTCTGGAGTGTCGCTTCCAGTCTAGCTCTGCCGTGGCTTAGCCGTCGGGCGTGAGCGATGGCCAAGTGATCCACTATATCTTTCGCGCTTGAGCCTAGCGGAATATTCTCTGTCTCGTCATTAGTCCCGGTAACAAGATATCGATACTCTGGATATTCACGTTTTATAACTAGTTCGACCTCAGAGGCGCGTATAAGTCTTGCTTCCTCTATATAGGGACGGAGATGGTTTTGGACTAAGCCATCGATTTCGTCGTCGAGCGCTTGGTAGCTTATTGGCTCAATTAAGCTTGGTTCATCGGGAAGGTCGATAGATGTCCTTTGACCGCTTACGCGTTGATCCAGGTAGGAACCTGTTACATAGCAGTGATAGTAAAAATCTCCGTATTCATCCTTAAGCCTGTGATTGGGTATCGAATCAATTTTCTTAGTTCGAACGGCTCTGCCATCTGCGCAAATAGATACCGCATGCGCTCGTTCGTAAGGCGAGCGGATTCGAATATGGTGCGCGGTAAATTTAACCTCTCCGATTTCGAACGGTTCATTGGCGACAGAGCTGTAGTCACTTAGATTTATCTCTAGCCGATCGGCCCCGTCGACCAAGGTAATTTTGGGGGGGCTTGGCGATATGAGAACGGGCATAAAATGCCTGCAAATTTCTCGTGCCAGGTTGTCAATTTTTCGGGGTATTCGGTCTCGAAATTTTGGGAGTGACTTCAGCAGATTTACAGCAGTGCCGGTCACTGGAAGGCTAATTTGCCGAGACGTTTCGCTATGGATCCCTGAAGGCAATGAGAATTGAAACTGTCGTTCAAAGATTTTGTCGTCTTGCTTAAATTTGGAATCGACGGTTACCTCTTCGAACGCTTTGAGCCACGAGAGTCGTCCAACCCCCTTGCCACCGATCCCTATATTTTCTTTGTAAGACGAGGCAATTTCGTTGAAAGCCTTCATATGCGCGTTGGTAAAACCGACGCCATTGTCTGTGATTTTAAAGGATAAGATGGGACTTTGCCCCTGAAATTCATCACCAGATAAAACCGCTTGTTCCTCGTCTCGTTGGAGAATTACCTCTATTCGAGGATCGGAATTATGGCTCTCTTTAAGCGCATGTATCGCGTTTGAAATAGCTTCAAATAGCGGAAATAGCGCGCCCCCTATCGGGGAGAGCGGCCAGTGTTCGACTAACCTTTGAAAATTCGTTTCCATTTAACTGCTCCGGTCAAAGCATTGACCTTTGCACAACCTATGTCTCGGTTAGCGAAATAATCAATGGTTACAGGTTCGTCAGGCAAAATACTCCTGCAGTGGCCTCACCTCCAGGCTCCCCGCCTTCAGCGCCGCAATCGCCTCAGCCACAGCCGCCGCCCCCGACAGCGTCGTATAGTACGGCACCTTCTGCATCAGCGTTGCCCGCCGCAGTGACTTCGAGTCCGACACCGCCTTCTGGCCATCCGTGGTGTTGAACACGATCTGGACCTGGCGGTTGCGGATGGCGTCTTCGATGTGGGGGCGGCCTTCGAGGACCTTGTTGATCTTCTGGGCGTCGACGCCGTTTTCGGCGAGGAAGCGGGCGGTTCCGGATGTGGCGAGCACCTTGAAACCCTGGCCGGCGAGGCGCTTCACGGCCGGCAGGATGCCGGCCTTGTCCTCGTCGCGCACCGAGACGAACAGCGTGCCGGAGCGCGGCAGGTCGACGCCGGCGCCGAGCTGGCTCTTGGCGAAGGCCAGCGCAAAGTCGCGGTCGAGGCCCATGACCTCGCCGGTCGAGCGCATTTCGGGGCCGAGCAGGATGTCGACGCCGGGGAAACGGGCGAAGGGGAAGACGGCTTCCTTGACCGCGATGTGGCCGGGGTTTCTCGGGTCGGGCATCGCGCCGTAATGGGCGAAGGCGTCTTCCAGCTTCTCGCCGGCCATGATGCGGGCGGCGATCTTGGCGATCGGACGGCCGATGGTCTTGGCAACGAAGGGCACGGTGCGTGACGCCCGCGGATTGACCTCCAGCACATAGACCGTGCCGTCCTTGATCGCATACTGCACGTTCATCAGGCCGCCGACGTTGAGCGCGCGGGCAAGCGCCGCCGTCTGGCGCTCCAGCTCGTCGACCAGTTCGGAAGGCAGCGAGTGAACGGGGAGCGAGCAGGCACTATCGCCCGAATGGATGCCGGCCTCTTCGATGTGTTCCAGAATGCCCGACACAAAGGTCGACGTGCCGTCGCACAGGCAGTCGACATCGACCTCGATGGCGCCCGAGAGATAGGTGTCGAACAGCAGCGGGTTCTTGCCCAGCAGCGTGTTGATCTGGCCGGTCTTGTCGTTGGGGTATTTCTGCTTGATGTCCTCCGGCACCAGGCCGGGCACGGTGTCGAGCAGGTAGCTCTGCAGCATGCCCTCGTCATGGATGATCTGCATGGCGCGGCCGCCGAGCACATAGGAGGGGCGCACCACCAGCGGGAAGCCGAGTTCGCCGGCCACAAGGCGGGCCTGCTCGACAGAATAGGCGATGCCGTTCTTCGGCTGGCTGAGGTTGAGCTTGTGAAGCAGCTTCTGGAAGCGGTCGCGGTCTTCGGCGAGATCGATCATGTCGGGTGACGTGCCGAGGATCGGGATGCCGGCCTTCTCCAGCGCGTCGGCCAGCTTCAGCGGCGTCTGGCCGCCGAACTGGACGATGACGCCGACCAGTTCGCCCGAGGCCTGTTCGGCGCGCAGGATCTCCAGCACGTCCTCGGCCGTCAACGGCTCGAAGTAGAGCCGGTCCGACGTGTCGTAGTCGGTCGACACTGTCTCGGGATTGCAGTTGATCATGATCGCTTCATAGCCGGCGTCGCGCAGTGCGAAGGCAGCATGGCAGCAGCAATAGTCGAACTCGATGCCCTGGCCGATGCGATTGGGACCGCCGCCGAGGATGACGACTTTTTTTCGCGACGACACTTGCGCTTCATTGGCCAGCGCGCCGGCGAAGGGCACTTCATAGGTCGAGTACATGTAGGCGGTGGGCGAGGCGAACTCGGCGGCGCACGTGTCGATGCGCTTATAAACCGGATGAACGTCGAGCTTTTCACGAATCTTCGCAATCACTTCGGCGTCGTTCTTCGTCAGCGAGGCGAGGCGGGCATCGGAGAAGCCCATCGCCTTCAGCATGCGCAGATTGACGGCGTCCTGTGGGATGCCGTGCTCGCGGATGCGGGCTTCCATGGATACGATGCCGGCGATCTGTTCGAGGAACCACGGGTCGATCTTGCACATTGCGTGCACGTCTTCCAGCGAGGTGCCCATGCGGATCGCCTGCGCCACCATGCGCAGCCGGTCGGGCGTCGGCGTGCCGAGTGCGGCGCGAATGGCGTTGCGGTCGTCGGCGTGGTTGGCAGCTACGGCGCCGTGGCCGAGGCCGGGGATTTCGATTTCGTCGAGACCAGTCAGGCCGGTTTCCAGCCCACGCAGCGCCTTTTGCAAGGACTCCTGGAACGTGCGGCCGATGGCCATGACTTCACCGACCGACTTCATGGCGGTGGTCAGCACCGGCTCCGCGCCGGGGAATTTCTCGAAGGCAAAGCGCGGGATTTTTGTGACGACGTAATCGATGCTTGGCTCGAAGGAGGCGGGCGTGGCGCCGCCGGTGATGTCGTTCTCCAGCTCGTCCAGCGTGTAGCCGACGGCGAGCTTGGCCGCGATCTTGGCGATCGGGAAGCCGGTCGCCTTCGAAGCCAAAGCGGAACTGCGCGAGACGCGCGGGTTCATCTCGATGACGACCAGCCGACCATCGGCCGGGTTGACGGCGAACTGCACATTGGAGCCGCCGGTCTCGACGCCGATCTCGCGCAGCACCGCGATCGAGGCGTTGCGCATCATCTGGTATTCCTTGTCGGTCAAGGTCAGCGCGGGGGCGACGGTGATCGAGTCACCGGTGTGTACGCCCATCGGGTCGATGTTCTCGATCGAGCAGACGATGATGCAATTGTCCGCCTTGTCGCGGACGACCTCCATCTCATACTCCTTCCAGCCGAGCACGCTTTCCTCGATCAGCACTTCGGTGGTCGGCGAGGCGTCGAGGCCGGACTGGACGATGTCGTAGAATTCGGCGCGGTTGTAGGCGATGCCGCCGCCGGTGCCGCCCATGGTGAAGGACGGGCGGATGATGGCGGGCAGGCCGACATGGTCGAGCGCCTGGGCGGCAATCGCCATGCCATGGCTGATGTAGCGCTGCTTGCGGTCGCCTTCGCCGAGGTTCCAGCGGGTTTCCAGCGCGTCGAGCGCGGCGTCGAGATCGGCAGGGGCCTCGGCCTTGACGGCGGCGCGCTCGGCCTCATGCGTCTTGCGGTCGGCGTTCTTGACATCGGTGGCATTGGCCAGCATCGACTTCGGCGTTTCCAGGCCGATCTTCTTCATCGCCTCGCGAAACAGCGCCCGGTCCTCGGCCTTGTCGATGGCCGTGGCGTCGGCGCCGATCATCTCGACATTGTAGCGCTCGAGCACGCCCATGCGGCGCAGCGACAGAGCGGTGTTTAGCGCGGTCTGGCCGCCCATGGTTGGCAGCAGCGCGTCGGGCCGCTCCTTGGCGATGATCTTGGCGACGACTTCAGGCGTGATCGGCTCGATATAGGTGGCGTCGGCCAGTTCCGGGTCGGTCATTATGGTGGCCGGGTTGGAATTGACCAGGATGACGCGAAAGCCCTCTTCCTTCAGCGCCTTGCAGGCCTGTGTGCCGGAATAATCGAACTCACAGGCCTGGCCGATGACGATGGGGCCGGCCCCGATGATCAGGATCGACTTGATGTCGGTGCGTCTTGGCATCGTTGTGAGTTCCGTTCGGCGAGCGGCTTGCACGAAAAACCGGGACGGGAAGACCCGGCCGGTTGTGCTTGCGATTCTGGTATCAGGCTAGGAGGGCCTTATAGGGAAGAGTTTTGGGAGATGTAACCCCGAAAATGAGGCTAGGCAGTAGGGACCAGGCAGTAGGGATCAGGCAGCAGAGATTAGGCAGGAGCGAGGTTAAGGCGCCTGTTGCCCATTCCCTACTGCCTGACACCTAATCCCCCAGCGCGAGCTGATCCGTAATCTCAAACCGCTCGGATACCCCGACGCGGATCATGTTGAGGCTGCCTTCCCTTGTGAAGCGGAAGTCCTTGCCCAAATCCGAGTTGGCCGGCATGCCGGCAGAGAAGGAGATGACGCGCGTGCCGCCATCGGGCCAGGTCACGGTGATGTCTGCCTTGTCAGCGCCATTGTGGACGATGTTGACGGCGCAGCGGGTCATCGGTTGTCCGACATAGCGGGCGCAGGGGATCTCGGCGGTGGCGCCGAGGGCGGGCGGGGGTTCCAGCCGTGCAACGGTTTGCGTAGCGGTCGCAGCTTTGGCCTGGTCTGGCCGTGGCGTCGGGGATAGTACCCCCGGCGCGGACGCTGTATCCGGCGCTGCTCCCGCAGACGCGGCGGCGGCGAGTTCCGGCGTCCCTGTGGCCTCCGTTGCCGGAGCCTCTGTGGCAGGGATTTCATCCGTCGGCGGACTTTCATTCGCTGCGAAGGCAAGGCCGTAAGCATCCTGCATGGCGGTCCTGCCGATCTCGGCGGCGGACTTCGGCGCGCCTGGATTCGTGCCGCCAAGGCGCTCGGTCAGGTCGAGTGGAGCCGGCGCGGGTGCAGCCGGGGTGGGTGGAGCCTGAGTGGGTGCAGCCGGAGCGGCAGAGGCGGCAGGTGCAGTCGTCCGGGGCGCTGCGGCCACGTCGGCCGGCTGCGTCGACATGTCGGGCGCGAGCGCGGGGCCGCCGGCTTCAGCGCTGGCGGTCACCTGGGGCGGCGCGGCGTCTACTTCGACCACGGTCGGATTGTCGGGGATAAGATAGCGCGCGGGCGCCCAGCCTTTGACCAGTGGATTGTCGATCTCCTCGACCTTGCACCAGCGGTGGCCGTCCACTTCGTTGCAGCCGAAATTCCTGACGCTCGAGCCGATCGGCAGACGCGCCTGGGTTCTGCCGACCGGCGACGGCGTGGCGCGGATGTTGAGGAGATCGCCTGGGCCGAGCTCGGTCACTATGGAAACGATGTCGGCAGGCGCGTCCTCGGCATTGGCCGGCAAGCTCACCAACAACGGGCCCACCACCAACGGACCCGCCAACAACCGGGCTGCCCGCAGGAGCGGAGCGCCAGTCAGTCGATGCAAAATGGTTCGGATTGTGCGCCTCATCATTTGGCCGTGCGCCGATTACCCTTGCGGCAGCAATCCTGCCGTATGCCAAGGCGGTTTTATAAGGGACGATACGCGGCCATGTAAGTCTGAAAATGCGTCCGATGTTTGGTGCCGCGAGGCCGAGGCAGGACGCAGCCATGCGGTCAAGCAGAGCCTTGCCAAGAGGGTTTGGGCATGAAGCCGGTCCTCAGCGGATGCGCCCATTCCGGACGGCCCGCCTGTTCGGCCTGTCTCGCCGCCGCTTCATGGTCGTAGTCGACGGCGATGGTCTCGAAACGGTCGGGTCCTTCGCCATCCAAGGTGAGGATGCCGTAGCGCGCATGCGGGCTGCCTTGCTCCGAAACATGCGCCGGCGGCGTGTCATCTTCATAGGCGGGAGCGCCGACGCTGCCGGGGTTGAAGAGGATGGGGCCGCCGGGGATACGGAGCAGCTCCGCGCGGTGGCTGTGGCCGCAAAGCACGACGCGGCAGGCCGGGTCCAGCGCCTGCAACCGCCGCTGAATAGCGGCAAGCGGCGCGCGCACCAGTTGGCCATCGACGATCGCGTCGAGCAGGTATTTCTCGTCATGGTCGGGCCGCGCATGGAAAGCGACCACGCCGGGAACAATCTCCAGCGTGAAGGGCAGGGCGAGCAGCGCTTCGCGCTGCGCTGATGTCAGCCGTTCCTGCGCATAGCGGTCTGAAGCCCACATCACATCGTCGGCCGGATCGACCGCGACCCGGCGGTCATGGTTGCCGCGCACCGTCGGCAGGTCGAGCGCTTCGAGCCGCTCGAACGTCTCGCGCGGCCAGAGCGGGCCGGAGACACAGTCGCCAAGGTTGACGGTGAGATCGGCGCCGCCGCGCCGCGCTAGATCGGCGAGCACGGCATCCAGCGCCAGCACATTGCCATGGATATCGGCGAGAACGGCAATGCGCATGCGAGGGCTCCCTTGGTGCAGCCCGTTAAGGCTTGCGGCCCGTCTTCCTATCAAGGCGCTGCCTTCATTATCAAGCCTTTGAGATCGTTCGAGACAGCCGGGAGCTGGCTATCGCGGAAGCACTCCATCTGCTAGCGTCCATGCCGTTCCGAAGTTCATCCGGGGGAAGACAGGCGATGACCCGCGACCAGATGGTTGCCCACCTTCGCGCCGCCAATGATGTCGCGCGCGAGACTGCCGCGCACGGGCACCATCCTTTCGGCTGCGTGCTCGTCGGCCCCGACGATCGCATCCTGATGCGGCAAGGCAACATCAACACCGTGCGCCACGCCGAAACCGAGCTCTCCCGGCGTGCCGCGGACGCCTATCCGCAGGAATTCCTCTGGTCCTGCACGCTGGTCACAACCGGCGAGCCCTGTGCGATGTGCACGGGAACGCTCTACTGGGCCAATATCGGCCGGCTGGTCTACGGCTTCGAGGAGACCAAGCTTCTCGCGCTGACCGGCAATCACGCAGAGAACCCGACGATGAACCTCTCGTCGCGCACAGTCCTCGGCTCCGGGCAGAAGCCGGTCGAGGTCCACGGCCCTTTCCCCGAGATGGACGAGGAACTCCTCGCCCCGCATATCGGTTTTTGGCAGCGCTAGGAGCAGCCTGACTTCGGCACCAGCTACGCCGGCATTTCGATGTCGTGGCCGCCGACGATGGGCAGAGCCGGGTCATCTCCGGCCGCCGCAATCACGCTGTCGAGCAGGCCGGGGAAGCGGGCGTCGAGGTCGGCGCGGCGCAGCGTGATCATCCGGTTGGTGCCGGCCACTTCGGCGCGGGTGACGCCGGCCTCGCGCAGTTTGGCCAGGTGATAGCTGAGATTGGTCTTGGAGCCGAGGTCGAGGAACCGGCTGCAGTTCAGCGGCACGCCTTCCTTGCTGGCGAGATAGCGCACGATGGCGAGCCGGGTCGGGTCGCCAAGCACGCCGAGCACGACCGGCAGGCTGATCTGGTCTGTATTGGGGTGCGGCAAAGTCATGGCCCGAAACTAAGCACAGTCGGTGGCGATTTCAACGCGTCCATGTTTCGCGGGCATGCACAGTCCGCTTCGCGATTGGCCCAATGGCTGTCCTGACACAGGGCTGTCAGCAGGCTTCAGCTATTTTCGCCTGGCTTCATTGACATCACGCCCTGTTATGTCCAATTGTTCAATAAGTTTTGAACTAAGGACACGCCCTATGGACAAGCGCCTCTTCTGGCTTGCGCTCGGATCGTTCACGATCTCGACCGAAGGCTTCGTCATCTCCAGCCTGCTGCCTGACATCGCCACCGACGCCCGCATTTCCATTCCGCTCGCCGGCACGCTGATCACCGCCTTCGCGCTGGCTTACGCCATCGGCACGCCGATCCTGGCAACGCTGACCGGCGAATGGGACCGGCGCCGCGTCATCTTGTGGACGCTGGCGTTCTTCGTCATCGGCAATGTGGTGGCGGCGCTGAGCTCGTCCTTCGAGCTGCTGCTCATTGCCCGCATCATCATGGCGCTGTCGTCAGGCCTGTTTGCCGCTACCGCTCAAGGCACGGCGGTGGCGCTGGTCGATGACCACCACCGGGCGCGGGCCATTGCCGTCGTCGTCGGCGGAACCACGGTGGCGGTTGCGCTGGGTGCACCGCTCGGCGCGCTGGTTGCCACGATAGCCGGCTGGCGCGGGACCTTCTTTGCCATTGCCGGGCTCGGCGCGCTGGTCGGCGCCATCCTGTGGTACCGGCTGCCGCGCGGCATTGTCGGCACCAAGCTGCCGCTCAGGCGGCGGCTGGCCGCGGCGCTGCGCCCCGGCGTCATGCCGATCCTGCTGACCACCGCTCTTGCCCTGATCGGCGCCTTCTCGGTGTTTTCCTATATCGCGCCGCTGGCCATCCAGAGCGGCGGCCTCAGCCCGATTGCGCTGCCCGGCATGCTGCTCGCCTTCGGTGTCGGCGCCGTCATCGGCAACATAGCCGGCGGCCAGGCGGCCGACCGTTTTGGTGCGACGCGCACCGTCGGCTGGTCTCTGGCGCTGAGCGCCGTCATGCTGGTGATGCTCTCGGTCATCCCGACCTTCCTGCCGCAGCATCTCGCCGGGCCGGCATTGATGGCCATGATGGTGCCGTGGGGCATGGTCGGCTGGGCATTTCCGCCGGCGCAGGCCAGCCGCATCATCAAGCTGGCGCCCGACGCCGCCCCGATCGTGCTGTCGCTCAACGCTTCGGCCCTCTATCTCGGCGTGGCGCTGGGTGCTGTGGTCGGCGGCGCCGTGCTGCGCTACGGCGTGCCGGCCGATCTCGGCCTGGTCGCCGCCATCTTCCCGCTGATCGGGCTTGGCGTGGTGCTGGCCGGCCGCTGGGCGGCCCGGCCGGTCGCCATGCCGGCCGAATAGATCTTTGCAAAGGACCGGCGGCCGCTCTTTCAGCTTGAAGGGGCGGCCGCCGGCACGTCGTACTCCAGCGCCGCGACTTCATCCAGCATAGCGCGCAGATCTGCCGCTCGCTGCTGGCCGACCAGCGCCTCGAAGCGCTGCTGGGCAATGGTCCACAATTTCGTCGTCTCCTCGAGCTTGGCCTGGCCTTGCGGCGTCAGCCGCACCCGCTTGACGCGGCGGTCGTCCTTGTCGGCGAAGGTGTCGACATAGCCGTCGCGGATCAGCGGCTTCAGCGTATGGCCGAGCGCCGACAGGTCCATGACCATCGCTTCGGCTATCGTGCCCATCGCCGGCTCGTTGCTGACATGGATCTGGTAGAGCAGGCCGTACTGTGTGCCCTTCAGACCCGAAGGCGAGATTACATCGTCATAAAAGCGGCCGAGCTTGCGCGCGGCGCGCCGCAGCGTGGCGTTGTTGCAAAGGCTGAATCCCGGCAGCGCGGTCTTGCTCATCACGACTCCTTGCCGGCAAAACCGCTGCCGGCCTGTCGCAGAAATAGTTTCTGCCGCCTCCGTTGACAAGATGGTGGTATATGCCTACTTCCCGGAAAGTTGTATATGCCACTAATTGGAGATCAGGGCGGGACAAGGGTTCATCGACCTGTCTCGCCGGGCAGAAAAAAGGAACAGGACAATGAGTGGACAGGACAACAAGGGTACCGCAGTCGTCACCGGCGCATCGGCCGGCATCGGCGCGGTCTATGCCGACCGGCTGGCCGGGCAAGGCTACGATCTGGTGCTGGTAGCGCGGCGCGCCGACCGGCTGGAGGAACTGGCTGAAAAGCTGCGATATGCTTACAAGCGCAAGGTCAGCGTGATATCAGCCGATCTTGCCGACGACAATGATGTGCGCCGCGTCGAGCAGGCGATCGCAGCCGACGACAGCGTCACGCTGCTGGTCAACAATGCCGGCATTGGTGGCCAGGCCGTGGTGGCAACGGCCGACGCCGACGAGGCCGAGCGCATGATCAAGGTCAACGTCATCGCCTTGACCCGCCTGACCCGCGCCGTTCTGCCGGGGCTTCTTGCGCGCAACCGCGGCGCCATCGTCAACATCGCCTCTGTGCTCGCCTATGATACCTCGTTCGGCGGCATCTACAGCGGCACCAAGGCCTATGTCGTCAACTTCACCGAGGCCCTGCACCGCGAAGTCGCCGGCACCAATGTGAAGGTCCAGGCGGTGCTGCCGGGCGCGACCCGCACCGATTTCTGGGAGCTCGCCGGTGGCGATATCGACAATCTGCCGAAGGAGATCATCATGTCCGCCGACGATATGGTCGATGCCGCGCTTGTGGGCCTATCCAGGGGCGAAGCCGTCACCGTGCCGGCACTTGCCGATGCGACCAAGCTCGACGCCTTCCTCGGCGCAAGGCAAGTCTTCTACGGCAGCCTGCACGCCGACAAGCCTGCTGCCCGCTACGCGGTCTGAGGAGAGAGCTGGTTCGCTGCGCTAACCAGGACCCCCACCCCGCTCACTTCGTTCGCGGCCCTCCCCACAAGGGGGAGGGTAAAGTGCGCGCTCCCCTACCTCCCCTTTGTGGGGAGGTCGGACCGCAGGTCCGGGTGGGGGTACTGGCGCCGACCTCTGCGTTTACGCTCCCCGCCACATCGGTATGATCGATGCAGCCAGCACCAGCGCCAGCACGATGTTGAGCGCGCGCCATTGCCATTCGGTCTCGAGCAGCCGTGCCAGCACCATGCCCGCCACGCACCAGATCGACAGCGAGACGGCTGCAGTGAGGCCGAAGGTCGAGCCGAGCAGCAGCGCGAGTTGTCCCGGCCCGTCGGCAAGGGCCGCGAACGAGGCCGCCGCCCCCAGTCCCATCGCCCAGCCCTTCGGGTTCATCCATTGAATGCCGGCGCCGCCGAAGAAGCTGTTGGGTTTTGCCATCGCCACATCGAGATTGGGCGGCCCGGCGCGGCCGATCTTGATTGCCAGCCAGATGAGATAGAGCGAGCCGATGATTTTCATCGCCAGTTGCAGCGAAGGCATGGCCAGCAGCAGACCGGCGAGCCCGGCGGCGGCAGCAGCGGTCACGGTGGCGAGACCGGCGGCGCTGCCGACCAATAGGGGAACGGAACGGCGAAAACCGAACTGTGCACCTGAGGCAGTCGACAGGGTGGTGGCGATGCCGGGCGTGACGGTGGCCACGAAGGCAAACAGGATGAGCGGAAAGATGGGCTGCAACATGAGGCGTCCTTCATCAAAAGCCCAATGGTAGACTTCCGCATACTTCAGTAAATGCAATGTTTGCGATGGTTGGCATTAGCAGATATAATGCCAACCATGATCCGCAACCTCGACACAGCGCTGATCCGCACCTTCGTCACTGTCGCCGACAAGGCCAGCATGACGGCGGCGGCGAACGCGCTGCATCTGACGCAAGGCGCCGTAAGCCAGCAGATCAAGCGGCTGGAAGAAGCGCTCGGCTGCAGCCTGTTCGAGCGCGACCGGCGTGGCTTGCGGCTGACGCGGCCCGGCGAGCGGCTGTTCGGCAAGGGCAAACGGTTGCTTGGCCTCAATGACGAGATCTGGGCCGAGATGGCGGGCACCGAGGTCGCCGGCCAGGTGCGGCTCGGTGTTCCCTATGACCTTGTCGGCACTTTGCTGGCGCCGGTGCTGAAGGCCTATGCCGAGACCTATCCGCAGGTCGAGATTTCACTGCTCTGTGCGGCTTCGCCGGACCTTGCCGCGGCCCTCGCGGCCGGCACCATCGACCTTGCCGTCATCGAGGAACGGGTCGGCCCGTCGGCCGGTGAGTGCCTGGCCATTGACCGGCTGGTCTGGGTGGGGGCCAAGGGCGGCGTCGCCCGCGCCAAGCGGCCGCTGCCGGTGTCGATCGTCGCCGACACCTGCGCCTTCCGCCCGGTGGTGCTGTCGGCGCTGAACGAGCACGGGCTGGAATGGCGCACCGTGTTCGAGAACGGCAACATCGACGCGACGACCGCGACAGTGCGCTCCGACCTTGCCGTCACCGCCTGGCTGGCCTCCACCGTGCCTGCCGATCTTGACATCCTGGCTTTTGATGCCGGGCTGCCGCCGCTGCCGAATTTTTCCATCAATCTGCATTTGCCGAGGTTTGGCGCGGCGCCTGCCGCGCAGGAGTTCGCGCGGTATATCCGGGATGGGCTGGAACGGCGGGCTGTGGCGGCTTGACAGAACTTGGATTTGCTCTCCCCCGTCGATCGGGGGAGAGGTGTCGAGCGAAGCTCGACGGAGTGGGGGTCGCCCTTTACTCGGTGCGGGAAGATTCTTGCGCCTTGGTGGTTCCCCCACTCCGTCGCTGCTTCGCAGCGCCACCTCTCCCCCCTCCGGAGGGAGAGGAAAGGTGCCAAGCCTGTCCCTGTCACTTCCAGTTCTTACGCCGCTCGAGCTCGGCCTCTGACGGCTTCTGCGTAGCGAACGACCCGACCTTGACCTCACCCCCGCGTTCGTAGGTCGCCATGATGACGCCTGTGGTAGTGGCCTGCGACTTGACCAGCTTGAAAGCGGCGGGCATCGCACCACCATCGAACAGCCGCTTGCCCTTGCCCAGCAGCAGCGGGAAGATCATCAACCGGATCTCGTCGATCAGCCCGTTGGCCAGCAAAGTCTGGATCAGCTCGCTCGAACCCTGGATGAGCAGGTCAGGCCCATCTTCCTTCTTGAGGCGGCGCAACGCCGCGACGATATCTTCTCCAAGCCATTGCGTATTTTCCCAGGTGAGCGAATCCGGCCGATGCGTCGCCACATATTTAGTCGCAGGGTTGAAGGCATCTCCGATGGCATCTTTCTGATACGGCCAGTAAGCGGCGAAGATGTCGTAGGTTCTGCGGCCGAGCAGCAGGGCGAAGGGTTTGGAGAACAATTCCTCCATGGCCACCCCCGCCACCTCGTCGAAGTAGTGGAACGTCCAGCCGCCGAATTCGAAGCCGCCAACCGGGTCTTCTTCCGGGCCGCCTGGCGCCTGCATGACGCCGTCGAGGCTGACGAAGGTGGAAGCGATGATCTTTCGCATTGGATTTTCCTTTTCCAGGATCCGCGCCGTCAGGGCCGGATTTCGATCTAAGGACGGACAGGCCGGCGGCCGCCCGACAGGCGTTGGCAAAAAAACGCTGCCGGCCGACAAGGGTACCTACCGCCGTCGCCCGCCGCCAAGCGCCTGCGACGAAAACCAGACGTCGCCGATGATGGCGGTGGCGGTCCGGTCCGGCGCCCTGTCTGACGTCAGCCAGATCGAACGGCTGCGCGCCGCCTTCTGGAGGTCGGGGATTTTGGCCGCCGAACCGGCCGCCGAGGCGCCGACGCAGGGGATGAACCACGAGCGCATGAAGGGGTCGCAGGCAAAGCCCTTGTCGGTGCGGGTTACCATCACGGCCAGGCCGACGCCCTGAGACGGACGCCAGGGAAAGATCATGCGGCCACCGGGTTTCAGCGCCCTCAGCCAGGCAGCCGGCGGTGCGACGACACCGGCATTGACATAGATGATGTCGGACGGCGGCAGATCGCCGGTGACGGCATCGCCGTGGACGACGCTTACATTGCCGTAGGTTTCGAGATTCTTTGTTGCTCTGGCAGCAAGATCTGCCTCTATTTCGAAGGCGGTCACCGGGCCGGGCGCAACCAGCCGCGCCAGCAAGGCGGTGTAGTAGCCGGTGCCGGCGCCGATATGGGTGACGGCCTCGTCCGGTCTGGGGGCGATCCTGCCGATCCACATCGCGTGCAAGGAGGGTTCGCCATTGTTGATGCCCTTGTCGGCATCGAGCGCCACCAGCACGTCCTGATAGATGTGAACAGGATCGGCGCTCGGCGTCATGATCTTGCCGTTGCCGGTGGTGAGCGCCCTGCCGGCGACTACCGCCCAGGGTCCGGGACCGAGAAAGGCCTCGCGCGGAACGGTGGCGAACGCCTCTTCGAGGCGCGGATCGGCCGAGCCGGCATTGGCCGCCATCAGCTGCGCGTAAAATTTCCTGGCGTCTTCGACACTTGTCATGATGGCGAGCAAGATAGCGCAAGCCGCCGGTTTGTCGCGGTCGGGAATGAGAATCAGCCGACGCCGAAGACGGTGTCGTAGAGCAGCTTGAAGTTGAGCACCAGGATGACCGCCGCGACCACCCAGGCGAGGGCCGCCACGCCACGGGGAATGGCAAGGTCGCCCATCTTCTTCTTGTCGGAGACGAACTGCACCAGCGGGATGACCGCGAAGGGCAGCTGCATCGACAGCACCACCTGGCTGAAGACCAGCAACTGGCCGGTGCCCTTTTCACCATAGAGCGCGGTCACGACCACCACCGGGACGATGGCGATGCCGCGCGTCAGCAGCCGGCGCGCCCATTGCGGAATGCGCAGGCGCAAAAAGCCTTCCATGACGATCTGGCCGGCAAGCGTAGCCGTAACCGTCGAGTTGAGGCCGGAGGCCAGCAGCGCCACCGCAAACAGGATGGAGGCGATGCCGAGGCCGAGCAGTGGCGACAAGAGCTCGAAGGCTTGGCCGATCTCGGCGACATCCTGATGGCCGGTGCCATGGAAGGCCACCGCCGAGACGATCAGGATCGAGGCGTTGACGAACAGCGCCAGGACGAGCGCGATGGTCGAGTCCGTCGTCGCCCATTTAATGGCGTCGCGCTTGCCTTTTTCGGTCCGTTCATAGGCGCGTGTCTGTACGATCGAGGAGTGCAGGTAGAGATTGTGCGGCATCACCGTGGCGCCGATGATGCCGATGGCGATGTAGAGCATCGCCGGATTGGTGACGATCTCCGTCGACGGCACGAACATCGAATGCAGGATCGAGCCGACCGGAGGGGCAGCGGCAAAGATCTGGATGGCGAAACAGCCGAAGATGATGATCAAAAGCGCGATGACGAAGGCTTCGAGATAGCGGAAACCCTTGTTCATCAAGAGCAGCACGATGAAGGCGTCGAGCGCCGTCAGCAACGCGCCGCCGATCAGCGGAATGCCGAACAGAAGCTGCAGCGCGATCGCCGTGCCGATCACCTCGGCGAGGTCGCAGGCGATGATGGCGAGTTCGCAGGCGATCCACAGCACGAAACTGACGGGACGCGGATAATAGGCGCGGCAGGCCTGGGCGAGGTCGCGGCCGGTGGCGATGCCAAGCCGGGCGGCAAGCGCCTGCAGCAGGATCGCCATCAGGTTGGACAGCATGATGATGAACAATAGCGTGTAGCCGAACTGGGCGCCGCCGGCGAGGTCGGTGGCCCAGTTGCCCGGATCCATATAGCCGACCGAGACCATGTAGCCCGGTCCCATGAAGGCGAACAGGCGACGGAACCAGACGCCGGACTGCGGCACCGCGATCGTGGAGTTCACCTCGCGCAGGCTGGGAGGATTGTCCTCCGGCCTGTCAAATCGCCAGGATGATCCCAAGGTAGCGTCAGCTTCGGACATGGAGGGCTTTCCACTGGGTGGATCGGTTGACGTCATCCTATCTATGCCAGGGCTCAACATTATGCAATAGGCTATATTTCATTGTATGTGCTTCCTGTTGCGCCGACCGGCAGGCCGGCCGGGGATCGCAAACGCCGGTTGCGCCTACCATGGAATGGAAATAAACGGCTGGAACAGTTAAGCCCGTGCTATGAATGGCAAAGGGCGATTGCTTTGCCCAAAGCCGATTCTTGTCAAAAGATAGGAAGGAGCGCGTGTTGGCGCTGAAGCACAGACCGGTTGGACGCGAGGAGCCGCTGCCTGACGCCGAGATTCATTCGAAAGGGTTCCGGCAGCAGCGCGAAGCGCGCCGCGGCGCGCTGGTCGAGGATTATGTCGAGCTGATCGCCGACCTGATCGAGGACGGCAATGAGGCGCGTCAGGTCGATATTGCTGCGCGGCTCGGTGTCGCCCAGCCGACGGTGGCCAAGATGCTGACCAGGCTGTGCGCCGACGGGCTCGTTTCCAGAAAACCCTATCGCGGTGTGTTCCTGACCGACGCCGGGCGCAAGGTGGCGGAAGAGAGCCGCATCCGCCACCAGACGGTAGAAGCGTTTTTGCGTTCGCTCGGTGTCAGCGCCGAGACGGCGCGCATCGATGCCGAGGGCATCGAGCATCATGTCAGCGCCGAGACGCTGGAAGCCTTTCGCAAGGCGATGATCGCGCCGCGCTGAGGGGTGCCGGGGCCGCACCACTGGAACCTCCGCACGTCAGGCTCGTTGCTCCTGACGTTGCGCGTCATTGTCGCGCGCCAAGGAGGAAAACATGGGCGTCGAACAGGCACCGACCGCGAAGGGCAAGCAGGCGGCCGAGGGTTTGAGGCAGGCAGCGGCAAAGGACGAACGCAAGACCGAGGTCGAAACCGGCCATGCGCTGAAAAAGGGCGCCGCGCGTTTCGAGGAACGCTCCAAAAGCTCGGACGGCAAAAGCGCCGGCACCAAGCAGAAGATCTGAGTTCTGTTCGCAAGCGGCAACCTGCCGCTCATTCCTCGGTGTCCTGCACCCAACTGCGCGGATGGCCGTCGACGCGGAACTGGAATATGAAATAGGGCGGAATGCAGGAGCCCTTGCCAGGCTTGGCTGCGGCCAGATCGTCGTAGCCGGCGGTGCAGATATAGTCCTCGCGGCAGGGATGCGCCTTGTCGCAGGCGCGCAGGCCGGCGGTCTTGGTGAATTCCTTGGTGCAGAATTTGTGGTCCTTGCCCGACGCGATGCAGTCGTTGAAACCGGTCTTGGCGAGGCGGCCGCAAGTCGCCTCGTCGGGAAGCTTGTCGCAGCTTGCCTTGCGCAGCATGCCCCCGGGAAAGCCACCGGTCTTCTGCTCGGGGTTGTCGTAGCGTTGGCGCGCCGCGCCATAGCCGGCGAGCTTGATTACCGGTTTCTTGTCGCGCGCCGGATCGATGGCGCAGGCTTTTGCGGTGGCCGGCGACAGGCGGCAATATTTGTCGCTGCCCCAGCTCGACATCTTAATCTCGCCGAACTCGACGGGGTCGCCGACTGCGGTGGCCGCCTCGCTGACGCAGGTGCCGAAGCCCGGATGGATGTCGCTTTCATGGACGCCGGCGCAGCGCAGGCTTTCGCCGCAGCTCCAGTCCTTGAAGCTGGCATCCTTGCCGCTGTAGCAGATCGAGCCCCAGCCATTGTAGAGATCGGTGCCTTTCAGCGCTTCGGCGAGTTTGGCGTCCGGACGGGCGGCGAAGCCGCGTGAGAAATCCGGATGGCCGCCGGCGGCGAAGTCCTCGACGATGGCGCGGCGGCGAGGCAGGTCGGCGAAGAACACCGCCGAGCCGGGGACGAAGACGGCGTTGCGGCGCGGCTCGCTGGCCGGATCGGCGCCGGTGTAATGGAAGCCGGCAATGCCGTGCGTCTGGTGGCAGCCGGTGCAGGTCATTTCGTTGAGACGCAGATTGAAGCCGGCCACCGATTTCACGCTGCGCAGCTCGTTGCCCTTGGCGACATAGTCCTGCAGTGCCTTGTCGATGTCGGCATCGTCGAGCAGCCCATAGGCGATATTGTTTTGCGACCTGGCCATGCCGCCGGGTGCGACCGAGACGGCGCTGGTCGCCAGGAACTTGTCGTCGATGACCAACCGGCCGCGATCGAGGTCGTAGAGGTTGCGGTCGGTGAGCAGCCATTTGGCGAAGGCCGGCCGGTCGGCCAGAACCACTTTCCGGTCGATCTGGTTCTCCATCTTCGATTCCTGGAAGGTGGACGTCGTTGGGTCCCATTTGAAAATCTTGAGGAGATATTCGGCGTGGCCACCGAAGTCGCGGCGGCTCGAGGCCGACAGCCGGAGAACCTGCATGTTCAGCTCAAGCCGCATGATCTGCGACGAATTCAGCATGGCGTTGGAGAGCGGCCCTTCGTCGGAGCGCAGCCAGGCTGCCAGTTGCTCGGGCGCAAGGTTCTTCTGGCCGGCGGCGAGCCAGCGCTTGGCGATTTCGGCACAGGAAACGGCGGTGGCGCTTGGACGGTCTCTCGAAGCGCGGGGGCGAGCCTCGCCGGGCCTGGCGTTGAAGACCAGACCCATGGTCAGCGGCAGCCGCGACGAGATGCGTTGCGCTGTCTTTCCCTTCGTGGGCTTCTCCGCCACCGAATAGTGGAAGCGGTAGATCAGCCTGATCTCGCCGCATTCGGTGTGGCCGAGATAGCCGCGGTCCATGCGGTTGACGACGCCGGTCAGGTCGAGCGTCGAGCCGTCATCGTCGATGTATTTCGGGTTGAATTTCTGGCTGGTGTCCTTCGACTTGGCCATGGCCGCGACGTAAGGATCGGGGCTATTGGCAGGCTCGTCGGCGATCTCCTGCTTGACGGCGTTGCGCACAGGGGTCAGCGCGCGCACCGAAAACAGGCCCCGATTGTCGACCTCGCGCGTGAGACCCAGCGCCGGGCCGAGCAGGCGGCTGATCGAGAGGCCGCCACGCTCAAGCGCCTGCAATGTCTCGGGATCGGTTACGGCGACGCTGGAATCGAGCGTCACGGCGCGCGCCGGCGACGGGCCGAGGCATAGCACCACCGCCAGCAGCAGAAATCAACCGATCGTCCGCAAGTCCCCGACACCCCCGTTCGAACCGGATGCTACAGCGCGCATGCCGCCTCGACCAGAGTGCGAACACGATGCCGCCGCCACGAAAAATACTGTGACTTGGCGCAACCATTGCGATAATTGTCTGTTGGGTCGGACTGGGCCACGACATCGGCCACGCCAGCCGAAATTTGCATACGGGGAGTTGCCATGCTCTGGAAGGGCCGCCGTCAGAGTGACAATGTCGAGGACGAGCGCAGCGACAGCGGCGGCGGTGGTGGTTTCGGCGGCGGCAGCCCTGGCCAGTTCCGCATCCCGATCGGCGGCCGCACCGGCGGCGGCGGCAGCATATTGCTGGTCGTCCTCGTGGTGCTGGCCGGATGGTATTTCGGCTTCGACCCGTCGCAGATCCTGGGCAGCGGCGACGGCGGCGGCGTGCTGCCGGGTGGCGGTGGCCAGATTACCGACAACAGCGGCGGCCAGGACGACGGCGCCGGCACGCCTGCTTCCGACGAGATGAAGCAGTTCGTGGCGACCGTGCTGGCCGAGACCGAAGAGACCTGGACCGGCATCTTCCAGTCGCAGGGCCTGAAATACGAGGACCCGAAGCTTGTGCTGTTCAGCGGCCAGATCCGCTCGGCCTGCGGCTCCGCCTCGACGGCAGCCGGACCGTTCTATTGTCCCGGCGACCACAAGGTCTACCTCGACACCACCTTCTTCCAGCAGCTCGACCAGCAGTTCGGCGCCTCGGGGGATTTCGCCCAGGCATATGTGATCGCCCATGAAGTCGGTCACCATGTGCAGAACCTCACCGGCATCCTGCCCAAGTTCAACCAGATGCGGCAGTCGATGGGTGAGGCGGAAGCCAACCAGATGTCGGTGCGCATCGAGCTGCAGGCCGACTGCTTCGCCGGCGTTTGGGCGCATTTCACCGCGCAGAAGGGCATTCTGGAACAGGGCGACATCGAAGAGGCGCTCAACGCCGCCAAGCAGATCGGCGACGATACGCTGCAGAAGAAGATGCAGGGCTATGTCGTTCCGGAAAGCTTCAACCACGGGACGTCGCAGCAAAGGCAGACCTGGCTGGCGCGCGGCTACAAGAGCGGCAAGCTGTCGGATTGCAACACGCTGACCGGTCCGGTTTGAGGCGCTCGCAAGTTCCAGCCGACCGCGGTTCAAAGCGCATCCGTCGGCGGGCCGATTCACCACCGGCAACAGATGTCAGGAGGAGAACGCCTGAGGCGTTCTCCTCCTGTTCCAAAGTGGCGCCTCGCCTATAACGGGCGCCCGCCCAAGGGCGGTCTCAGGGAGCAGACGCCATCATGATCGACCCCAAAACCGCCAGGCGGGGCCTTGCGCTCGTCTTCACCACGCTGCTGCTCGACATTATCGGCTTCGGCATGATCATGCCGGTGTTGCCGGCCTTTCTCAGGGAGCTTTCCGGCGTCGGCATCAGCGAAGCGGCGATCGAAGGCGGCTGGCTGTTCTTCGTCTATGCGGCGATGCAGTTCTTCTTCGCGCCAATCATGGGCGGGTTGAGCGACCGCTTCGGGCGGCGGCCGATCCTGCTTGCCTCGGTGCTTACATTCTCGATCGACAATCTGATCTGCGCCATCGCCTGGTCCTATCCGATGCTGTTCATCGGCCGCGTGCTGGCCGGCGTTTCGGGCGCCAGCTATTCGACGACGTCGGCCTTCATTGCCGACATCTCGAACGACGACAACCGGGCGAAGAATTTCGGTCTGCTCGGCATCGCCTTCGGCGTCGGCTTCGTCATTGGGCCGGTGCTGGGCGGGCTGCTCGGCACGTTCGGGCCGCGAGTGCCGTTTTACTTTGCCGCCGGGCTTGCCTTCGTGAACTTCCTCATCGCCATGTTCTTCCTGCCTGAAACGCTCGATGAAAAGCACCGCCGCCGCTTCGAGTGGAAACGCGCCAACCCGGTCGGCACGCTGCTGCAGATGCGCCAATATCAGGGCATCGGCTGGATCGGGCTCGCCTTCTTCCTGATGACGCTCGGCCACATGATGTATCCTGCGGTGTGGTCGTTCGTGTCCAATTATCGTTATGGCTGGAGCGAGCAGCAGATCGGCTTCTCGCTCGGCGCCTTCGGCCTGTGTGGGGCGATCGTCATGGCGACGGTGCTGCCGCGCGTGATCCCCAAACTTGGCGAATGGAGGACGGCGGTGATCGGCCTGACATTTACTGCGGCCAGCGCCTTCGGCTACGCCTTCGCCTCGCAAGGCTGGATGATCTATGCGGTGATCGTCGTCGGCTGCCTCGAAGCACTGGCCGATCCGCCGCTGAGAAGCCTTGCCGCCGCCAAGGTGCCGCCATCGGCGCAAGGCGAATTGCAGGGTGCGATGACGTCGATCTTCTCGATCACCTCGATCATCACGCCGCTGCTCTACACCGCGATCTTTTCCTGGTTCACCGGACCGAATGCGCCCGTAGTGTTCGGCGGCGCCCCCTATCTGGTTGGCGCGTGCTTCCTGACGCTTGCCGTCATTGTCTTTGTGACGAAAGTTGCGAGGCCGACGGCGGTGAGAAGCGTTGCCACCGGCGCTGCGGAAGATGGAGCCCAGATATGAGCCATGACAGCCGCATAGAGCTAACCAAGGACGGAGTGTCGCTGTCGCGGCTGGTGTTCGGCGCCTGGCGCCTGCTCGACAACGCCGCGCGCCCGGACGCCGACCAGATCGCGCGGCTGATCGGCACTGCGGTCGATCTCGGCCTGACCAGCTTCGACCACGCCGATATTTACGGGCATTACCAGGTGGAAGCTGCCTTTGGCGCCGGCTTGTCGCGCTGGAAGGGCAAGCGCGACAGCATCGAGCTGATCTCGAAATGCGACATCATTCTGGCATCGGCCAACCGGCCTCAGAACCGGCTGAAGCATTACGACACCAGTGCGGCCCACATTGCCGCCTCGGTCGACCGTTCGCTCGCCAATCTCGGCACCGACTATCTCGACCTGTTGCTGCTGCACCGACCGGATCCGCTGATGGATGCCGACGAGACGGCGGCGGCCCTTGCCGGGCTGGTCAAGTCGGGCAAGGTGAGAGCGGTCGGGGTCTCCAATTTCACGCCGTCGCAGTTCGACCTTCTGGCTTCGCGGCTGCCGTTTGCCTTGGCCACCAACCAGATCGAGATGTCGGTGCTGAAGACCAATGCGCTGATGGATGGCAGCCTCGATCACGCGCAACGCCTCGGCTATGCGCCGATGATCTGGTCGCCGCTCGGCGGCGGCTTGCTGTTCACCGGCAAGGAAGGGCGCGAGGCGCGGGTCAGGGCGGCAATCGCGGCGGTGGCTGCCGAGATCGGCGCCGGCGATCTCGCCGCCGTCGCCATCGCCTGGTTGCTGCGCCATCCGGCCCGGCTGGTGCCGGTGCTGGGCACGATGAAGCCCGAGCGGCTGGCCGCCATGGTCAAGGCACTCGATATCGCGCTCGACCGCCAGCAATGGTTCGCCATTTTGGAAGCCAGCGAAGGCCGGCCGGTGCCGTAAGGTTAGATACTAGGCTTCGATCCATTCGCTGGGCACGTCCAATGCCTTCGACAGCATGGTGCTGGTTTGCGCCGATGGCTTGCGGCGATTGGATTCAAGGTCCGACAGGAAGCCCTGGCTGACACCGATGGCATCAGCCAATTCGGCTTGCGTCAGCTTGCGCCAGTTGCGCAGCGCCTTGAGCCGGCTGGAACCTCGCAAAATATCCATGGTCACCTCGGCGGGCAGGGGCTTTTCCGTTTTGAGCTCGGCCTTCCGCTCATCGTAGATCGCCACATCCGCAGCGTCTTCTCTGGCTTCTTCGGCGGCATGCAGCAATGCCTCGTAGTCAGCCTTCGGGATGACGACCAGTTCTTCCCCGGTTGAAGTCCTTATGATTTGCGGAGCGTTCATGATGTCCTGTCCTATGGCCGGCTGTAGGTCGTCGTTTCGCGCTTGCCGATGTAGATCGCGAGGATTGTCGTGCGATCTTCATCGAAGATAACGCGGTAGCGACCGATCCGAAGTCTGTAACCGTCTCGGCCGGCAAGACGTTTCACATCTCCACGCCCGCTGATGGCATAAGTGTTCAAGCCCTCGGTAACCTGCTCGCGGACATCGGCCGGCAGATTATCGAGATCGCGAGCTGCCGACGCCGAGAGGATGATCGTCTTCACGGCAGGAATATCGCAGATTTATCGCTTTATGTTAAGCGATATTATCGCTTAATTCTGCTTGGCAAGGCTCAGGCGCGCTCGGCCAGCAGTTCCTCGCCGCGCTTTTCGCGGATCAGATTGACGAAACGGCGGAACAGATAGTGCGAGTCCTGCGGACCGGGCGAGGCCTCGGGGTGATGCTGGACCGAGAACACCGGACGGCCCGTGAGCGCAATACCGCAGTTGGAGCCATCGAACAGCGAGACATGGGTTTCCTCGACGCCCTCGGGCAACGAGTCGGCATCGACGGCAAAGCCGTGGTTCATCGAGACGATCTCGACCTTGCCGGTGGTATGATCCTTGACCGGGTGGTTGGCGCCGTGATGGCCCTGGTGCATCTTGGCGGTCTTGCCGCCCAGCGCTAGGGCCAGCATCTGGTGGCCGAGGCAGATGCCGAATACCGGGATGTCGGTCTTGAGCAGGTCCTGGATGACCGGCACGGCGTAGTCGCCGGTGGCTTCCGGGTCGCCGGGGCCGTTGGAGAGGAAGATGCCGTCGGGCTGCATGGCCAGGATCTCTTCCGAGCCGGTGCCGGCCGGAACCACGGTGACCTTGGCGCCGAGGCCGGAAAGCAGGCGAAGGATGTTACGCTTGACGCCGTAGTCGATGGCGACGACGTGCATCGACGGCTCGGCCTGTTCGCCAAAGCCTTCGTTCCATACCCAGGGCGTTTCACGCCAGACCGAGGACTGGCCCGAGGTGACTTCCTTGGCGAGGTCAAGCCCGATCAGGCCCGACCAGGCGGCGGCGCGCCGCTTCAAATCGTCGATGTCGAAGATGCCGTCGGGCGCGTGCGCAATGACGGCATTGGGCATGCCCTTTTCGCGGATCAGCGCGGTCAGCGCCCGGGTGTCGATGCCCGACAGCGCGACGATGCCGCGCTTCTTCAGCCACTGGTCCAGCCCGGTGTCGGCGCGGTAGTTGGACGGGTTGGTGACATCGGCCTTGAACACCGCGCCAACGGCGCCTGCACGGGCGACCGGGTTCAAGTCCTCGATGTCCTCGTCATTGGTGCCGATGTTGCCGATATGCGGGAAGGTGAAGGTGACGATCTGGCCGGCATAGGACGGGTCGGTGAGAATTTCCTGGTAGCCGGTGAGCGCGGTGTTGAAGCAGACTTCGGCAACGGCGGAACCGGTGGCGCCGAGGCCGCGACCCTCGATGACGGTGCCGTCGGCCAGCACCAGGACGGCGGTCGGCTTTTCGGTTGCCCAAGGCGGGGTCAGTTCGGGGGTCATCTCGGCCATGGCGACGCTCCTGTCACGCTGCGCGCTTCGATGGCGGGCCATCTGCGCAGCAAACGGCGCGGCCGATCTCTCAAGCCTGCGCGCATCAATTCTTTGTCTTATGCAAGGCCGAGTACATAGGGGAAGGCGCCAGAGCGGTCAATGATGCCGTGCCAAAACGGCGAGCATTTGTTTCGTCAAACGATATCAGGGCTTTGGCGCGTTTGCTTTGCGGATGGGCCGCGGTTATTGTCCGCGCCGTTCGAAGGAGAAAGCATCATGCGCGCAAAAATCGCTGAATCCCTGAAAAGCGCGATGAAGGCGCAGGACAAGCACCGCCTGCCGACGCTCAGGCTGATCCAGGCCGCCATCCACGACCGCGACATCGCCAATCGCGGCTCGGCCAAGGACCCCGCCAGCGACGAGGAGATCCTGCAGATCCTGGCCAAGATGGTGAAGCAGCGCGAGGAATCGGCCAAGGCGTTCGAGGACGGCAAGCGCCCGGAACTGGCGGCGCAGGAGCGTGGCGAGATGGAGATCATCCGCGGCTTCCTGCCGACGCCGTTGGACGACGCCGCCGTAACAGCTGCGGCGCGCGAGGCGATCGTTGCGACCGGTGCCGCCAGCCAAAAGGACATGGGCAAGGTGATCGCCGCGCTGAAGCAGAAATATGCCGGCCAGATGGATTTCGGCAAGGCCAGCGGCATCGTCAAAGGCCTGCTGCAGTAAGAGCCGACACCGCTTCAGTGGCGAAGGAGAGCAGGGGGCGGGACATCACCTCTGGGCAAGAAACGGTCCGCACCGGCTTAAGCGAGCCAAGCCTTGACCTGCCGGAGAGCCCCACCATAATCGAAATCGTCAAACCCACGCTCGAAGATCTGCCCTCCTACAAGGCGGCGCTCGAGCGTGGCTGGTCGCCGGACAATGTCCGGCTGATGGAAGCGACGCGCGAGCAACTTGCGGCGATCGACGAGGATCCCGCGGCGTTCCTTGCCAGCCTCGACGATCCCGAGGCCAAAGGAGGCCCGATTACCTTGCCGGACGGCACGACCGTGCCGCGGCTCCCGGGGTTCCGGCGCTGGATCTGGGACGGCGAGGCCGCCGGCTCGATCGGCTTTCGCTGGCAGCCGGGTACGGCCGCGCTGCCGTCGCATGTGCTCGGCCATATCGGCTATGCCGTGGTGCCGTGGAAGCGCGGACGAGGCTATGCGACCGAGGCGCTGCGGCTGATGCTGGACGAGGCGAGGGCTGTTGGTTTGCCATATGTCGAGATCACCACCGACCTCGACAATCCGGCCTCGCAGAAGGTGGTGCTGGCCAATGGCGGCCGTGTGGTCGGTCCGTTCATCAAGGACGCCGCGTATGGCGGCGCCGAGAGTTTGTTGTTCCGGATCGATTTGTAGTCCGACGCTATTCGGCCGGTGCGGGCAGCGGCGGCGCTGCCTGGCTGCGCCCCTCCCAGATGTAGGAGGCAAGTGCCACCACCACCGCGACCAGCATGGCGGCAGCGCCCACAACCGGCAGGCTGCGGTAGCCGTAGCCGGCATTGAGCATGGCGGCGCCCAGCGACGCGGCGAGCGCGATGCCGACATTGAAGCCGGAGGGGATGAGCGAGGAGGCGAGGTTGGAGGCGTCCGCCGTCCAGGCCAGGATGCGGGTCTGGATCGGCGTGCCTATGGCGAAGTTGAGGCCACCCCAGATAACGATGGCGATGACCATCGGCACGGGGTAGGGGCTGACGGCATAGATCACGCCCAACATCACCGCCTGCAGGGCAAGCATGGTGATCAGCGACGGCATCAGCTTCCAATCGGAAAGCTTGCCGCCGAGAAAGACACCGACGGTGGCGCCGGCGCCGTTGAGCAGCAGCACCCAGGGGATCAGGCTCTGGTCGAGATGGGTCACCTCAAGCAGTGTCGGGGTGATGTAGGTGAACAGGCCGAACTGGCCGATCATCAACGTCAGCATCAGGATCAGCGAGGTCCAGACTTGCTGGCGCGCCAGCACGCGAACCTCGCTGCCAAGACTGGCGGATGGCCTTGATGCGCCTGTCGTGCGCGGCAAAAGCGCAGCCATGGCGGCAAACGCCACCACGCCCAGCGCGCACATCACCCAGAAGGTGGCGCGCCAGCCCCAGAGATTGCCGATTGCGGTGCCGGCCGGCACGCCGATGACATTGGATACTGTGAGGCCGGAGAGGATCACAGCCACGGCCATGCCGCGCTTGTCCTCGGGCACGAGGCCGACAGCCACCACCATGGCGACGCCGAAATAGGCGCCGTGTGCGACGGCGACCGCAATGCGCAAGAGCAGCATCGAGGTAAAATCGGGCGCCAGCGCGCAAGCGGCCTGGCCGATGGTGAAGGCGACGGTCAGGCAAAGCAGCAGCGTCTTGCGGGAAATGCCCTTGGTGGCGAGCGCCAGCAATGGCCCGCCAACCGCGATGCCGCCGGCATAGCCTGAGACGAGATAGCCGGAGGTCGGGATCGAAACGCCAAGGCCGTCGGCCACTTGCGGCAGCACGCCGGCAATGACGAATTCGGTGGTGCCGAAAGCGAAGGCGGCGATGAACAGGGCAATGAGCGGAAGCATGGCGCGGAAGCGATCCTTGAACGAGTTGGCCTCAAATCATGGATGGCGCTTGCCGGCAATGCAGAAATTTTTGCGGCCGGTTTAGGTTTTCTTGATCAGCTCGCCTTCAACCTGGAGCCGCCGAGCAGGCCGCGCTCTTCCAGCACCGGGTAGGCCATCGACGCCAGCAGCGAGTTGATCTGCTTCAGGTCGCGGATGGTGTCGAGGTGGATGGAACTTGTCTCGACGCTCTTGGCGGTGCCGTCGCGCAGGCGCACGAAATGGCTGGCGCTGGTTTCCTTTTCGCGGTCGCGCAGCCGGTCCTTTTCCAGCACCAACTGGCGGGCAGTCTCAGGGTCGCGCGACACCAGCACGTTGAAGGCAAGCCTGGCATTGGCCAGCACCGAGGTGTGGAAGGCGAGCAGCTCGCTCCAGCCCTCGGGCGTGAACTCCAGCCCGCGCTCGAACTTCTTCTTCACATGCACCAGCATGTTGCGCACGATGATGTCGCCGACCTGCTCGAGCTTGACGCAGGCGCCTATCAGCTCCTGGCAGCGCAGCGCCTCGTCCTCTGTGAGCGAGTTCCTGGTCAATTTGGCCAGATAGAGCTTGATCGCCGCGTGCTTCCTGTCGACGCGGTCGTCAAGGGCGGCCAGCGCCTTGATCTTGTCGCCGTCGGCGCTTTCATACAGCTCGATGATACGCTTGAGCATGATCTCGACCGTCTCGCAGACGCGGACCACCTCGCGGGTGGCGTTGGCCAGCGCCTGGCTCGGAACGTCGAGCGCGCCGTCGTTGAGGGCGGAGAGTTCGACCACATCGAGCTCTGTAGCCGGCGCCGGCTTGGTGCCCATTGCGACGATCTTCTCGGAAGCACGATAGATCAGGCTGGCAAGCGGCAGGCCGGCGAGCAGGATCAGCACATTGAACAGTATGTGGGCGTTGACGATCTGGTCGGGCACGGTGGCGCCGAGGAAGGCGACCGGTGGCTTCAGCGTCATGAACAGGATCAGCATCACCAGCGAGCCCATGCCGCGCATCAACAGATTGCCGATCGGCACGACGCGCACGCCAGGTTCGGCACTTCGGGTGAGCAGCGGCGCGATGATCGACGAGCCGAGATTGACGCCGAGCACCAGCACGATGCCGAGTTCGGGCGGGATGAAGCCGCGCCCGGCCAGCGTGACCATCAAAAGCACGGCGGCGATTGAGGAGTGGAAGAGCCAGGTAACGAGCGCGGCGAGCAGATAGGCGGTGACGTAGTCGCTGGAGAAATATTCGATGATGAGCGGCATCAGCGTGCTCTGGCGCAGCGGCTCCGAGGCCTGGCCGATCATCTCCAGCGACAGTACCAAAAGGCCGATGCCGACCAGGATGCGGCCGAACTGGCGCCAGTCGCGCCGCTCGGTGGCCATGAACATGACCGTGCCGGCGACGAGGCAGATCGGCACCAGCAGCGTCAGATCGAAGGTCAAGAGCTTGACCACCAGCGCCGAGCCGATCTCGGCGCCGCGCACAGCCAATTGGCCCGACATGCCCGAGACGATGCCGGCGCCGGCGAAGGAGCCGACGAGAAGCGTGACGGCGGTCGAGCTCTGCAGCGCGATGGACAGGCCGCAGCCGGCCAGCACCGCCATGATCGGATTGCGCATGGTGGAGCGCAGCCGGTGACGCAGCACGTCGCCATAGGCGCGCTCGACGCCTGTCTTGACCATGCGGGTGGCAAACAGCATCAGCGCCACCGAGCCCGCCAGATGCAGCAGAACGACGGAGCCGCTCATTTCGAAACCCGCACGCAGACAGCTACCGCGACGCGGAGGGCGCGCAGTGCAGGGATGAAAACGGGGCTGCGAATCATGGTCATGACAGTCTTGAACAATATCCGGAATATTTTAGCCGGGTAATAAAATCTTGTCGATTTCAAGAGCCGTCGCGGCGCGACAGGGCGTGTCGGAAAATGGACGGATGCGCAAATGGTTGCATGGCGGATCCCTGGTGATGGCAGCGGATCGTCCCGGTTTGCCGGACTCCCGGCAATCGCCTTTGCGATGATGTTCAAATATCCAGGATAAGCGCCGGATTTCATTGCGTAAATGTAATGCTAGTGTTCAGTTTCGGTTCATCCTTCGGGCGCTATTCCCTAGGCATCGACAACCAAGGAGCCCCGCTATGAAACGTGTTGTTCTTTCCGCCCTCGCTTTCTCGATGCTGGCCGCCACTTCGCTTACCGGCCAGGCCGCACCGGTGAACGCACCGGTCGCACCGCAGTCGAATTACACGCGGGTCGACTGGCAGAGGCCCGGCAAGCATGTCGATGTCAGGAAGCGCGTCGTGAAGAAGACGGTGGTCGTCAAGCGCAGCCATTGGCGCAATGGCCAGAAATATTCCAGCTGGAAGCGGCACCAGCCGATCCGCGATTATGGCCGCTACGGCCTGCATCGCCCCGGCCGCGGCCAGGAATGGATCCGCGTCGGCAACGACTATGTGCTGGTCAGCGTCCTGTCCGGCATCATCTTCGGCGCCATTGCCGCGCATTAAGCCCGGCCTCGCCGGCGCAATGCAGAGACTTGAAAGGAGGCGGCCCGAAACGGCCGCCTTTCTTTTGGCTGTAGAAACCGGGCTTTTTGGCTGTGGAAACCGGGTATGGTCCGCAATAAGGGTCGTCGGATTCCGCGAGCATGATTATATGAGGGACAAACGAGTTCCCCAATGCGCTTTCCGCCCGCCTTTCTCGATGAGATACGCGACCGTGTGCCGATTTCATCGGTCATCGGCCAGCGCGTCGCATGGGACAGGAAGAAGACCAACGCCTCGCGCGGCGACTATTGGGCCTGTTGTCCGTTCCATGGCGAAAAGAGCCCCTCCTTCCACTGCGAGGACAAGAAGGGCCGCTATCACTGTTTCGGCTGTTCGGTGTCGGGCGATCATTTCAAGTTCCTGACCGAGCTCGACGGATTAAGCTTTCCCGAAGCGGTCGAGAAGATCGCCGACATGGCCGGCGTGCCGATGCCGGTGCGCGACGAGCGGGAAGAACAGCGTGAGAAGGAACGCGCCAGTCTGACCGATGTCATGGAGATGGCGACTGCCTTCTTCCAGGAGCGGCTGCAAGGACCGGAGGGTGCAAAAGCCCGCGCCTATCTCAGGGATCGCGGGCTGACGCCGGCGACGCAGCAATCGTTCCGGCTGGGCTTTGCGCCCGACAGCCGCAATGCGCTGAAGGAACATCTTGCCGCCAAGGGTGTGCCCAAGGCCGACATCGAGGCCTGCGGGCTGGTGCGTCATGGCGACGACATCCCGGTCTCCTATGACTGGTTCCGCGATCGCATCATGTTCCCGATCCCGGATTCGCGCGGCAAGATCATCGCCTTTGGCGGCCGCGCCCTGGCGCCCGATGCGCTGGCCAAATACATGAATTCGCCCGACACAGAGCTCTTCCACAAGGGCAACGTGCTCTACAATTTCGCCCGAGCCCGCAAAGCGCTGGCGAAAGGCGGCACGGTGATTGCCGTCGAAGGCTATATGGACGTGATTGCGCTGGCGCAGGCCGGCTTCGAGAATGCCGTGGCGCCGCTCGGCACCGCGCTCACCGAAAACCAACTCGAACTTCTGTGGCGCATGGCGCCTGAGCCGATGCTGTGCTTCGACGGCGACCAGGCCGGGCTGAAGGCGGCGTGGCGCGCCGCGGATCTCGCGCTGCCGTCGGTGCAGGCCGGGCGGTCGGTGCGCTTTGCGCTGTTGCCGGAGGGCAAGGATCCCGACGATCTGGTCAAGGCAGAAGGGCCGGACGCGTTTCGTGCCGTGCTGGCGGAAGCGCGGCCTCTCGCTGATTTGTTGTGGATGCGTGAGACATCCGGTGGCGTCTTCGACACGCCGGAGCGGCGGGCGGGGCTGACAAAGACGCTGCGCGAACTGACCAGCCGCATCCGCGATGAGAGCCAGCGCTACCACTACCAGCAGTGGATGCGCGAGCGGGAGCTGACCTTCTTCAGCGCCCAGCGCGAAGTGCGGCAAGGTCGCCAGGACTGGAAACCGGGGCAGGGCAAAACGCCCGCACCCGGCGGACAGTTCGCCAAAGGCAGCGGGGCAGGCGCGCGCGCCGCGATCACCGAAAGCCTCGGCCGCTCCGCCATGGTCAAACGCGGTGGCGAGATGATGTCGGTGCGCGAGGCGACGATCATCGTAGCCCTCGTCAACCATCCGGCGCTGATCGACGAGAACTTCGCCCATGTCGAGTTCCTCGATCTCGCCAACACCGATCTGCAGCGGCTGCACGCCGCCATCCTCGATGCGATGGCGCACGACATGGCCAATGACCGTAGCGCGGTGATCGCCACCATCGAACGTGCCGGCTGCAGCGATATCTGGGGGCGCGCCGTGGCGCTGATCCAACGGGCCAGGCAATGGCCCGCGCTGGAAACCGCAGCGCTTGACGATGCCCGCGACGCCTTCAACCAGGCGCTGCACTTGCAGCGCAGCGCGCGCACCTTACATAAGGAGCTGAAACAGGCGGAAGCAGCGCTCGCCAGCGATCCCACTGACGAAAACTACCGGCACCTCATCGAGATTCAGGCGCAGTTCCGTGATGTACAAGCAACGGAAGCGCTGATCGAAGGCTTCGGTGTGTCCTCGGGCAGGGGTGGGCGCGTGTAGGTCGAAACCTGCGCAAGAATGGATGATGTACGTGCTGCGCGTCGAATCGACGCCTCTAAGTCGGGTAATTGATTCGCTTTTTTGATGCGAATCATGCGAGAGGCGCTTGACCTTCTGGCAGAATGACGGAATCAGGACGATTCGAAACCTTAACCCGTGCCGGCGTCGATGGAAATGCACTGACGCGAGGTGCTGATCACTGGACAGGCTGTCAGCCTGCCACAGATATCAGGGTTAATCTGGACTTAATGCATATCGCCCAAAAGTGAAAACCGGTTTTGGGGGCACGATATGAACAAACAAAAGAGTTGATTCGGTTACCGGCCCGGTTAAGCGCCACCAGCGCATGTAGTTTGACCGGTGCGGCAGCTACGCGGCTTCGATGCTCGGCCGCTAGGAGAAGATAAAGACTATGGCGACAAAGGAAAAGGAAGAGGTCGAGACCGAACGTGAAGGCGCCACCGATGGGCCTCTGCTCGACCTTTCCGATGATGCTGTCAAGAAGATGATCAAGGCCGCCAAGAAGCGCGGCTATGTGACTCTCGACGAACTGAACGCGGTGCTGCCGTCGGAAGAGACCGATCCGGATCGCATCGAAGACATCAATGCGATGCTGTCCGACATGGGCATCAACGTGGTCGAGGACGACGATCAGAGCGAGGAGCCCGAGGCCGCCGACAGCAATGCCGACGCCGAGGAAGACGCCAACGAGCTGGCCGAGCAGACCGGCACCGCCGTCGCCGCCACGACCACCAAGAAAGAGCCGACCGACCGCACCGATGACCCGGTGCGCATGTATCTGCGCGAGATGGGCTCGGTCGAGCTCCTGTCGCGCGAGGGCGAAATCGCGATCGCCAAGCGCATCGAGGCCGGCCGCGAGACGATGATTGCGGGCCTCTGCGAAAGCCCGCTGACCTTCCAGGCCATCATCATCTGGCGTGACGAGCTCAACGAATCCAAGATCCTGCTGCGCGAGATCATCGACCTCGAAGCCACCTATGCCGGCCCCGAAGCCAAGCAGGCGCCGGTGGTCGAGCGCATCGAGGAGGCGCCCAAGGCCGAGGACAAGCCGAGGCGTGGACGCGACGAGGAAGACGACATCACCAATGTCGGCGCCGACACGCGCGGCCTAGTCGATGACGACGAGGAAGACGAGGACGAGGCGAGCCTGTCGCTGGCGGCGATGGAAGCGGAACTGCGCCCGCAGGTGATGGAGACGCTCGACGTCATCGCCGACACCTACAAGAAGCTGCGCAAGCTGCAGGACCAGCAGGTCGAGAACCGTCTGGCCGCGACCGGCACGCTGTCGCCAAGCCAGGACCGCCGCCTGAAGGAGCTGAAGGACCAGCTGATCAAGGCGGTGAAGTCGCTGTCGCTCAACACGGCGCGCATCGAGGCGCTGGTCGAGCAGCTCTACGACATCAACAAGCGGCTGGTGCAGAACGAAGGCAAGCTGCTGCGCTTGGCCGAAAGCTATGGCGTGCGCCGCGAGGAGTTCCTCAAGGAATATCAGGGCTCCGAGCTCGACCCGAACTGGACGCGCTCGATCGGCAATCTGACCTCGCGCGGCTGGAAGGAATTCACCAAGAACGAGAAGGACGCGATCAAGGATCTGCGTTCGGAAATCCAGAATCTCGCCACCGAGACGGCGATCTCGATCCTGGAATTCCGCAAGATCGTCAACCAGGTGCAGAAGGGCGAGCGCGAAGCCGCTATCGCCAAGAAGGAAATGGTCGAGGCCAACCTGCGCCTCGTCATTTCCATCGCCAAGAAATACACCAATCGCGGCCTGCAGTTCCTCGACCTGATCCAGGAAGGCAATATCGGCTTGATGAAGGCGGTCGACAAATTCGAATACCGCCGCGGCTACAAGTTCTCTACCTATGCGACATGGTGGATCCGGCAGGCGATCACGCGTTCGATTGCCGACCAGGCGCGCACCATCCGCATCCCGGTGCACATGATCGAAACGATCAACAAGATCGTGCGCACGTCGCGCCAGATGCTGCATGAAATCGGCCGCGAGCCGACGCCGGAGGAACTGGCAGAAAAGCTCGCAATGCCGCTCGAAAAAGTGCGCAAGGTCTTGAAGATCGCCAAGGAGCCGATCTCGCTCGAAACCCCTGTGGGTGACGAAGAGGATTCGCATCTGGGCGATTTCATCGAGGACAAGATGGCGATCCTGCCGATCGATGCGGCGATCCAAGCCAATCTGCGCGAGACCACAACGCGGGTGCTCGCCTCGCTGACGCCGCGCGAGGAGCGGGTGCTGCGCATGCGCTTCGGCATCGGCATGAACACCGACCACACGCTGGAAGAAGTCGGCCAGCAGTTCTCGGTGACGCGCGAGCGTATCCGCCAGATCGAAGCCAAGGCGCTGCGCAAGCTCAAGCACCCGAGCCGGAGCCGCAAGCTGAGGAGCTTCCTCGACAGCTGATACCGGCAACAGACCAGCATTCGAAAAGGGCGCCGATGGCGCCCTTTTTGTTGCCCGGGTGAAGGCTCTTGTCGCACATCTCCGTCGGGAGGATACTTGCCTGGTCGGATGCATGTTCTGGGCGAAAAACCGGATGTCCGCCCAGGCTGATGTCCTCAGCCGTGCTCCGTGGCGCCGGAGGGAGGTGTGTGATGACAACCTACATCCTGCTGATGAACTGGACGGAACAGGGCGCCAGAAATATCCGAGAGTCGCCGAAGCGGCTCGATGCCGCCAAGAAGCAACTGGCCGACATGGGCGGCTCGTTCAAGGCGTTTTACCTGACTATGGGCGAATATGACATGGTGGCGATTATCGAGGCGCCCGACGATGCTGTGCTTGCTCGTTTCGCGCTGATGCTGGCAACGGGTGGCAGCGTCAAGACGCGAACGCTCAAGGCTTTCCCGGAATTTGCCTATCGCGAGATCGTCACTTCGCTTGGATAGCGCTGGGCGCGGGTCCGTGCGGCTCGGCGTCATATTGCGGGGCCGTGCCGTCAGGGTGATAGTCGCGCCATGTCCAAGCCTGCGCTGACCGTCTGGTACAACACACGCTGCCCCGTCTGCGATGGCGGCATCACCCGGCAGAAACGGCGGCTGATCGAGGCGATCAAGGCCGGGCGGATCGAATTCCGCGACATCAACCTCGAACCGGCGGCGCTCTCTGGCTACAGCGCCTCGCTGGAGGACATACGCCGCCGGCTGCATGCCACCGATGCCGAAGGCAGGCTGCTGGTCGGCGCCGATGTCGCGGTTGCCGTCTGGCGGGCGACGCCGGGCGAGGGCTGGCTGGCGACGCTCTTCGGCAATCCGGTCGCGCTGCCGCTGACGCGCTTGGCCTATGATCGTTTCGCCGATCTTCTCTATGCCTGGAACCGGCGCAAGGGCCGCTGGTAGCGAGGCAAGGCCCGCAGATATCTGCGGGCCTTACCGTCATGGGCGTTACCGGGACGCCGGCTCGCAAAGCCAGCCGACGATGCGGCGCACCGCCGGCAGCACCATGAGCAACGTTGGGAACGCTACCAGCCAGGACAGGCCCCAGGCAGTGAGCCAGACAGCCGGCAAATCAGGTTGCAGTCCAAGGCTTTTCAGCGTCGATATGAACGAGACGATGAAGGTCATCAGCAGCGACAGCACCAGCGGGCTGACGATCGCGGCATAGCGCGCCGGCAGCTTGCCGCGCTTACGGGTCGTGGTCATTTTTGGATTTTCCTGAAACATCCGGTCCGTCGCATTTGGCATCCATTGCGCCGGGTTTCCGGCGGAACTGCCCGGAAAGACCGGGGTGGATGCGTTGCTTGACGTCAGACGCTTACGGAGAGGTTTTGGCCCTCACGCGCTTTCTAGCTGCCGGCGGCGGCGAAATCAACCTTCTGGCGCCGCCTTTAGATACATCGTAAGATATATCTTGACTCGTCGGCGGGGCAAGCCTAATTAAGATGTATCGTAAGATATAACTCAAGGAGCAATTCATGCACAGACATCATCCCTTTGGCGAGCGCGCCGAGCGCGCATTCCTGCACATGGCAGGCAAATTTGGTGGAAGAGGGGGCGGCGGCTTTGGTCCGTTCGGCCACGGCGGACGTGGCGGTGGACGCGGCGGCCCGGGCGACATGTTTCGTGCCGGGCGCATGCTGGCCGACGGCGATCTCAAGCTGATCACGCTGTCGCTGCTGGCCGAGGCGCCGCGCCACGGCTACGACATCATCAAGGCGCTGGAAGAGCGCACCAGCGGCATCTACAGCCCGAGCCCGGGCGTCGTCTATCCGACGCTGACCTTCCTGGAAGAGGCCGGCTATGCGGCTTCAGCCGCCGACGGCAACAAGAAGGTGTTTTCGATCACCGAGGCGGGGCAGGCGCATCTCGCCGAGAACCGCGAGATGATCGACGGCGTGCTCGAGCATCTGGAGCGCTTCGGCCGCAAGATGGCGAAAGCGCGGGACTGGTTCGGCTGGAACGACGACGGCGAGGAAGGCGGACGGCGTGGTGGACGGGGTCGCTCGGAAGCCCGCGACGAGTTCCGCGCCGTGCGCCACCGGCTGCGTGCCGCGCTCGGCGATCTCGTCGACGCGCCGGCTGAAAAGCAGGCCGAGGCGATTGCAGTCCTGGAAGCCGCCGCTGAAGCCCTGGAAGCGCTATCGCGCGGTTGACCCCGGGCGAGAACCCTTGCCCGTTCGACTGAGGAACGGTACTGAAAATCATCCTGCACCGCGAGACATGGTGCAGGATGATTGCCGTTGGAGGAAGCCCCATGTCTTTTCTGAAACGTCTTTTCGGTGGTGGCGGCGGTGAGGCGGGCGGGTCCAAGAGCGCAGCACCGGCAAAGCAGGTTGAGCACAAGGGATTTTTGATCAGCGCCACGCCCTACAAGGCGGAGGGGGGCCAATACCAGACTTGCGGCGTGGTTTCGAAGGAAGTCGACGGCGTGATGAAGGAACACAAATTCATCCGCGCCGATCGCTTTGCTGGACTGGACGACGCCGTCGACATCTCGATCAAGAAGGGCATGCAACTGGTCGACGAGCAAGGCGAGAGGATGTTCGGGTAGCCTACAGCCTCGGATCGATTGGCTCGCTCTCCAGCGCCAGGACGCCGAAAACACACTCGTGAACACGTCGCAGCGGTTCCTTGGCGACAAACCGCTTCAGTGCCTCGTGACCGAGCGCGAACTCTCTGAGCGCCAGGCTGCGCTTGCCACCCAAGCCTCGTTCGCGCAGGCGCACGAGATTGTCCGGCGCATCGTATTCGGGGCCATAGATAATGCGAAGATACTCCTGGCCGCGCACTTTCAGCGCCGGTTGCACGAGCCCCTTCTTGTTTCGGCTGACGAAGTCGTGCGGCTTCACTACCATCCCTTCGCCGCCTGAGTCGGTCAGCGTCTCCCACCAGGCGACGGCCTCCGCACAAGAACCGGCATCGGCCAGGTCAACCATCCGCCATTGCGTTCGCGTTACCACGCCGCCCCCGGCAGCCAGACGGTCCGCAAGCGTCATGTGCCAAACGTGGTTCTGGTCGTACCAGACGCATCCCTCACTTGCCAGCAGGTGGAACGGCGCGACCTTCAGGTCGTCGACGCCCGAGACCGGCCACACGTAAGGCGCCCAGGCAGTGGCGTATCTGGCGGCACGCGCGGCGCGGTCCTCAATGCGAGCCTTGAGCGCGGCCGTATCCACGCCGCGTGCCATCGCACGGGCCAGCGCTTCGCGGCTGGCCTGGAGCCCAGCGGCCGCAGACGTTGCCACTGGGGCGTACTGGCTTTCAATCAGGCTGCTTGCCTTGGCCGACCATGGCATGATCTCGGTGTCCAGCAGCAACCAGTCGCTGTTCAATTCCTGCCATAGATCCGCAGCGTCGACGCTGGCGCGCAGGCGATTGAGCAGGCGCTCCGTCATGCCGCTGTCGCTGAAAAAGGAGCGTCCGGTCCGGGTCCAGATCGCGCCTGTCTCGTCGCCAGATACCCCGAACCGGTCGCGCGCCGTCTGCGCGTTTCGGCACAGAGCGATGACTGCCCGCGAACCCATGTGCTTCTCTTCGCACAGGATTTGGGTGACGCCACGCTCGCGGAAATGACTGAGAGCTTCCTCGGGGCGTTCCAGCCAGCCGGCTTGGCTGCTGGTCTCGGATGGCGACATTGTCGGCGGCAGATATACCAGCCACTGCGGCGACAGCGCGAAGCGGCTCATCACCTCAAGTGCCGCCGACGCGTTCTCCTCGGCCACGACAACCCTGCCTTTCAGTTCGGTCTCGATCCAGCGTCGCCCAGAGACATCCTGATAGTCGAGCACGCCGTCGGCATCGGCCTGTGCCGATTTGCCAAGGCCCGGTCCGCCGAGGGGACGCACGGGTTCGGACCAGGTCTCGACTGCCGGCACGTCGACCAGTTCGCGTTCCGGCCAGCGCAAGGCAGTCAGCTTGCCGCCGAACACGCAGCCGGTGTCGATGCAAAGCGTGTTGTTGACCCACTCCGCCGACAGCACCGGTGTGTGGCCGTATACTACGCTGGTTTTGCCCCGATAGGCGGCTGCCCAGTCGGCACGGACGGGCAGGCCAAATTCGTCGATTTCGCCCGTGGTTTCGCCATAGAGGGCGAACTCGCGCACCGCGCCGGAACCGCGCCCGATCATCTCTTCCTTGAGTCCGGCATGTGCCACGGCGAGGCGTCCGCCGTCCAGCCAGACGTGGCTGCGCAGGCTGTCGAGGAAGGCCGGCAAAGCCTCTCGCAGGCCGCGATCCTGAGCGTCCAACTGGTCGATGGTTTGCTGCAGGCCGTGGGCGATCGTGACCTTGCGGCCTTCCAGCCAGCGGCTGAGTTTGCGTTCGTGATTGCCCTGGACACAGTAGGCGGTTCCCGCCGCGACCATGCTCATGGCGATGCGCAAGACGTCGGGCACGTTGGGACCACGATCGACGAGGTCGCCGACAAAGACGATCTTGCGGCCTTCTGGCGGCGTTACAGTGACGGTCCGATCACCATGGCCGTCGGACCAGGCGATGCTGTAACCGAGCTGACAGAACAAGGTCTGAAGTTCGTCGGCGCAACCATGGACATCACCTATGACGTCGAAAGGACCACAATCGTCGCGCTTGTCGGTCCATAATGGCTGACGCGAGACCTTGGCCGCGTCGATACTGGCCTCGCCGGTGAGCTTCCAGACCTGACGGAAACCTTCGCGTTGCAGGCCGCCGAGGCCCTTGCGAATTTCGTTCGTCATGCGCTGGGCAACGCCGGCGCCGAAGGGACGATCGGCTCGTAGCGCGTTGCGGGCGACGCAAACATCAACACCCGGATCGATGACCACGGCGACCGGCAAAGCGTGCCATTTGCGCGCCAGCTCGACCCACGCCTTGCGATCAGCGGGTCGCACATTGGTCGCGTCGATGACGGCCAGCTTTCGATGCTTGAGCCGTTTGCCGGCGATTTCGCGCACCAAATCAAAAGCGTCGGCCGAGACATCCTGATCAGTCTCGTTGTCGCTGACGAACGCGCGGCAGCGATCCGACGAGATGATTTCGGTCGGCAGGAAGTGCCTGGCGGCGAAGGTCGACTTGCCCGATCCCGTCGAGCCGATCAGCACGACGAGGGCGAAGTCAGGGATGGTGAGGTCGGTCTTGTCTGGCTCTCTCATCGGGTGAACACCGCCATCTGCGTCGGCGCGCCGAGCACGGGGTCCACGGCTCCGATGCCACTTAAGGCGGCGCTATAGCCATAGATCTCGCCGATCCTGGCCGCCCAGGCTTCAAACCGAACCCGGCCCCATTCGAAACGGTGATCCGGATGGCGAAAAGCGCCGGCGGCCAGACTGGGGAACAAGGGGTTGTAGTCAGCGTTCGGCGTAGTCACGATCACGAATTTTGGCGCTGTCTCGCCGAAGATAATACGCTCGATCATTGGCAGCCGGTCTTCGTCGAGATGTTCGATGACCTCGACCAGCACCGCGACGTCGGCTTCCGCCCATCGGCTGTCGCGATATGTCAGCGATCCGTGCAGCAGCGTGACCCGGTCTTCAGGCGGTCCCCCGAACTCGTTCAGTTTGAGACGCTTGGCGGCCCATTCCAGTTCACGAATAGCGGGGTCGAGCCCGAACAGCTTGTGGACCCATTTTTCGCGCACGAGCCGATAGAGCAGCTTGCCTTCGCCACACCCCAAATCTGCAACACTGGTCCCTCCGGTCGTCCGAATGGCTTGCACCACGGCGTCCATGCGCAGGTCGTTCAGCCGGATGGGCGCCTCCAGCGCTTGCTCAGGTGCAGCCCGGGCTTCGGGGGGTAGGACCTCATTGGCCGTCTCCGGAGCCAGCCGCTCCAGGGCGATGCGGGCCAACGCACCTCGGTTGCGCAGATAACGGCGCACGATCAGGTCTTTGGCTGGGTGGTTTTCCAGCCAGCCCTCGCCCTTGGACAGCAGCTTGTCAATCTCGGCCTCGCCAACCCAGTAGTGCTTGGTGTCGTCCATCACCGGGATCAGGACATAAAGGTGGTTGAGCAGGCTGCTTAGGCGGCCGGTGCCAGTCAGCCTCAGATGACCGTATCGTGGTCCACCCGCGCCAGATCCGACAGTTTCGACCGGCGCCAGGTTGACGGTCCATCCCAGCGGTTCGAATAGATCTCGAACCAGGGCCTCGCCGCCACGCATCGGCAGCGGGGTCACCACAGCTTCGAGCGGGAGGTCGCTATCGGCCAGTTGCTGGCGCTCCTTCGAGATGCCGGTCATCGCTGTCCGCAGTACCTTGTTCAAAGCCACAGACAGAAAAGACGATGCCGTATAAGGTCGGTCGTTTACATATTGATCCAGCAAGCCCTCTGCCTGGCCTTTGCCCCGAACGAGCCCTATCGGATCGACATCGAGCAGAAGCACAGCCTCACAACGCTCATCGGTCGCCTCCGGATAGAACAGCCAGGCCTTGCCGAAGGATAGGTCAGTCTCGTGCAGACGTTCGGGATGCTTGTGCAGCAAGAAGCCGAGATCTGTGGCTGGATGATGGGTTGTCGCGACGGAAAGGAACATCAGCGACCGATAACGCAGACAGGCCGAATAACCAATGGCGTTGCGCGGCAATCTAGTAACGCGATAGATCCGTTTTCGACACGCAACCTATCGCGCCGCCTGACAAGGAAAAAGGCAGGCACCGAAGCGCCTGCCTTTTCAATGCGAATGACGGGGTGTGCTTACGCGGCGATTTGCGCGCTCGCGGTCTTGGCCACCACGGCATCGACCTTGGCGGTCGCATTGGCGAGCGCGGCGGTCACGGCGTCGGGACCCATGCCGACGCCTTCGATCCGGATGACGTCGACGTCGGTCATGCCGAGAAAGCCGAGCACGCCGCGCAGATAGGGGATGGCGTGATCGAACTGCACGGCCGCACCTTCGGAATAGATGCCGCCCGAGGCGAGTACGATATAGACCTTCTTGCCGGTGACGAGGCCCTTGGGACCACCCTCGCCATAAGAGAAGCTCTTGCCGGAGCGGGAGATGTGATCGACCCAGGACTTCAGGGTCGAGGAGATGTTGAAGTTGATGAAGCCGGTGGCCAGGATCACGGTGTCGGCTGCGAACAGTTCGTCAAGCACGATGTCGGAGACGCCGACGACTTCGGCCTGGCGCGGCGTGCGGGCTTCAACGGGGGTGTAGATGCCGGTCGCATAATCGGTGTCGATATGCGGCAGCGGGTTGGCCACGAGGTCGCGTACGACGAGCGTATTCGACGGGTCGGCGGCGACGAGCTTTTCAGCGAATTCGGTAGCGATACGGGTCGAGTGCGAGGCAGCGCCGCGCGGGCTCGAGGTTACAAGCAGGATAGACATAGCGGTTCTCTCCAGTGGGAATTGATTTCTCCCGCCTGATATGGGCCTACCGACCCATTCAAAAAACTGGTATATTTACTATACGATCCATCCATAAAGTAGGTATGCCGTGCAGCCCAATCCGACGCTCGACCAATTGCAGATCCTGGTTGCGGTCGCCGACACCGGCAGCTTCTCAGCCGCCGGCCGCAAGCTTAACCGCGCGCAGTCCGTCATCAGCTACGGCATCGCCAATCTTGAAGCGCAGCTTGGCCTGAAACTGTTCGAGCGCGAGGGCACGCGCGAGCCGCAGCTGACCGAAATCGGCCGGGCGATGCTGGAGGACGCCCGGCGCATGGTCGGCGTGCTGCAGCGCATCCGTACGCGTGCCGACGGTCACCATCAGGGGCTGGAGGCTGAAGTTGCGCTATCGGTTGACGCGGCGCTGCCCTCGCCGGTGCTGGTGCGGGTGCTGAAGGCGTTCGAGGCGCAGTTCCCGACCGTGATGATGCGACTGCATATCGGCACGCTCGGTCTGATCCCCGACCATGTCGTCAGCGGACAGTCGGATCTTGGCATCGGTGGCTTGCTGGGCGAGGTCGACGTGCATCTCGTGCGCATCGGCTTCATGTCGATCGTGCTGGCTGCCGCCCCCACCCACCCTCTGGCACTGCTGCCGAAACCGGTGGCGCTCGAGGATGCGCGAGAGCACACCCAGCTGGTTGTCAGCGACCAGTCGGAACGCACCAAGGGACGCGACTTCGGCGTCTTTGCCTATCGTACATGGCGGCTGACAGATGTGCGTATCAAGCATACGTTGATGCGCGAGGGGCTGGGCTGGGGCGGGTTGCCGCGCTGGCTGATCGCGGACGATTTGGCCAGCGGCAGGCTGGTCGAACTCGACCTTGAACCCTTTAGCGAGGTGCGCTCATCGCTCTATGCCATGCACCGCGCCGACCGCAGCCCGAAACCGGCGGCGGCCTGGCTGATCGACCAGTTCAAACGCCAGCTCGGCTGCTTCAACGAGTTCGACCCGGACGACCTGCCTGAGGATGAGCCGGAGACAGCCCATCGATCAGAGCCATGAGCACGGCGCGATAGTCTTTGGCCGAGGCGCCGGCCTCGACGGCAAGTGCTGCGCGGTCGAAGGCAGCCGCGAGCAAAGCGGTCAGCGCATCGGCCGGCAGTCTGGTCATCGACTGTTCGCGCATTGCCGCAACCAGGCCTTCGCGCAGCGACCGGTTGCCGTGGCGATTGTCGATCGCATCCATGGCGGCGCGGCCAAGCACGGCCGGCCCGTCGAGCAGCAAAAGCCGCGTGCGGCCGGGCGCGCGCATGGCGGCGAGATAGGCGTCCGAGCCGGCAATCAGCGCATTGCGGGCAAACAAAGAAGGCGGCGAGGCGCGCTCGATCTCTTGCGCCACCGCCGCCGCCTCCTGCTCGACCACGGCGGCAAACAGCGCCTGCTTGTCGGCAAAGTGGTGATAGAGCGCGCCGCGGGTGACGCCGGCGGCCGCAACGATCTCCGGCGTGCCGGTCTCGGCATAGGACTTTTCGATGAACAGTTTGCGCGCCGCAGCGATCAGGTCGGCGCGCGTCGCTTCGGTGCGGTCGCGGTTGGAGCGGCGCGGGGTTTCTCGTTGCATACATGCAGCCTGTATGTTATTTCGAATTACATGCAAACTGTATGTTGGCTGACGGGAGAAAGAAAGATGAAGACGACGAGCTATTATCCGGTGCTGATGACGGGCGACGTAGCCGGCACAAAAGCCTTCTATATCAATCACTTCCGCTTCAAGCCGCTGTTTGCGAGCAACTGGTATGTGCATCTGCAGTCTGCCGAGGATCGCCGGGTCAATCTCGGTATCGTCCAGGGCGACCACGAGACGATCCCCGAGGGGGGGCGCGGCCGCACATCGGGGCTGCTGATCAATTTCGAGGTGAGGGATCCTGATGCTGTCTATGAACGGATCGTTGCGGCCGGCCTGCCGATCCTGTGCCCGCTGCGCGACGAACCCTTCGGCCAGCGCCATTTCATCACCAGGGATCCCAATGGCGTGCTGATCGACGTCATCAAGCCGATCCCGCTCAGCCCGGAATTTCAGGCGCAATTCGCGGCGGGCGCGGCGGGCGCCTGAACAATGGCAGCAAATGTCGGCAGCGGCTCCGGCCGCTGTGGCCGGACCCGCACCATGCGGTCTATGTTGGTGATGTTGAAGCTGGGCCTGCCGCATGCGTGACATCTGCCTTGTTCGTGCGCCATCCAATCTCGGCCTTCGGCCCTTGGAGCCGGGCCATGTGCCCGGCACCTGGCGTGCGCCGCAGGCGCTGAGCGAAGCTGGTTTGATCGAGTCGCTGGCGCCGGGGCGGGTGGTCGATCTCGACAGACCCGCTTACAGTACCGAACCGCAACCGGGCACTAGGCTGCGTAATGGTCCGGCGATCCGCTGCTTCAACCTCGATCTTGCCGAGATCGTCACCGGTGCGCTTGGGCAAGGCGAGTTCCCGCTGATCATCGGCGGCGACTGCTCGATCCTGCTTGGCGCACTGGTCGCCGCGCGGCGCTCGGGCGCGGTCGCCCTGGTCCATGTCGATGGCCACAGCGATTTCCGCCATCCCGGCAACTACGATGTCAATGCCTCACTCGGCTCGGTTGCCGGCATGGATCTGGCACTTGCCACCGGACGCGGCGAGGCTTTGCTGGCGCAATGGCCAGGTGTTGTCGGTCCGCTCGTCGCCGACGAGGCGGTGGTTCAGATCGGCGAACGCGAGAGCCGCGATGCCGATTTTGCCTGGCCCGACATCAATGCGACCGCCGTGACGCGCATCGACGTCTTTGCCGCGCAGGAACTCGGCGCGGCTGGAGTGTTGCAAAAGACAAGAGCGACGCTGGCGCGCGCCGGCTGTCCCTACTGGCTGCATCTCGATGTCGATGTGCTCGACCAGACGGTGATGCCGGCGGTGGATTCGCCCGGCAGCCCCGGCATCGACCCCGATGAACTCGTTGCCATTCTGTCGGCGCTGACAGCGGACCAGCGCTGCACCGGCTTGGACATGACGATCTACGATCCCGACCTCGACCCGACCGGTGACCTTGCGCGACTGCTGGTGTCGCTGCTCGGGCGGGTGCTCAACCCTCGATAAGGGCTCAACTCGCCCTTGCTACCGGCGTCACCGTCACCTGGCTGACGCCGGTGCGGCGCACCACGGTGCACAGCGTCTCGCGGCCGATGCGTTCGGCGTCGAGCATGCGCACGAGGTCGTCGACGCCGGTGACCGGGCGACCGTCTATTGACGCGATGATGTCGCCTTCCCTGAGGCCGGCCTTCGCCGCGGGTCCGTCTTTCTCGACGCTGCGCAGCCGTACCGCCGTACTGGTGGTCACTTGCGACAGAAGGGCGGCGCGGCGCGGCAGGTTGGTGGTGTCGGCGGAGATGCCGATGAAGGCACGGCGCACGCGGCCGAAGCGGATGATCTCCGAAATGACGAAATTGGCGGTGTTGGAAGCGACCGCGAAGGCGATGCCTTGCGCGCCGTGGATCATGGCGGTGTTGACGCCGATGACCTCGCCTGCCGACGACACCAGCGGTCCGCCGGAATTGCCGGGATTGAGCGCGGCATCGGTCTGGATGACATCGTCGATCAGCCGCCCGGTCGAGGCGCGCATCGAACGGCCAAGTGCGGAGACCACGCCTGACGTTACGGTCCATTCGAAGCCGAGCGGATTGCCGATGGCAATGGCGATCTGGCCGCGCCGCAGCCGCTTGGAATCGCCGAGCGGCGCGACTTCGGTGAAGCTGCCATCGGCGCGCACCAGCGCGATGTCGGTGTCGGGGTCGCGGCCTAGCACACGGCCTTCGCTGGAGGCGCCGTCGGGCATAGAGACGCGCACCGTTTTGGCATCGCCAACGACATGGAAATTGGTGACGACCAGCCCGTCCGGGGTGATGACGAAGCCGGAGCCATGGCCACCTTGGCCACCGACGCGCTCGATGCGGCAGACGGCTGGGCCGATGCGGTCGACGGCGTCGGCGACTGTCGTCGAATAGGCGTCGAGCAGTGTGTCGTCGGTTTCGAATTTGTGGGCGGCGAGGGCCATTGGCGGGGCTCCGTGTTTTCAGGCGCGATGATGACTATATGTGCGGAGCGGCTCGAACTGCCGCGACCTGACCAGATGGCCAGTCAAACCAGTAACTAGCCGTCAGACGAGTACCTCCGGGCGCACTGCCGAGCGATATCTGGGGCATGAGAAAACCCAGGAGATCATCATGAGTGACTTCAACCTTAATGCATTTTCCGAGGCCATCGCCGATCTCGCCGCCAAGGCTGCGCCGGCAACGGCAAGTTTCGCCACCCATCACCATCGCACCGCCAGCGCCTTCCACTGGCGTGACGGCTATTTCGTCACCGCCGAGGAAGCTGTCGAGGCCGGTGAGGAGATCGAATTGACATTGGCTTCGGGCGAAGCGGTGAAGGCCGAACTGGTCGGTCGCGATCCGTCGACCGGCGTAGCGCTTCTGAAGCCGGCCGGCGCGGCCGCGGCGCCTGCGCTCGCCAAGGCTGATGGGGTGCGGCCGGGCAACGTCGCCATCGCTGTCGGCAGCAGTCAGGGCTCGGCGCTGGCCGTCTCGGGCTCGGTCGGCGAGGTCGGCCCCGCCTGGCGCTCGATGCGCGGCGGCAGCATCGATCGGCGCATCAATCTCGCCGTCAATGCCGGCGGCCGTTTCGAGGGCGGGCCGGTGCTTGACGCCAAGGGCGCGCTGATCGGCATGCTGCTGTTTGGGCCACGTGGTCGTGCGCTGGTCATGCCTTATGAGACGATCGAGCGGGCCGTGGCGACGCTGCGTGAAAAGGGCCATGTCGCGCGCGGCTATCTCGGCGCCGGCCTGCACCCGATCCGTGACGGCGCGGCGCGCGGCGCCATGGTCATGAGCCTCGACGACAATGGTCCGGCCAAAGCCGCCGGCCTTGCGCTGGGCGACATCATCGTGGCGTGGAATGGCGAGGCCGTGCACGGCCCGCGCGAACTGATCCGAAAGCTTGGGCCGGATAGCGCGGGCGCTGCGGTGACGCTCGGCGTGGTGCGCGGCGGCGAGCAGCGCGACGTCGCGCTGACCGTCGGTGAAAAACCGCTGAGCTGAGAGGGCCGATGGAAAGCGACACGCTGACAAGGCCGGAGGCGGGTGGGCCGGAGGTGGGTGGGCCGGAGGTGGCGGGCGGCGGACGCCAGCTCGTGGTGCTGATCGCGCTGCACGATGCCGCGCGTGCCGAGCGCCTGTCAGCTTCGCTTGCCATGGCGGACGATCTGCTTCCGGTCGTAGCCGGCAGCGGGATTGCCGACGTCGCTGTCTTCGATGACGCTGTTGCGAACAGTGCGGCCTGGCTCGATCGAGCCGATGGTGGCAACAGCGCAATCCCACGGGTGCTGCTATCCGCGAGCGCTGGCCGGCCGGAAAACCGGGTGCTTGCCGTGCTGCCTTTGGCGTCGGATGCGAATCTGGTCGCGGCTGCCGTCAGACTGGCGGCGGCCGGCTACCGGGTGTCCAGGGATGGGCGTTCGACGCCGGATCGTCATGGCGGTTTCGATCACATAGCGAGCGGAACTGAAACCGATAGCGGGCTGTTTGGCGAGGAATCTTTTGACGACGGCGCCGCCCTCCGACCAGCGCTGTCACCGCGCGAGACGGAAGTGCTGGCGCTGCTCGCCGAAGGCGCACCCAACAAGGTGATCGCCCGGCGGCTGAACATCTCCGTGCACACGGCGAAATTCCATGTCGCCGCGATCCTGATCAAGCTGGGTGCTGCGAACCGCACGGATGCCATCGCGATCGCAATGCGGCAGGGCCTGGTGCTGGTCTAACCCCCTTTTCCGTTTGAGCCTACGTTGCGTAACCCGTTGCAGGCTGCCGAGGCCTTGCGCAGTGCATTGCCGCCGCGCAATGGTTCGCGTCAGTGATGTAGCAGGGAGGTGCCAAGACATGTCGCTCAAGGGAAAGACGCTGTTCATCTCCGGCGGGTCGCGCGGCATCGGTCTTTCGATCGCGCTGCGCGCTGCGCGCGACGGCGCCAATGTGACGATCGCGGCCAAGACCGCCGAGCCGCATCCGAAGCTGCCGGGCACGATCTATTCGGCGGCTGAGGAGATCGAGCAGGCCGGCGGCAAGGCGCTGCCTGTTTTGTGCGACATCCGCGAGGAGGCGCAGGTGGCCGAGGCGGTTGCCAAGACCGTCGAAAAGTTCGGCGGCATCGATATCTGCGTCAACAATGCCAGCGCCATCCAGCTCACCGGCACGCTGGAGACCGACATGAAGCGCTACGATCTGATGCACCAGATCAACACGCGCGGCACCTTCCTGGTGTCGAAAATGTGCGTTCCGCACCTGAAGTTGGCTGAGAATCCTCACATTCTGAATCTGGCACCGCCGCTCGACATGAAGGCCAAATGGTTCAAGAACCATGTCGCCTACACCATGGCCAAGTTCGGCATGTCGATGTGCACGCTGGGGATGAGCGCCGAGTTTGCCAAGGACGGCATCGCGGTCAATTCGCTGTGGCCGATCTCGACCATCGACACGGCGGCGGTGCGCAATCTGCTCGGCGGCGCGACGGTCGCGGCGATGAGCCGCTTGCCCGACATCATGGCCGATGCCGCACACGCCATCTTCCTGCGGCCATCGCGCGAGACATCAGGCAATTTCTACATTGATGAAGAGGTGCTGCGGGCCGAGGGCGTGACCGATTTCGCGGTCTATGCGCCGGGCGCGACCGGGCCGCTGGCCGGCGACTTTTTCGTGCCGGACGCGGTATTTGCCAATTCGCCGACGAACGTCAAAAGCATCTACTGACGGAAATCACGGGCCGCCGGCGCTGCCCCCCATCCGCCTGCCGGCGTTTTTCGAAAAACCAAGCAATTGGCTTTTCGCCCGCTGTGCGGACCAGCCTCACCTCCCCATGAACGGGGAGAAAGGGGCTCATCACTCCTCGCCCTTCTTGCCTTTGCTCAGTCCCATCAGCCGGTCGATATAGGCCAGCATCAGCGCCGAGACGACGAAGGCGAGATGGATGATGGTCAGCCACATCAGCTGGTCGATCGTATAGGAAGACGAATTCAGGAACACCTGCAGCAGGTGGATCGAGGAAATGGCGACGATGGTCGAGGCGACCTTGACCTTCAGCGAGCCGACATCGATGGTACCCAGCCAGTGCACACCGCCATCCTGGTCGTCGAAACGGCTGACGAAATTCTCGTAGCCGGAGATGATCACCATCACCACCAGCGAGGCGACAAGTGCGGCGTCGATAAGGCCGAGCATCTTCAGGATGGTGTCGGTGTCGTCGAGTGTGAAGGCGACCATGACGAACTCGTAGAGTTTCTTGCCGAAGGACAGCGCATAGACGGCGAGCGCCAGGGCCAGCCCGATGTAGAAAACCACCAGCAGCCAGCGTGAGGCGAGGATGATCGATTCGATGGCGAGTTCGAGACGTTTCATGCAGCGGTTCCGGTGAGCTTTCTGAGGTCGACTGGGGTATTTCGGTCAGCTTGCCGCGGTTTGCAAGGCAAATTGCGGCGCAAAAAAACCCCGCCGGGAGGGCCGGCGGGGGTTCAATGCATCCCGCTGGAGTCGGGACGGGGCAGGGAACGCCCAGCCTTGAATCTGGGGAGGGCGGCCGCTCTATTCAATGAGCCGGTTCTAATACCAGTACAATTCTTGCTGACCGGGATTGCTGTCCGCAGCTCGACCCATCCCGGTCTGCCGGGATGGGTCCTTGTTGTCGATCTGATTCCAGAAAGCTGCTCAAGCCATTGGAAAGCAGATCAATTGTTACTCGCCACCGGTGCCACCAGCGAGGTGATGCGACGGATGCCGACACGGCGGTTCTCGCGGTTGGGCGCCGTGGTGTTGACCTTCAGGTATTCCTCGCCATAACCCTGAGTGGTCAGGTTTTCCGGCGGGATCCCGAAGGCATTGGTCAGCGCTTCGGCGACAGACTCAGCGCGCCGGTCGGACAGAGCAAGGTTTGCTTCCGGCGTGCCAACCGCATCGGTGTGGCCTTCGATCAGGAAGGTTTCGGCCGGGTTCTTCTTCAACAGTTTCTCCATGGCCGTGGCGACGCCTTCCAGTTTCTGCACTTCGGTGTCGGATATCGAGGCCGAGCCGAACTCGAAGTTCAATGTATCGAGGTCGACGCGACGGGCAATGTCGCGCACGCGCGCCGAACGCTTCACTTCGTCGATGGAATAGAGGCGCTGGACCTTCTCCACCGGCGGTTGTTCGAGGAACTCGTAATAATCGTCCGGGCTTTCGACATCTTCCGAATCGAGGATGTACTCGCGGCGCGGGATGGTGAGCCGCATCGGCGGCAGGTCGTCACCGGGATCGCGCCAGTCATTGTCGTCGTCATAGCTGCGCTCGTCGACATAGCTCAGCACATATTCGTGCCCATCCGGCGTGATGCGCGATCGCCTGATGACGTCGCCATTGCGGTTGCGGATGGTGACGATCTGGATGCCATTGTCGCGCTCGACGATTTCCCGAGAGCGATCGCCCGACAGTTCCTCATAGTAAACATTCCTGGCGCCGCGGTGCATGCGCGGAGCGTCATTGCTTTCCACGATCGTCTGGTTGTTGAACTGCAGGATGACGCGGTCGCCGAGTTCCTTGACGACGTCGACGCCTTTCGGACGCCGGCGGTCGCGGACGTTCTCATCGGGTGCACGCTCGACGCGTTTGCCTTTTTCCTCCGTCACCGGGGCGATCTTTTCTGGCTGAATTGCCTGCTGAGCTGACTTGTCGTCGGTGGGCGGCGGTCCCTGGTCGACCGGAGCCGGCTTCGGGGCTTGCGCCTCGGTGCCGCCCTGCGCGGGCTGCTCGCCCGTCTGGCCGCCAGCATTCTGGCCGTTCCCATTTTGGCCGTTCCCATTTTGGCCGTCGCCATTCTGGCTGTTGCCGCCCTGGTCCTTGCGGTGCTTGCGCCTGGCATCCTTCTGGCTGTCCAGGATGGGTGCTTCGTCGGGGTTGGCCGTGGCTTCGCCTTGCGCCGGCGTCTCACGTTGCGCGGGCTGCTCGGCATTGGCCGGTTGCTCCGCAGGCTGTGGTTCACCGGTCGCAGGCTGCTGTTCGCCCGTCACCGGCTGTTCGCCGACAGTTTTTTTGCCGTGCTTTTTCGCCTGATCCTTCGGCTGTTCACCTTCGGCGGGAGCCGCTTGCTGATCGGCCGGGGGCTGAATCGGCTCGGCCTGCGGCGCGGGCTCTCCGGCAGGCGCAACTTTGACGTCTGGCGCTTTGTCGGCAGGCGCGGCCTCAATCTGCTGATCCTGCTTGCGCTTTTTCTTGCCCGACTTGTTGTCGTTTGCCGGCGCCACCTGTTCGGTGGGCGCTGCCTGCTCGGCAGGCTGCTGGGCCGGCTGTTCAGCGGGCGCCGCTTCGATCTGCTGTTGGTCGCGCTTCTTCTTGCGTGGCTTTAGCGGCTGTTCTTCATTTGCCGGAGCTACCTGTTCGGCCGGTTGTTCAGCCGGTGCTGCCTCGATCTGCTGCTGGTCACGCTTCTTCTTGCGTGGCTTGAGCGGCTGCTCATCGGTCGCCGGCGCTGCCTGGGCGCCGCCCTCATCCGCAGGCGCCGCCTCGATCTGCTGCTGTTGATTGCGCTTCTTTTTGCGCGGCTGCTGTTCCTCGGCGGCAGGTGCGGCCTGTTCGGCCGGGGCCTGCTCGGTCTGCTGCTGATCCCGCTTCTTCCTGCGCGGCTGTTGTTCCTCGGCGGCAGGGGCGGGTTGCTCTGCAGCCGGTGCAGGCTGCTCGGCGGCCGGCGCTGCCTGTTCGGCCTGCTGGCGTTTCTTTTTGCGCGGCAGTTCCTGGTCGGTCTGCTGACCATCTGCAGCAGGGTCGTCCTGGACCAGGATCAGTGGCGCGGCCGTGTGCTGCAAGGGGCCGAAAACGGCGTTGCCCTGCAACGGGGATGCGCCCAACGGCGCGGATGCCATAAGCAGGCCAAGTGCCGTACCTGCCAGTACCCGTGGTTGGCGTTTCATCTTAAATTCTCCTTGTGGGGTCCCATCCCTGCCCAAACTGTCCTTGACCGGATTGGTTCCGGTTTGCAGGCATTACCCGCACCCAAGGACGATTGACCGGCGTTTTGAAGGCAACTTCATGTTTTTCCTATGGTGCGGCCGGAACTTGAAGTCACACAACAGCTTGACCTTGCCGCATGCGGAGGCCACATCTCGACCCATAATGGAAACGCCGTTCTGGAAGACCAAGACGCTGGAAGCGATGACGCCCACCGAGTGGGAATCGCTGTGCGACGGCTGCGGAAAATGCTGCCTGTCTAAACTCGAGGACGAGGATACCGGCGAGATCTACTGGACATCAGTCGGCTGCCGGCTGTTCGATGGGCAAAGCTGCCGCTGTTCGGACTATGCCAACCGGCTGGCGCGCGTGCCGGACTGTGTCGGGCTGACGCCGCAGAATGTGCGCACCATCACGTGGCTGCCGAAAACCTGTGCCTACCGGCTGGTTGCCGAGGGGCACGACCTCTATTGGTGGCACAGGCTGGTGTCGGGAAGTGCCGAGACCGTTCATGATGCCGGCATCTCCATGCGCGGCCGCGTCCGCGCCAGTGAGACCGATCTGGCCGAGCCGGACGATTATTTCGACTATATGCTCGACGACGAGCCCTGAGCATTCTGGAACGGACGTTGCCATAGGGCGTTCCGCGCCATTGGACGTTTTTGACGGTCAGGATCGTTTGCAGCGGTGGAAGGGGCGGTTGCTTTTGACCTGTCGGGCAGATTAACCGAAAATGAACGGCCGGTTCGCGAAGAGTTCAGATTGCAAGGAGCATTCTCCCCCCATCGGTTCGACCAAGACGGGCGCAAGCCCTCAACAAGGAGAGAAGACAATGTTCAACTCATTCAAGACGGCAGCCCTTTCGGGTCTCGTAGCTCTCGGCACCCTTGCCGCAGTGCCCGCCCAGGCGGACTCGATCTATCTCGGCTTCGGCAACAACCATGACCGCCGCGTCGGCGTCTACACCGGCGACGATGAGGACGGCTTTCGCCGTGACCGCAATTGGCGCCGCTGCTCGCCGGACCGCGCCCTCGACAAGGCCGAGCGCATGGGCCTGCACCGCGTCCGCATCGTCGATGTCAATCGCCGCGTGGTGAAGGTCGCCGGCCGCCAGTATGGCGATCGCGTAGTGGTCGTGTTCGCCAATGAGCGCGGCTGCCCGGTTATCTATCGCTAAGAGAACCAGACTGATCTTCTGCGAAGATCAGTCTGGGATACGACCTTCTGCGAAGGTCGATCCGGAGGCATGTTCCTCTGCCAGGATCAGCCTGGAGTACCTGGAGTAGCGGCATGACCCTTCTAGGGTCAGCCAGGAGCCCCTTTCCCTCCGCGGAAAGGTGCGGCTCGAAAAAACCCCGGAGGCCAGTCCTCCGGGGTTTTTCATGTCGGAAATCTGCGGTTCCGGCCGACGGGTTCAGCAGAACCGCGCCCAGCCCGGCGGCCTGCTACTTAAGCTCGAATGTCACTGTTACCTGCACGGCGTAGGCATTCTCGCCGGCCTGCACGGGAACCGCGGCGCCTGCCGCATCGAAGGCCTTTGCATTGATCGGCATCGGCGCCGGCGCAACGTTCTGGTCGGTGATTTCCAGCACCCGGCCTATGCTGACGCCGGCGGCTTCGGCCAGCGTCTTGGCCTTGGCCATGGCATCGGCGACCGCCTTCTTGCGGGCTTCGGTGACGGCAGCTTTCGGATCCTCGTTGGAGAACGAAATGCCTCCGCCCTGATTGACGCCGAGCGACACAGCCTTGTCGAGAATCTCACCTGTTTTGTCGATGTCGCGGATGCGCACCGAGAGTGTGTTGGTCACCTGGTAGGCGACAAGCTCGGCTTCCTGGCTGCCGTCCGGTTTGTTGGTGTAGTTGTAACGCGGGTTGATCTGGATGCCGGCGGTCTGCAGGTCGCGGTCCTTGATCCCTGCCGACTTCATTGCCGCGATCACGGCGGCCATGGCGTCGTTGTTGGCGTCGAGTGCCGCGCGTGCGGTCTTGGCCTCGCGCATGACGCTGAGCGTCAGCAGCGCCAGGTCAGGCGCCACGGTCGACTGGCCTTCACCCGACACGATGATGCGGGGCGGGGGCAGCGAATCGGCAGCGCTTGCCATCGCCGGAAAAGCGATCGCGGCGGCAAGTGCGAGCGGCAAAATATGTCTGGTCATGAAAATCTCCTCGGTGTGCGATCCAGTCGCGCCTGTCGACTAGGGCGCGAATATGGGCTGATTTGGGCGATCTCGGCCAGCTCGTCCGGAAAGCCTTGTGCCGCGCAAGGAAAAACACTAATCCAGCGCGCGTGGGGCCTGTAGCTCAATGGTTAGAGCCGGCGGCTCATAACCGCTTGGTTGGGGGTTCGAGTCCCTCCGGGCCCACCAGTTTATTATATATCAATACCTTACGCCTAATTATTTGAGTTTGAGTTGAGCGTTATCGGGTAAATCTATGGCTTCTGGGCAAAATGGTTTTGGGGCCCGTTCGTCAATTTTCTCCGTCTCGTTGATGGCACTGTCACACCTAGCTCAAGCCCCCTGGTTCGAAATACCCTGCAACGATGCGTGCGGCAATCCGGCGGCAACGACGTGCAATTAGGCGGGCTCTGAACTCGGCCGCAGTCTCAAAATGCGCTTGCCAGTTCGGTTGATCTGTGCGGATCTGGCAGCCAATTCCGACAGAATTCTCTTCCCCAGCCCGGACAGGTAAAGGCTGAGGCAACCATGAGAATGGTAATCGTTAATGTCCCCAACCGCATCGTTTTCCATCGGTCGTGCTTTGAGATAGATCTCAATCGCGACCGCGACGGCGCCGTGTACTTGACGCCGGTGCAGGCTCAAGGCGTGGTGAGAGCCGCCACCAATCGAAGTCTTCGAGGTCTCCTTTCGGGTGCATGACGCGTTTTTCCACACGTGGACTCGACCCCTACTTGGGTGAGTGTCGGAAACGCAGCGTACTCCTTTCAACGGGCAAGAATTGCAGCGGAATCCGACGCGGGCAACCGAGCGTTCAGATTGTGTCAGTCCTGCGCGCCAATTGTTCGCTTGTCATCACGGATTGCAGGTGGTGCCGAATATCCGGCACCAGCCCGGTGACGCTCCGATTGTGCCGTTGGATGCAAGTGAAAAAAACTACCGGGCAATCAAAGCAGACATTTCTGGACTGTTTGCCGACCGGGGCGGAGTTTGGTGTAACGCTTGAACTTCAGCCAGGACCGAAATGGCCTTACCGTCCGATCCAGATCACGACGCCCGCGAAACACTTCGACTGATCGGTCCCGATCCGCAAAATTGGGTGCCGGATCGGGAGGGCATCGACCACAATGTCTTTGTCGTTGGCGGCGGGCAGACGGGCGCGACCTTCGCCTTCGCGTTGAGGCGGGCCGGCATCGGCAAGGTCACGGTCATCGATGCGGCGCCGGATGAGGGCAAGGCCGGCATCTGGCTCACGCATGCGCGGATGAACCGGCTGCGAACACCAAAGGGCCTGCCGGGACCGGAACTCGGCCTGCCGGGCCTGAGCTTTCAGTCCTGGTACGAAGCGCGCCATGGTGCCGAAGCCTATGCCGGCTTCGACCGCATCGCGCGGACGGATTGGGCGAATTACCTGAAATGGTATCGCGACTTTCTCGGCATTGGCATTCGCTACGGCACGCGTCTCCTTCGCATCGAGCCGGCTGACGGGTATCTTCGCCTCCACCTCGATGCCGGCGGCACGCCATTGATCGAAACGGCGCGGAAGATCATTCTGGCCAATGGCTTTGGCGGCAGCGGCGGTCCAATGATACCGGCGGTGCTCGCTGCTCTGCCCCAGGGCTTTGTCGCACACAGTTCTGCGGCAATCGATTTTGCCTCGCTCAAGGGCAAAGCGGTCGCTGTCGTCGGGTCGGCGGCTTCGGCATTCGATGCGGCGGGGACAGCCCTTGAGGCCGGCGCGCAATCGGTGCGCCTGTTCGCGCGGCGCACCAGTATCGCCAGCGTGCCGATCAACCGCGTGCGGGGTTATCCCGGCGCCTATGACAACTATCCGCGCTTGCCCGATCCGGTGCGCTGGCGCCAGGCACTGCGCTTCCGCGAGGCCGGTTCGACGCCACCGCCCGATGCCGTGGAGCGGGTGGTGCGGCACAAGAATTTCCACCTGCATCTCGGTGCCCCCTGGACTAATGCGGATATCGACGGCGGCAAGGTCGTCACCGACATCGGCGCCGAGACGTTCGCTTTCGACTTCGTCATCGCCGGCACCGGCTATTTCGCCGACCCGACGCGCAAGCCGGAATTTAGCGATTTCGCCGCCTCGATCCGGCTGTGGCGTGACCAATACGCGCCGGCGGAAGGCGAACTGGATGAATTTTTCGGCGCCCATCCCTATCTCGGCCTCGGCCATGAATTCCTCGAGAAAGCGCTGGGGGAGGCGCCGTTCCTGAGGAACATCCACGTCTTCAATCCAGGCGGCTTCGTCAGTTTCGGCCTGCCGATAGGCGATGTTCCGTCGATCAGGCGCGACGTGCCGGCTGTCGTCGCCCGCATCAGCCGCGATCTCTTCCTTGCCGATCTCGACAGCCATGAGAGCCGCATCACCGGCAGCCATCCGGCCGAGTTCGGGGAGGAGGCCTACGCCTCTGCCGTCTGGCGGCCGGCACAGACCATTGCGGCGGAATAGACGCATTCCATGGACAAACGCATGACCTTCAGCCCTGACCTTTCCGACCCGTTCGTCGCCACGGCGGTCGAGCTGCGCACCATCTTCGATCGCGATGCGGTGGCGCGCGACAAGGCCGGTGGACGACCGGTCGAGCAGATCCGCCTGCTCAAGGAAAGTGGACTGCCGTCGGCGCAGATTCCCAAAAACTATGGCGGCAAGGGCGCGCCCTGGCTGTCGGTGCTGCGCGTCGTGCGCGAATTTGCCCGCACCGATGGTTCGCTAGCCCATCTCTACGGCTACCATCATCTGCCGCTCAACGGCGTGTTGTTTCGCGGTACGGACGCGCAGAAGGACCAACTGCTGACACGCTCGGCCCGCGAGAACTGGGTCTGGGGCAATTCCGGCAACGCCATGTCGAAGACCTCTACGGCCAGGCGCAACGGCTCGGGCTGGATCCTGAACGGCTTCCGGCCGTTCTCTTCCGGCTCGCACATCGCCGACTATATCCAGGTGGCATGGGAAGACGGCCAGGACCGCCTGGCAGCTGCGATCCCGGCCGATCGTGAAGGTATCGTCATCGAGGATGACTGGGATGGCGTCGGCCAGCGGCAGACGGGTTCCGGTAAAGTCACGTTCAAGGATGTGCATATCGGTGATGACGAACTGATCGGCTCGCCCGCCGTGCCGCTGACGCCGTTCCAGACGCTGATTTCACTCTTCCAGCAGGCGGTCCTGCTCAACCTCTTCGTCGGCAGCGCGCAAGGAGCGCTGAGCGAAGGCCGCGACTATACGGTCTCGCAATCGCGACCCTGGGTCTATTCCGGCTATGAGAACCACACCGACGATCCGTTCGTTCAGCGCAAATATGGCGATCTCTATATCCGCACGCTGGCTGCCGCCGAACTCGCCGATGTGGCGGCGCGCAGCCTCGATGCCGCCTATGGCAAGGGCGAGGCCTTGACCCTGGAGCAGCGCGGACAGACGGCGATCGACCTTGCCACCGCCAATGTCTATGCCGGGCAAATCGGTCTCGACGCATCGAGCGAGGTCTTCGAGGTGATGGGCGCCCGCTCGGCCACCAAGGCCAATGGCTATGACAGGTTCTGGCGAAATGTGCGCACGCACACGCTGCACAACCCGGCCGAATACAAGAAGCGCACCATCGGCACCTGGTTGCTGACCGGGGAATTCCCGGTCGGCGGGTTGTATCGCTGAGGAGGCGCGGAAAATGGCCAGGCGCAAGGACAAGCTCAAGCTTGGAGCGTTTCTTCTCTTCACCGGCCACCATGTGGCGGCATGGCGCCATCCACAGGCGGCCGAGGGGACCAGCCTCGGCGACTATGTCGAACTGGCCAGGCTCGCGGAAGCGGCCAAATTCGATGCGATCTTCTTTGCCGATGGCGTCGCGGCGCGGCTGAGCAATCTCGAGGCTGCCAGCCGCAAGGCGCATAGCGGCGTCTATCCGTTCGAGCCCATTACGCTGCTGTCGGCGCTGTCGGCGGTGACCACCAACATCGGCCTGATCGCCACGGCTTCGACCAGCTATTCCGATCCCTACAATCTGGCCCGCCAGTTCGCGTCGCTCGACCATCTGAGCGGCGGGCGCGCCGGCTGGAACCTCGTCACCTCGTCCGATCCGGATGCGGCATTCAATTTCGGCCACGATACGCATATCCAGCACGGCGACCGCTACGATCGCGCCGAGGAATTCGCCGATGTCGTGCTTGGGCTGTGGGACAGCTGGGAGGATGATGCCTTCCCGCGCGACAAAGTGAGCGGGCGCTATTTCGACAAGGAGAAGCTGCATGTGCTGAACCACAAGGGCCAGCACTTCGAGGTGCGCGGTCCGCTGAACACGCCGCGCACGCCGCAAGGCCATCCGGTCGTCGTCCAGGCGGGCGCGTCCGGCCCCGGTAAGGAGCTGGCGGCGCGCACCGCGGAAGCGATTTTCGCCGCGCAGATCACGCTCGATGAAGCCACCGCCTTCTATGCCGACGTCAAGGGCAGGCTCGGTAAGTACGGCCGTTCAGAGGATGATCTGAAAATCCTGCCAGGCATCTTTCCGGTCGTCGGCCGCAGCGAAGCCGAGGCGCAGGAAAAGTTCGAACAGCTGCAGGATCTCATCCAGCCGGAAGTGGGCCTCGGTCTGGTCTCGGCGCTGGCCGGCGGCTTCGATCTCACCGCCTATCCGCTCGACGGGCCGGTGCCGGAACTGCCGGAGACCAATGCCGGCAAGAGCCGGCAGGCGCTGGTCATCGATCTGGCGCGGCGCGAGAAGCTGACGATCCGGCAGCTCTATTTGCGCATCGCCGGCGCTCGCGGCCACTGGCAGGTGGTCGGCACGCCACAACAGATCGCCGACACGATGGAAGAGCGCTTTGAGAATTACGGCGCCGACGGCTTCAACATCATGGCACCGATCATGCCCGGCGGCTTGAAGGATTTCATCGAGTTGGTGGTGCCGGAACTGCGCCACCGTGGCCTGTTCCGTCGGGAGTATGAGGGCAGCACCTTGCGCGACAATCTCGGCCTGAAGCGGCCGGCAAACCGTTTTTCGCGGCATGCCGCGGCGGCGGCGGAATAGGAATGAGCCGATGGCGCGCGACACGCTCTTTCTCATCCAGCCGGGTTTCGCCGACCCGAAGCATCCGGGCCAGACCTTCGTCTGCCCCTATTCCAACAAGGTCGAAGGGCTGCTCGCAGCCTTTCCCGATCTTGCCGCCAGGCTGGACGTCGAGCGCGTGCCGTTCGCAAGGCCGAGGGGTAAGGTGATCGATGCGCTCGGCGAACGCCACCAGTCGCTGCCGGTGCTGGTCGTCGGCAGTGATCCGCCAGCCGACCTACCGACCGCCAAGGGCAAGGTCTTTGCCGACGACACAAGGCGCATTCTTGCGCTGCTTGCCGAGCGCCACGGCTTCCCGCATCTGCATGAGTGACCTGATGAGCTTCGATCCCGATACCTCCAATCCATGGATCGCCAAGGCGGTCGAGCTGCGCGACATCTTTGCCCGCGACGCGGTCGAGCGCGACCAGCTTGGCGGCAGGCCCGTCGAACAGATCCGCCTGCTCAAGGAGAGCGGCCTGCTCAGTATCGTCATTCCCAAGGAATTCGGCGGCGCCGGCGAACCCTATTCGACGGCGCTGAAGATCGGCCGCGAGTTCGCCAAGGTCGACGGCTCGATCGGCCACATCTACGGCTACCATTTCAGCGCGCTGATCGCCGCAAGGCTCAATTCGGACGAACCGCGCTCAGCCGATCTGCTGCGGCGTTCGGCTGCGGGCGACTGGTTCTGGGGCAATACCGGCAACAGCTTTTCCAAGACGCTGTTCGGCCGCAAGGATGGCGAGTGGACGATCGTCAGCGGCTTCAAGCCCTTCGCCTCCGGCTCGCATGTCGCCGACTATCTTTCGACCTCCTGGGAAGACGAGGTCAGCGGCGAGCGGAAGTTCGCGGCCATCCCCGCGGATCGTGAGGGCATCACCATTCTCGACGACTGGGACGGCATCGGCCAGACGCAGACCGGCAGTGGCAAGGTCGCCTACAAGGATGTTAGGGTCCATGACAACGAACTGGTGCGCGGCTGGGTCGACGCGTCGCTGCCGATCCGCACCATCGGCCCGCTGCAGCAGCAAAGCGTGCTGCTCAATGTCTTCATCGGCACCGCCCAGGGCGCACTGCTAGCGGCACGCGACTACACGCTCAACAGCTCGCGACCGTGGATGTATTCCGGCGTCGAGCGCCACATCGACGATCCATGGATCAAGCGGCAATATGGCGAGCTCTGGGTCAAGACGCGGGCGGCAACGGTGCTGGCTGATCGCGCTGCGGCGGCGATCGATCATGCGATCGCGCGCGGCAAGGCGTTGACCGAGCAAGAGCGCGGGGAAGCGGCGGTTGCAGTTGCCGCGGCCAACGTGCTGGCCGGCAATGTCGCGCTCGAAGTCACCACCGAGATCTTCGAGGTGATGGGCGCGCGCTCGGCGGTGCGCAAATACGGCTTCGACCGTTTCTGGCGCAATGCCCGCATCCACACCTTGCACAACCCCGCCGAATACAAGGCCCGCACCGTCGGCACCTGGTATCTAACCGGCGCCTATCCCGAGCCCGGCGTCTTTCGATGAGCGACCGGCAGCTCCACCTCAATGTCAACATCCTGCACGCCGGCTTCTCGCCGGCGGCATGGCGGATGGACGGGGTCGACCCCTATGCCGCCTTCACCGTCGACCACTATGTGCAGGTGGCGAAGATCGCCGAGCGCGCCAAGCTCGACGCTATATTCCTTGCCGATCAGGCGGCAATTTCGGATCGCATCGACTATCGGCCGATTACATCGCTGGAACCGACCATCGTGCTGGCGACGATAGCCGCCGCGACCGAGCGCATCGGCCTGATTGCGACGGCATCGACCAGCTTCAACGAGCCTTACAACATCGCCCGTCGTTTCGCGACGCTCGACCATGTCAGCGGCGGGCGCATCGGCTGGAACATCGTGACCACGGCCGATCCCGCCTCGGCCCGCAATTTCGGCCTGACCGGCGCGATAGATCATGGCCGGCGCTACGAGCGGGCCGCCGAATTCACCGAAATCGTCAAGGCGCTGTGGGACAGCTGGGAGGACGATGCCTTCATCGGCGACGTCGCCAGTGGGCGCTTCGTCGATGCCGCCAAGGTTCACGCCATCGAGCACGAGGGCGCGCATTTTTCGGTGCATGGGCCGCACAATGTGCCGCGCTCGCCGCAAGGGCATCCGGTGGTCATCCAGGCCGGCGGTTCCGATGACGGCAAGGAGCTCGCCGCGCGCCACGCCGAAGCGGTGTTTTCCGCGTCGCAATCGTTCGAGGAGGCGCTCGCCTACGCAAAGGAGCTGAAGGCCCGGGCTGTCGCCTATGGCAGAAGCGGCGGCCTGCCGCTCAACCTCGCCGGTCTGGCCACCATCATCGGCAGCACCGAGGCGGAAGCGGAGCGGCGGCAGGAAGAACTGTGGGACCGCATCCCGCTCGACTACAGCCTGACGCGGCTGTCGGGGGTGCTCGGCATCGACCGCGAGCGGCTGAGGCTCGACGAGAAGCTGCCTGACGTCATCCCGCTGCCGCCCAACGGCGGCCACACCTTCTTCAAGGCCACGCTGGCACTTGCCCGCAACAACGATTTCACCGTTCGCCAACTGATCCGGGCGCTCAACGGCAGTACCGGCCACCGCACCGTTGTCGGCACGCCGGAGCAGATCGCCGACGATATCGAAAGATGGTTTGTCGCCGGCGCCGCCGATGGCTTCAACCTGATGCCTGACGTGCTGCCGACCGGGCTGGAAGTCTTTGTCGATACGGTCGTGCCGATCCTGCGCCGGCGCGGCCTGTTTCGCAGCGACTATGAAGGGCGCACGCTACGCGACCATCTCGGCCTTATCAGGCCTGAAAGCCGTTTCGCGCCGCAGCCGCACAAGGCGTCAGGGTTGCTCGGGGCCACCCATTGAACGATCATCAAACGATAACGGCGCGGAAGGTACCGCCATTGACCTCCACGCCCGACAAAAATACAGGCCCGACAATGAGCGCTGATCCCGAATTTCTCTGGTACATCCCGAACCAGGTCGATCCCGGTCACCGCGGCGAGCCGGCCGTCGAGGACCACAACAGCCTGGAGACGCTGACCAGCCACGCAAAGGCGCTTGAGGAACACGGCTGGAAGGGCGCGCTGATCGGTACCGGCTGGGGCCGGCCCGACACGTTTACCGTCGCCGCCGCGCTCGCCGCGCGGACCACCTCCTTCGAGCCGCTCATCGCGATCCGCCCGGGTTACTGGCGGCCAGCGCACTTCGCATCCGCGGTCTCCACGCTCGACCAGCTGACGCGCGGTCGCGTGCGTATCAACATAGTGTCGGGCAAGGACAACCTCGCTGCCTATGGCGACAGCGAAGGCGAGCAGAACCATCGCTATGCCCGCACCAGAGAGTTCATGCGGCTGGTTCGCAGACTTTGGACCGAAGAGAACGTCACCTTTGCCGGCGAGCACTTCAAGGTCACCGGGTCTACCGTCATGCCCCGCATCCCTGTCCGTGGAAACCGTCGCCATCCCAGGCTCTATTTCGGCGGCGCGTCGGAGGCGGCCGAGCGCGTCTCGGCCAGCGAGGCCGATGTCCAGCTGTTCTGGGGCGAGCCGCTCGACGGCGTCCGGGAGCGGATCGAGCGGCTCAAGGCCTTGAGCCGGGAACTTGACCGGGACCTCCCACCTCTACAATTCGGGTTGCGGGTCACCACGCTGGTCCGCGACACCACCGGGCAGGCCTGGGCGGACGCCGAGGCGAAGGTCGCCGAAATGGCAAAGGGCCAGGGCGCCGGCTGGAATGATCATGGTCGGGCGGTAGCGGTAGGCCAGCAGCGTCTGCTCGATCTGCACACGCGCGGCGAGGTGCTGGACGACAATCTCTACACTGCGCCGGGCAAATATGGCGGCGGCGGCGCCGGCACCACCTGGCTGGTCGGCTCGGCCGCCGACGTGGCCAGTTCGCTCGGCAAGTACCGGGATCTGGGCATCACGCATTTCGTGCTCTCGGACACGCCGTATCTTTCCGAGATCAAGCGGCAAGGCGACCAGTTGCTCCCGCTATTGCGCAATAGGGTCCAAGCCGCGTTTGTTGAATGACGTGGGGTTGTCAGAACACCGAACGAGCCAGATCGCCAAATAGGGACGACAATGCCACAGCCGGCCGCTTTCAGCATCCGCCCTTCCGACGCCGACCTGCGCGGTGAAGCAGCACTAAGGCGGCGTTACCGGGCGCCGCAAGAGGCGAACACTGCAAACTGGAACGAAGCCCTCGAGGCGATCCTTTCACATCGCTCGGTCCGCAACTATCTCGCCAGGCCTCTGCCCGAAGGGACGCTCGAACTGATCATCGCTGCCGCCCAGTCGGCGCCGACCTCGTCCAATCTGCAGGCGTGGAGCGTCATCGCCGTCGAGGATCCGGCGCGCAAGGCGCGGCTTGCCGGACTGGCGGCGGTCAATCGCCATATCGAGCAGGCGCCGTTGCTGCTGGTTTGGCTGGCCGACCTGCCACGGCTGCGCGCCATTGCCGAGGCAAACAGCCGGGCGGGCGAGGGGCTCGATTATCAGGAGAGTTTTCTGCTGGCCGTGATCGACGCAGCACTTGCCGCGCAGAATGCCGTGGTGGCAATCGATGCGCTCGGGCTCGGCTCCTGCTACATCGGCGCCATGCGCAATCATCCTGAGGCCGTGGCGCAAGAGCTCGGCCTGCCGCCGGAAACCGTGGCGGTGTTCGGCCTGACCGTTGGCTGTCCCGATCTCCTGGCTGCGACCGACATCAAGCCCAGACTGCCGCAGCGTGTTGTGCTGCATCGCGAGCGCTATCAGTCAGGCTTCGATCAGGACGATCTCGCAGCGTACAACCTGACGCTTCGCACCTTTCAGCAAGAGCAGTCGATGCCCGTTGGCGACTGGACCGAACTGATGTCGAACCGCATCGGCAGCACTGCGGCGCTGAAAGGCCGTGATCGCCTGGGTGATGCGCTCAAGGCGCTGGGCTTCAAGCTTAAATAGCCAAGGCTATTCGGCGGCAAAGATGGCGATGCGCGCCGGCAGTGCTGCCGGCGGTGTGAAGTCGAGTGCGCCAACCCTTCGCGCCTCAGCCTTCAGCCAGCCATGGAAGCGCTCGACGGTCGCGAGCTTCGCCTTGTGTGGCGTCGTCGCGAAGTAATAGGAAAACTCGACCGGCTGCGGCGAGCCGAAAGGGCTGACCAGCCGCCCTGCCGCAAGGTCAGGCTCGGCCAGTCGGAATTTGCCGAGACCGATGCCCTTGCCGGCAACCGCGGCGTCGAGTACCAGCGAGGACTGGCTAAGCCGTATGCCGCCGTCGACAAGGCGGCCGGACAGGCCGTTGGATCGCAGCCAGCCCTTCCAGTCGGGGCAACTTGGATCGCGCTCCGGCCCGTCCTCATGCAGGATCGGCGCGTTACGCAGCCCTTCCGGTCCACGGAAGAGGCCGTGCGTGCGGGCAAATTCGGGGCTGCAGACAGGCAGCACCGCTTCCGAGAACAGCCGTTCCGTGATGAGGCCGCTATAGGCACCCGAGCCGTAGCGGATGACACAGTCGATATCTTCGCTGGCAAAGTCGGCAAGCCTTGTCGATGCATCGACCAGTACTTCGAGTCCGGGCACCGCCTCACGCAGCGCGTCGAGGCGCGGGATCAGCCATTTGCTGGCGAAGGAGGGCGCGACCGACACCTTGATCGGCGCATCCTCCTCGTCGCCGGAAATACGCGCGACCGATTCGACAACGACGTCGAAAGCCTCGGTGAGCCCGGGCATCAGCGCCTGACCGGCCGAGGTCAGCAAAAGCTCGCCCCGGTTGCGCTGGAACAGCGGTTGCCCCAGGTGATCCTCCAGCAGGCGGATCTGCTGGCCGATGGCGGCGGGCGTGACATGGAGTTCTTCCGCCGCTCGCGTAAAGCTCAGATGGCGGGCGGTTGCGACAAAGGCGCGAAGCGAGGTCAGCGGCGGAAGTCTCGCCAGCGTCGGTCGTAGCTTCCTCGGTTTGGCGCGAATGAGATCAACCATGAGGCGCATTCAACACGTTCGGACCCGGCGCGACGAGGGCGGGCTTTGCGCCAAAGCGCGCGGCGGAAAATTTCGTTTGCCGCAGCGTCGCGCCAGCGGGAACGGAAATCTAAAAAATCGCAATGTCTACTATTCTTGTAGAATAAGACGGGCAGCACCGATTTGGGTGTCGGTCGGCTTCGCAGGCCTGGAATGAACCAGTCGTGCAAAGCGGCGCTTTCGGCCGACGATAGAAAATCATTCTTCCGGTTTTGCGCGACGGCAGGGATCATTGCGTCGAGGCGCCGGAGTGCGTTCGGCCGCCGGATGCAATCCGTTTTCCGGAGCCCAAGACCATGTCTGTCAATCGTCGTCATTTCAACCAGCTCTTGCTGCTTGGCGGTGCGAGCTTCGCATTGCCCGGCTTTTCCTTTGCAGCCGAAGGCACGCCCGTTCAGGGCGGCACGCTCAACTGGGCCTACTATCCCGATCCGACGTCGCTGATCGCCATCAACACCTCGTCGGGCACCGGCCAGGCGATCGGCCCCAAGGTGAATGAAGGCCTGCTTGATTTCGCCTACGACCTCACCCCGAAACCGCTGCTGGCCACGGAGTGGTCGATCAGCGATGACGGCCTGCGCTACACCTTCAAGCTGCGCCAGGGTGTCAAGTGGCATGACAGCAAGGACTTCACCTCGGAAGATGTTGCCTTCACCATCTTCCGGCTGAAGGAGGCGCATCCGCGCGGCCGCATCACCTACCAGAACGTGACAGCGGTCGAGACGCCCGATCCGCACACCGCCATTGTCGTGCTTTCGAAGCCGGCGCCCTATCTGATCACGGCGCTGAGCAGTTCGGAATCACCGATCGTGCCGAAGCATGTCTACGAAACGTTCAAGCCGGCAGAACAGCCCAAGCTGGAACAGACGATCGGCACCGGCCCCTTCGTTCTCAAGGAATGGGTGCCCGGCAGCCATCTGATCTTCGATCGCAATCCGAACTATTGGGATGCGCCAAGGCCTTACCTTAACCGCGTCGTGCTGCATGTCATTCTCGACCCGGCGGCACGCTCGGCGGCTCTTGAAACCGGCGAGATCGATATCGGCGCCAATCCCGTGCCGCTGGCCGATATCGAGCGGCTGAAGGCCAACCCCGCTTTGGTCGTCGACACCAACACCTATGCCTATTCCGGCCCGCAGCAGCAATTGTTCTTCAACTACGAGAACGAAATCCTGACCAAGCGCGACGTGCGTCTGGCCATCGCCCACGCGATCGACCTGCAGAAGCTGGTCGACATTGCGCTCTATGGCTATGCGCAGGTATCGCCAAGTCCCATCAGCACGGCACTGCCCAAATGGTATGACCCCAGCATCAAGGCGCGCGAACCCGACCCCAAACTGGCGGAGAAACTGCTCGACGATGCCGGCCATCCGCGCGGCGCCGACGGCACGCGCTTTAAGCTCCGGCTCGCCTACAACGCGTTCCTGCCGGCGTCCTATGCCGATTTCATCAGGCAGTCGCTGGCAGTGGTCGGCATCGACGCCGAGATCCTGAAGCTCGATCTGTCGACGTTCCTGAAGACCGTCTACACCGACCGCGCCTGGGACCTGGTGGTTGAGTCGCTGTCGAACACCTTTGATCCGACGCTCGGCGTCCAGCGCGCCTACTGGTCGAAGAATTTCAAGATCGGCCTCGTCTTCTCCAACGCCAGCCACTATGCGAACCCCGAGGTCGACCAGATCCTCGAAGCCGCCGCAATCGAGCCCGACGAAACGAAACGGCGCGAGCTCTGGTACAAGTTCCAGCACATCATCCATGACGACGTGGTGTCGGTCGACCTCGTTGCGGCCGGTGCCCAGATTGTTGCCAACAAGAAGGTCAGGGATTTCGCACCCGGAGCGCAAGGCATCAACAACAGCTTCGCGCAGATCTGGCTCGCGCCAAACGCATAGGCGCTCGGATTGCCTTGCCTTGGATCGGTGCGTGAAACCACCGATCCCGACTTTTCCCCATAAAGACAAATCGCGCAAACGCGGAGTATCGACCATGACCATCAACCGACGCTTGTTCAATCAGTTCCTGCTGCTGGCCGGCGCGAGTACCGCCCTACCTGCCGGGGCCTTTGCCGAAGACGCCAAGCCGGTGGCGGGCGGCACGCTCAATTTCGTCTACTATCCCGAGCCCAACCAGATCGTTTCCATCAACACCAGCGCCGGTGGACCGGCCACCATCGGGCCGAAGATTTTCGACGGCCTGCTCGCCTACGACTACGACCTCAATCCAAGGCCGCAACTGGCCACCGAATGGTCGATCAGCGATGACGGGCTCGAATATGTCTTCAAGCTGCGGCCGGGGGTGAAATTCAGCGACGGCCATGATTTGACATCGCAAGACGTGGCCTTTTCGATCTCGCGGCTGCGTGAAGCGCATCCGCGTGGACGCATCACCTTCCAGAATGTCACCGACGTCGACACGTCGGATCCGCATGTGGTGAAAATCAAACTGTCTAAACCGTCCGCCGCGCTGATCTCGGGGCTGGCCGCGACGGAATCGCCCGTCGTGCCCAAGCACATCTACGAGAAGCTGAAGCCGGCGGACGATCCGTCCTTCGAGCAGATCATCGGCAGTGGACCGTTCGTGCTCAAGGAATGGGTCAAGGGCAGCCACATCATCGTCGAGAAGAACCCGACCTATTGGGATGCGCCAAAACCCTATCTCGACCGGATCATCTTCCGCTTCATCACCGATCCCGGCGCGCGCGCCGCGGCACTCGAGACGGGTGAAGTCGACATCGGCCCGAACCCGGTGGCGTTTGCCGATCTGGAGCGGTTCAAGGCGTTGCCGCAGTTCGTCGTCGATAGCACCGTCTTTGCCTATAGCGGCCCGCTGCACCAGCTGATCATCAACCTGGAAAACCCGATCCTGAAGGAGAAGAAGGTCCGTCAGGCAATCGCGCATGCCATCGATCTTGATGCGATCAATGCCATCGTGTTCTACGGCTATGGCCAAGTGTCGCCGACACCGATCAGCGTCGTCAACAAGAAGTATTTCGATCCCGATGTGAAGGCGGCGACCGTCGATACGGCGCTGTCGGAAAAACTGCTCGACGAGGCTGGCTTCAAGCGCGGAGCGGACGGCATCCGCTTCAAGCTCAGGCTCACCAACAATCCCTACAATCCGTGGGGCTATGCTGACTTCCTCAAACAGGCACTGGCCAAGATCGGCATCGACGCCGAGATCCAGAAATTCGACTTCGGCACCTATGTCAAAACCATCTACACGGATCGCACCTGGGACCTGTCGACGGAATCCTGCGGCAACATCTTCGACCCGAGCGCCGGTGCGCAACGGCTCTACTGGTCGAAGAACATCAAGATCGGGCTGCCATTCTCCAACGGCGCGCACTACGAGAACCCTGAGGTCGACCGGCTGCTGGAGGCCGCATCGGTGGAGCTTGACGAGGCCAAGCGCAAGCAGCTGTTCTTCAGGTTCCAGGAGATCATCGCCGACGAGTTGCCGATCATCAATCTGATCGCACCGCCGACCATCATCATTGCCCGCAAGACCGTTAAGAATTACGCGCCGGGTGCTGAAGGCCTGTCGGCCAGTTTCGCAGACGCATATATCGATCCGAACGCCTGAACCCGGCGGACATCAGCAAGAAAAGGGGCCGCGTCTCGACGCGGCCCTTTTCGTTTCTATGGTCTTGAGGTGCAGAACGGTCAGGCCAGAGCACGCAGCCTTGGGCTGGAGCCGACCAGAAGGCCGGCAAGGGCGATGGCTTGCGCCAGCTGTTCGCCGATGGAACTCGATTCCCAGGCGACGCCGCGCAGCGGATGACCGATGGCAAACAGATTGCCGTGGGTCCTGCCGTCGCCGGAAATCACCTGGCCGTCATGCGTGGCGTCGATGCCGAACCCGGTCGCATGCGGCCTGACGATGCCGTTCTCCAGCAGGCTCTGGACAAACGGATCGGCGATCCGCCGCCAGTCATGCTCCTGATGGCCCCGGCAGTTGACGACACCGTCGAAACGCAGCCGTTCGACCGCGCCGCTATCGCGCCAGCGGATCTCGGCGACAAAGCCGCCGGCTCGCGGATGGAGTGCCAGCACCCGTCCGGCGCCGCCCGCCCAACGGCCTTGGCTTTGCGCCAGTGCGACGCGCTCAAAGCTCGGCGGCGCCGCTCGATGCGCGGTGACGTCCCAGAAAGCGCGCAGATGGCGTGCGAACTTCAGGCGCTCCTTGTCGGTGGCGCCTTGCCACAGAGCCAGGATCCACGGCCGGATCGTCAAAGGCAGCCCTTGCCAGTCCAGCCCGGCGGCCTCGATGGCCCGGCGTTCGGCCTTTACCAAGGCAAGAAGCGCTCTCGTGGTTTTCGGCAGCGGCCGCCCGGTAAGAAAATCGCGCCACGCTTCGGTATTGCGCCGAGGCTCGACGATCTGTCCGCGCCGCGACACGACGCGATAGCTGCCCTTGAAGCCGCGCGCCTCCATGCTGGCGACGACGTCGACCATGCTGAGACTCGAGCCGATCAGCAGCAATTGCCTGCTGTCGGCAAGCCGGTCGAGCGCCGCCGGATTCCAGGGGTTGGCGACATAGCGGGGATCGCCGACGATGGCTGCTTCCGTGGCGGACGGCTCGCTCTGGAACACGCCGGTCGCCAGCACAACCTCGTCGGCCAGCAATTGCTGGCCATCGCTTGTGCCGACACAGACGCCGGATGGACCGGTCAGCATGTCGATTGCCGATGCCTTGACGTGGCGCAGCGAGGAACGCGGGTCTGCTTCCCGGATCGCCCTGGTCAATTCGGACTGGACATAGCTGCCGAACAGCCAACGCGGCGGGCTGGAGTCCGGGACATCTTCCGGCGGCATCCAGCCGTGCTCCGGCCCATTCGCCAGGAGCCAGCGGACGAGGTGATCTGGGTCGTCCGGGTGCAGCGAGAAGATGCGCGCCGCGCCGTTGACGAGGTGTTGTGGGTCGATGGTGCTGTAGGCGACGCCGCGGCCGAGCTCGGCCCGTCGCTCGATGATGGTGATCGCCAGCGGCTCGGTCGAACGGTCGAGCAGCTTGATCGCGGTAACCGCGCCGGCAAAGCCGCCGCCAATGATGATGATTGAACGAGGGATCGAGCGCGAAGTGCTGATTGAAGGCTGGGAGGACGGGGTATGACGCATCAAGGACCTTTGTGACGCCGACGGTGCGTGGCTCTAGCCGATCACTGCGGCGGCGACCATCGTGCTGTGCCCCAACCCGATGTCAAAAAACAATAATTGCCAGTCGGCGAAAGGCATTCTTTCGCGCAGTGGGGTTGGCAGGCGCTAGAGATGAAAACCATAGCGCGACCAGCCTGAGAACGCCACGAGAGCCGACCATGACTGAAGATCGAAAGATGAGGCTTGGCGCCTTTGTCCGAGGGCCTGGCCATCATGTCGCTGCCTGGCGCCATCCCGATGTGCCGGCCAATCCGGGCCTGAGTTTTCAGCACTACGCGGACGCCGCGCGCACCGCAGAGCGCGGCCTCTTCGACATGGTGTTTCTTGCCGACAGCCTCAGCGCGCGCAATGGCGAGCAGCCGATCGAGACTTTTGAACGCACCGGCCATGTCGTGCATTTCGAGCCGCTGACGTTGTTGTCGGCGCTCTCGACGGTGACGCAGAGGATCGGGCTCGTCGCGACCGCTTCGACCACCTATTGGGAGCCTTTCCATCTGGCGCGCCTGTTTGCCTCGGTCGACCATCTGAGCGGCGGCCGGACAGGCTGGAATGTCGTCACCTCGGCCGACGCGCCGGCGGCGTCGAATTTCAGCCGTGACCAGCATCCCGTCCATGCCGACCGCTACGACCGCGCGGAAGAGTTCGTTGCCGTGGCGCAGAAGCTCTGGGACAGCTGGGACGACGATGCCTTCGTCGCCGACAAGGCTTCAGGCGTCGCCATCGACCGGCATGGCATCCATGCCCCTGACCATGTTGGCCGGCATTTCCGCGTCAAGGGACCGCTCAACGTTGCCCGCCCGCCGCAGGGCCATCCCGTTATCGTCCAGGCCGGATCTTCGGATGCCGGCCAGCAGCTGGCAGCCAGGACGGCGGAGGTGGTTTTCACCGCCCATCCCGCCGTCGACTCGGCGCGGGGTTTCTACAGCGAGCTGAAGGGCCGGCTGGGCTCGTTTGGCCGCTACGCCAACAGCTTGAAGATCATGCCCGGTGTCTTTCCGGTCGTCGCGCCGACACGTGCTGAAGCCGAGGGCAAGTTCGACGCCATCCAGCGCCTGGTCGATCCGGTGGTCGGCGTGGCGCTGGTTTCCGGACTGCTCGGCGGCGTGGATCTCTCCGGTTATCCGCTCGACGGACCATTGCCGGAACTCGGCAGTTCCGATGCGGTGAAAAGCCGGCTGAAAGTCGTTTCCGAATTGGCCGCGAGCCGGAACCTGACGATCCGGCAATTGTACCTCGCCGTTGCCGGTGCACGTGGCCATTTCCAGATCGTCGGCACGCCAAAGGATGTCGCCGACATGATGGAAGAGTGGTTCACCGGCGGCGCGGCCGACGGCTTCAACGTCATGCCGCCGATCCTGCCGACGGGCCTCACCGATTTCGTCGATCTCGTCATCCCGGAGCTGCAGCGGCGCGGCCTGTTCCGCACCGCTTACGAAGGCAGCACGCTGCGCGAGAATCTCGGCCTTGCGCGTCCGGTCCGTGGCGTTGCCGAACATCAGCAGAGGAAAGCCTCATGAGCGCGAGCACGATCGATTCGAAAATTTTTCGCCAATGGCTGGCCGATGGCGAGGAACTGGCGGTGCTGGATATCCGGCACAGAGCGGCAGTCGGATACGCGTCGCCGCTGTTTGCCACCAATCTGCCGGCGGATCACGTCGAAGCGGAGATCGACCGCTTCATCCCGCGCAAATCGGTGCGCACCGTGCTGGCCGATGACGGCAGCTGCGTTGCCGAGCAACTTGTCGAACGGTTGTCCGGGCATGGTCGCAGCCAGCTTTTCGCACTGGCCGGTGGAATTCCGGAATGGACGAAAGGCGGTTTGGAAGGCTTGCCGACCTTCGACACGCCGGGCGTCGATTTTTCGCTGGCGATCCGAGACGCGAAGGGAACGCCGGTCATCACCGTTGATGAACTAGTGGCACTCAAGGGCCAGGGCGCCGACGTGATCGTCCTCGACAGCCGGACGGTGGCGGAGTTCGACAAGGACCATGTGCCCGGCGCCATCAGCGTGCCGGGTGCCGAACTGGTGCTGCGTTTCGCCGATCTGGTGCCGTCGCCGGACACGCGGGTGATCGTCTCCTGTGCCGGCTTGCCGCGCGCCATCATCGGCGCACAGACGCTGATCGACGCCGGCGTGCCCAACAAGGTTGCTTATCTGCACGACGGCACCAAGGCATGGCGCGAAGCGGGCCTTGCGCCCGAAATCGGCAGGACTGCCGCTTATGGTCCAGCCAGCGAGGACGCGAAGCGCTTCGCCGGAGAACACATCGCAAGACTTACCGAAGGCGACAGCTTTCCGCGCATCGATGCCGCGACCGCGGCGGCATGGGCGAAGGACGACAAGCGGACGACCTACCTGCTCGACGTGCGCACGCCGGAGGAGTTCGCCGAAGCGCATATTCCGGGCTCGATCGCGTCGGAGGGCGGGCAGTTGCTCGGCGTCGCCTACCGAACCATCGCCGTGCGCGGCGCTCGTGTCGTGCTCATCGACGACCTGCTCGGCGTCCGCGCCGCGATCCTGTTGCATGACTTCCAGTCGGCCAGCCTGGACGCGGCGTAGAGGAAGAACTGTCGAGTGATTTTGGAGGCCGCTATTCGGCGGCTTCCTTTTGACGGCGGCGGCCTGAGAGGACATTCTTCTGCATCGCCGTCAGCGAAGACCGCACCGCATTGGCGCCGTGTTCCAGCATCCTCGCCTCATAGTCCGACAAGGCTTCGAGGAGTGGTTTGTCGCCGCGTCTGGCGGCCACCAGTTCCGGCACCAGCAGCCCGGCATCATAGATCGCGGTGTTGCCGCCGAGCGCGCGGAAATAGGTCATGGCATGGATGGCGTCCCCGAGCAGCGTCACCCGTTTCGTCGGCCACGGATCGACAGGCTCCGAGCTGTGGACGTGCAACAGCGCCACCGTCGACGGGTCGGTGTAGCGAATGAGGTTGAGGATGTCCTTGTGCCAGTGGCCGATCTTCGAGATCAGCAAGTCGAGCAGTTCGGCGCCGGAGAGCCTTGCCAGCGCATCGTCCGTGGCGAGCTCATCCTTTTCATACGCGGTGTTCCACCAGACATAGCTGGTGGTGTTGTTGAAATGGAAACCGGCAACGTCCTTGTGGGTGTCGTCGTCCAGCCCGATCAGCCCATATCTACGATAGGCCTCGACATTGACGCGATGGCTGGTGACCATCAGCCCGTGACCTTCCGACGGCCGGATGCCGGCATTGTAGTCGAGCAGCAGCGGCGAGATCTGGTGAAGGGCTGCGGCATGCAGCGTCATCTTGCCGGCGAGGCGTCTGACACCGGTGTCGAAGCTTCGCGCCTGCGGCACCAATTGCTGGCGCACGCGCGAGCGGGCGCCGTCGGCGCCGACCAGCACATCGGCATGGATTGTCGAGCCGTCCTCGAAATGCGCTGTTACCGAACCGTCCGGCTGCTCCTCGTAGCGTGAAAAGACCTTGCCATGGCGCACGACACCGTCGAGGCCGGACAGCAGCACCTGGCGCAGCGTGATGCGGCTCACCGACTTTTCGATATGCGTGTCGTCAACCTCGCCCTGCGCATTGCCGCCACCCCAGGCATCCTCGCCCAAGGTTTCGAAATTCTCGTCGAGCAGGATGTTGCGGTCCGGCGCCTGGCCGAGCGTGGCGACAAAGGCTTCGTAGAGTTCCGGCGGCAGATTGGCGATCAGCGAATCGATGCCGCGCTGGCGGATGCGCAGGCGGAAACCCTGGACATAGTCGGTGCGGGCGCGATCCTTCTCGAAGACGGCGACGCCGATGCCGTTCTTCTTCAGGCCCTGCGCCAGTGTCAGGCCGCCAGGGCCTCCACCGACGATGGCGACTTCGACATGTTCGGATGCCATGACGCCGCTCACCCGACCGCCTTGAGCCTGGGTTTGACAGCAACAGCCGGCGGCTCGGCTACCTGAGGGGCAGCGTGGCGGCTGAGCGCCGCTTTGGCGGCGATCGTGCGGATCATGTGGTTCTGTGGTGCATGCGAGCGCGCGGTCAGCGTATCGCGATGGTGGCGCTCGAGCTGGAAATCTCTGTTGAGGCCGGGATTGCCGGCAAGCTCCAGCGCCAGCGAGGTGACGGCAACGGCATTGTCGATGACGACATGCCTGACCGTCATGCCGTCGGTGCCGACCGGTCGGCCGGCATCGACATCTTCGGCGAGCGAACGCAGCAGCCGCGTGCTGGTCGCAAGCCGAACCTCGATGTCGCCCAGCCCCGCCTGGATGTGCGGCACCGTCGATAGCGGCGCGCCGAGGCTCGCCGGCGCGTGCGTGGTGACGAAGGAGGCCAGCCGGTCACGGGCCGCGCGGGCCGCACCATGGTAGACAGCGCCGATCAGCGAAAAGAAGAACGCTGTCGGCCCTTCTTCACGCCTCAGCGGTTCAGACGCCGGCTGTGCCTCGGTAATGTCTTCGGCAGGCACCACGACATTGTCGAGGATGACATCGTCGCTGGCGGTGGCCCGCATGCCGGCGGCATTCCATGTCTTTTCGACGCGCAATCCCGGCGCATTGGTCGGCACCAGGAACGAGGCGAGGCGCGGTTGCGGCTCGTCGGTCAGCGCCAGCAAGTTCACCCATTTCAGAATGGGAATGCCGGTGACGTAATTCTTGTGGCCGGATATCCGCCAGACATTGCCGTCGCGCCGGGCAATGGTTTCGGGCGGCTTGCCATGAGCGGGCGAGCCGATCCCCGGCTCGGCCTGCGCGGCGTTGATCAAAGCAGGGCCGAGGCGGCCGGCCTCGACAATCCGCTGCACCAGATGGCGCGGCCATTTGCCGGATTTCCGCAGCGCGTACTGGCTGTTGTAATGCATGGCCAGCACCAGCGCCGTCGACGGCTCGCCACGGCCGATCTCGGCGATCACTGCCTGGGCTTCCACCAGCCCGCCACCGAGGCCCCCATGCTCGCGCGCCGTCACCAGGCCAAGCAGCCCGGCCTGGTGAAGCCGGTCGAAATTGGCGAACGGAAAATCCCCGGTCGCGTCGTGATGCGCGGCGGTCATCGCGAAGTCGTTGGCAAGGCCGGCTGCCGTGTCGAGGAGTTGTGGAAACTCGGGAATGGTCGAGGTCATGAGCTGGCTTCCTCTCAGGCGGCGGCGCGAATGGTCACCAGATCGAGCGGCCGGCGATCGACCCATTTCTCGACGTCGAAATCGCTGGCGAGAAAACCCCAGTCGCACAGGAAATCCTTGTAGTGGGAAACCGCCGCGATGAGCTCGGGCTGCAGCCCGAGGCCGAGATGTTTGTGGACATCCGGACCGTTGGCCGCCAGCACCTGCTCTTCGGTGGCGCCGGATTCGCGGGCAACGAAGCGCCGCGTCTCGTCGGGATGCGCCTCGGCCCAGGCGCTGGCGCGCAGGATCGTCTCGATCAGCCGAGCGATCAGATCGGGGCGTTCTTTTGCCAGCAAATCGTCGACGGTCAGCACGCGCGGCGAACCGGAATTGATGCGGATATTGGGCTCCGGGTGGAAGCCGAATTCGGCGACCTGGATGGCGCCGATCAGATTGGCGACATTGATGCCGGCCGTGCCCTTGACATAGATGGCGTCGACGTCGCCACGGATCAGGGCTGCTGCCTCCTCGCCATAGGCCTGCTTGCGCTTGAGGCCGAACAACGATGGCCCTTCCTGGCTGTCGAGCACACTGTCGGTCAGCGCGATGTCGACGATCTCGACGTCGGCATGGCTGAGGCCCTCGAGCGACAGCGCCGATACCAGGCCCTTCAGCGCCGTCGCCCGCATGAAGTCGACGATGCCTTCGGGACGCCGGGCGATGCCGAAGCGGCGGCCTTTCAGGTCTCTGGTCGTTTTGATGCCGGAGCCGGGCAAGGCGATGATGGCCTGGAACTCGTCGGTCCAGGTGATGCCGACGAGACGCGTCTTGCGCCCTTCGGAACGGGCACGGATCGGCGGCACGTTGCCGCCGTGGCGGAACGACCAGTCGAGCGTGTGGTTGAAATGGCTTTGGCGGATATCGCGGTTGGGCGAGTCGATGATCGACTTCAATTCGATCCCTTCCTTGCGGAAGGTTTCCTCGAGAAGCCCGAGTTGTGCCGCAAGTCCGACAGGCGTCGGCACCGGGCAGCGTGTGTACCAGATTTCGGAGATCGCAGTCGTGGTCATGATTGCTCCTCAGACGTTGCGCAGGCCGGCCTGCTTCATCAGCGGCAGGATGTTCTCGCCGAAGAATTCGAGATCCGGCTTGAAGTCGAAGAAGGACAGTTGCAGTCCGTCGATGCCGGCGTCCTTGAGCTTGACGAACTGGTCGACGATCTGCTCGGGCGTGCCGATGAGATAGATGTTGCCGCCGACCTTGGCGTAGGGATCGTCACGGCCTTCTCGACCTTTCCAGGCCTGGGCGTCGCTGTTGAAGGTCTGGAAGCCTTTCGGCGTGCGGCTGTCGGCATGGGCGACGATCTGGTCGGCGACCGCCCAGGCTTCCTTCTCGGTCGGTCGGCTGATGACCAGCGGGTTGAGCAGCGTGCGCACGGTGCGGCCGACACCGAGGGCCGCGTCCTTTACCTTCTTGGTATGCGCCGGCAGCGCCTCCAGCGCGCTGGCTATGTCTGAGCCGGCCGGGCTGGTGACGAAGACGATGTCGGAGTAACGGCCGGCAAAGGAAATGCCGGCGTCGGAGCCGGTGGCGTTGACCAGGATCGGCCGGCCGTAATTCGGCTTCGGCGTGACAAAGCCGCCGTTGAGCTTCCAGCTCGATTCTCCGGAGAAGGAGAAATTCTCGTCGTCCTGCCACAGCCGCTGCAGCACTTCGACAAACTCGGCGGCGAGTTCGTAGCGGCGGTCATGCTCGATGCGGTTCCAGCCGAACATCTCGTGTTCGACGGCGCGATGGCCGGTGACCACATTGATGCCCCAGCGGCCGCCGGAGATGTGGTCGAGAGTAGCGCCGAATTTCGCCAGATGCAGCGGATGCCACGGGCCGTAGAGAACATGCATGGTCGAGATCAGCATGATCCTCTTGGTGATCGCGGCCATGGCTGCGATGGACACGAAACTGTCAAGCGCCTGGCCGTTGAAGACACCGCCATAACCACCCTTGGGCAGCCATTGGCTGAGGGCAAAGACAAGGTCGAAGCCAAGCTCTTCCGCCCTGAGCGTCAGGTCGCGATTGTAGTCGAAGCGCCAGTCGGTCGAACGCTCCAGGGTCGAGTTGGTCCAACCACCGGCCTGGATCGGCAGGAACAGCCCGAGCAGCACCGGCTGCTGAAGCGCTTTCGACAGCGGGCTGTCGGGATAATCGGTGGGCGCCCTGAAGAAGGGCGTGCCGACGATGGAACCAGGCTTATGGGCGAGCGTCATGGCGAACTTTCTCGGATGGAGGCAGGGAACCCGTGCGTGAAGACCGCGCACGGGTTTGGCGGATCAGGCGACGATGTGGGCTGTTGCGAGGGAGCCGGCATTGCCCTCGGCGCCCACCGTGTGGTCGGCGATGCGCTTGTTGTAGAGGGTGATTTCCGGCTGGCTGACGATGCCGATGTCGGGCAGGTCCTCGACCAGGATCTGCTGGATCGCGGCCCATTGCTCGAAGCGCTTTTCGTGGTCGACCTCGACAGCGGCCGCTTCAAGGAGTTCATCGACCTTGGGGTTGCTGTATTTCGAGCCATTCGAGAACGGCACGCCCGGCTTGAAATTCTTCGACCAGTAGAGGCGCTGCACGCCGACCGTCGGGTCGAACAGATTGCTCATGCCGTTGAAGGTGAAGTCGAAATCGCGGTCGGTGTAGATGCGCTTGGTGTAGGTGGCGAAATCCTGGCTGCGCACGGTGACCGCGATCCCGACCGCGGACAGCGCCTGCTTGATGTAGTCGGCGCCGCGCTTGTAGGTCTCGCCGCTCGGGACATAGTCGTGGACAAGGTTGAGGCGGGTGCCGTCGGCACCGCGTTGCAAGCCTGCTTCGTCGAGCAGTTTCTCGGCGGCAGCAATGTCGACCGGATAGGTCTTCAGGTCGGCGACGAACCACTTCTTCAGATTGGGATTGATCGGGCCCGGAATGGTCGCGCCATAGCCGTAGTTGATGGTGTCGCGGATGATGTCGCGGTCGATGACATGGGCGAAGGCGCGGCGGACGCGAACATCCTGGAAATAGGGTTTCTCCAGGTTGAACTCGACCCGGCTGATGCCGTTGGAATACTGGTAACCCTGCTTCTCGAAGCCGATATGCGGCAGCGTTTCGAAGCGCTGCAAATCGCTGTACGGGATCGGCGTTGCCGGCGCCAGGTCGATCTCGCCGGTCTCGAGCGCCAGTGCGCGTCCCGAGGCGTCCGGAATGAAACGCACGATCAGCCGGTCGAGATAGGGGCGCGGTGCATCCCAATAGCCGGGGTTGCGTTCGTAGACGATGTGGCTGCCGCGGACCCATTCCTTGAAGACGAATGGGCCGGTGCCGATCGGAGCCGTGTTGACCGGATTCTCGGCGGCCTTGCTGCCGTCATAAAGATGCTTCGGCACGATCGGCGTTTCGGCCGCGGCCAGCGCCGTGATCAGGTAAGGTGCCGGCTTCGACAGAACCAGCGTCACGGTCAGCGGATCCGGCGTCTGGATATCGACAAGGTTGAGGAAGGTGTTGCGGCCGCGCGGATGAACCTCCTTAATCGTGGCGATCGAATAGGCGACGTCGGCAGCGGTGAATGGCTGGCCGTCATGCCACTTCACGCCTTCGCGCAGCTTGAATGTGTATTGCAGGCCATCGTCGCTGACCGACCACTGCCTGGCCAGCGATGGCCGCGGCGTGAGATCGAAATCATAGGTCAGCAGGCCCTCGGTGGTCTTTGCCGAGACGTAGACCGAATTGAATGCGGTGTGGGCGATCGTCGTCAGCACCGGCGGCTCGGCCGAGAGCAGCAGCGTCGCCGTCCCACCCTGTTTCGGCTCGGCTGCGTAGGCATTGCGCGATGCGGGCAACAGGGTGGCTCCGAGCACTGTCGCCGAAAGGCCGAGGAACCTGCGGCGGTTCGGAGTGAGGAAATGAGACATGGTGCCCTGGTCCTTTTTTGCTGCCGGCATCAATCGGCCGGTCGTCGGCAGCCGGGTGAAAAATCCATCGTTCCAAGAGCCGGCCCGTTTGTGAAAAGATTTGGCCGCCGCGCTCCCGCACTTAAGATTTCATACTTCAAATGGCTTTTTTTGTAGCATGAAACAAAATTCTATTCTGCAGTTTCGCCATTTGCAGAACAAAATTTCTTAGATCAGGTTTGACAACGTCTATAAATCTTGTCAACTAAAAAGCACGGAACTTCCGGGAAACAGTAAACCCGCATCGTCAGCCACAGCCGGGATAGCGAAAACGATGTCGACCCTGACGCGCATTGGCAGAACCTTCCGGCGCACGGCCATCCAGGCGGTGCCAACCGTTCTGGGCATCGTCATCCTGAACTTCTTCCTGCTGCAGCTTGCGCCGGGCGATGCTGCCGACGTCATGGCCGGCGAGGCCGGTTCGGCCACGGTGGAAACCATGGCTGCGCTGCGCGAGCGCTTCGGGCTCGACAATCCGCTGCTCGTCCAGCTGTTCAACTATCTCTACAACCTGGCGCATTTCAGTCTCGGCTTTTCGCCGCGCTACGGCATGCCGGTCGCCGACCTGATCGGCCAGCGGCTGCCGGGCACACTGTTGCTGATGGCGGTGGCGCTGAGTATCGCCATCGCACTCGGTCTCGTCCTCGGATCGTTGATGGCGGTGTTTTCGGGACGCCTGCCGGATCGTCTGCTTTCGGTCGTTTCGCTGCTGTTCTATTCGATCCCGGGCTTCTGGATCGGCTTGATGCTGATCGTGCTGTTCTCGGTCAAGCTCGGCTGGCTGCCGAGCGGCGGTTCGGGAACCATCGGCAGCAATCTGACCGGTCTCGCCGGCCTGTGGGACAAGGTGCGCTACATGATCCTGCCGGCGCTGTCGCTGGCACTGTTCTACGTGGCGATCTATGCGCGGCTGACGCGTGCGGCGATGCTGGAAGTCCAATCGCAGGACTATGTGCGCACCGCCGCCGCCAAGGGCTTGTCGCCAACCATCATCACCATCCGCCATGTCCTGCGCAACGCGCTGATCCCCATCACCACCATGGCCGGCATGCATGTCGGCGGCATGCTTGGCGGCGCCGTGGTTGTCGAGACCGTCTATTCCTGGCCCGGCCTCGGGCGCCTCGCCTTCGAGGCGGTCATGGGCCGCGATTTCACGGTGCTGCTCGGCATCCTGCTGCTGTCGTCGCTGCTGGTCATCGTCGCCAATGCGACGGTCGATCTGCTGCACGCCTGGCTCGATCCCCGCATCGGAGTGCGCTGAATGGCTTCAACCGATTTCGTCGCGGGCGACGCCCGCTCCCGCCGCGCCTATGCCGAGGCTCGCGAGCCTGCGGCACCGGCTGAACCCGAGGCGAAGAGCTGGAGCAATCTTCACGCGCCCGACGCGCGCTCCGCCTCTGCGGCGTCGGTACCGATTGCAGCCGGCGGCCGGGCGCTGAGGATTTTCCTCCGCAATCCCAACGCCATGTTCGGCGTGGTGTTCCTGTCGCTGGTCGTGCTCGCAGCATTGCTGGCGCCCGTCGTTTATCCGGCCGATCCGCTGTCGATGGTGGCGCGGCCCTTCCTTTGGCCGGGGCAGAATCCTGGCTTTCCGCTGGGCACCGATTCCATGGGCCGCGACGTGCTTTCCGGCATTCTGCACGGTGCGCGGATTTCGCTGTTCGTCGGCCTGGTGGCGACAGCACTTGGCCTGAGCTTCGGCATCCTTGTCGGCGCCACCGCCGGCTATTTCGGCGGCTGGATCGATGACGTGCTGGTGCGCCTGATCGAGATCTTTCAGACCATACCGAGCTTCGTGCTTCTGGTCGTCATGGTGGCGATCGCGCAACCGACGGCGCTTGTCGTGACGGTGGCGATCGCCGTCATCACCTGGCCGACGGTGGCGCGGCTGACCCGCGCCGAATTCCGCGCCATTCGCGAAAAGGATTTCGTCATGGCCGCGCGCAGCCTCGGCTATGGCCATGCCCGCATCATCTTTCGGGAGATATTGCCAAACGCGCTGCCGCCTTTGATCGTGACCTCGTCGGTGATGGTGGCAACCGCAATCCTGATGGAATCGGCGCTGTCCTTCATGGGCCTCGGCGATCCCAATGTCGTCAGTTGGGGTTCGATGATAGGAGCGGGCAGGGAGTTGATCCGCACCGCCTGGTATCTGACAGCACTGCCGGGGCTTGCGATCGTCTTCACCGTGCTGGCGCTGAACTTGATCGGCGACGGCCTCAACGACGCGCTCAACCCGCGCTTCTTGCAGGAGCGCTAGAGATGGCCGCTGCTTTGCTCAAGGTCGACAATCTGACGGTTCGCTTCCCGAGCACCGAGCCGGTCAGCCGGCTGAGTTTCGAGGTCGGCGAAGGCGAGACGCTGGCGATCGTCGGCGAATCGGGCTCCGGCAAATCGCTGACAGCACTTGCCCTGATGCAGCTTCTGCCGCGCTCGGCGAAGATCCCCAATGGAAGGATCGAGTTCGCCGGCAGGGATCTGCTCGGTCTCGACCAGAAGGCGATGCGGAACCTGCGCGGGCGCGAGATCGCCATGATCTTCCAGGAGCCGATGACGTCGCTCAACCCGGTGCTGACCATCGGCCGGCAGATCACCGAGGTACTGACGCTGCACGAAGGCATACGCGGCAAGGCAGCGCGGAACCGTGCCATCGAGCTTCTCAATCTGGTGCGTATTCCCGATCCGCAGCGGCGCATCGACGACTATCCCCACCAGCTTTCCGGTGGCATGCGCCAGCGAGTCATGATTGCCATTGCCGTTGCCTGCCGTCCGCGCCTGCTGATTGCCGACGAACCTACGACGGCGCTGGATGTGACCATCCAGGCGCAGGTGCTCGACCTGCTCGATACGCTGCGCCGCGAACTGTCGATGGCTGTCGTGCTCATCACCCACGATCTCGGCGTCGTCGCGCAGTGGGCCGACAAGGTCGTCGTCATGTATGCAGGACGCAAGGTTGAACAGGCGCTGCCCGGCGCGCTGTTCAGAACCCCGCTCCATCCCTATACGCGCGGCCTGCTGGCCGCTTCGCCAAGGCTGAAGACCAATCTGCACTACCGCGACGCCAGGCTGACGGAGATACCCGGCAGCATCGTCTCGGCCGCTGGCGAGAAAGGCTGCCCGTTCCGGCCGCGCTGCGCGGTGGCGCGCGATAGCTGCGGCCATTTCGTGCCCGACCTCGTCGAGGTGAGCGAGGATCGCCTCGTCGCCTGCCCCTACAGCTTCATTCCGGAGGTTGCGCATGGCGCTGCTCTCGGTCTCTGACCTCTCCACGCATTTCCATGCTCAGGGTGGTGCGTTGCGCGCCGTCGACGGCGTCTCGCTCGAGGTCGGACGCGGCGAAACGGTTGGCCTCGTCGGCGAAAGCGGCTGCGGAAAATCGAGCCTCGGCAAGACGATCATGCGGCTGGTCGATCCGACCAGCGGCAAGATCGAGTTCAACGGCACCGACATCACCGTTCTCGACGCCCGCCGGCTGAAGGCGGCGCGCCGCAACATCCAGATGATTTTCCAGGATCCGTTCGCGTCGCTCAACCCGCGCCACACGATTGGCGACATCCTGACCGCGCCGCTGAAAGTCCATAGCATCGGCAACAAGGCCGAGCGGCGCAAGATTGTAGAGGATATAATCGAGCGCGTCGGTCTGCCCAAGGATTCGCTTGGCCGCTACCCGCATGAATTTTCCGGTGGTCAGCGCCAGCGCATCGGCATCGCCCGGGCACTGATCCTCAATCCGGAACTGGTCGTCTGCGACGAGCCGGTGTCGGCACTCGACCTTTCGATCCAGGCCCAGATCCTCAACCTGCTGGTCGACATGAAACGGCAGCTCGGCCTGTCCTACCTGTTCATCTCGCATGATCTGTCGGTGGTCCGCTATTTCGCTGACCGGGTGCTGGTCATGTATCTCGGACGCATCGTCGAAAGCGCCGACAATGCGACGCTGTGGACCTCGCCAAAACATCCCTACACGCGCGCACTGATGGACGCCGTGCCGGACCCGGTGCGCCGGCGTCAGGCAGCGCCGATCCATGGCGATCTGCCGAGCCCGCAGAACATCCCCAGCGGTTGCCGTTTCCACACGCGCTGCCCGCTGGCGACGGATCTCTGCCGTTCGCAGGAGCCTGCATTCCGGGCGATCGCGGCGGGGCATCACGTCGCTTGCCACTACGCCGAACCAACCCTCAACTGAAAGTTCAACGGAGCAAAACAATGTCCGATTACCGCTATCTCGGCCGCAGCGCCCTGAAGGTTTCCCCGCTCAGCCTTGGCACCATGATGTTCGGCGGGCCGACCGAGGAGACGGTCGCGCACCGCATCATCGACAAGGCGCGCGAGCAAGGCGTCAATTTCATTGACACCGCCGACGTCTACCACAATGGCAAGTCCGAGGAAGTTGTTGGCCGCGGCATCAAGGCGACGCGCGATCATTGGGTGGTGGCGACCAAATTCGTCAACTCGCATGACAAGGGTCCCAATCTCGGCGGCCATTCACGCAAATGGGTGATCCAGACCGTCGAGAACAGTCTGAGGCGCCTGGGAACAGACTACATCGACCTGTTCTATTTCCACCGCGCCGTCTTCGATGCGCCGCTGGAGGAGCCGGTGCGGGCCATCGCCGACCTGATCCGCCAGGGCAAGCTGCGCTATTTCGGCGTGTCGAACTTCCGTGGCTGGCGCATCGCCGAAGTCGCGCATCTCGCCGATGAACTCGGCATCGACCGGCCGGTGGCCAGCCAGCCGCTCTACAACATCGTCAACCGCACCGCCGAGGCCGAGCAACTGCCGGCGGCAGCCTATTTTGGTCTTGGTGTCGTCTCCTACAGCCCGCTGGCGCGCGGCGTGCTGACCGGCAAATACGAGCCCAACCAGGCGCCAGCCGCCGACACTAGGGCCGGGCGTGGCGACAAGCGTATCGCCGAGACCGAGTGGCGCCCGGAATCGATCGAGATCGCCAGGCAGATCGCGGCGCACGCAAAGTCGCGCGGTGTCTCGGCCGCCGATTTCGCGCTGGCCTGGGTGCTCAACAACCGGCTGATCACGGCGGCGATCGCCGGTCCGCGCACTGAGGAACAGTGGGACAGCTACGCCAAGGCGCTGGACTTCAGGCTGACCGCCGAGGACGAGGCCTTTGTCGACCGCCTCGTCACCGCCGGCCATGCCTCGACGCATGGGTTCAACGATCCGAGCCATCCGGTCGAAGGCCGTGTGCCGCGTTCCGAGCCGGCCGCACCGATCCCGCTGACGCGGCCTCTGCGCGCCGCCTGACGGTCAGCTGTGGACTGGCGGGGCCGGCGGCCCCGTCAGAGTCTCCAATCATTTCGCACAGATGAGAGAGACCACGAATTTCCATGTCGAACGGCTGCGCCAGAACATCGTCGTGTTGTCAGGCAACACCCATAGGCCGTCGAAATCACGGAGGCTGGCGCATCATCTGGGTGAGGCACTGCGCGAAAAACTGTCGGTCACAGTGAATTTCCTCGATCTCGTCGATGCCGGCCGCGGTCTGGGTGCTGCGTTCACGCGTAAGGAATCGACGCCGGAGGCGCTGGATGTGGTGGCCGCGGTCGAACAAGCCGACGCGCTGATCGTGACGACGCCGGTCTATAATGGTTCCTATGCTGGCCTGTTCGACCTCATCGATCCGCTGGCACTCGTCGATCGCCCAGTCCTGATCGGCGCGACGGGAGGCGGCCAGCGCCACGCGCTGGTGGTCGAACACCAGCTTCGCCCGCCGTTCGGCTTCTATTCGGCGCTGAGGGTGCCGAGCGTCGTCTATGGCAGCGACAGCGATTTTGCCGACGGCAAGCTTTTGGATCCAACGGGCCTGGGCTGGCCGCACAGGCCGTGGACCAGTTCGCGACGTTGCTTTCAGCGCGGCAGCCGAAGAGCCAACCGGTCAGGCTGGCTTCAGGCTGACGGGTATCGGGCTCGGCCAGGTGCCGGCTGCCTCGGCAAACGGAACTAAGGGGTTCGGGAAGGTCGTGAACATCTTTTAGTGTAGTAGGGTGATGGCTGCCTGGAAGTTTCGCTATTCGTGCTCCATCTGAAGGCCAAACACCGAGCGTTCGGTGCTTTGGCCGTCCTCGGAACCATACGGAACGATGCGGGAAGATTTCTGATTTTTGCCCGCGAAAAACCCAACAAAATCGACGATTTTCGTTCGCCCTCCGGGCCTACCAGTCGCCTTGATGAACAAGGCTTTGCGTCGAGGGTAGACAACCTGGTTAGACAGTCGGTCAGACAAACCGCTTCAGAAGCTTCGCCATGCCCTCCACGGCGAGCCGCTCCTGCTCCGTATCGACTTTTTTATTGAAATCCCGAATTCGGTGGCCTTACAAGACCGATGTTGCCATTGCTCGTAGGTCGGCTGTGATGGATAACGTGGTTCCATTCCGCAAGGCCGTGCCTTGCGTCGAAGTGACAGAAACCTGCGGCGAATGGTTCGTCCGCGTGGTTGAGAAAGATCAGGAAATTGCCAGGTCATTCAATCAGGAATCGTTCGCGTTGTCCTTTGCAGAAGGCCAGCGGATACGCCTAGGGCTAGCGAAGGTCGTGCGCCTGTAGGGCGCTGTGGGGCGGCATTGTAGGCATTCAAGCATGAGCGGAACCTAATTTGCAGCCGCAAATTAATGTCCAATGAATGAACTCCCAAACCGGAAAAAACTCGTGCCTGACCCTCAACCTCGGCGCGGCTCCAACAAAGGTGTGTTGCTAGCGGCTGCAGCGCTGCTGTTTGCCTTTCTCGCTCTTATTCTGTTTGGGTTTTTTCAGTAAGTGCGCGCGGCGCCGGCTTCCTAGAGAGGGCAGAGCACCTGCCGACGTGATCTTCGATCGCTCGCGTCCTTGCGGCGGGGCGACTATCCAAGCCGGCTCGGTTCGTCGCTCCTGACGGGTTCGGCGGTCCCACCACAGCAGGATGATCATTCGGCAATTTTTGGCAGCGCCGGTATTCAACTCACGCCCAAAGCGATTGAACTGAAGCTGGCCGTCGATGTCGTGACTGACGCAGCATGAGCCGAACAGGCGAGGCAAGCGCAAGCCTTGGGGCCCAACCTCAGACAGACGAAGCACGCTCGTGCAGTCTGGAGACAGCGCAACGAGTTATTCATTCGGGCGCCTTCGCATCACCAGCGGAACGAAAGAGTTAACTGGCGGTTTACTAGGGAAGGATTGCAGGATGAAAAACATTGAGGATTTCTGCCATGACAATGTTGTTCGAACCACTCGACTCTGAAGGTTACAAGCGCAGCGTGGTCTACCATGCGGCACGCTTGTCCATGCTCCACAATCGAATGCTGAAGCGTTTCGACAAGGTCGATAAAGCGGCTGAAAAGGTTGAAGCCGAGGTGGAGTTGTTTGATGAAGCTGTTCGCACTCTCTACGAATGAGCGGCATGTTGACCGCCGACGTTCCTGCTAGCGCGTATACGGGCGCGGGGTTCACCGTTGCGTCACCAGGCGATGTCGCGCCGCGTATTTGGGCTTGATAAGCACGATCTAATGTATACGATTCACCCAGCCGGCCTGGCTCCCCCGCCATCGGGCCGGTCAGGCCCGACGGTTCAACGCACCACCCCAAACGACTGTCGGGCCGCTAGGACTCTCACTGCGCAGCCGGGTTCATGCTTTGCCTTTTTTTCTCGAAAAGCGCGAGCTTGGTCATATAACCAATTCTGATTTTTGCATGGCATTGGGTGCAGTTGAAGTTGGATATTACCTTCAACCACGATCCCTTTTTTATGATGACATGAGAACAGTTTGGACATTCCAGTTCCAGGTACTCGTCCCCCATATCGTTTGAAATCGGCACTACGACACTCCCCAACAGTTGCCCGTGAAACTTGCGCTTCGAGATCGGCCGGCACCTCCGTGCTCAAACCCCGAACGTGGGTCCTTGGCAGATGTTCCGCAATCCGACCTCTGGCGACCGGGATCGGACCTAAGTCCAAATCGCCGCAACAGGCCGAGAAGTGGAACCCCGGCGGATGCTTTTTGAACGCTGAATTTCCGTCCTCGCCGGTCGTAGTCCGCCGTCCTCATGGCCAAAGCGCCAATGTTGCCCTTTGTGAGACTGACCTCGTCCGGCCTACCAGGTCGCCAGGGCGCAACTCCGGTAATAATGCGGCGGAGCGAATGTCAGCGCGAAGCTGTGCGCAGGGACGCCAACTCGCTAACAGCAGCAAGGATGACAGCATCGGTTGCCGGCTTCGGCAGGAATCTGCAGTCGCGGAAAGCCGCGGGAACGTCGGCGGGGCCAAATCCCGACAAGAAGGCAAAGGGGATGCCTCGCGCCTGCAATATCCTCGCCACCGGCAGACCCGTTTCACCGTTCAGCTGGATGTCTAGCAACGCCACGTCAATCTTGTCCGATTCGACAAGACGCAGAGCGGCGGATACCGACGGCACAGGTCCGACCACCTGATAACCGGCGCGACGCAGCCGCGCGGCAGTGTCCTGCGCGACTAGCCATTGATCCTCAACAATCAGAACACTCACGCTTTCGCTCACGGCCCCTCTCTGCGATTGACCGGAAATGAGATGTCGATCCGAGACCTTCGGACAGTTGTTTCGACATGTCCGCAAACCTATAGGTAACCTCTCCATGCAGCAAGGTGAGGCTGATGCTGGAGCGGAGGCGCTTCCACCGACCACTTGCTGAATTACCGGAGCCGAAGATTAGCGCGTCAATGGAGCTGCGGTCCGCGCCTCCGCTCCATCAGAGTTGGATAGGCGTTTACCCCTCTCCACGATCCACAAAATCTAAAAGCCGCCGTACCGCGCCATTGGCTCTTCAAAGCATGAGCAGCACCTCTCTCTCCATCTTTGGCGACCTGAGATTGCAATCGGTCAATGAGCGTCAGAAGTGCGATGCACCGAGTTTGTGCCTGCAGTTTTTCGAAGGAAAGGCTTGAGAATTCATGATTTCGGAGCAGGTTTGGCTGGCGCATGAGCGCCGCAGATCTATACTGGGGAGATCAAGCGATGGGGTCGGCCATGAGCAAAGAGTTCAGTGTAGCTGATGCCTATGGCGCCGGCCGCGCCATGTTCATGGGACTTGAACTGCTGGTTTCGCCCGGTGCGCTCGTCCCCAGACCTGAGACCGAGTTGCTCGGCAAGACCGCGCTTGGTGTGTTGCATCAGATGAACCTGCCGGCTCCGCGCATAGTTGATATGTGCTGCGGCACTGGGAATCTGGCGTGCGCGATCGCCTACCATGTGCCCAGCGCCCTTGTCTGGGCAAGCGATCTCACCGATGAATGCGTCGAAACGGCACGCCGCAACACCTCACATCACGGCATGGCTGAGCGTCTTTCGGTGCTTCAGGGCGACTTGTTCGACTCTCTCATCGGCCTTGGGTTAGACGGAACTATCGACGTAATCGTCTGCAATCCGCCTTACATTTCTGAAAAGCGGCTCGAGGGCGACCGCGCCCATCTGATCGAGCTTGAGCCGCGCGAGGCGTTTGCAGCCGGCCCTTACGGCCTGAGCATTCATATGCGCGTACTGAAAGACGCACCGCGATACCTGCGGCGTGGCGGCATCCTGCTCTTCGAGGTCGGGCTTGGCCAAGACCGACAGGTAGCGGGTCTGCTGGAACGCAGCAAGGCATTCGAGAACATCCGTTCGGTCTCGAACGAAGCGGGCGAGGGCCGGGTGGTTCTGGGGCAAGTCAAGACGCAGGCATGAATCCTGCGACAATCAGACCAAATACGGGGCTGCTCTGGGCGTTACGCTTACCCATCAGTTCATTTTGCGGATGATGTATTGCTCGATCCCCTGGATGGAATCGAGGTTTTCAGGCAGAAGTTCGCTATCCTCGACGGTAATGCCAAAGGTCTCCTCGATGAAGCCGATAATCTCAAGCACACCCGTCGAGTCGACAATGCCTTGATCGAGCAAGGATGCGTCATCCAGCAATGCCTTGACGTCGCTGACGTAGAAATTCGAAACCAAGAAACTACGAATCTGCTCGCTGTAGATTCCGGTGCGTTCCTTGATGGTCAACATGAATTCGTCCTCCGTGGCGTCACCATTAAATCAGCGACTTGGTTCTGGCCCCGTATCATGACAGCGCCGTTTTCTTGAGTTTTCCCGTGTCCGTCATCGGCAGGTTCGCCACAACGACGATGGATTTCGGGACCATGAAGTTTTCCAGACGCTTCTGGCACTCCTTCTGCAGTTCCCTTTCGCCAATGGCTCTTCCATGCTCCATCACCACAAAAGCTTTCACCGCTTGCCCGAGGAGCTCGTCGGGAACACCTATGACAGCCGCTTCTCGGACTCCTGGAATGTCCATCAGTACATTTTCCACTTCCCTTGGCGCCACCTTCTCGCCTCGCGACTTTATGATCTCATCCCCACGGCCAACGAAGTAGAGGTAACCCTCCGTATCCATCCGGCAGTAGTCGCCGGTGTATAGGACCTGCTCGCCGGGCAGCGGGCCGGGTTTGAGTTTCCTGGCCGTTGCCTCGGGCTTGCCCCAATACCCGTTCATCACCGTTGCGCCGCGAATGACGAGTTGGCCGACAACGCCTGGGCCTATCCGCCTGTCATGCTCGTCAACGATCCACATCTCCGTATTCGGGATTGCGATCCCTACGCTCAATGGCTTTCGCTCGAGGTCCTCTGGCGGCAAATAGGTGCAACGTTTGCATTCGGTGAGACCGTACATCGAATAGATGCGTGCACCCGAAAACAGCTCGCGAAGCATGAAAATATGCTTGAGGGGTAGGGCTGCCGCAGTGTTTGTGACGTAGCGGATGCTCGAGAAATCCTGGTCTTTGAGGGACCTGAGTTCGGAGAGTGCGGCAAAGATTGTGGGCACGCCGGGAAAGCCCGTAACTCCCTCCTGCCTGATCAACCCGAGGATCTGTGCCGGGAAAGCGAACGAGCGTTCGAGCACCAGCCGGGCGCCGGTACGAAAAGCCATGATCATCTGGTACAGTCCATAATCGAAGGCGAGGGGTAGGACATTGAGGATCACCTCGTCCTCGGCAATCGCCAGGTAGGAAGCGACAGACGCGCACGCGGCCATCATGTTTCTGTGCGTCAGCATCACGCCCTTGGGTTCGCCCGTCGACCCGGACGTGTAGATGATGGCTGCCAGATCAACATCGATGCACTGCCGTGCCGGCGGCGTATCCGCGCCATTGGCGAGGGCGGCGTCCCAGCGCACGGCAAACGGCAGCTGGGCGAGTTCGACGTCGTCGATCGGTCCCGATACGATCACCCGCAGAAGTGACGGGCAGCCGCGCGCCGGCTCGCGGAAGATCGCTTGCAGATGGCCGTCCGTGATGAGCGCCGTCGGCCGGCAGTCGTTGAGCAGATAATCGAGCTTGTCGCTCTTGGTGAGCGGGTTGACGATGCACACCACCGCATTCGCCTTTAGCACCGCCCAGAAGCTAACCACCGTCTCGACGGTGTTGTCGGCGAAGATCATCACGCGATCACCGCGAACGACTCCGGATGCGGACAGGTCCCAGGCGATCGCGTTGGCTCGCGTTTCGAGTTCGAGGTAGGTGACACGCTGCCTGTTGCACACCAGCGCCACCTTACTTCCGTGTCGGACGGCGGAATGGGCGAGGTAGTCATGCAGCAATGGTACGGCATCATGCAACATACAGGCGCTCTTCCCGATGTTCGCAGTCGACGTCGACGCTGAGCGTGCATTCGAGCGTTGCACTGGGACAACCCGCGACGAACTGCTGATGAAGAAGTTGGGTCGACAACACGCCGACCAGCGCCATGTTGTCGGCATTGGACAGGTCGCCATCGCCAGTTCTGGCCTGGCATTTGGCAAGCAGGTGCGTGACCCCCTTTGGATCGAAGACATTCGCCTCGCGCAGGGCCTTCTGCGAAACCGCCTCGCGAGCGTAATCCGGAGCGTCTGCGCCGACGAAGCAAAGCGCGTTGGGCGCGCGGAAGGGCTGCTTCTTGCGGGCTACGATCTCGGAGGGCAGGATGGGTGCCGCCATGCGCTTCAGCACGTGCTTTTCGTCGAGGCCGCGGAGTTTGAAGGAGGGCGGCAGCGAATTCGCGAGCCTCACAAGTTCATCGTCCAGGAACGGGAAGCGCCCCTCGACGGAGTGAGCCATCAGCATCCTGTCGCCTTGCGAGGAGAGCAGATAGCCCGACATCAGTGTTTGCACCTCGAGATACTGGTCCTGCGCAAGGGGACTCCAACGGGCAAACTGCGCGGGCAGACGGGCGAGCAACTCGGACACGGCGTCGCGGCCCTGCGTTCGAGCCCGCATATCGGCTGTAAACAAGCGCTTGATGGCCCTGGTGGTTTGCCAGCGGGTTTCATGAGCAAAGCCCGGCGCGTCGTAAGCCTGAATATTTCGCCCGAAGAACTGACGCGCCATCGCCTGCTGTTGCACCGGCGAGCGGGTGAGATAGGGGTAAAGGCGTTCCAGGAGCCGAGAGCGTCGTGTCGAAGTCGGGTGGCGCCCCCAGAAGCGGCGGACCTTGCCTTCGCGGAACAGGTCGTAGCCGGCGAACATTTCGTCAGCGCCTTCGCCGGTCAGCACGACCTTGATTCCACGCTCGCGCACTAGGCGCGAGAGCAGGAAGAGTGGCGCCGGGGCAGTCCTCAGTATCGGGCGTTCGGTGTGTCGGATTACCTCCGGAAAGATTCCGGCTATATCTCTGCGCGAAACGACCACTTCATGGTGCTCACTGCCGGTCGCCTCGGCAACCATTCGCTGGAAGCGGGTCTCGTCATATTCGGCGTCGGCAAAACGCAAGGAGAAGGTTTGGAAGCGATCGCCCGCGAAGCGCCTCGCGAGCGCGGCCACAAGCGAACTGTCCAGCCCTCCGGAGAGGTAGCACCCGACAGGCACGTCGGCGCGCACCATTCTGAGCGCCGTCGCGGCCTCAAGAGCGCTAGACACGCGGTCCACCGCGTCGTTGGAGGACCCGGGGAACTCGCCCTGCCGCGATCCGAAATTGTCGGGATAGGAAGGCTGCCAAAAAATCCGCTCACGAACGGTGCCATCCTGATAGATGCGGACACGACCCGGCTCGAGTTCGTTGATTCCGTGGAAAACTCCTTGCGGCGGAACGACCGTCCAGAGCGTGAACGTCTGATCGATGCCGGCTGGATCAAGGGCGCGAGGTATGGTTCGATCGGCCGCGAAAATGGCTTTCACTTCGCTGGCGAAATAAAGCCGGTGCGCATGCTCGCTGAAATACAGCGGGCAAATGCCGAAGCGGTCGCGCGACAATATAAGACGATTGGCCACTGAATCCCAGATCGCAATTGCCCATTGGCCGTTCATCCGCTCGAAGGCCGTTTCTCCCCACTCACGATAGGCGTGTAGCGCGACCTCCGTGTCGCTGCGGGTTCGGAAGCGGTGGCCGAGCGCCGTGAGTTTTTCACGCAATTCGACGTAGTTGAATATCTCGCCGTTGAACACGATCCACGTCGTATCGCCTGTGTCCGCCATCGGTTGCTGGCCACTGGAAAGATCGACGATGGACAGGCGCACATGCGCCAGCCCCGCGCGTCTGTCCCGGTAGAGACCGCGCCCGTCGGGGCCGCGATGCGCCAGCGCGCCCATCATCTGCATCAGCGCCTGCCGCGAAGGAGAAGCCGCTGTGGCATTCAGCGCCACGATTCCAGCGATGCCGCACATGCTCAGTCAATCTCCGCCTTCCGCGGACAGCAAAGGCCGCGCGTGAAGATAGTGGGCCGCCCTTCGTTTCGCTTCGATGTCCTTGAACACTTTCTGAAGCTGGGGCTCGGTGAGGCCAGCAACCGCCGCGAGCTCATTGCTGGCGACCCCGTGGTTCAGGCCGTAGAGGCATAGATCCATCAGGTGATAGGGCAGCGCGAAATAGAATTCTTCCTGGCTTTGGGTCATGGAAAAGGTGTCGGTGGTCGGTGGCCGCTGCCGGATTTCATCATCCACCTCGAGATATTCCGCGAGTTGATAAACCTGGGTTTTGTAAAGGTGAACGATCGGCATCACGTCGGCGGCTCCGTCGCCCTGCTTGACGAAAAAGCCCTGGTCGTACTCGAGGCGATTTGGAGTGCCGACAACCGCGTATTTGAGGCGGTCGGCGTGATAGTATTCCGTCATCTTGCGCAGGCGCTGCTTGTAGTTTGTCGCAGCAACGATCTGCAGATAGGCAGCTGGCGGCAGACGCACGGTATCTACTTTACCCTGCGGATCCTGGACCGTGAGGCGGGTTATATTGAGCCCGCTGCTCTCCAGAACCGACGCGATCACCAGCTTGCATTTCCACCCTTCCCCATAGTCGGGAACGACGGTCTGGATCGCATCGATCTGCCGGCGGTAGGCCCCAATGGCCTCCAGTGCCGGTGCTATGTCCTCAAGGACGCTTTCAATGCCAAGCTGTGCCGCGACGCGGCGGCCAAGTCTCAGGGAGTCGCCGGAAGAATCCCGCTCCGGCATGAACAGTCCCAGGACCTTGTCTTTCCCGAACGCGCGCATGCACAAGGTCGCGACGACGGAGCTGTCGATACCGCCGGAAAGACCGACAACCACGCCGCGACGATGCAGGGTGCCGAGAACCTGAGTGCGCAAGGTGTCAACGATGCGATCGACCTCCGCGCGGGCATCGAGCGTCAGCATGTCCTTGCTGAATTCCGGAATTATGTCGATGACAAGTCCTCCCTTTTGCGAGATTCGGCGGGGGAATAGGTCTGCACGATGGCCGTCTCGATAAGCGGACGGTTGGTGGCAAGGTTTGGTTCGACGACAAGGTCGATGTGGCTGCCCGTGATCGAAATGACGTCCAGGTGTGCCAAGACGCTGTCCCAGCCCAAGGCCCGCGGCATTCCCTCCCTGCGACATCGGAACAAGGTACCGGAGAGGGGCAGAGCCGGTTTCGGTGCCTCAAGCCATTGGAAGAATGACTTCGCCCTTAAAACCTCCTGCAGTTCCAGTTTGGTCCTGAAGATCGTCGGGTTGAACTCTCCATTGGCAAATCTGTCCAGAATCCTGGCCAGACGCGCTTCGCCGCCCACGGCGACGGTGATCTTCGCAAGGGCTCTGCAAGCCATCCGATGCGCGGATATGCGGTTGGTGCGAATACGATAGAACGTACGGGTAAGTGTCTCCCAATGGTTGCTCGGCTCGTCCAGAAGGCTCGTGTCGAGGATGCCCAGGAACCGCACCGTTCGCCCGGCCTTCATGAGCCGTGCGGCAACCTCGAATGCAACCGCGCCACCCAGAGAATGGCCGAGAAGTCGCACGGGGCCCGCAGGTTGGATGCGGCTTATCTGCTCGAGTGCGGCGCCAGCCATGGCGCTGAGGGTGTTGTGTCCGTCCAGTATCGCCGCAAGGCTCGGATATCGGATCGGGTTTACACGGGCGACTTTCCCTATGGCGGCTGCGAACGCAGCCAGGCTCGGACCATAGCCAACGGACCCTGGAAACAGGAAAAGAACCGGGGGGTGGTGCTTCTTTTCGCGCCCTTCGCCCGACCGTGCAGAGACGACCGCCTCAACCATCTCGTCCAAGCTCATGCCGACGGTGAATGCTTCGAGGCCCAGCTCTTGCCCGATGGCGTTTTCGATCGCCATCACGCAGTGCAGCAGCTGCAGCGAATCTCCTCCAGCATCATCCCAGTTTCCCGTGGCAGTGCCTGTGTTGAGAACCTGCGTCCACGCGTGCTGCACTATTTGACGTGTGTCCTTTGCTCCTCCGGCGGGCGGAGCATCGAGAGTGGACGACCGGGCGACTCGCGCCCTCCTTCCGTGCGGACGATCTATCTCGGCCAGTGTTGCCAAATCGACCTTACCTCCCGACAGGCGTGGGATTGCGTCAACGGGGTGCAATCGCAAGGGACGCAATGGTGCCGGCAAGGTCATTCTGAGGAGCTGGCGAAGGTCGTCTGCAAAAGCGCCGCCTGCGAAGCGCTGGGGAACCGCGAAGGCGATGAGTTCCTGCGCGGCCGTTACCATCACCACGGCATCCGCCACCGAAGGCGCGCAACGCAAGACCCGTTCGAGTTCGGCGGGCTCGATGCGTCGACCATTGATCTTGATCTGGCGCCCTTTGCGGCCGACGATCCTCAAGATGCCATCATCGTCGAGCCGAACGAGGTCCCCGGTCGAAAAAAGCCGAGCCTCGGGATCGTCGGGGTCCGGCTGCGCGGGAACGACCACACCGTTCTCCCAATGACCAAGCAGGACATAGCGGCTTTTGATCAGAAGCTCTCCACTTTCGCCTGGCCCTACATTGCGCTCCGCTTCGTCGACGATAGCGAATGTCATACCAGGGAGCAGCCTGCCGACGGGAACCGACGCGTCTTGCTCGGGCCAGTCAGGCGGCAAGAACCATTGCGAACCGATGGTTTCAGTCGATGAGTAGCCGATCTGGATCAGACACTGGTCCGAAACGGCTTTGCGCAGCAAAGCGATGTCCATCCATGACACTTTCTCCCCACCGATCCGGGCCACTCTGAGCGGCCAGGAAGCGTCGGCGGGCGCCTCAGCCAGGAGGGCTCGAAGCAGTGCCGGCACAAGATAGGCGATCGTCACACCTTCGGACTGCAATCGAGCGCGCGTAGCGCGCAGGCCGACAGCCTCCACCTCGAGAAGATGCAACGTGGCGCCCGTCAGCAGCGCCGCAAAGATCTCCCGGCAACCGGCGATCGTGGCTGGCCCGGTCAGCGGCAGGAAAACGTCATCCGCGCTGATATGGCACGCATCGACATATTGCCGGACCCGCCATAGCAGGCTGCGTTGGCTGTTGACGATTCCCTTGGGGCGCCCGGTGCTGCCCGAAGTGTAAAGCACCAATGCGGGCGCATCGACCGAAACCATAGGGGGCTTATGCTGCTGTTCTGGGTGTTGATCGTTGGACGCCACGGCGGCCGCAATTTCGATCCAGACGATCTCTTGGGCCAATTCGACCGGGCGAACATTTTCGGCGCCTATAATCGCGCCGAGCCCCGCGGCACTGACTATATCGAAAATGCGAGAGGCGGGATCTCTTGTGTTGAGCGGGACCGAAGGCCGTCCCGCCGCCATGGTCGCCAACATCGCCACAGGATACCAAGCGGAGTTTGCTTGCAGGATGCCGATGGCCTGCCCTTCGGGGACGACGGCAGCGATATGAGTTGCCAGCGTCTCGACCGCCCGGAAAAGCTCAGAAAAAGTCAGGCGGTTCGCGCCGTCGCTGATTGCGAGCTTGTCAGGATACCGCCTGGCGACATCTCCAAGGTGGTCGAAGATTGGAGTGTCCGCAAATTTGGCACCCATCTGTCGGTAACGGCGCCAGACTGGCCCCCCTTGGTCAAGATCATATTCGGGAACGACTGACCACTTTCGGGTGGGTCGCAGATCCACCTGTAGGTTTTGATTTGCCACTTCCGAATGCAAACACACTGAGGACATTCAGGGCCCCGCCAAGCTGACGGTCGAACATCGCTCGCCGCGGAGATCTTTTCATCAATCATTCGGATGATGCCTCGATCTTGCCTAGCCAGCGCTTCCCGAGCGTCCTTCAGAAGTTTTGCCATCTGTGTCCAGCACCGGTCGTTTTTCCTTGCAAGCTCCGTCGAGCGCAAGACGGCTTGCCCAGGCGAACGGAGCGATCGGCATCTCCGCTAGAATCCGGGCTCGGTGCCCAGATTCACTGACTGGAACAATCATTCAAATGAACGTTGGTGTGATCTGAAATCCGGCTAAGCTTGATCCGTAGGGGAATGACTGCTCGTTCGGAGACGCTTGAGCATATGATCATCGAGTTGTTTGGGCCGCCTGGCGCGGGTAAAACCACGCTGCTTCGCGGCCTCTGCCAAGGGCTGGCGAGACACGGCATCAATGTGAAGACAGTAAATGGGTATCGCCTGATTGAACCTGGATCGGCTCAGGATGACGCTCCGGAAATCCGCCATGGCATAGGAAGAATTGGCAAAAAGATTGCCACATCCGGTCCTATCTTGCTGTCGACCTTGCCAAAGGACAGTGTCGCGGCCCGGCTTCTGGCATCGATCCCTCTTCGAAGCCGCGTGTGGTCATGGCGAATGAAGGTCGACATCGCCCAACTGTGCCAGTCCTGGCGCCAAGCGCGGGAGTCGCCCGGTTGCTTCATCTTCGAAGAGGGCATGATTCAGGCTTTGTGTGCGCTGGGTGTGCTGGCTAGAACTCCAAGCCTCGACGCGGTCCGCGAGTGCCTGGCGTTCCTGCCGCGGCCGGATCTCGTTGTGCAACTCGACGCGCCCCAGGAAACGTTACGCCGCCGTCTTGTGGATAGGCATGCGCAGCAACCGCTCCTCGAGGTTATGCTGTTCGAACTTGGCGTGGACAAAGGATTAAGGCAGGCCGAAATCTCAAGAGAGGTCGGCGAGTGCCTGCGCCAGGACCGATGGCCGTTGATACAAGTCAATGGTGCTGAACCTCACGACGTGGACGGGGTCGTCGCGCGCGTTCTGGGAGAGCATGTTGGTCATGCTGCCTAGGCTGGCCCATGACCTATGATCCATGACACATTTATGCATTTGGCGCCAAGCCGGGCAGCATCTGCCGCCAAGCGCGCAATCATGTCGAATCGTGCTGATCGAGCACTTCGAGCATGGTCGTCAACATGCTTCCGACTTCCTCAGAGATTTCCTCGGGGCGGATTCCCGCTCTGATGGCATCCGCCGTTGCTTGGTCCGCAAGTTTCGCCGCAAGAGCCGGATCGGCCTTGGTGTAGAGTGGGATCTTATCCTCTACCCATTTCTGCAGGAATTCGATGCCGCGCGCGCTCATACCAAGTACAAGCTCGGCGGGGCTTCTTGGTTCCGTCAGCCATATTCAAGAACGTCAGACCATCTTGCTCAGGCTGACGTCCCACGGTCACGTCACGATGAACGAGGACGCCGTCAGAGCCAGATGTGGCGATAGAGTGGCAAATTGGATCTGATGTGCGCCGCCCGAGCCGTCGCTGTCAAAGGAAAGCGCGCCGGTCGTGCTGTTATAGACGATGTGATCGCCGCTGTCGTGCGCGGCCCTGCCGGCGTAAAACGCCGAAGAGGGAAGGGCGCCTGTATGCAGGCCGGCAAACACGGTGTGGTCGAGTTGGATCTTGTCGTGGCCCACTTTGAAATCGGTGACCTTGTCGATATTGCCGACCTTGAGAGCCGAATCGAAGACAAAGACGTCGTTGCCGCCATGTCCGGTCAGAACGTCTCTCCCGCCACCGCCGTTGATAGTGTTGCTCCCGGAATTGCCATCGATGGTTTGGGCGAATTCGTTTCCCGTGAGCTTGATGGCGGCAGTTCCCAATTTGCTGGTGGTCGCAAGATGCTCGACCTGCGAGCCGGCCGACAGCGCGTAGCTCACCGATGCCAGCACGCTGTCGTTGCCGCTGTGCCGCAGTTCCACCACCTTGTCGCCGGCGTTGTTGACATAGTAGGTGTCGTTGTAGCCGCGGCCCATCATCGTGTCCGCGCCAGCGGTGCCGCGAAGCACATCCGCGCTACCCGTGCCGTAGAAAATGTGATCGCCGGTGCTGGTCGGAGGGACACTTGTGGGCGGAGGCGCTGTGCTGGTAGGCGGCGGCGTCGGTTCGCTGGCCGAAGGACCGCTTGCGGTGCTCTGGTTGTGTTGAAGGAACAGAGCCTGCAGCGTCGGCGAGCTCTCAAGCGCCGTGTCGCCCTGTTGAGAACCCCAAGCATAGGCATAGTCGAAGGCCGGCGAAGGCGCTACCTTGGCCCAGTGGTCCAACATGGTCTTTTCCTGAGCAACGCTGGGCAGGACATAGCGACCGCCCGTGTCGGTCGTCCAGTCGCCGCCGCCGAAGGTCTGATACACGGGAACGACCTGACTGAGCGGGATGCCCGAGGCGACGGCCGCCGCCACAGTCCTGTCGATCATGTTGTAATCAATCGTGCTTGTTCCGGTCCGTACCGGGTAGGGATCCAAGCCGTAATAGTCGATATGCGTGTTGGCAGGATTGAAGGTGTTTGAAAAGTCGGGGTTAGCGGAAGACCCCATGTTCATCATTGTTATGAAGGTCTTGGCGCCGGGCAGGTGGCTGTGGATCCAGTCTGACTCCGCCTTCAGATCAGCGGCGGTGGCATAAGTTCCCCATTTGCCGGTCGGGTCCGGCTCATCGACGAGGAAGAAGCCAAACACTTTCGGATTGCCGATGAAGGGCGTGACCTTCTGGATAAAGGAGGAGGTTGCACCATCTGCTTCATTGAGCCACACTAGGCCTTTCTGGCCGGCCGGCAAGGCGTTGAGCTGGTCCAAGGAAGATACATCGACAAGATTGAATCCGGCTTTCGCGACCTCGGAGGCCGACCCGCCCGAGGCGTAATGGAGTGTTGTCATTGACATACCCTTCGTCCGATTCGGTAGGCGCCCCACACCTGCCTAGGGAAAGGATCCATTAGCGACAAATCAAATACGGGCGTCCCTTGATAGAATCTTTGATCATCGTCCGGAAAACACAACAGCCTCGATGCTACGCTTGCGTCAGAGGTTTGTAGATGATCCAAGTATGTCGAGCGCTCAAGCCTGCAACGAAAGCATTGCAGCGAAGTCTGCCGGAGCGCCTGCGCATTTGCAGTGGCGGCAATCGGCCAATGCGCGCTTCGGTTGCGCGAGCCACCGCCCAAATGCGCGCTTCCGCAGGATTTACTTGAGCCCAGGCAGCAAAAGGAAGCGCGTCCCGGCGGAGCCTTCATTTCAGCCACTCGATGCTCCTCGTGAGCAAAGCCTCGGCGCCAAATGAGCAACAAGGCATTAGTCCGCAAGGTCATGCGAGGCGCGCGCCGCTGGCAATTGCGGAGAGGCACTGAACTGGATCCCGCCGGGTTCAACGGAAAGGCGGGCGTGCCGGTCCGAATGACGGCGAACATGGCAACGCGGTCGCCCATCCGCGGGAAGAGGCGGCTGGTGGTCCGACCATATCCAGAGACCGGGTGAAAGCCTGTTCCAGACGAAGCGGTCGGGAGAACTGCCGGTGCGAGTCATCACACCATCTGGGCGCGATGTTGATCCGGCGTGAGAAGGCGGGCGGAGATTGCTTTGAACGCGAGCGCGCGGACCTTCGAACACAGCCCTCTTTTTCTAAATATCCGGCCCGCCGTGTCGTACGCGAAGATGTCGTCCTTGCACCGTCAGACCGGATGAATCCAACTCACTGACCGAGGCGACAGCGATTGTGGCTGCATTGCCGCTTCGTTGATCAGCTTGCTTCATGCAAACAGACGAGGACAGCACGAAAGCCTGCTCCTAGCGTGGGACTGGCTGTTGTGCGTTCAGGGGCGATGAAACCGGCCATGGAAACCGCGGATAGGATCAGCTGTTTTACGCGATTGGTATCGCATCCAGGAGCGACAGGATGAGTCCGCATCTGGTTTGCGTTGGAGGCGAGGATCATAGACTAAGAATCCCGTTTCTTTTGGCGCTTCGCGAAAGGGGTTTTCAAGTCACTGCCGTTTCGAGTGATCTCGGAGCCGCCTTCTCACCCCATGGCATTGCCCATCGCCGATTTGGGTTCGACCGCTTTGGCAGCGGCGGTGCAGAATGGGGTGCTGTCAGCGCGATCCGTGAACTGATGTCCGAACTGCGTCCGGACATCATTCAAAGTTTCGACACCAAGCCCAATATCCTAACTCCACTGGCGGTGCGCGGGCACGTTCCCGTCGTTCGCACCATCAACGGGCTTGGTTGGACATTCTCGTCGCGGGAGCCGCGGGCCCTGGCATTGCGTCCTTTCTTTTGCGGCCTTCAGGGGGTGGCGTCTCGTTGGACAGCCATGACCGTCTTCCAGAATAGTGATGATCAGGCCTTCTTCGAGCGCTACCGGCTGGTGGCTCGCGGCAAAGGGCTACTGATCCGGAGTTCTGGCATCGACCCCGATGCATTCTCGATGGCAAGGTATCGTGGTCCTTCGGCTGCCACGATGCGCGAGGAACTTGGCCTACAATCGGCCCAGGTCATAATATTTGTCGGTCGGCTCACGCGGCAGAAGGGGATTCCAACCCTCATCGAGGCGGTTCCTCGCGTTATCCGCGAGAGGCCCAACGCGCGTTTCGTACTTGTCGGCCCGCAAGACTCCGAAGGTCCGTTTGCCGTCAGCAGAGCCGATATCGAGCGCCATGTTCCCCACGTTGTCGCATTGGGGCCAAGGCGCGACATTCCAGCCCTCCTTGGCATGGCGGATATCTTTGCGTTTCCGACGCAATATCGCGAGGGAATTCCGCGTGTCCTGCTGGAGGCGGGATTGTCCGGATTGCCGATCGTCGCCTCGAATATGCCGGGCTGCAACGATGTGGTTGAGGATGGCTGGAACGGCTATCTCGTGGCGCCGCGCGATGCGGATGGCTTGGCCTCCCGGATAGTCGATCTTCTTTCCGACCCCGCCCGTGGCAAGACGATGGGCAGCCGTTCCGTCGGATTCGTGCGGGAGCGGTTCTCGCTGTCGTGGGTGATCGACCAGTATTGCGACCTGTATAAGACAATACTGGGTGGCAGATATCGCAGCAGGCTTGTTCAAGCTGCGCAGGCGAATCCGAGGGAAGAGGCGGTGCCAAGCCCCCATCGACTGGGTGAGGCGCGGCAATGATGCGTGATGCGCTTCTGGCCTTCGGCGTGGCGATGTCCTACGCGGCGCAACTCAGCATCCCAGGGCTGCCCTTCGGCTACAGCGAACTGTGCCTCACGCTCTGGATAATGCTGTCGATGACGCGAATCCTTGCTGGCGGCCAACTGGAGGTTACGCCGGCCCTGGCCAAGCTTGGGCTTTTCTGGCTGATCCTGGCGCTTGCCATGGGCGTGGGTTACATCATCGGTTTTCTGACAACCACGTTGTTCCTGGATCCGTTGTTGCACGACACGCTGGCCTATGTGCTGTTGGCGTGCGTCACCTGTCTGGCCGCTGCGGAGCCCAACGCGTCTTTCCGTTTGCGTCGTATCGCCTGGTGGATGGTTGCTATCGCGAATGCGGGCTTCATCATTCAGGTAGGGCTTGGCTTCGGCTGGCTCCATCAGGCTGGGGTCGAGCCCTGGTACTGGGACCGCTTCTGCGGATGGTCCGACAATCCGAACCAGCTTGCGCTCTACTGCGCCCTGCTCGGTCCACTGGCCTTGCATCTTGCCACAACCACCAGCAATAAATGGGGAAGATGCCTTGCCCTATGCAGCCTCATATTCACCGTTTACGTCGGAAGGCTGACAAAAAGCGATACCTACCTTTATACCACGGTCCTGGCTTGTCTGATCCTTCTCGGGCTGCGGGTCCGGGCCTGGCTGACGAGCGACGGCAATAAGGCGAGCCTTTCGAGGCAGCTTGCCGTCCTGATGGCCGTTGGCTTCCTGCCGCTGGCCCTGTCTATTGCGCCTTATGCCCTCAGCGAGGCCGCCAGCGCCGAAGACTTCGCCAAGAGCCTGACCAAAGACAAGGGCGGGGAAGCGACTGCCCAAACCGCGGCGCTTCGCCTCTACCTCTGGAATGCAGCCTTGGAGAAGGGGGCACGATCGGGATCGCTTGGACTGGGTCCGGGCCCGCACCTAGATAGTCCCCCCGTGGTCAATCAACAGTTTTTGCCGCGGCCCTTCGAGGCGCACAGCACCATCCTGGATCTCTACACTCAGGGCGGCCTGATTTCGGTTCTAGCCCTGATGTGGATCTTCGGCTCGGCTGCGTTGTCCGCCTGGCGGGCGAAGCTGGATGCTCTGGTGGCGCTCGTGGCATCGATCGCCGTCTTCAGTGCTCCGCATTTGGTCATCCGCCATCCGATCGTGTGGTTCTGTCTGACCCTCTGCCTTGTCGCTGGGACGCCGGAAGCGATCCCCGCGATTGTTCGCCAGAGGAGATGCTAGAATGTGTGGGATCGCCGGAATTTTGTTGGCGCCCGATGCACCCAACGCAAGTGCGCTTAGGGCCATCGGACCGATGGCGACGGCGCTTCGTCATCGCGGACCTGACGGTGAGGCCTTCTGGGTGAGCCGTGAAGGGGGGGTAGCCTTCGGCCACCGGCGACTGGCCATCGTCGATCTGTCCGGAGCGGGTCGCCAGCCAATGCTCTCCGCGAGCGGTCGGTATGTCATCACCTTCAATGGCGAGATATACAACTTTCGCGATCTGCGCCGTGAACTGGAAGGGGCGGGCCATCATTTCCGCGGCGCCAGTGACACGGAGGTCATGCTGTGCGCGATCGAAAGCTGGGGCCTTGATGCAGCCCTCGCGCGCTTCGCTGGCATGTTTGCTTTCGGGCTGTGGGACCTGGAGAACCGAACGCTTCAGCTTGCCCGCGACCGAATGGGCAAGAAGCCACTCTATGTCGCCTTGACACGTGACGCGCTTGTCTTCGCCTCGGAGCTGAAGGCGATCACTTGCTTCCCAGGCTTCACTCCGGAACTCGATGTCGATGCGGCGACGACGATGGTTTCCAACGGCTGGGTGCCGGATGACCGTTGCATTTGGCAAGGCGTGTTCAAGCTGCCGCCTGGTTCAATCCTGTCGGTCACTGCGGCGCAATTCGCCGACGCCCGCGGCACCGGTTCGCTTGAGCATCGCATTCACCCTTGGTGGTCGCTGGCCGATGTCGCCAGCAAGGGACAGCGCGATCCGATAGCCGCCAGCGACGAGGACCTCGCGACCGAGCTCGACAGCCTGCTCCGCCTGGCCGTCAAGCAACGAATGATTGCAGATGTGCCGCTGGGCGCCTTTCTGTCCGGCGGAATCGACAGCTCGACTGTCGTCGCCCTGATGCAGGCACAGTCCCGAAGCCCCGTTCGTACGTTCACCATAGCGTTCGGCGAAGGTGGGTTTGATGAAGCTCCCCATGCGGCCGCGGTTGCTCGGCATCTGGGCACCGATCATACGGAACTTCATCTCTCGCCGGCCGCCGCGCTTGAGGTCGTTCCGGAGCTGCCCCGGATTTGGGACGAGCCGTTTGCCGATGAATCGCAGATACCGACGCTGCTGGTGTCGCGCCTCGCGCGTCAACATGTAACCGTGGCGCTTTCAGGCGATGGTGGCGACGAGTGCTTCGCAGGCTATTCTCGACACTTCCTGGCAACCCGCCTCACAAAGCAGCATGAGCTGCCATTGTCATTTCGCCGGCTGTTGGCATCGGGGGCTGGGTTGCTGGCCCAGGCCTCTCAGAAAGATATCTTCGGCAATCTGCCGCTTTCGGCGAATATGCGGCATGGCTTGCGCGGTGACCGCCTGGCTCGCCTTGCCCGCCTGCTCGCGGCGCGAGATGAGGACGAACTCTTTCTGCAACTGACAAAATCTTCAGCCAACGACCTTGTTCATCGCAAGCCGTCGACAGCACCTACCGACACCACAAAGCTCGACGGCCTGCTCTCGCGTCTCCTATTCGCCGACATGACAGGCTATCTACCGGGCGACATTTTGGTGAAGCTCGATCGAGCCACCATGGCCAACAGCCTCGAGGGGCGATGCCCGATCCTGGACCATCGCGTCGTTGAATTCGCCTGGCGCTTGCCAGCCCGCGCCAAAGTCCGAAACGGGAAGGGCAAATGGTTGCTTCGCCGACTGCTTGATCGTTATGTACCACGCCGACTGGTCGACCGGCCCAAGCAAGGTTTCGACGTTCCGGTCGGGACTTGGTTGAAAGGGCCCTTGCGCGGCTGGGCAACCGATATCATTGCCACGATCGGCCGCTCCGGGGACGGGGTCATCGACCGTGAGAAGGTCGACGCATGCTGGCGCAATCATCTGCATGGAAGCCAAGATAATTTCCGCGACCTGTGGCCGGTGCTCATGTTTCAGGCGTGGCGCAACGAAGCCATGCGGCCATCGACGGTCGCCACGCACCCTTCTTACCATATCGAACTGACAGGGGATTGAGATGGAAGGTTCCATAGCCAACCGCGCCCGGCGTCCGCGCGCCAAGCAGATGGAAGTTGGGACACTTGAAACCAATCTGCGCTTGATGCGGCCGCCACGCGAGCCAACGCAATCGTCACCCTTCCACCAGCTCGTCATCATCCTGACGACGCGAAAATGGTTCTTGCTTGCCATGGCCCTTCTGGGCGGCATTCTGGCCGGACTGGCAGGCTTCACCCGCCCGGTGCTGTTCGAGGCAACGACCCAGGTCATTATCGATGCCCCGAGCAGCAGTGCTTCGGGCGGCGTGGCATCCGCCCAGGACTCGCTGGAATCGAACATCGATGATCATCTGACGATGCTCTCCTCGCAAGGCCACCTGCGTCGGGTCCTGGCAGCACTGCGCAAAGCCCAACCAGTCGACGGTAACGGAAAGACCGTCGTCAATGCCGTCCCGCCCGCGGCTGGCTCGTTCCTCATCGATCTCCTGAACAGGGCCTGGAGACAGGATAACACGGTGGCGGAAAATCCGGACGCAGCGGACGCGCCCGAGCTGAAGGCGCTACGCAACGGAATCAGGGTCGGACAAGAGCTGCGATCGCGCGTCATCACCATCGGCTTCACCGATCCAAGTCCGGCGCGTGCGGCACTTGTCGCGAACACGTTTGCCCAGGTCTACATTCAAGATCTGGTACAAAAAAGCCGGGCATCGGATCAGGTTCATCTGGATTCGATAGTCGCCAGCCTTCCGCAAGTACAAAGGGATCTTGTCGAAGCGACAGATCGGCTGGAGACATACCGGCTCACGCATGGCGCCGTCGATCAGACTGCGGCCAACAACGCAGCCAGTGAGACAGCGGAACTCGGCCGGCAGATATTCCTATCGAGAGCCAGTCTTTCCGCGTCGGAAGCGCGCCTTCGCCGTATTGAGGACCTGCGCAAGGCGGGCGCCCCGGTCACGGCCATCGCTGAAGAAATCGGGTCGCCCGTGTTGACGGACCTGGTGACACGCCAGTCGGGTGCCGCCGCCGACGGCGATCTGCGCAACGCGATCGCCCGCGAAATGGAGCAAAGCCTTGCCCGAATCGCTGCCGAGGCAAATGTCTACCGGTCCCAGGCTACGGCTCTTGAAAGTCGCAAGGCGATGCTCGACGCGGCCGTGGCCGACACGGCGAGCCAACTTTCGGGGCTGCGTTCCCTTGAACCTAGGGTAGCCATCGTGACGCAGCATTACAACGAACTCCTGAGCCGGCAGCAGGATCTGATACGTCGCATCGCCGCTCCTTCGCCAGGCGTAGCGGTCCTTTCGACCGCCTGGCCGCCGTCGACCCCCGTGACATTGTCGCCGATTTTCCTGATTCCCCCCGGCATGGTCGTCTTTGGTCTCATGGGGGCGGTCATTGTCCTGGTCCGCAACGGTTTCAACCAAACCTTGCGCAGTGAAGCCGAAGCCGAGGCCGAGCTTGGGGTCCCGTGCGTAGGACTGCTTCCCAGGGTTGCGGGACTTAATGCCAGAAAGCTGCGGCATCTGGTTCTGAGCCAGCAGAACTTGCCGTTCAGCCGCGCCGTGACTTCGCTGCTCGTCACTGCGGCGCCAACTCAGGGGAAGGGGCAGCCGCCGCATATCATTCTCGTGACGTCCAGCATCCAAGACGATGCCAAAACCGAGTTGGCATGGAGCCTGGCGCTGGCGGCAACGCGGCTGGGAGGAAGAGTGCTTTTCCTCGATCTCGATCGCAAGGATGTACGGCTCACGAACGGGTTTCGTGGTGAATTCAGCACCGACAAGGCCCGGAACTCCTTCGGCGACTATGTGAATGAACGTTGCGTGCTGAAGGATGCAATTACGAGGATGCCGGAAATCGGTATCGACCTCATGGCCGCTCCAGCACCTTCCGATGATCTCCTGACCCTTCTGTCCACCGTCGACAAATGCCAGTTCACCGAGGAGCTGCGTTCGGCCTACGACGTGGTCATCATGAACGGTCCCCTGGGCCTCGGGGGGCCTGAAACCAGGCTGCTTAAGCGCTGGGCCGATTCGGTGCTTTTTGCCGTTCGCTGGGCAAGGACGAGGCGCAGCATTGCCCGTGGTGCTCTGGATGCAATAGGGACCGGCGGATCCGCCACCGTTCCAGTAGGGAGTGTGCTCACCCGGGTGAACCTGAAGAGGCTAGCCGGCTCCAGGCTCGGAGACAACGCCGATCTTCTGTTGGAGAGGGTTTGAAGATGCGTGTGCGATCTTCAACAGAAGCTCCAGGGAGCGATCGCGCCCCTAAATCGAGCCAGCTACACGATGATCATTGAATTTTTCGGACCTCCAGGATCCGGCAAAACAACCTTCGCACATGCGCTTGCGCAGCAGCTGCGCGGGAAAGGCTATCACGCCAAGGTCGCTCTCAGCTACAAGCCAAGCACCAGGGCCGCCAAATATGATCTCGGAATCTTTCTGTTCATATCACGGATCGTATCGGCGATATTTTCAACAGCCAGAATACTGCTTTTTTCGGCAGGGCGAGCCGATGATATTTCCAATTCCTTTGCAATGGTGAGGATGATACCGCCAAGAAACCGAATTTGGCGCGCGCGAATCTGGCGATACATCCTGCACCTTTCGCGTTGCTGGAAGTCTGCTGAGCAATCGCCCGAAATTATAATTTTCGATCAAGGATATGTTCAAGCGATTGGTTCGCTTGCGATGTTTAATGGGAGCACCAACCCCAGAGCGCTGGAAAAGGCGCTCAGCCTCGCACCGGCGGCCGATCTCACCGTCAGGCTCTTGGTGCCAGCTGCGGTCGTGGAAAGTCGCCTTCGTCGGCGGATGGAGCTTGAGCCGCCGGCGGAACGGATTTTCGAGGCCGACTTGAACGTGAACATGCGCTCGTTCGCCGTTTTTGAAGCGATGCATGACCTCCTGACAACATCTGGCCGGGAAATCATCTCCGTCGAAAACACCGATGGTCCATCGACCTTTAAAAGTATTTGTCGGATTGAGAGACAAATACTTTCTACATTGTCGCGCTTCGATAGGGCGGTCGGCGAAAAGCAAATTGAGTTGCCGGCTCATCGCGCAGATGTAACTGGTTCAGCAACCGCACCGCCGCGCAACAAGGACATGGGCTCGCGGCTCGCTTGGGCAAGCATATTCGCCTTGCTGATCTATATTGGTGGCGCTGGTTTGACCAGTCTTGCCCAGTTGGCAATTGCACGCCTTATCGGACCTCACAACTACGGCATCTATTCCTACGTTCAGGCTTGGACGTCAGTGCTCGCCTATCTGGCAACGCTTGGTTTTAATGTATCATTGTTGCGTTTCCTCCCGGCCTATAGGGCCAGTGGCAGGCTTGATCTAGCCCGCGGGGTGATAAGATTTGCGCTGCAGAGATCGCTGATAGCGGCAACCTTGTTCGGGATGATCGGCGCTGCGTCCGTCCTGTTCCTTTCAGATCCAACGGAAAGAGGGCTTGAGACAAGCATCGTGCTCGGCATGATGGCTGTGCCCTTGGTTACGGCCTATGCTCTCGGAGCCACGCTTGTGCGTGCTTTCGGCGGCGTTGTCTCGGCGTTGTTGCCGGAGCGCATCATGCGGGACGGACTCCTGCTCGTGTTGGTAGCGCTCCTGGCATTGTCGGGATTTCGAACAGTGGATGCGCCCTCGGTGACGATGGCGGTGCTTGTGAGTTCCGCTTTCACAGCGGCGCTGGTGTTCATCATCGCGAGGAGGTTTGAACCACCCGGCCTGGGACACGCCAAGCCAAGTTATGCCTCGAGGGAATGGTGGCTTGCCGTCCCCCCGCTCATGCTCATCACTGGGCTCGATGTTTTCGTCAGTCGGGCAGGAGTCCTGGTTTTGGGCTGGACAAGCCATATTGCTGAAGCGGGTATTTTCGCGCTGGCCTTGAATGTCGCGATGCTCGTGGGCCTGTCCCGTATCGCCGTGGCAACCATGTTTTCGCCAACAGCAGCCGATCTCTACGTCAGAGGCGATCGCAGAGGCCTACAACAGCTGTTCGCGCGCGCAACCCTGCTTTCTGCTGGCGGTGCCATCCTGGTGGCCGTCCCAATGATGGTGATAGTCGAGCCGTTCTTGAGCTATTTCGGTGAGGGTTATAGCGCGGGAGCGCCGATCGCACGGGTTCTGATTTTGGGATATGTCTTTGTCGCGCTGTGCGGGCCCCAACAGAATCTCCTGACCATGACTGGAAATGAATGGGCTGCGGCAACGACGATGGTAGCGGGTGCTGTGGCCAATATAATTGCCTGTGCAGCCGGAGTTGCGGTGTACGGCCTGCTTGGCGCTGCGGTGGGTGTGGCACTTGCACTGAGCATCTGGAGCATTGCCATGGCCGTTTATATCCGCAAGCGACTGAAAATCATGCCAGGCTTGGTTTTTGCCTTGCTGTCGATGAGGCCGAGCGCGGTCGATGCCCGTCAATGGCATTGGTTCTTGAGGGCGAGCAAATGAGACCACTGTTTTCGCTACGGTGATCGCCGTCGTTCGGGCAGGAAGTCACGAAGCCCGGATCGCACAAAGGCCATAGGGCTGCGCAGACGCTTCGGCGTATACCTGTTCCGGACACCCGCGTCCCCGCGGGCAGCCGATACTTTGCGGGCGGTGTCCGTCATTTGAAGGATGCATCAGTTTCGGAGGTGCACCACGGTGTGCTCACAATCTGCGGAGCATCCATGGAACAAGCCCGAATGGCGAGCGCCTCGGCGCCTGCAGTGCGCCGTCGCTCGGAGAGATCGACGCCTGTCGAGCGCAGCCAACGCGAAACCCTCACCCAGGTCCAGGTCCTGCGCGCCCTCGCGGCTAGTTCGGTCGCGCTGCGACACGCCCAGCATGATGCGGCCACCCTGGAATTACAGGCCGGCCGCACCTTTCAGAGCTGGAATCCGATACCATGGAGCGCTGGAGTCGATATTTTCTTCGTGATTTCCGGGCTTATCATGGTGCATACGTCGCGACAGCTGTTCGCAAAGCCCGGGGGCGCGCGTCTCTTCATTTCCCGCCGGATCGCGCGAATTGTCCCGCTATATTGGGCGCTCACCTCGCTCTACATTGCGGTAGCGGTGGCCGCCCCAAATCTTCTCAACCAGAGCTACGTCGATTTCAGGTTTGTAGTCGAATCCTACTTATTCGTTCCGGCCAGTCGCCCTGACGGCGTCGTTCAGCCGGTCTACGAGTTGGGTTGGACGCTCAATTATGAGATGCTGTTTTACGTGCTGTTCACGGCGACGATCGTGCTGCCCATGCGGTGGGCAGTTACGGTCCTGCTCACGATCCTGGTTGGGATGGTGCTCTTGGGCGCTCTTGCGGCTCCTTTGCCAGAGCCTTGGGGTTTCTGGACCAATCCGATCATCCTCGAATTCGCTTTCGGCGCGATGATCGGGGTCATGTGCGCCTCGGGCCTGCGGCCTTCCGGCCCAATCAGGGCCTGTATGGCCGCAACGGGACTGGGTGCCCTGATGCTTGCGGCGGCGTTTCCTGATATCTCGGCCGGCTTTGGTCGCTCTGTTGTGTATGGCATCCCGGCGTCTCTAATTGTTTGGAGTGCTGCCTTGGCACCCCCGGGTAAACTGAGGCATGACAGCCTGGCGGCGAGGTGGGCCGCTGGCGTTGGCGATGCGTCATACGCTCTTTACCTCATGCATCCATTCGTGATCCGCGCCATGCGCATATTGTTCTGGCGTACAGGCTTGATCTTTGTGCTCGGCCCGTGGGCCTTCATCGGTTCCGCCTTGGCGATCACCCTGGGCGTGGCATTTATCATCCACCGTCTGTTCGAGAAGCCGCTCACCCGCTATGCGCGGCGCCTTTTGGGGGTCGGGCACGGCACAGGACGGCAGCTTGGGTCCCTTCCATTGCCGGCGTATCCCAAGACAGATTGAAGGCGAGCCGCGACCCTGCCACACCAAGGAAATGCCGCTGTTGTGCTCACTATGCCGTTGCCGTAAGGCCGGTTGGTCGCACCTGTCCGACGGGGCATGCATGGAATTCCCGATACCATTCCACGAAACGTTGCACGCCGTCCTCCAGTGTTGTCGCCGGTGCGAAGCCAACGGCGCGGCGGAGGTCCCTGACATCGGCGCGGGTTTCCAGGACGTCACCTGGTGGTAAAGGTACGTTGACGCGAAGGGCGCGGCGACCAAGGGCCGTCTCGATGAGCGCGATCAGATGGTTGATTTCTTCCGGCCGATCATTGCCGATATTGTAGAGCCTATATGGCGCCGAACTGGTGGCAGGATCGGCAGCGCGACCGTCCCAACCGGGATCCTGACACGGTGGTTTGGCGAGCACGCGAACAACCCCCTCTACGATGTCGTCGATATAGGTGAAATCCCGCCATACGCGCCCGGCATTGGCGATTTCGATCGTTCGGCCCTCGGCGATGGCATGGGTGAAAGTATAGACTGCCATGTCGGGCCTGCCCCAGGGGCCATAGACGGTGAAGAAGCGCAGTCCGGTTACGGGGAAGCCGAACAGATGGCTGTAGGAATGCGCCATGCATTCGTTGGCGGCCTTGGTGGCGGCGTAGAAGCTCACCGGATGATTGGCACCATGATGCTCGGAAAAGGGTATGCGTCGATTGGCGCCATATACGGAGCTCGACGAGGCATAAACGAGATGGCTAACGCCCGCGTGTCGGCAGCCCTCCAGAACGTTGAGAAATGCGACTATGTTTGACTCCACATAGGCATGCGGGTCGACGAGCGAATGACGCACCCCGGCCTGGGCGGCCAGATGCACGAAGTGCGATGGCTGGAATTCGCAGAACAGCGCTTTCACCAGCGACCGTTCCGCCAGGTCGAAGCGCTTCGGCGTGAACCTCGGCTCGGCGCAGAGCCGTGTAAATCGCGCCTCCTTCAGCTTCAGGTCGTAGTAAGGCGTGAAGTTGTCGACGCCGATGACCTCGGCGCCGAGCCGCAAAAGGCGTGACGCAACATGAAATCCGATGAACCCAGCGGCGCCCGTGACGATGATCGGCCCCGTGTGCGTAAGGTTCGACGCAGCACCATCCTGCAGCGCGTGAACGATATCCGCCAGCTTGTTGACCTTCGAATCTGCTTCGGCCATGGCAAGTCACTCCCGTTTCCAGGTTCCGCGTTCCGCGCTATCTCGGCAGCGCTTGAACGATCGGAAATGGCGCCGCCGGCCTTGTGATCTACGCGACAGCGCGCTCAATGCGGGCCGCCGCTGTCTGAATCAAAGCGGATGCAGACAGCAGTCGATTTCTCATGGCAAAACCGAAATGCGCCCCAAAAGAGCCACTAGTTCCGCCTGACGCCTCGTGTCGGTCTTGGCGAACAGCGAGGCGAGCTGAGAGCGAATAGTCGTGCGACTGAGATGCCAGCTACGGGCGATCTCCAGGGGCGCGTCGCCATGGGCGAGGCGTAGCGCCAACTGCGTTTCCGCGCTGGTCAAACCGAACATCCTTTGCAACGTGCGAGGGTTGGCCGCCGATTTGTTATCCCGGTCCAGCAATGCGACGACGGTTGTCCCGTCCGGTGTAACGACGCCCGTCTCGTTCATGGTCACCGGCCTGTCGCCTCTGCTGTGGATCACTACCCATGAGAGTGAGCCCGGCTGGAGGTGGACCGGAACATTCGCGACCAGCCGCCTCAACCCGGCAGCAAGCTCGACGGCTGTATCAGTTGCTTCGCCCTGGCGTGCGAGGGTGTCCCGAGCGGCAGCGTTCCATTCTATTACTTTCTTGTCTCGGTCCAGGACGAGATAGCCGCAACCCATACGATCAAGCATGCCGGTGATGGATTCCAGGCTGCGTCGTCGAGATCCGCCGACCCTTGCGTCCGGTCGGTCCACAAGGCTTATCGGCCTTTCGTGGCGGGTATCGTTCAATACAATGTATTGCCTGCCTGCAAGCGCATCGTTTCGCGTTTCAATCAGTGTCATCGCTTCCACCCAACCCATTGCTACTGACGCAAATCAAATCTGATGAAGTTGCTGCTTCAACTTGAATTTCCACATACTGCGAGAAATCTGCGAATGGTTTTTTCGCAGCGTCTCTTGGATATATCTTTCTGAAGAGCGCTCCTGACACCATGATTTTATTCGCCGGCAAAGTCATGGCAATCGGGCATTGGGATTAGGTGCCACCCCTTCGGCCTAGTCTCGACGGACTAGACCGAAAGTTGTAGTCTTTGCGCATGGGTTCGGACCTGCGCTGGCTCAAATCGAATGTGTCGAGCACTACGTGGGCTCATCTAGCTTCGCTTTTGGTGTTTGCAGCATCGATAGCATTCGAGGCGATAGGTACGGTATATGGCGGCCAGCCGTTGCCGCTTGTTGCGTTTATCCCCATAACCGTTGTCATCGTGTATCTTGAGGGCCGTTTTGTTGCCATCGCAGCAACGCTTCTGATGGCGGTCGCCGGCTTGTGGATGCGACACCTGTTGGACGGTCACCTCACTGGTCGAGACTGGACCGGGGCCGTCTTCCTTCTGGGTTCGGGTAGCCTGATCGCAACCGTGTTCCACCGCCTGCGACAAGATCTGCACGGCGCGCTCAGGGTGGCAGAAGCGAGGCTCGCTGCCATCGATGCTGCCGCCTTGGGCTTTGCTAATACCAATCGCCATGGCGAACTGCTGCAGTCGAACAGACGGCTTTTGGAGATGACCGGCTACGCGCACAAGGAACTTGCCCAACTGGAGCTGGAGGAACTCATTTTCCCCGACGATCGAGGTACTGTGCGGAAACTTTTGCAAGATTTGGGCAATGGGACCGCGTCGGCGACGGATATCCGCGTTTTGCGCAAGGATGGCACGGCATTTTGGGCTCACCTGGCCCTGTCTTCGTCGCGGCCGGACGAGGCGCCAAATGAGAGCGTATTCGTGGTGGTTGACGATATTTCCGAGCGACAAGCGGCACGCGAGGCCCTTCGGGCTCAGAAGGAATGGCTCGATCTCGCCGTATCTGCCGGGCGCCTGGGCACATGGCAAATAGACATTGAGGATGGGACAGTCGCCGGCTCCGGCAAGTTCTGGGACATCCTTGGTCTGCCTCCGGCCCCAGTCCGCCGCTTGGAAGAACTCTCGGCCGTAATCCATCCCGTCGACTGGCCGAAGTTGTCCGCCTCGGCAAAGCCTTCATCGGCATTGAACTTTGACGTCGAGATTCGCGTCCGGCAAGTGGATGGTCACACACGCTGGATTGCATTGCGTGGACGGCAGGAAGAGCACGGCGACCGCAAAATGCGCATCGGGGTGGCGGCGGATCTGACCGAACGTCGACAAACAACTTTGCTTCGCGCCGCCGTAAAGAGACGCGAGCGCATAATGCGCGAAGAGCGCCATCGGTTCAGCAATGTGTTTCCAGTGATTAGAGCTCTGGTCAACATGATCGATATTCCCGACAATGATGTTGCCAAATACAAGGAGATGTTGATCGATTGGATTCGAACACTGGAGGCGACCCATCGCATCCTTTCTCGTCATGCCAACCTGTCAGGGATGCTCCATGAACTCGTGGACCGGGAATTGCAGCCCTTCAAGGAGACACGCGACATTACGATCAGTGGACCTTCCCTCACTGTGCCAAGCGGCGCCGCCGAGGGCTTGGCGATGATCCTTCACGAGTTGACGACAAACTCGGTGAAACATGGTGCGCTGGGTGACCCAAATGGCAAGGTCGAAGTTAAGTGGCGATTTGCATCCGAGGACGAAGGTGACGACCTCGTGTTCGATTGGGTGGAATCGGGCCGACGGAAGAGTTCAAAAGTCGTACGCCGCGGGTTCGGGTCACTGATAATCGGTGTGGACAGCACGCCGCTTGTCGGGCATTCCCCGAATATGGAAATAACCGAAGATGGCGTTCGATATTCGCTGCGTGTATCGCGCAAAGAAATTGAGGAATTTGGATTGCAATAGAGCCCCTACAAGTCGAAGCCGAATTGGCCAATTAACCGATGGTGTGGGCCCTTTGCTGCGATTTCCTGCAAGCAAACTCGGGCCGGTTCGAGGGGCATACGTCAACTCGCCTGTCTCGTCAGCCAGCTTTGGAGCAACACAGCTGCTTCGGTACGGTTTCTAACCCCAAGCTCACGCAGCACGGCTGCGGCATGGATTTTCGTTGTCGCCTCGGCAATGTCCAGATTACGGGCAATCTCCTTATTCGAGTACCCCTCTGCCATCAGCTTGAGGACGTCCTTCTGTCTAGACGTCAGCCTAGCGACGTCGCCCGAGCCCTCGTGCCGGCGGCTGGGATTTTGAACCGGAGGTGGGGGGGCATGCGATCTCTGGTCGGCAGACGTTCGAGATAGCAGAGATGGCACATAGATCCGGCCAGCGAGGATTTCGTTTACAGCCAGCACGACTTCTTCGTCGCTCTGCGATTTGACGATATACCCGTGAAGTCCGATCGAAAGCGCGGTCAGTATCTCCGAGCGGGAATCATCCCCGGAAACGATCGCAAAGCGAGTGTCAGGATAGGCAGCCATAAAGTCGCTGAGCACTTCCTGATGGAACAGCCCAGGCATGTTCAGATCGAGGATCGCAAGATCGATGGACGCCTGCTCCTCTAGAAGATTGACCGCGGCATCGAAACACGAAGCTTCGAATATTTCGGCGCTTGGAATTCCAGCCATGAGTGCCAGCCGGAGACCACGCCGATATAAGCCGTGATCGTCGGCAATGACGATCCGAGCCATGCAACTACCCCAACGCGTTACTCGGTTCCCGACGAGAAAACCCGCTGGAACCTCCCATTCGCCTATGATCGACAATCCGTGGTGGTCCTAAATGGCGGCCATCCACTGGTCAACGCATCACAGTGATGTCCGCAGCGTCCCATCCACGCACATCCAGAACGTCTAATATAATACTAAATTGCGAAGCTCATCCATAGATTTTTAACCCTGGCGTGCGGTGCCTGTCCGCAAAACGATGCCGGTTTCCCATCTCTGGGTCCAAGCCAGCTGTTCAGGACCATCGTAATCATGTGGCATCTGTTATGTCGCCACCCGCTGTCGCCGGACCTGTAGGCCGGTCCGGCCCTGGCGGATCGCAGCTTTCTTGAAAGCAACTGTTTTCGTTTTATCGGCGTCATGATCAGTGCCCAATCGCGCTTCTGTAGGCTGTTGATCTCGTGGCCATCTAATACCTTGAACGTTTTGAATCCCTACCATTCGAATGCACGACGACAGCCGCCCCGGCTGTCACATACCTTTTCGCATATGATGTTCGGATTGCCGCCGAGGTTTGGCCGGATTTGAGGGTGTGCCCTGGCCGGACAATGGAACACCGATCCCGAACAAAGCCAACTGCAGATCAGGAGGATCGAATGAAAGCGGTGATTCAATGTGGTGGGATGGGTACGCGCCTTCGACCGTTTACATCGGTCCTGCCGAAACCATTAATGCCGATAGGGGCCAGGCCTGTTCTTGAGTTGCTTTTGAAGTGGCTGCGGCGCAACGGCATTGAAGAGGTATATATTACGACAGGGTATCTAGGACATTTGATCCGGAGCGTCTGCGGCGACGGATCGCAATGGAACTTGAAGATCAAATATACCCAGGAAATGGAGCCACTCGGCACCGTCGGACCTCTCTCTCTGATTAGGGATGAACTGAACGAAACATTTGTCGTTCTGAACGGCGATGTCCTCACAGATCTAAGCCTGAGCCGGTTTGTAGCCGCGCACCGCTTGCATAGGGATCCCGTTACGATCGCCACGGCGTGCCGTCATATCAAGATGGACTTCGGGGTCATCGACGAGATCGACAATACCGTCCAGCTCTTCCGGGAAAAGCCGACGCTTTCCCATCTCGTCAGCATGGGGATTTACTGCATGAACCCAGATGTCCTGCGGTTCATTCCGTCCGGGATCCCATTTGGGTTCGATGACCTGATGCTGCAGATGATGCAGGGCGGCACGACCGTGCATGTTTACAAGCATGACGGTCTTTGGCTCGACATCGGTCGTGTCGATGACTTCCAGAATGCACAGGCAATTGCCTGGGAAGATCAGTCGTCCTCAATCGAGGTCGCGGCTGCCGCTGCAGCCGCATGAAAGTCTGATGCAGAGGTCTAGCCACTAACAAGGCTTTCAGGAGGTCAAGATGCTCTTGGTGAGCGCCCCGATCCTAGGCGTGCCAGAGAAGGCAGCCCTGTCGCAGGTGATTGATAGCGGCTGGCTTACGATGGGGGACAGGGTACGAGAGTTCGAACAGGCCTTTGCCAGCATGCATGGCGCGCGAGATTGCGTCGCGGTTGGTTCCTGCACCGCAGCGCTCCATCTTCTCCTCCATGCTTTGGGCATCGGCCCTGGCGACGAAGTACTGGTTCCTTCGCTGACGTTCGTGGCGACGGCGAATGCGGTGCTGTATGTAGGGGCGACGCCGGTCTTCGTCGACATCGAGTCCGTCGACGTGCCGTTGATCTCGGTTGCGGAAGCCGAAGCGCGGTGCACGACGCGCACGAAAGCGGTCATTCTCGTTCACTTCGCCGGGTATCTCGCCGATCGGGAACAATGGCAGCGGTTCGCCCGGCTTCGCGGGCTGCATATCATCGAGGACGCTGCGCACGCGCCCGGGCTTAGGGAAGTCGGGACCTTCGGCGCCGCGGCCGCGTTCAGCTTCTATGGCAACAAGAACATGACAACGGCCGAAGGGGGCGCCGTGATTGCACGTGACCCCGATCTGCTCGACAGGGTTCGCCTGGCCCGCGGGCACGGAATGACCACGGGGACGCATCAGCGGCTGAACAGTCGTACGCCGCAATATGATGTCACGATGCTTGGGTTCAACTACCGAATGGACGAGATGCGAGCGGCAATAGGCCTGGTTCAGCTGCAGAACCTGCAAGAGTGGAACGAAATCAGGCGTATCATAGCTGTCTTGTACCGACGCCTGATCGCGGACCGTTGCCCAGCTATTGTCATTCCATTCAGCGAACCCCGGACGTCGGCTTACCACATCATGCCGATCGTCCTGCCGCGCTACGTGAGCCGGCAGGATGTCATCGACGAGTTGCGGACACAGGGCATACAAACCACCATCCACTACCCGCCGGTGCACCAAATGACGTTCTACCGCGAGCGCCTTCCCGGCGTGAGTTTGCCCCACACAGAGGATTTCGCTCAGCGAGAGCTCACAATTCCGCTGCACCCCCAGGTCACTTCCGCCGCCGCCGAATCAGTCGTGGCTGCCCTGGCAGCCGCGCTCAAAACAGGCGCGCTCAAAGCAGGCGCCCAAAGAGGAACTGCTGCATGAATGCGTTAGACCCTGCCTTTCACCGGATGTTCGTTCCAAATCCTGATCACGGCTTTGCGAGACGCGCAATCGATCTTGCGGTGGCGGGCATCGCTACCGTCGCATTGGCGCCATTGATGCTGCTGATCGCCGGAGCGCTTCTGCTCGAGGGCGGTGGCTCGATCTTGTTCGCTCAGACCCGCATCGGGGCCGGCGGCCGAACCTTCCGCATGTACAAATTTCGCAAATTCGGTGTGAACTGCGGCTCTCAAGGCCTTGCGCTGACGGTCGTGGGCGATACACGCATGACCACCGTTGGCCGCTTTCTCGCAGCGACGAAGCTGGACGAATTACCGCAGCTGTGGAATGTCCTCAAAGGCGAAATGGCGATCGTCGGTCCACGACCCGAGAGCCTAGCTTTCGCCGATTGTTTCCGGGGCGAGCTTAGGGCCGTGCTGCAATACAAGCCAGGCCTGCTGGGTCCAGCCCAGGTCGTTTTTCGGCACGAAGCACATTACTTCCCCCAATCCGTGGATCCGATCGTGTTCTACCGGGAGGTCATGTTCCCCGCCAAGGCAACACTGGACCTCTCATATTATCCGCGACGCACCATCGTCTCCGACCTCGCGTGGATGGTGCGGGGAGTGCTGGCAGTGGTCGGTTGGGTTCCGGTACCGCCGATCGACGTTTGAATATCCAAGGGAAGCGTTCCAAACAGCCAAGAGAATGCGCAGTGATGAGCTACAATGGAAAGAAAGTCCTGGTGACCGGCGCGGACGGATTCATCGGTTCGCATGTCACGGAGGCGCTTGTTCGCAACGGGGCAGATGTCACAGCCCTTGCCCTTTACAATTCCTTTGACAGCCATGGATGGCTAGACGATCTGCCGGACACCATCCGCAGCCAGTTGAGGCTCGTCCGTGGTGACGTCCGCGACAGTGCGTTCCTTAACCGGATCATGCGCGGCCAAGCCGCGGTTTTTCATCTGGCGGCGCTTATTGCGATTCCATACTCCTACGCCGCTGCCCAGTCCTATGTGGAAACCAACATCTTAGGCACGGTGAATGTCCTCGAAGCGGCGCGCCTATGGGAGACGGAGCGGGTGATCCATACCTCGACGAGCGAGGTCTATGGAACTGCCCAAACCATGCCGATCGGCGAAACACACCCCCTGCAGGGACAGTCACCATATTCGGCATCCAAAATCGGCGCCGACATGATGGCGGAGTCCTACGCCAGGTCGTTCGATGTCCCTGTGGTCATCATGCGACCCTTCAACACGTATGGCCCGCGCCAGAGTGAGCGCGCCATCGTGCCGACCATTATCCGGCAAGTCCTCGACCCGAAATGTCCTGCGATCATGGTCGGGGATACCAGCCCGATCCGCGACCTGACCTATGTCGAAGACACCGCGACAGCGTTCCTGACCGCAGGTCTCGCCCAGCTCGAGTTCGGCCACGCGTACAACGCTGGCAGCCAACGCGCTGCGACCGTCTCGGACGTATTGGCCATTGTTCTTGAGTTGACCGATTGCAAAAAGCCGGTCCGTCGTGATGAAAGCCGCCTGAGGCCGCAAAATTCCGAAGTTCGCGCCTTGCTCGCCGATTCCTCGCGCTTTGAACGTGAGACTGGATGGCGGACACAGACCAGCCTGCGCGATGGGCTGGAGCGAACAATCACGTGGTGGCGCGAGCGCCTTAGTGAAGGCCGGGTACGGCGCGAAGTGGGTTACATGACATGACCCTGGGCGGCCGTCATGCGTTGGCGCTGTTGCTGGCTGCCGGTGCCATATCTCCCAACATCTACGTTGCCGGCGGCCGTCAAAGCAAGGCAGCGGAGGCGGCGGCCACAGCGGTTGTGGACAACCTGCCGGGCTATGTGCACGAAACAAGGGATCCTTGGTCTGGCATGGTTTTCGCACGGATCACCAGACCGGGCGTTCTCGGCCGGGCAGGTGTATGCGGGAAGAAGTACTGCACCCACCGTTACTCAAGCGCACAGGCTTGGAATGCCGACCAGAGCCTGCTCCTGATCGCCAATGGTTGCGGTGGCCTGTGCTTTCTCGACGGACAAACCTACTTGCCTTTGTTCCACCGCAACCGCGCTACCGAATGCGAATGGCATCCCACTGATCCCGAGTTGATGATCTGCGTCGGGGGCCGGCAGATTGCGACATGGGCGCCACGTACCGATCATGAGGACGTCGTGTTTGCCTCCGCAGCGTACTCCAACCTCAAATTTGGACCCAACAAAGGCAATCCGAGCCGCGACGGCAGCCGGATTGCGGTGCGTGCAACGAACAATGACGGCAGAGCGGTGGTCTTTGGCTACGATCTAAAGCTACGGCAGAAATTCCCCGATATCGATCTTGCCGAATTCCCGGGAACAACCGGCTCCTGCTCGATCTCACCACTCGGAATCAACATATTGTGTTCCCAGCAATTACCGGACGGAATCGAAGCGAGTTTCGTCTTCTCCATAGACGGCATATTGCGCCAGAAGTGGATGGAGCACCATCGACCAGGCCATGGCGACATGACGGTCGATTCCGACGGAAGCGAAATCTATGTCGGGATCAGCAAATCGGATCCTGACAAATATCAGGTGATCAAGCGCCGCTTGGCTGATGGCAAGGCTACCTCGCTGATGAAATATGGCGAGGCCATGCATGCGTCACTCAGGTCGCTCGGCAGGCCCGGCTGGGTGTTTCTGAGTTATGGCGGCGCGCCAGCCGAACTATCGCAGCACCCGGATTGGGCGCCTTACGCTCAGCAAGTCATTGCGCTGTGTCTAGACGGCAGTGGAGAGGTCCGCCGTGTCGCAGACACGCACAACGCGCCCTTCGACTACTGGAGCGAGACGCATGCCTCTCCGTCTCCAGACGGCACCCAGGTGGTCTGGTCCAGCAACTGGGGCGTGCCCGGTGGCCCGGTATACGATTTCGTTACTCGTGTTGAATGGCCTTTGAAGCCGGTGTTCGACCGGAAGGAGATTGTCGCAAATGACCTTCAGTAGACGATACGTTCTTGGCGCAGTCGTGATGATGTCGCTAACCTCGATGGCTTGCGCAGGCGAGGTCGAGCCCTATCAACTCTCACCTGGCGATACGGTCGAGATAGGAATAGCGCCGATCCCTGATCGGACGCAGCGCGCCGTAGTCCAGATGGATGGCAATATCGCCCTTCCGGAGGCGGGGATGATCATGGTCGCAGGCCTGACGGCGTCTCAATTGCAAAGGCGAATGCAAGAGCTCTTGCCAAGCAAGATTTTTCACGTGCGTCTGACTGACGGGCGGGAGCAGACAGTTACTGTCGAGCCCGACGATGTCACAGCAATCATAGCGGACTATCGCCCGATCTATGTAACGGGCGATGTGCTCACCCCAGGACAACAGGCCTACCGTCCGCTCATGACTGTACGGCAGGCGCTGGCCGTTTCCGGCGGCTTCAGTCTTTTGCGATCACGGGCAGGCCAGGCCGGGCCTGATCCGGTTGATCTCAAGCGCGATTACGAAATGCTCTGGGGAGATTACACGAAAGAATACCTTCACGCCGCCCGCATTCGCGCCGAGCTTCAGGGCCAGGCGGATTTCGACAAGAAGACACCACAGGGATCACCTCTTTCGCCGAGCGTTGTAGCCGCGATGGCACAGGCTGAAGCAGAGGCGCTGAAGGTTGCGCTGAGTGATTTCCGGCAGGAACAGGATTTTCTGGAGAAGGGCCGGACGGACGCTGCCGAGCAAATTGACGTTTTGCAGAAACGCGAGCAAGTCGAGGGCGAGAGCGTGAAGGCGGATGAGCAAGATTTGGCGCGAGTGACGAAGGCATTCGATGCAGGCAATCTGACCAACACCCGGCTCGCGGATGTCAGGCGCGCGTTGCTTCTGTCTTCAAGCGGCGCGCTTCAAACCTCGGTCGAGCTGATGAGGGCGCGGCGCCAGCAGGAGGACTTTGTCAGACAGCACGAACGCAACGACAATCAAAGAAGGATTGGCTTGCTGACGGATCTGAAGGACACCAACGCTCGGCTAGCGGATGTCACCGCCAGGCTCCATGCCGCCAGCGAGAAGCTGCAGCCGACTGGAGCATCCACACAGCCATTGCCGATTGCCGGCGAAACGGTACGGGCCCAGGTGACCATCGTGCGCAAGATCGGCAATGAATGGCGCAAGCTGTTGGTTGACGAAGATGCGATTGTGCTGCCGGGGGATACTGTCGAAGCCAGATTCAGCAGTGAACTGCAAAGTGTGGCGGTCCAATAGGGCGTCAGCCGCAGTCCGTGCGGAGCTTACTGTTCTATCGGGGGGGGCGAACCCAACTGAACGGAGATCCAAGGTGAGGCGCATTTTCAACCAGGGAGCGACCCTGACACCCTCAACGAACGCGGATCAGATGACGCAGTCTGCAAGTTATGCTTCCCATATGCCGTCAGCGCGAATTGTGCGGTCCAGGTCGCGCGCCGGTGAGTCCGGAAATTGGCAGGAATTTACGTCCAGCAAGGAGAGCAATGCGCAGGGCGGCTGGGTGTCGGACGGCTATAGGACCAGCCATTGCGCGCCCGGCTACGGCCTACATTACAACAAAACGCACAGTTCCGGCTATTATGGCGCGCTTTGGGAGAACATCGAAAAGCCCCTGATCCTCAACGTTCTTCGCCCCTTGAGCGGAGCGAGCCGAAACTGCCTCGATTTCGCATGCGGAACAGGTCGCATCGCCGAGGTAGCCGCCGGCCTCTTCAGCGAGGTGGTTGGCGCCGACGTTTCCAGAACTATGCTCGACAGCGCTCAAGTACCGCCCAATGTGAGTTTGCGTCACGTCGACCTGACAAGGGAGAATTTGGGTATGACGTTCGATGTGGTAACCGCATTTCGTTTTTTCCTGAACGCAGAGGATGAACTGAAATGGCATGCACTGAAAGCGATCAATGAGCACCTGAAAGATGGCGGGCGGCTTGTGTGCAACGTTCACATGAATGCGACGTCGCCCGTCGGCCTGGCGTGCCGGCTGCTCAATCGAGTGTCTGGACGCACAATTCGCCACACGCTGAGCGCGGCGAGGTTCAAGGCCCTCCTGACTGCCTCGGGATTCACCGTCGAGCAGACGATACCGTACGGTTACCTGCCTCGGCCGGGAAACCTGTTGCCAGGGTTCTGTGAAATGATGATGCAGCCTGTCGAGAAGGCCTGCAGAAGGCTTTGCGTTCCTGGCCAGCTGGCGCAACACTTCCTGGTTGTTGCGAGGAAGCGCTAAAGCGCGAAAATGTCCCGAAAAAAGGGCAGGGGGTGGTTTTCTTGGGCCGCTCCGCTCGGCATGAAGCCCCGCCCAAATACCATGGAACGGCAGTTTTCCCCCGATTTGACATGTGGGTTCCGGGTTTCTGAGGGCAGCGCCACGATTTTGCTACATTTTGACTAAAGTCCAAGCATGTTAGTGGGGCGTAATATTAGAAGGCTAAGGGGATACGCTCCTGAACAGCAAGAGATTGTCGGTGCCCAGTGGGGCCAGTGAGCTTGCGCAACGATCTCTCACGGGAGGTCGAAGCCTATGAACCCTGGTGGAAGGAGTTCGTCGGATCTGCGAGGCGCAATGCTTGGGACCGTGCCTGGCCTGGTAGGCGTCGGCATCTTCTCGGCAGTCATAAACCTTCTCGCCCTGACCGGCTCGGTCTATATGCTGCAAATTTACGATCGCGTTTTACCTTCGCAGAGCGTTCCGACGCTTGTCGGGTTCACCATCGGAATGCTGGGTCTTTACGCTGTCTACGGGCTGCTGGATTTCGTGCGGCTGCGCCTGCTGGTTCGAGTGGGCAATCGTGTCCATAGGAATTTGAAGCAGAGGGTGTTCGGCCTCTCGCTGTCCTTGCCGCTCATCGGCGGGCAGGATGCGAACCGGATACAGCCCCTCCGTGATCTCGATCAGTTACGCGGCTTCCTTTCCGGAATGGGGCCGACTGTTATATTCGACGCTCCGTGGATTCCATTTTACCTGCTGATCATCTATTTCCTGCATCCTGCGCTCGGTCTGTTGTCCACAAGCGGTGCGATCATTGTCGTGCTGCTCACGGTCATGGCGGAAGTTCTTGGCCGCACATCGGTGACACGCGCGTCCGAGACGCTGGTGTCGCAACGCAATCTCGCCGAATCCGGACGCCGCAACGCGGAAGTCGTACGCGCGATGGGCCTTTCCGCACGGCTTGCCCACCGCTGGGGCGAGATCAATAACGCATATCTGCGGCACCAAGAGAGGCTTTCCGACGTCGTCGGCGCCACCGGGGCACTCTCTAGGGCACTGCGTTTGGCCTTGCAGTCCTGCGTTCTTGGACTGGGTGCCTACCTGGTGATAGGAGGCGAAGCCTCGCCAGGTGTGATCATCGCATCCTCCATCTTGCTGGGTCGCTCATTGGCTCCTGTTGACGCCGCTATCGCGAACTGGCGAGGCTTCGCCGCGTTCCGGCAAAGCTATTCGCAACTGGCAACGGCGCTGGCCGCTTTTCCTGACCGGGACGAACATATGGAACTTCCGCGCCCCCAAGCGGAGCTTGCGGTCGAGGACCTGACCATAGCGCCACCGGGCCAGCAAAAACCGACGGTAGCCAATGTCAACTTCCGCCTGGCTGCAGGGACGGGAATGGCCGTTGTCGGCCCGAGCGGCTCTGGCAAAAGCACGCTTGTGCGCGCGCTGGTGGGCGTCTGGCAGCCACTTCGCGGCACGGTGAGGCTGGACGACGCCTCGCTTGACCAATGGGACCAAGAACACCTTGGCGCACATATTGGCTACCTGCCCCAGGACGTCGAACTGTTTGATGGAACGGTTGCCGATAACATTTCGCGATTTGGCGGGAAGGGCGACGCCAAGGGCGTGCTGGCAGCTGCCAAGGCAGCGGGCGTCGACAAAATGATAATGCGATTGCCGAACGGTTTTCAAACACGCATGGGCGAGGGAGGAACAGCCTTGTCGGCTGGACAGCGGCAACTCGTAGGGCTTGCAAGGGCACTTTACGGCGATCCGTTTCTTGTCGTTCTGGACGAGCCGAATTCAAATCTGGACGTCGATGGCGATACCGCCTTGGCCGGCGCGATCCTGGCAGTGCGCAGACGTGGAGGCATCGTCATCGTAGTTGCGCACCGTCCTTCTGCCCTTACCAACATCGACAGGGTACTCGTAATGTCCAATGGGATGCTTCACGCCTTCGGCTCACGCGAGGAGGTCCTGGCCAACGTCATCCGCCCCTTTGCTGCGCCGGTTGAACGCCCGGCAGCGGCCGTCGCGATGCACAAAGGGGTGAGCGGTCACGCATGAGGAATATTTTTTTGTCTGAGGCGACGATGGCTCCATCGGCCCCGATCGGCAATGGGAGCCGGCGCAACGCGATTTCGGGCACGCGCGATGGAATCGGGGCCAACCTGATCCTGGGTGCGGCGGTCACGGTTATGTTGCTTGCCGGCGGCGGGCTCTGGCTCGGTCTGACCAAGATTGCTGGCGCGGTAATTGCGCCGGCGACCGTGGTGGTCGAGAGCAACATAAAGAAGGTGCAGCATCTGACGGGCGGCACGATAGGTGGCATCTTCGCGCAAGACGGGGATCATGTACGGGCCGGCGATGTGATGGCACGGTTGGACGACACACTGACACGAGCCAATCTGCAGATAATTAGCAAGGATCTTGATCGGGCAACGGTTCGGCTTGTGCGGCTGGAGGCAGAGCGGCAAGGCCTGTCGGAGATGCAGCTTCCGTTCAGCCTTCAAGCGCGAATGGGCGAGCCGGAGCTGGCTGCGCTGGTGAACGGCGAGCGCACGCTGTTCGACAGCCGCGCTACGGCCCTCAACGGGCAGAAGGCACAATTGCAAAGCCGCTCAAAGCAACTCGAACGCCAAGTTGAGGGCCTCAAGGCGCAACAGACCGCGGAAGAACAATCCGTGGTCCTGCTGGATGGCGATCTTGTCGATGTACAGGCGCTTTTTACAAAGAAACTGGTGTCCAAAGAGCGACTTAGCAACATCAGACTGGATGCCACCCGGGCGCACGGAGAATCAGGGCGCCTCGCGGCGGCAGTTGCCGAGGCGCAGGCCCGGATCAGCGAGACCGAATTGCAGATTCTTCAGCTCGATGAACAAAGGCGTAGTGACGTAACGAGCGAACTTCGTGAAACGGAAGCCAAGCAAACCGAACTCAGCGAGCGCAAGGTTGTGGCACAGGACGAACTGGCCAAAACCACCATCCGCGCGCCGCAATCGGGAACCGTACAGGAATCTTCCATTCACACGATCGGCGGCGTGATTGCCGCGGGCGAGGTTCTCATGATGATTGTCCCTGACACCGGCAACCTTGTCGTCGACGCGCTGATTGCGCCGTCGCGCATAGATGACGTTCGTCCAGGTCAGCGGGTCTCGATCCGGTTTCCGGCTTTCGACGCCGGCACTACGCCTGCCTGCCAAGGGTCTGTCAAGCGCATCTCGGCGGACCTGATAAAAGATCAACAGCGCCAGCTTTCTTATTTCTCGGCGCGCATCAATGTCGAAGACAAGTCCACCTGTCTGACCGATGCCAAAGTGCTCAAACCCGGTATGCCAGCGGAGGTTCACATAAGTACGGACGAACACAGCGTCTGGTCTTATCTGCTGAAGCCGCTTACCGACCAGATGTCGAGGGCTTTCAGGGAATGACATGGCGGCTGTGAGCGGTCGACCGCGGGAACACGGCAGGCGTGCTTGCTGACATATTAGGGTAGGCGACGTGATGCCACAGGGGTGACGCCTGCGGCCGACGCGCGAGGCTCGTCTGGGACATTGTCCCGGCTACAAGGATGCCCCAACAGGATTTTCCTGGCCGCCTCACCAAGTCCTGCCCCGACAACAGCGTTAGTGTCCTGTCATCTTTTGCGCAACAAACAGCGCATACCGTTCCACGATCATCGACATGGGCAATTGCCTCACGAGGAGAGGTTCTTTGCTCCTACGACGCGGCGAGGGCCCTGCGGCGGACACGGCGTGCGGCATGCACCGTTCGGTCTGCAGTCACCGCTACATTTGCCACGTCAGATGTATGCGGCAAGGCGTTCGCGCTTCCATGCGACCTCTTGTAGGGCAGCAATTCCCTGACCCGAGCATTGACCGAGGCAATCTCGACCCGCAAGTCCTCGCATTCCTGCCGTCTCACATCGAGTTCAATCTGATCGGACGCCTGCTGCATGGACAGCTGTGCAAAATCTGCGGCGATCTTGGAAAGGTTCACCTTGTTGGTTTCGGCCTCCTCGGTGAGTGCGGCCAACCTTTCGTCGGTCACCTGTTTTTCGGCCAGGGCGTCGCTCCATTGTAGCTGGAGCCTGGCGATCTCGGCCGCGGCCTCGTTGTTTGCGTTTGAGGCGAGTTCGAAGCGCGATTGGAGACTTTGAATTTCTGAGCGCAATCCTCGGTTCTCAGCCTGGCAGCGTTTAAGCTCGCCATCCATGTCCGCCTGCATAATCCTGGCTGCTTCGGTCACCTCCCATAGCTTCGCCTGCGCAACCTCGAGTGAGGTGTGCAATTTGATTGCCTCTTTTTCGCTCTTGCCGAGCGCACTCAGCATTTCGGAATTTCGCGCAGCTTCGTTGGCATGGATCGTGGAGAAGGCATCCAGCCTATGCCGTGCCTCTTCCTCCCGCTTCATGGCCTTTTCCAGGTCAATAGACAGGCTCACATTCTTTTCACGCAGCTGTTTGTTCTCTCGGGAGCGCCTGTCGGCCTCGACATTTGCGGCGGCAAGCATGTTCGTGAGGTCGCCAAATTCCGCTTCGTTCTTTGTGGTGGTGTTCGCCGCTTCGACCAGCTCCAGCCTTGCCGCGGCCAACGCGCCACGGAGCACTTCACACTCCTGAACAAGGCTTGCCTGGCGCTGCTGCAATGTCTCGACGGTGCCTTGACGCTCACAGTACCGTCTGTTCAGGTCATTGAGTGTTTCCGACAAGTTCCTTTGATCTGCGATCAGATTTTGATTCGCCAACTCCAGTTCGTTGGCACGGAGAATGTCCGCGTGAAGGATGTGAAAAAACTCGGACGTCAGTTGACATGTGCTTGTAATTTCGGAGATTTTTGCGTTGATCTCCTCGAAATGGAGCTTGGCATCGTGGAACAAGCCGTTAAACGAGCTCACGGCAGCAATTCGGCTCTGCGTATGTGAGGTCATCCGATGCGCTGGTATCGGCGAGCTATCATCGTCGTCGCCGGCACCGTCCTCGCTTGGTACGCTGTCATCCTGTTCGTTGTTTTCGCCTGCCATGTTTGGCACGTCGGCGACATCCTCCAAATCGAGGCACTGGTCGACAGCGTTAGCCAAGTCAGCTTCGAGATCGTCGAACGACCTCTCCACATTGTCCTCGGCGCGTCTGATCAAATCCCTGAACTTCATGACTTCATCCCCTGCAGCCGCATGCCCGGACCATTGAGGCACGAGGACTGAGATGCTTTTGTATCGAGAGCTCAACTCAGCGTCTTCGTTCAATCAAACGATGCCAGGGCGCCGGCGCCGCGAGGAGCCGAGAGCTGCGATCGGAAGGCCCTACATCGGTCTAGGTGCCTGCTGACTTATTCTTGAGGACTGCGCGGCTCCCCTTCTTGCCATCGTCTTGGCGTCAATGGTGTGTTGCCTGGGCACATTAACAACTCAGGTGCAGAAGCCCCGACGAACGGCCCGGCACAGCCTCTTGTGGGGCGCATCAGGCGGCCGGGCCTAACCGGCGGTTGAGTGTTTTGGTTTGCCGGCTGACTCACCATGCGACATTGGCGAGGCAAGCGCATCATTCGAACGAATTGGGGACCGGCCGCCTGGCCGCTCAATCGCACTAAGCTTCCGTTGCCGGAGCTGGCGACGAGGTGCTTTGCCTTGAGCCTTGGTATCTACATACGAAGCGGCAATACGCGCCGATGGAGCAGTGGTCCGACCCGTCAAACTATCGCTGCAAAATGCGCGGCGGAAGGCATCCGAGGATATTCTCCGTTCAGCGGTAGGAGATCGAACGCGGGCGATCTTGCTGAACTCCCCAAACAATCCCGGCGGATATGTGTTCGGCAAGGAGGATCTGGAAACCATTGCCACATTTGCCGAGCGGCACAATCTATGGATCATCAGCGATGAGGTTTACCGCAGCACAGTGTTCGACGGCGACTTCCTCTCAATAGCATTCAGTCCCGGAATGAGAGAGCGGACGATAATTGTGAACAGCCTGTCGAAGTCTCATGCAATGACCGGCTGGAGGCTAGGGTGGACGCTTGGGCCGGTCTCGGCATCAGTTCATCTGGAAAATCTTGCGCAATGCATGCTCTTCGGATCGCCGACCGTATTCAGGATGCCGCAGCGGTGACTCTCGATGAGGCGGTGACGCAGAGATGCGTTTCTTTTCGGACGCCCTTCTGCCGTTGATGTTGACCAATGCTGTGCGGATGTTCGCCGGGGATATGCGTGAACCTTATCGTCCGCTGCGGCGCTCAATTTGCTTGGGGTTCTTGGAACCGTTCCGAACTTTCTCCTTGCGCCTCCGATCGAGTTGCGCGTGCTCATGCGGGGCGCTGAGGTGTCTCGATCCGCAGTGGCGCGGCCATTATGCGACGATCAGCTTAGTTGAAATTTGTCCCCAGCGGACGGGAACGACGCTTGGCCATGTTAGTTGATGTGAATGGAGCAGCTAAGAAAAGATCTGGCATTGCTTACGCGACCCGGCTTCTGGATAGCTTTCGGCATTTTGTTGCTGCTTTACGGGATTCAGGTCTTTTTTCTAATTCGGGCATGCCAATGCCTTTAGCCTGGAACATCGATACCCCTAGCTGGAACGCGGTCTGTCCATCTCCCGGCGGCTGCGCCGATAGCGTTGATCAACGATATATTCATTTATAAGCCTGCTATTCCCGGGGATGCCGAGGTTGGCAGCGCCTGCATCGTTGACTACGCACGTGGCGCTCCCCTCAAGGTAGGTGGTTACCATTCTCGCGCAGCCGGTGAGCATTGGAGCCCGCACTGTGTTGGACGTGCGCTCATGCGTCGGGAAATTTCTTATAGACAGGGGAGGGTCTGTCAGGCTGGAAAATCACAAGCTGCCCCGCGAATGAGGAAGCAAAAAAGGTGCAAGACCAGATCGATTTCTTCCAGGCAACTCGGTCCTCGCATCATCGCCGATCAGCGGCCGTACCGTCGAGAACCAAAATGCGCACGATCTCAGCCGGTCGGCTTCGACCAAAACATGCGGACTACCGGACGGGGACAGTCGGTGCCGCGTCCCATCCTGTGGCCGGCGCTATGCTGACGCTCCTACGGTATCCCGTTCACCGCCCGCGCAGGAGGGCGAATTTCCTCCGTCCTGCGCGCGACAACCGTCCACTGTTGCGGCCGCACGCAGGACTGCGGCTTATACGCCGTTCTTCCTTTGAGCGGCGTCCAGTTCGCAGGGCTAAATCACCATTGGTATGCAGACGAGCCTCTCGGCGTCTGGACAGAGATCAATTGCGCTTTGCACCAGGGTTCCTGGATCGTAAGCTCCAAACACGCTGCAGTCGCCTGATATGGTCCACTACGTTGGCCGGCTCATACGGCTTCGCAAGGTGCGGGCCTTCCTGACAAAGGTCGCCCGCCGCGATCGCAGTTCGTTCTACTGCGGCGGAAAGCACTATTTTGACCTCGGGCTTGTTCTCGCGAACCCACTTCGACAGTTGGAACCCGTTCATGTTGCCCGGCAGGTCAACGTCACACAAGACGGTGTCGACACCGAACTCCGCATAGTTCAACGCTTGTTGCGCCTCACGTGCGAAATGGGCCTCAATCACCCTGTAGCCACAGTGGCGGAGATAGTCCGCGATGACGCATCGGGCGATGACGTCGCCGTCAACCACGAGGATCGTTTGGCTCTGTTGGTTCGGGGCTTCCATTGACGGAGAACGGTCAGCAACCGGCAGGGTTCCACGCATCATGACCTGCGCGGGATGCCGACCGAAGATCGCGGCGAGATCCTGCACGAAATGATCCCTGCCGGCGGGCGCATTCAATTCAGCGGAGCGATGCCGCACTGGTGACGCCGTCTACCACCTGGTCGACGAGACGGGCTAGAAGACATGGTCTCGAAGCTCAAGGGCAGCCCATATCGCAGCGGCAAACGAGCGCTTGGCGCAAGATCAAGTGCTTTGAGGAAAAGGAAATGCAAATCATCGGTGCACAGCGCGAGCGCGGCAAAGCTACCCAGGTGATCATCGCTGAAAAGGGCCTCTATAAAGGCGGCGCACTCGTCAACTTCAGTGCCGATGAGCGGCAAGCGCTTTGGGATCGCGTCCAGGGCAAGGTTGGCGGCCCGGTCCCGAAGGGGCATAAAAAGGACAAGGCCGAGTGGCTGAAGCCCGGACTGGTTGGCTGGGTCAAGACCCTCAAAGGCGAAGAGAAGCTAGGGCACGCAAGGCTGCTGGATTTCCGGGAGGATGATGCAAATGGCCATGCCTAAGAAAGATCAGGAACGCGCCACCTACGCCTGGATGTACGGCGCCCAAGCGCGCAAGGATGGCAAGGAGCGTGAGGCGCCAGCTTACTGGCAGGAACATGCCGATGCGTGGCTGCAGGGCTTTGACGGTGTGGCGATGGCTGGTTTTGGTAAGACCAAGACCGTCAAAGACGAGATGGAAGCCGAGGTCGACGAAGCCGCCGTCGAGCGGCCCGCCGAATAGCCATTTTGCCGTATGCTGTATGGTCGTTTTTGATTGAAGAAAGGGCTTCGTTGGGCCTATAGAGATTGCGTTTACCATTGCCTTTTTTGGGAGGATGCGATGGTTGCAACGCCCATAGAAATCGCTCAAGCCGCTACTGCGACTACGGCCACCTTGCTGAAGTGGCAGAAGTCCATGGAGGAACGCGCCACGTTTCGCCAGAACATGGATCAATCGCGCAGGGCGATCCAAGCCTCACGCGAACTGCTGAAGCGCCTTCGCCAACGTCATCGCGACGAGATGGCGGAAAGTTCGGAAAATGCCGACCCGTCTACTGCGCCGATATCGCAACGCGCCGGCAGCTAGCGGGAGGCGACCAGAGCCGATGTGATGGGGAAAGTTTCACTGGCCGTTCCTTGGGTGGGCAGGCAAGTTAAACTTTGTCAACGAGCGGCCTTTTTCGCGCTCGCGGAAGCGCCACGTTGCTTTCGACCAGGCGCACGTGCTCGGCGTCGACAGTCACCAATGGCCGGAGGCTGACGGTTACCTTGTCCCCGTCGATGCGTGTGACAGGGCCGATCAATTCCATATGCTGGCCAATCACAGCCTTCCAAGTCGAATCGACAACAGAATGCGGGAAGTCGTAGGAGGGGATCGTCACGCTTATGCGATCGGGCGTCACCCGGCCGCGCACAATCGCCGTGACTGCGACCTCGTCGCCAACTTTGATACTTCCCCGAGCCATGCCCAAGACTTTGGAGCAGCCGGCGCCGGCGTCAAGATGAGGGGGAGCTAATAAAACCCCTCCGCGCCGCGATTGTGACGCAGGGCGATCCGATCGCCGCCAGCGACTTAGCAGACCAATTGACGACAGCGGCCGAGAAGCCTGGCATCCCTGCCGACCAAATCAACGGCGAAATCGAAAGCGTCTTCGAACTGCTCTTAGAGGTGATGCGGCGCGAGAGTTGCGCGAGGAGAACCAGCCCGGAGGCTTCTCCGGGGCTGTGCCGGTCCTGTCCCGTTCCAGCGGATGAACTGCGCCTTCTGGCCGGTGACCGTCTCAATCGACTTCAACAGGGGTCCATGGGCCTCAGGTAGAGCTTGGCAGTGCTCCCTGTGGTACGCCAGGAGCGGCCCGGCGATGCTCTTGTGCAGCGCTTCGGCTGCCGCCAGGAAGCGCTCGATTTCAGCCCGGGAAAGCTGTTCGGAAGGTTTGTTCTGGCCATTGGCGCTCTCCATTGAGGGCGTCGCCGCAACGAGGACCATAATTCTACATGCCAGGCCGTCTGACAAGCGCCTCGCCGGCCTTACCCAAAGGAAGACGCAGGGCCACGGCGCCAAGCGGAGCCATCAGGAGCAACCCGCAAAGATGAGCAACGGCAGGCCCGGCGACCTCCTTTGGCACACGGGACAAACAAGAAGGGCGCCGAGCCTTACCGGCGCTGCTTTGTGAGGGAGACGACGCCGGATGATGAGAGTATGCGATCATGCTAGTGTCTGCGAACCATGCGAATGAAGGAAAGCCGCGTGGCAGTGCCAATCAACGACGTTGAGACCAAGGTCGGCGGGTGCGATCAGGTTCGGACCATGATGACGGGCTGGTTGGCCTGCACATGGTGGTGGCTACCGCGCTACCGCCTTGCTTTGCGCCAGCCGGCGGCCCATGCCTCTGCCTCGCTGCACAGCCAGCGCTCGCTGTACTGAAACTGATCGTCGTCTTCCAGTAATGCTCCTGCCCTGGAACGTGATAAATCGCTCATCGGTACTGGTGGAAATGTTGCCCTTGATATCGCAGCTCCCCGCGCCGGCCGTGCGGGTGCCACTCAGCCAGCCAGCTGGGATGAGCCGGTCAGGGAACCATCACCAGCGCCGGCAGATATTGCCGTCGCCACATCCACCGCCCCTTTGCGTTCTTGCGCCAGCGGTCGGCCTGATCCGCACCTTGATGACGCTGGACTTTGCCCACGCCCTCTCCCCCGAGTGCAGAATGCTTCCAAAGCGGTAGCGAGTCCAGACCGGAACATTAGCGCCGTCTAACGGTCATTTCGGCAGTGTTCCGAACCGTGATTGGTAGAGCGTTGGTGGCGTTTCATCTTGTCTATTTTTCCGGCCTGACGGCAGACCAGCTGCTAGGCAGCGCCGTTTCTATGATAGTGTGTTTGCTGCTTTATCACGCTTTCCTGTAGAAAACGCTGACCCTCCGGGCCTACAAACTTACTACATCAATGGATTACGCTTAATTCTTAAAGTTTGAATTGAGCATTATCGGCTAAAGTCTTTCCGCTCGAGCGAAATGGCTTTGGGCCTGTTCGTCAATTTGTCGGTCTTTCGTTGGCGCCTGTCACAGTAGCTCAAGCCTCCCGGTCTCGAAAGAACCTGCAACCATGCGTGCGGTAATCGGCGGCAACCACGTGCAATTAGGCGGGTTCTGAACTCCGTATGGCGAGGACACGTATGAAGACGACTACCTGGGCGCATCCAGATCGTCATCCATAAGAATACGCTCGGCCTCGGATCGCCAAGATCTATGGCCTTCCGCATGCGATGACCGATGCCGGCATTTCCTATGGGTTTCACGGGCTTTCCTATAGCCATATCGCTTCGCAGCTTCGGACCCGCTACGGACCCGCAGCTGGCGGCAAGGTGATCGTCGCCCATCTCGGCAGCGGTGCCAGTCTGTGCGCCATGAATGCTGGAATAAGTGTTGGGTTTTCGACATTGGACGGCCTCGTCATGAGCACGCGTTGCGGCGCGCTCAATCCTGGCGTCACCCTCCATTTGCTGAATGACCGGAAGCTGGAGACGGACGATTGGTCACCCTTCTCTACGAGCAATCCGGCCTGCTCGGAGTGTCAGGGATATCCGGTGATATGCGGACGCTAATCGACTCCGATGATCCTCTTGCCGCCGAAGCAGTCGATCTCTTCGTCTATCGTATCGCACGCGAGATCGGGTCGCTGGCCGCTGCGATAGGCGGACTGGACACGCTGGTGTTCAAGGCAGGCATAGGCCAAAACGCGCCATATATTCGAGAGAGGGCCGGGGCTGTGGCCGCTGGCTTGCGGTTAATATCGACCACAAGCTGAATGGGCGAGGCGACGAGGTCATCAGCCTTGCTGGTTCCGACGTCGACGCGCTTGTGATCCCCACCGATGAAGAGAGAGCCGTGGGGATCCAGCATCTGTGTGCCTCAAGCTTTGTCGCTCGTACCCTGAGCGCCGAACCTGATGCTAATCGCGCGGCGGGTGTCTCGACCTGTCAAGAGTTCGGCGGCAGCAGCATGGTCCGATAGCCGGCCATCAAGGCGATCAAGGTTGCTGCAACCAGCGGCAACCAGAACTTGGTCGGTCCGGCAAATACTGCCAGCGATGCGCGGCGATGCCGTCAGCACCGTCAGGAACCAGACCTCCCACGGGTTGAAACCGCCCATGGGTCAATCGTCCGGTTTGGCAACAAGGGCCAAGATGATCGCTGCCGCAGCCGTGCGGCAAGACATTTGCGGCGGTGTTCCTCCGGCAACGACTTGTTTCAGCTAGTTGTGGAGGTGCGACAATTGAAATCCGGGCTGGCGTTCGACGCCGGATAACAGCGATTCCGCCGATCGGAACATGTCCTCGAATTCCAACTCGTTTTCAAACACCACGCCGCCGACGCTGATGGTCAGCGTGTCCGCGGTTCCTTTTGGCGCGAAATAGGCTTGGGCCACGCGCGCCCGGATACGGTCGCCGATCTCCCTGGCGTCGTCTTCTGTCGCACCGGGCAGAAAGACCCCGAACATGGAGGTTCCGATCCGGCCCACCAGATCTTCCTTGCGTACCGATGACTGGATGGTCGAGGCTATGAGCCGCAAGGCTTCGTCACCCCAGCCAAGGCCGAAGCGCAGATTGATGGACCTGATGTGTTCGGGATGAATGACCAGGAAGGCGCCAGATCTTGGACCAGACGATTCCGGCCTGGTTGCTCTCCTTTCGACCATCGACGTGAAGACTGTCCGGTTGAGGCAGCCTGTCAGGCTGTCAAAGGTCGCCGACTTGTTGAGTTCTCTTCGATAACGGACGAGCTCGGTCCGCTGCAGTCCAATGAACAGGAAAAGTGGGCCACCGACGATGACCGGCAACAGGATCGCTGTGACCATGCTGCGGCCGAAGGGCGTCAAGGCTTCCGAGAACAGAAGCAGATAATTTAGGCCAACCGAGAGGAGCAGAATTCCCGCCGATCCCAGGGCAGTCAGCCATGCGATATCTTTCCATTGCCGGGGCGAGCTATTCGCCATTGGTGTCATCATTAGCCAATCTCCCGCCTGATCGGCTGTCATAAGGCCAAGGTGCTGCACTTTCAGTTTCGAGGAAACATACAATTTTAGTAATGGCGCAATCACCTACCATCGGCCCGAAATCAGCCCTTCAAAAGCAAGGCTACGGCGGCAAAAGCAACGACACCGAATTATCGGCTATTGCGGCGGGCCGAATATCCCCATCTGCGCGTCTCTGGCCACTGCCTCCGCCTTGCCATAGATGCCACTCGCCAGGGCCGTCGCCCAGCCATTGGAAACAAGCCACGCGCCGACATCCTGCTTGCCCAAGCTGCACGGTGCCGCAATGGCAAAACGATCGATTTCCGGCGGCACGACGCATTTCAGCGCCCGGCCGCGCAGCCAGGAATTGAACGTCGCGCGCGCACGCTGGCCGCAAGGCCAGGCGATGCCACGAAAGGAACAGGTCTCATCCAGGTCAATGCCTTGGATCCCGCTGATGGCTACCTTGCGCCCCATCGATTCGAAGGTTGCCGACGAGGTGGCAACCGGTTGGTACAGCAGGACCTCTTTCCAATGCTTTGGCATCCGCATCCCTGCAGGCGAAGCCAGACCAAGGTCGCTGAGCGGCAGGCGCGGCTCGACCCGTTCGATTTGCGCCGGATCAAGCTGTGGCGGCGCGATAAGGTCCTGAGCAATCTTGCGTGCCCGTCCTCGCCATGGCGTATTGGCGACGGTCGCAACTGGTCGCAGTGGCTGGCTATCGTCGATGGATTGACGCGACGCTGGTATCGGCCGATCGATGGGAAGCAGATCGGCGGCCCGGATGATCAACAAGACCCCGGCCAGGAGGAGCAGGCTTCCGAGCGCTATCAAGCGATTGTGCCTCAGCCAGCCCATCAACTCAAGCAAGGTTCCTTGCCCCTCAATACCCCGATGTCGATTTGGCGACCAGCTTGAGTGCGCCTTTTCGAACCTGGTAGAAGGGCATGGATCGCTCACTGGAGCCATCCGCCCGAAACCGGAACAGGCCGGTCGATCCGCGAAATCCGCTCCGATTTTCGAGCACCTGCTTGCTGAAGCCGTCAGGCCCGGCCGAACTTGCAATTCCTGCTGTCAGGGCGACCATATCATAGGCGTAGGCGACATTGGCGTCGGCTGGATAATTGTAGGTCGTCTTGAAGCGGTCGGCGATCGGGCCGGTTTCGGTTGGGTCGAGCGTGGCGATGTAGGAGCCTTCAAACAGCGGCTCCATCGGATGTTCCAGCCAGCGGTTGGTTCCAACGACGGCAATTGCTTTTCCAGGGATGCCTTTCGTTTTGAGCGCCGCAAGGATCTGCGCCGGATTGTCGTCGCCGCTGGCGATGATGATGGCATCGGGAGCCTCGACCAGCGAGCCCATATCATTGACCACTTTGGTGCCGCCATCGCCGGCCGGATACGGAATGGTGACGGCGAGCGTCGCGCCATAGATGCTGAGGCTGTTGGCGACCCGCTTTTCAACCGCGCCGGCATTCGCTCCTGCCGCAACGAGCAACACGAACTTCTTGCTGCCTTTGGCCGCCAGGCCGGCTGCGCCCGCGGCCGCGCTGTCGGCCTCGTTGAGGCGGACCGCATAGACGCCTGGGCCGCCAGCGAAATTGTCGGCCAACGCCAGCACCGGCGGCCGCTTCGATCCCGACAGCTTGGCTATGTGCTGCGCGGCCGCGAGTTCGACCGGGCCGATGACGATCTTGGTTCCAGTGGTGATCGCCTTCACAGCCAATTCGCTGGCGTGCGCGCTGTCGCCCTTGGTGTCCTCGACCGTGACCGTGAGCAGTGCGCTGCCAAGGTCGGCCATTGCCAGCTTGGTCGCATCGAGCATCTTCCGGCCGTTTTCGCCGGCGCTGCCCGGGGCCGACAAAGGCAGCAGCATCGTGACCTTCGTCGACCCGGTGCCGAGCGATTGCGTCGCCTGGGCGGGACCGGCAACGGCGCCGGTGACCGGCGCTCCAGGTGCGGCGATCGCCGCCGGGTCGAGCGCGTCCGAGACGCTGCCTTTCGACTGGCAGCCCGACACTATGCCCGCGAACGCAAAGACGATCGCCCACGTCCACGAACCGTGTCGCTGCCGGCCAGAATCCATGATGCCTCCCTCATATCCCGCCGGGTATTTGTCCCGGTCTCATCCGTTCATCTTACGGCAGACTTGCCTCGCCGTCTTTGCAATTGCTGGATTATGGCTCAGCCGTCGAAAAGTCTTGCCCGGAGCGCCTTGATCATTCTGGCTTGCCCGGCGCTTCGATAGTCCGTGCATTTCATGTATCGCGGGCCCGGCACGAACAGTCGGCGCACACAAATCCGCCTCGCCGGGGCAGGGGCACCATCGTCTCCTGCTGTCGGGAATGCGGAGAATCCGAACGTCGCCACCGGTAGCGGGCCGGCCACCGCAAAACCTTCTCTCGCCAGGATTGCGCGCGCATGCCGGCAGTAGCGGACCGAAAGTTCGGAGAACCGGGTTTCACCGTGCCCGGCGCGATACTTCATGACGGTGGTGCAGAGATCGCCTGCGGCAAGGCTGTTTGCCTGCGCCAGATATCTGACGCCGAGCGCGATGTTGGTCGCAGGGACCGCGAGTTCGTCGAGCGAACCGCGAAAGCCGAGCATTCGCGCCGTCGCCGGCATCACCTGCATCAACCCGACTTCACCATCGGCGCCGTGCACATCGGGATCGAATCCGCTTTCGATCTCCATCACCGCATGCGCCAGCACCGGCTCCAGGCCGTAGAGCGATGCCTGGCACGTCGCGAACGCCTTGAATGTCTCGCGCGTCCATTCCGGAGCGACATCGCAGCGAACCGGCCGCGTCAAGCCGGACGGAGCTTGCTGCTCGAGGGCAGGTCGTTCCAGCCAGTTGGCACGGGCTTCAGGGGCAAAAACGGCCAGTGCGATCGCTCCGGCAATCGCTCTCGACAATCTTCCACGGGCGATCATCGTCAGCCTGTCGGCGCGACTTGATCCCTTTCGGTCAGTTCATGTACTCGACCATGCGGTCGTGGAAGCACTCGCACTTGTTGAGCGTGTCCTCGTCCTTGTAGTTCGTCTTGAGGTAGCCATAGGCCATGCCGCAGGCGACCTTGGCTTCCGACGCCCAGACGAAGGCGGGGCGGGACGAATTGATCCATTCCGAGCTGTTGGCGACGGCCACCGACTCGTCCATCAGCTTGACCACCTGGACCTTGAGATCGACGATGTTGTCGTTCAACACCAGGTTCGATGTGCCGACGGTCCGGCAATAGTCGGCCACCGGCCCGTCGATGATGTCGGCGGCATAGCCCGTCGATCCGACTGCCAGAAACAGCGTCGCAGCGGAAACCAACAGTCTTACGGAACGTTTCATGATGAGATCCCCTCTGTATTCCTAATCTCTAATACATAGCATAGTCGCGTGGCCCCGCACCATGCTCCTAGACCACGTTTGCCGTTGTCGTATGCTGCGTCACTCCGTCATCGTAGAGCAGGGTGATCGTGTTGGCGACGGGTGCGTTCGTCAAGGTGGCCACGTCCACGAAATTGGCGCCGTTGGCCAAACCGTCGGCGTCGACGCTGAGAGTGTTCGTTCCCGCATTGTAGTTCACGAAGTCGCCGACATTGGCCCCTCCGGCGGCTGTATCGAACAGTGAGGTAAGGTCGATGATGTCGCCATGGCCGCCGACACCGCTGTAGTCAGCGATAAGATCTTTGATGTCGAGGTGCTCGAGCTTGAACGTATCGACGCCTATACCACCGGTGAGCGTGTCCTGACCGGAACCGCCGATCAGCAGGTCGTTGCCGTCGCCGCCGAACAATATGTCCGCTCCCGAGCCGCCGTAAAGCGTGTCGTTACCGGAGTTGCCCGACAAGGTATCATCGCCGCGTCCGCCGGAGAGGATATCAGCCTGGAGATTGAGTCCATTGAGGGTGTCGTTACCGTCCTCGCCGAGCAGCGTGGTTTCTGTCGCGGTCGTGGTGTGAGTGTCCACGCCCGAAGTTCCTTGCCAGGTGCTGAGATCGGGCGAAAGGTGTGCCGTCACTGACCCGGCAATTGGGTCGCCGTCACCGTCGGTCGCCGTGACCGGGATCGAGATGTCGAACGGTGTGACGGCGTTGGCGGTCGTGTAGGTGACCGGGCCTAGCTTGAAGTCATTCGAGCCTACATTGGCCGAAATTTCGATTGCGCTGAACGGGTCCGAATTTGCAACCACGGTAAAGGTGTCGCCTTGCGCGAGACCGGTGATCGTCCACGTTCCGTCCCCATTGTTCGTTGCGGTCGGAGTAGCTCCGCCGGAGCCGTTGACGACAGTGACCAAGGCGCCGAGGGCCGTGCTTTCGCCGGTAACATCACCTATGTAGGTGTTATCATAGTCGGCGTTGACCGGGCGGATCGTTATCGAAACCAGGCCCGGTCCCGAGACATTGCCAATCCCCTGTGTATAGCTAGCCACCTCGTAGTGATCCGTATAGTGGGTTCCCGCCCCGATGCCCGCGGGGGTTCCGGCGATGGTGCCGTCGGTGGTTGCATTGCTGACGAAATCGAAGCGGATCTTCTCACCAGGGCTGATGCTGTTTCCGCCATCGACGCCCCAACTGCCTGTGCTGGTGTTCACGAAATTGGGGCTGTTGGCGGTTGCAAGCAGGTCGCTGGTTGAGCCGATGGAGTCCAGGACAATCGCTTGGTTGTTGCCGCCGCTTGGCGAGAAGTTCGCCGTATTGAACTGGTTGCCGGCAAACATCGTCGCGGCCTGGGTGTATGTCCAAGTATCTGTCGCCGGGTTCAGGGTCGCCGTGAAAGCGAGGTCGCTGCCGTTCGCGGCCGAGGTCCGTCCCTCCACAGTATGCGTATCGACGACGTGGAAGAAGACCTGCTCGCCATTCAGGAATATGTTTGTGCTGCCTGATGTGACGGCCGCGCCTTCGGTCACGTTGAACACGACATTGCCAACGCCGTCAGCACCGGCGCTCGCGGCAAAATTGATGCTCTCCGTCAGCACCGTATGCGTGGTGTTTTCCACGAAGATGCCATCCGGCTTGAATGGCAGCGGAACGTCGTCCAGGACCGTCAGATTGACCGATCCGGAAACATGATCACCGCTGGTGTCGGTTGCCACCACCTGAAGCCCGTTGATGGTGACGTTGCCCGAGCCGGCAAGATGCTGGAGCTGGTCGGTCAGTGTCGCGGTAACGACGGGTGTCAACGAACTGTTGGCGCCGGCGCTTGTGTTTGACAGCGCCAGATAGACGAATGCGCCGAGGTTCACGCTGCCGGCCGTTTGTATCAGACTGCCGACGAGTTGGTTGCCGACGAGCGCCCAGCTGATTGTGTATCCAGAGGCTAGGCCAGAAACAGTCGGCGCCACCCAGTTTGGATCGCCGGTCGGGTTGGCGAATGCAACATTAATGGCTTCGCCGGTCGTGGTGAAGGTGATGCCGCTGATTGCTTGCGCCGTCTCGCCGCGACTGCTCGGATTGGTGCCGGTCACGGCCCCAGCTTGGAGATCCGCGGGCGCCGAGGCATCGAGCGTAGTGTCGAGCGCGGCTTCGTTCAATGTCAACGACGCTGTCCCGCCACCCGATGGAACGGTGTTGGTCTGCACATTCAGGGTCACCGTGGCCGTCGAAGTGTCGCCGTCACCGTCTTTGATCGTGTATGTGAAAGAGTCCGAGCCGATATAGATGCCCGTCGGCGTGTAGGTGAACGTTCCATCGTTGTTGTAGGTGACGGTGCCGTGAGCACCGTTGGTGGCGGTCACCTGGCCGCTGACCGGATTGTTGTCGGTGTCGACGCCATCGGCGCCAAACTTGTCATTGGTCAGGAGGCCGGTGAGGACCGTCGCACCGGTGATCGTTGGCCCCCAGGTGTCATTCGTCGCGGTCGGCACGTCGTCGACGATGGTGATGACGAGATTGCCGGCTGGAGCGCTGTCGCCGTCGGCGTCGGTGACGACGACCGCGA
>NZ_JAMYVE010000003.1:0-504955 GCF_040323695.1 Mesorhizobium sp. M0030 | reverse complement strand
GTCTCGGCATTCGCTGGGCGGCGGAGGTCAATGGCGATCGCAAGGCGCGGTTGACGGTCGAGAAAACCAGCGGCGACGGAATGCGGTTGACCGTTACCGACGTCGATCCGAAAACCGGCAACAACGTGGTGACGAGCCGCATCGATCTCAAGCGTATCTAAGCCGTCTCACTCCTCGATCGGCTCCGGCGGGTTGGCGTTGCGGCCTTTACCGAAGGTGTAGCCGGTTTCCACCGCCTTCTTGCCGAACTTGTCGCGCAGCGTATCGATGGCGCTTTCGGCCATGGCGCGCTTGCGCGAGCCGACGTCGACGAGATCGGGCGGATCGGCCTTCTCGTCATCCGAGAGATCGCTGACACCGATGCCGAGCAGCCGGTACTTTGTCCCGTCCGCCTCCTTGCGCAACAGGTCGAGCCCGGTCTGGAAAATACGGTCGGCCAGCCTTGTCGGGTCGCCGAGCTGGCGGTTGCGGGTGCGCAGCTTGAAATCCTGCGTCTTCAGCTTCAGCACCACGGTGCGCCCGGCAATGCCTGACTTCTTCAGCCGCGCCGAGACCTTTTCCGACAATCCCCTCAGCACTGGAACCAGTTCGCCCATTTCAGCTATGTCGGTGTCGAAAGTGGTTTCGGCCGACACACTTTTCGCATCCTGGTCGGGATCGACACGGCGGTCGTCCTGGCCGCGCGAGAGATGGTAGAGCCGGGTGCCCATCACGCCATAGCGGCGCATAAGATCGGCGCGCTCCATGCGCTGCAACTGGGCGATGCTGCGGATGCCGTCGCGTTCTAGCGTTGCGGCAAAAGCCTTGCCGACGCCCCAGATCAGCGTCACCGGCTGTTCGGCCAGGAAACCCAGCGCCTCGGCTTCGCCGATCACCGAAAAGCCGCGCGGCTTGCGGAAATCGGAGGCAACCTTGGCCAGGAACTTGCAGTAGGAAAGGCCGGCCGAAACGGTGATGCCGATTTCCTTTTCGACGGTCTGCGCAAAGCGTGCCAGCACCACTGCCGGCGGCATGCCGTGCAGGCGCTCGGTGCCGGCGAGGTCGAGAAACGCCTCGTCGATGGAGAGTGGCTCGACCAGCGGCGTCAGCGCCTGCATCAGCGCGCGGACCTCGCGGCCGACGCGGACGTATTTCTCCATATTGGGCGGGATGACAACCGCTTCCGGACAGGCTTCGAGCGCCTTGAACATCGGCATTGCCGAGCGCACCCCCTTGATGCGGGCGATGTAGCAGGCGGTGGAGACGACGCCGCGCTTGCCGCCGCCGATGATCAGCGGCTTGTCCTTCAGCGCCGGATTGTCGCGCTTTTCGATCGCCGCATAGAAGGCGTCGCAATCGATATGCGCCAGATGCAGCTGGTAGAGCTCGGGATGGCGGGTGAGTCGAGGGCTGCCGCAACGCTCACAGCGCCTGGTATCGCTGCGCTGAAAGGTCAGGCAGTCGCGGCAAAAACCGTGCTCGGGATTGTTGACAGGGGCCGCCATCGCTGCGAACATAAAGAGAACAGATGCAATGGTACGTCAGGACGGAAGCCGCCACAAGCGGTTAGCCGGGAGATAACTCATGAGCACGACCATAGCGCCGCTGGCGCCCGACCTGTGGGCGGATTTCGAGGATCTTTTCGGCAAGCAGGGCGCCTGTTACGGGTGCTGGTGCACGCATTTCCGGATGGCGCCGGCGGTCCGGCGGGCCAGCGACAAACAGCGCAACAAGGATCATATCAAGGCGCGCATCGAGGCAGGGCCGCCGCCGGGGCTTTTGGCTTTCGAGGACGGCATAGCGGTCGGCTGGATGCAGATCGGCCCGCGCGCCGACGTGCCCGAATGGAACAATCGGGGCAGGGGCTCGGCGCCGGTCGATCCAACCGACGCCGTAGATCCCGGCGTCTGGGCCATCTCCTGCTTCTTCATCCGCGCCAGCGCGCGCGGCCGGGGCGTCAGCCACCGCCTGGTCGAGGGCGGCATCGCTTTTGCCCGCCAGAACAAGGCGCGGCTGGTCGAGGCGTGTCCGATCGACGTGTCGCGCGATTCGCGTTCGATCGGGCTATTCGTCGGCTCGTCGCGTGTGTTCGAAAAGGCCGGCTTCGAGCGGCTCCTCGAACGCAAGGCCGGCCGGCCGCTGATGCGGCTTGTGCTGTAGTCTAATTACCCGTCGGCGTTTGTTGATGTCCTGTGGAAACTGTAGGTTGGTTTCATAGCAGACGAACGAAGCGTTCCTTTTTGGTCAAATGGAGAATTTTGTGAACCGTGTCTTGCCGCTTGCTTTCCTTCTCGCCCTCAGCGCTCCTGCCTTTGGCCAGGCTGTCGATGCCCAAGGTGCCAAGCAACTTTCCGATGAGCTCTCTCGCTATGTCGGCAAACAGGCGCTCAATGAAGGCATTTTGAAGATCTCAGCCGAGGAGGGTGCCTACAAGATCACCTTCGATGTGAAGGCGCTTGTGGCGAAGATGCCGAAGCAGGATCTGAAGCGGTTCGATTTCCCGCCCGTCACGCTGCGGGTCAAACCGCGCAGCGACGGAGGCTGGGATGTCGCCTCGGATTTCTCTACGACTGGGTCCATCGAGGTAAATGGCCCAAATGGCCTGAACACCGGGCAAATCGTTGTCAAGGATGGCAAGTTCACGGGCGTCTATGACCCGAAACTGGCGGCATTTACCAGTGGCACCAGTTCGATTGCGGGCATGACGATGACGTCGCGCCAAGTCAGTCAATTGACCAATTTGAGCGTGGGGCTGGGCTCTTCCAAATTTGACGCCAGCAAGTCGGCTAACGGCGGCGTCGATCTTAATTTCACACAGGCGATGGCGGACTTCGTCGAAACGGTCAAAATCGATGACCGGTCAATCGCAGCGCTCCGGGCACCGGAGCTCGCTGTGAACGTGACCGCTAAGGCCATTCAGACCAAGCCGCTTCTGGATCTTTTGGCGTTCGCCGTCGCCCATGAGGACGAGGCCCGGCTGAAGGCCGATCAAGCAGAGTTCAAAACGCTTCTGCTCGGTGCGCTGCCGCTATGGGAACGGATCGATGGGACCTACGCATTCAAAAACCTTGCCATTGAAACATATGCCGGCAATTTCGGCGCGGCGCAGCTGAACACCGTTGTCGGCATGGACGGCATCACCAAGGACGGCAAGATCAGCTACGCATTCAAGGTTTCCGGCCTGACAATACCGCAGCAGATGCTGCCCAGTTGGACCGTTGCGTTGCTGCCGACGGATCTCGACCTGAATTTCGGCGGCGCCAACATCGATCTCGACAGTATGGCTCGGAAAACCATAGAAACCCTCGATTTCAGTAAGGATCCACCGCTTCCGGCAGATTTCGGCGATGAGATTTCCGCCGATTTCTTGGCCAAGACACCAAAGTTCGTGCTTGGACACAGCACGGTCAAGAATGGTGACATTGAGGTCGCCATGGAAGGCGAAATGACCTTCCCCGACAAGAAGCCCGATGCCAACGTGACGATCGACGTGACCGGCTACGACAAGATCGTGGCAAGCCTGCAGGAGGCGGCGAAGACGGACCCGCAGGCCTCGCAGGCTTTTACCGGCGCGCTGGCCATCAAGGGATTCGCCAAGACGCTGCCGGGCGGTCGTATCGAATGGGTGATCAACGCCAGGCACGACGGGTCGGTGACGGTCAACGGCGCCATGCTGAAGGGGCCTGATCCGGTCGTGGAAGACAACACCGATCAGGATGCGAGCCCTGGGACAGCAACGAAGCCCTGAGCGCTGGACTCAGAGGCGACTAACTCAGAGCCCGAGCGCGCTTGCGATCTTCGGCGCGGCCTCGTGCCAGTCCTCGACGGAGATGACGTCGTCCGGCACCGGCGGCAGGAAGGCGCGCAGCGAATTGTCGGCCATCAGGTGGAAGAGATGGGCGTCGGCAACCGAGTTGCGTGCCGAGATGAGGTTGGCGGGCTGGTCGTCGACAAAGACCACCGGCCGGCCCTTGCTACCACGCAACTTGGCCACCGCCGGTCCCTTGGCCATCTCGGTGGTCAACAGCGGATAGGGCAGCCCGAGCGCATCGAGATGAGCGCGGCGCGCCGCGCGATGCCGATGCGGCATGGCGGTCAAAAGGACGATCTCGGCGCGGTCGCCGAGGCTGGCAAGCGCTTGTTCGGCACCGTCGGTGACGCTCTGCCAGTCGGCCTGCGTATCGAAGAAATCTCCGAGAAGTGCCGTCACCTCCGGCTGTTCGATCAACCGGCCGCTCGCCGTTTCGGCAATGTTGCCGGTGAGACGGAACGAGGCCAGCGTCAGGCCGAAGCCGCGCGATTTCAGGAAATGCGGAAACGGCCGGATGAATTCGAGCACGACATCGTCGACATCGAGGATCAGCAGAGGCCGGTCGTCGGCTGCAAGTTCGGCGATCTGGCGTGCCGTCTCGGGATCGTCGCTCATATCGAATGCTCATGGTCGTCGCCGCCAAGAGGCAGCGCGCGCAACGCCTTGCCGACTGAGGCAGGCGGGGTGCCGGTTTCCTCGGCAAAGCGCAGCAAGGTCGGCTCGTGGGCGAGGATGAACTGCAGCACGCCGGCAAGGAATCCCGGTTCGGCCGCGGCGCGGCGGATGGCGGACGCCTCGATGCCGGTGATGGCCAGGAAGCGCGGCAGGAGTTCGGGGTCGGCGGCGACGAAGCCCAGTGCCTTCACGGCAATGGTTTCCGCTTCCTCGCGCATTGACGCTGCGTTTGCCATCACTACCTTCTCGTTGCGGAAATGAGTCTCTTTTCCGCAGTAATCGCAAGCGTCGCCTGCGGCAAGCCACAGCCCCGATCCAATGTGGTTTTCGAGGTGGAATCCGAATGGCTTTTGCCGCTTCGGGTTTCCATTTCGTCAATCATATTGCCTTAAGGGTGAGCGAGGGTTTGGTGTGCTTCGACAAGGGCGCATAGCGGCAGGGCTTCGGGCAGAAGCCTGGCCGGGACGGGAAATCGATGCCTAAGAAGGTCATGATCGTCGAGGACAACGAGCTCAATATGAAGCTCTTTCGCGACCTCATCGAAGCCAGCGGTTATGAAACGGTGCGCACGCGCAACGGGCTCGAGGCGCTCGATCTGGCGCGCCAGCACAGGCCCGACCTGATCCTGATGGACATCCAGCTGCCCGAAGTGTCGGGGCTGGAAGTGACGAAATGGCTGAAGGAGGACGACGACCTCCATTCCATTCCGGTCATCGCCGTCACCGCCTTCGCCATGAAGGGCGACGAGGAACGCATTCGCCAGGGCGGTTGCGAGGCCTACATCTCCAAGCCGATCTCGGTGCCGCGTTTCATCGAGACCATCAAATCCTATCTCGGTGATGCCTGATGCCTTCAGCCGGAGCCTTGTGACATGACCGCGCGGATCCTCGTCGTCGACGACATCCCTGCCAATGTCAAACTTCTCGAGGTTCGGCTGCTGGCCGAATATTTCGAGGTGTTGACGGCCTCCAACGGGCCGGACGCGATCGAGACCTGCGAAAACGGCAAGGTCGATGTCGTGCTGCTCGACGTGATGATGCCCGGCATGGACGGGTTCGAGGTCTGCAAGCGGCTGAAAAGCGATCCGGCGACCGCGCATATACCGGTGGTCATGGTGACCGCGCTGGGCCATGTTGCCGACCGGGTGCGCGGCCTCGAGGCAGGCGCCGACGACTTTCTCACCAAGCCGGTCAACGATCTGCAACTGATGACGCGAGTGAAGAGCCTGGTCAGGCTGAAGTCGCTGACCGACGAGCTGCGGCTGCGCGCATCGACCACCCGCAACATCGGCATCGAGGCGCTGTTGAGCCGCAGCTTCGCGTCGGAGGACGCCACGCCGAAGGTGCTGTTGATCGACGAGCGCAAATCGTCGGTTGAGCGCATCCAGAACATGCTGCGCGGCAGCGCCGAGCTCGACATTGCCACCGATCCGCATGCCGGCTTCTTCCAGGCCGCCGAGGCGCCCTATGAGTGCGTGCTGATCTCGACCGGTTTTACCGATTTCGATCCGCTGCGGTTGTGTTCGCAATTGCGTTCGCTCGACCGCACCCGCTTCCTGCCGATCATCCTGATTGCCGACGAAGGCGAGGAGGGCCGCATCATCAGAGGCCTCGAACTCGGCATCAACGACTATCTGATGCGGCCGATCGACCAGCAGGAGCTGACGGCGCGGCTGCGCACGCAGGTGCGCCGCAAGCGCTACAATGACCAGCTGCGCGCCAGCGTCACCCAGACCATAGAGATGGCGGTGACCGACGCATTGACCGGGCTGCACAACCGCCGCTACCTCGACAGCCATTTGCAGACGCTGTTCGACCGCGCCGTGGCGCGGCGGCGGCCTCTGTCTGTGATGATCACCGATCTCGACCGCTTCAAGACCGTCAATGACTCGCATGGCCATGACGGCGGCGACGATGTGCTGCGCGAGTTCGCAAGGCGGCTGCGCAAGAACGTCAGGGGCATCGACCTTGCCTGCCGCTTCGGCGGCGAGGAATTCGTCGTTGTGATGCCGGACACGGACGGCGCGGTGGCGGAGAAGGTTGCCGAGCGCATTCGCGCCGAAATCGCCCAGCTGCCCTTTGCCATCGGCCCTGAAGGCAAGGCGATCGAAGTCACGGTCAGCGTCGGCGTGTCATCGGTTCTGAAGGGCGCGGACACGGTCGCGGCTTTGATGAAACGTGCCGACGTGGCGCTCTACGAAGCCAAAAGTGGCGGCCGCAACCGGGTCGTCGCCAAGGCAGCGTAGGCTAGAACACCGATTATGCAGTCAATCGGACAGGGTTAGGAATTTACCTTAATCCAAGCGATTCGGCAGGCTTGGTTAAGAAACTATTGATTTTCAAACATTGTTGCGCAAATGTGCGGTGCAAGAACAAGGGCGATGCGGGCACGAGGGTAGACAGCCGCATCGCTTCGCCGAATACCCCATGATGCTCAGGTCCGCCGCATCTCCTGGGTCCGTGGGGTCGGCCGGCCGGCGCTGGCACATAGTGGCCTCCTCGTACCGCTGCCATACGCCGACCGGCCCCCTTTTTTGCCAAAAAATGAGATGAGCACTTCGCGCCAAACAGCGGAGGGTTCTGGCTTTCGGGGCCTTGAATCAAAAACGCCGCCCGAAGGGGCGGCGCTTTTGACAGAGCGTATGAAAACCAGATTACTTGATCTTGGTTTCCTTGAACTCGACATGCTTCTTGGCGACCGGGTCGTATTTGCGGAACGACAGCTTGTCGGTCTTGGTACGGCTGTTCTTGCTGGTCACGTAGAAGAAACCGGTGTCGGCGGTCGACAGAAGCTTGATCTTGATGTTTGCGGCTTTGGCCATTGTATCAGTCCGTTATGTTCGTGGGGTTTTGGCCGCTGGAGCGGGGGAAAACACCCGGACGCGGGAAACTTGGCGCGACACATAAAGAACGTGCCCGGAAAGTCAAGCCCGACGCCTTGCCATGTCGTAAGCACATGAGTTGTCCGGATTAGGTAGCACATGGGTGTCCGGTTTTATCACCGGCTCGATGGAGGCTGAGGCTCAGGGCGTTCGAATCTTGAAAAGCCAAGCAATTGGCTTTTCGTCCGCTACGAGGCCGCTTCTCACCCCACAAGGAGAGAAGGTAAGGTCGCTGTTGCTCGCCCTCAGCGGGGCCGGATTTCTAGGCTTCTTCCTTAACTGGAAGCGCTTTCTTCCAGTCCCCGGTCGTGTTCCACCAGCGATTCGGATTGGCGCGGTCGTCCAGGCCCTTGGAGCGGCTGGCGAGGATTGGCTGGATGCGGATCACCGGCTCCTGGTAGGAATGCGCCTGGAAAATCGCCTCGACGACGCGGGCGGCGAGCACCTGGTCGTCGGGCAACTCGAACGAGACCTCGACGGTGCCGGGGCGGCGGCGCAGTTCGGTTTCGACCCCGGCGGCTGCACCTTCCAGCGGTCGGTAGCGTTCGATGCCGTGCGCCGTTTGATAGGCGTTGCGGTCGTATTTGCCCATTGCCAGCGGCGCGATCGCGACCACGGCGTCCATGATGCGGTCGACATCGGCTGCCGGGGCCTGGAAGCTGACAAGCAGCAGAAGCGTCATGCGCAGAGATGTGGTTTCAAAGCCGCTGTCGATCATCGCCGTATCCTCAAACTCGGGTTTTTTGGGACACCCTTTTAGCTGAGGTCTCCTGACACGGTTCTGTCAGCAGCGGCGACATCCCGTCAGGATTGCGCAGGCTGGCGACGGACAGGCTACCAGATCTTGCGGATCAGCCTGGCGCTGACCAAGGCGATATAGGCGGCAAAGAACAGGCCGAGCGACCAGCCGAAGCCGGAGGGCCCGAAGGCATCCATGCCGATGCCGATCGCCTGCGGGCCAAGCACCATGCCGACGCCGTAGCAGAGCACGAAGGCGGCGTTGGCCGAGGCCAGTTCATGGCCGGAGAGCTGCGAGCCCAGATGGGCAAGGCCGATCGTGTACATGGCGGCCACCACGCCGCCCCAGACGAACAGAAGCGCCGCCATCAGGTGCCAATTGCCGGCGAAGAACGGCATGAAGATGGTGCCGGCAAATCCGACCGTGGCGCAGGCCAAAAGCAGATAGCGGCGGTCTGAGACGCGGTCGCTGATCATGCCGATAGGGATCTGCAACAGCACGTTGCCGAGGCCGATCATGGTGAGCAGGAGGGCTGCATCCGCCTCGGAATAGCCGATGCGGTTGCCATAGACGGGGAACAGCGCAAAGCCGCCGGTCTCGACGGCGCCGAACACCAGCACGGCGGCGGTCGCTGTCGGCACCAGCCAGATGTAGCGCAGGAAGTTGCTGGTTTCGGCGTCAACCACGATTGTGGGACTTTCATTCCGTGCGGCCAGCACCGGGATTGCGGCCAGCGCGACCAGGACGATGATGACGCCGAACGGCAAGAAGCCGGTGCTGCCGATATGGGCGAAGATCCATGGCCCGGCGGCGAAGCCGAGCGACAGCACGGTGGCGTAGATGCCGAGCACCAGGCCGCGCCGGCGCGGCGGCGCCGAGGTGCTGATCCAGAATTCCGACAGGATGAACAGCACCGTCAGCGCGATGTGCAGCACGATGCGTAGTGGGAACCACATCCAGAAGTCCGGCGCGAAGTGGAAGCCGACAAAGGCGAGCGCGCCGGCGGCGATCATGGCGATCATCGTCCAGGCGACGCCGAAGCGCATCGCCAGCGGCGTGGCCAGCGGGGCGCCGGCGATCGAGGCGAGGCCGGCGACCGCGGTGTTGAGGCCGATCATCGATGCCGAGTGGCCGCGGCTCTCGAGAATAACGCTGAGCAGCGGCATGCCGAGGCCTATGGCGATGCCGACGACGCTGATCGACGAGATCGCGGCGATCATCGGTAGCCAATGTACGCGCTCGTCGCCCTCTTGCTGGGTATCGACCGTCATGTGATGCCTGAATACTCTGTCTGTTTGATATTGCGTAATTCCGGACGGAAAACCGCGTCACACTTTTCCTGGAATTGCTCTAAAGAATTTCGCGAACGAAGCGGTTGCGGACAAGCCGGTAGAACGGCACGGACCCACCGGGTCGCAGGCGCGGATCGCCGGCAAGCCGCGTCTCCAGCTCCTGCAAGATCGTTCGGGTGATGTCGGGGATATCGGCCTCTCTGGCCTTGGCAAGCGGCAGCCAGACCAGTTCTTCCAGCTCATTGGTCGGGCCGCCACCCGGCAGTTCCACGGCGACATCGCTGCGCCAGGCGCTGAAGAAGCGGGTGTCGAAACGACGCACGCGATTGGGCGGGGTGATGGCGCGGGCGATGAAGCGCAGCGGCGCCAGCGAAGGCTGGACGCCGTGCTCGACAAAGCCCTGCCAGTCGCGCTTGTCGGTTGCGAACGAGCCTTTGCGGCCGATGAGCAGGCCGGCTTCCTCATAAGTCTCGCGGATGGCCGAGAGCGCGATGGCACGGGCCCGCGACGGGCTGATGCGGCCGACGCCGGCCGTCAGCCTGGCTTCTTCCTCCGGGAGCAATGGGGTGGCAACGGCTATGCGGCTGTCGGCCGAATCGGTGCGGCCGCCGGGAAAGACGAACTTGCCGGGCATGAAGGCGTGGCCTGCATGGCGCCGGCCCATCAGCACCAGAATCTCGTCGCCCTCGCGGTCGAGCAGGATCAGGGTGGCGGCATCGCGCGGGCGTATGGGCAGGCCGCTGTGGGCGGCTGCGCCACGGTCCATCCTGCTGACTTCCGCCTTGGTCATACCTTCCATGCGCAGGACCTAGCGGAAACTTCTGGCAAACGAAAGTGGCCTTTCACGGTCGGCATGTTGCGCCAGGCGACATTGCCCTGACGCAAACTAGGTTCCGGGATGCGGCTCGGTGCCGTCTTTTTCGCCGCCGAAGCCGTGCATATAGAGCGCCCATTGCAGTCCGATGACGGCGCCCTTGACCGGTTGCAGCAGAGCGACCGACAGCACGATGGTCAACGGCACCCAAATGGCGATGTGCTGCCACATGGAGAGCGTCGAGGTCGCCTCAACGCCCATGAAGGCGCCGAGAACGATGTGGCCGACAATGACGATGACGAGATAAGCGGGCAGGTCGTCGGCGCGGTGGTGGTGGAACTCCTCACCGCACACGGCGCATTTGTCGACACTTTTGGTGAAGCCGGCGAACAACCTGCCTTCGCCGCAATGCGGGCAGCGGCCAAGGGCGCCGCGCTTCATCGCCGTCCACAGCGGGCGGGCGACTCGGCCCGAATGATGTTCGCCGCCGAAAACCTGCTTCTGGATTCCCATTTCGCTTGCCATTATCGTCTCCTGCCGCGCGACCCCGGGCGCGATTGCGACGCGCGGGCGCGGCCTTTTGCCTTGTGAAACGACCGTTTGGAGCCGGGCAGGGGCTTCGGGTCGGTCAGCATCTCGAAACGCATCGCGCCGGCCATAGGCGCCACCTCGATCAGGCGAACCTCGACGCGGTCGGCAAGCTGATAGCCCTTGCCGGTGCGTTCTCCGAACAGCGATCGCGCGGTTTCGTCATATATATAGTAATCGCCATCCAGACTTGACACCGGGATGAAGCCATCTGCGCCAAACTGCGGCAATTGGACAAATAGTCCCGATTTGGTGACGCCCGAAATGCGGGCGTCGAACCGGTCGTCGATGCGCTCGGCGAGGTAGGCAGCGATCAGCCGGTCGACGGTGTCGCGCTCGGCCGCCATGGCGCGGCGCTCGGTGCCGGAGATCAGCACCGCGACGTCTTCCAGCCGCGTCTCTTCGTCCTGCGTCAGCCCGCCAGGGCCGAGCCCAAGTGCGGCAATCAGCCCGCGATGCACGATCAGATCGGCATAGCGGCGGATCGGCGAGGTGAAATGCGCGTAGCGCTTCAGGTTGAGGCCGAAATGGCCGATGTTCTTGGGCGAATATTCGGCCTGACTCTGCGAGCGCAGCACCACTTCGTTGACCAGCCCCTCATTGTCGGCGCCACGCACGCGCTCGAGAATGCCGTTGAACTGGGCGGGCCGCATCTGCGCGCCACGCGCCAGCGACAGGCCGAGCGTCTGCAGGAACTCGCGCAGCGATTCCTGCTTGGCCAGCGACGGCGCATCGTGGACGCGGTAGACCAGCGCCTGCTTCTTCGCTTCCAGCGTTTCGGCGGCGGCGACATTGGCCTGGATCATGAATTCTTCGATCAGCTTGTGGGCGTCGAGCCGCTCCGGGACGACGACGCGGTCGACGGTGCCGTCCGGCTTGAGCAGGATCTTGCGCTCGGGCAGATCAAGCTCGAGTGGCTGGCGGCCATCGCGGCCGCGCTTGAGGATGGCGTAGGCGTCCCACAGCGGCTTCAGCACCGTATCGAGGATCGGGCCGGTCTTGTCGTCAGGAAGGCCGTCTATCGCGGCCTGGGCCTGCGGATAGGCGAGCTTTGCCGCCGATTTCATCATGACGCGGTGGAAGGTGTGACGCAGCTTGCGGCCATCGGCGGCAAAAATCATGCGCACGGCAAGCGCGGGACGGTCCTGGCCTTCGCGCAGCGAGCACAGGTCGTTGGAGATGCGCTCTGGCAGCATCGGCACGACGCGGTCGGGGAAATAGACAGAATTGCCGCGTTTCAGCGCCTCGCGATCGAGTGCGGTGCCATAGCGGACATAGGCTGCAACATCGGCGATCGCCACCGTGGCGATCACGCCGCCGGGGTTCTTCTCGTCGAGGTCGGGCGTGGCGAAGACGGCGTCGTCATGGTCCTTGGCGTCGGCCGGGTCGATGGTCACCAGCGGCAGGTCGCGCCAGTCCTCGCGGTGAGCAAGCGTCGCCGGTTTTACCGCCTCGGATTCGGCGATGACGTCGGCCGGGAAGATATGCGGAATGTCGTGCGCGTGGATGGCGATCATCGAGACCGCCTTTTCGCTGGTCAGCGAGCCCAGCACCGCCACCACTTTTGCGCGCGGCAAACCATACCGGGAGGCCCGCGCGGGCTCGACCTCGACAAGGTCGCCGTTCCTGGCGCCGTTCTGGAATTCCTTGTCGACGATCAGTTCGGGCTGGCGACGTTCCACCGGCTCGATGCGGAAGGTGCCGTCCTGAAGGATACGAAAGACGCCCAGCACGGCATCTGTCCGCTTCTCGAAAATCTTCATTACGCGGCCCGTATAGGCGGGCCCGGTCGCATCGTCGGTCGGGAAGGTCTTGGCCAGCACACGGTCGCCGATGCCCGGCTGCGGGCCATTGCCGCCGCGCGAGACGCGGATCGAGACGACGGGCGGTTCGCCGGTGCCTACGGGCTCGGCAGGATGCGCCAGCAGGATGCCGTCGCCATCGCGGCCAAAAATGTCGAGTACGGCGACATGCGACAAGGCGCCGACACGGGCCAGCCGTTTGCGCTCCTTGGTCAGGATGCCTTCGTCCTGCAGGTCGCGCAGAATGTCCTTCAGCCAGATGCGGTCGTCGCCGCGCAAGGCAAACGCCTTGGCGATGTCGCGTTTTCCCGCGCGGTCGGGGTTCTCGGCGATGTAGCGCAGGATTTCGTCACGCGAGGGCCTGTAGTCGTCCTTGACCTTGGCCCTCGTGTCGGCGGTGCGCGGATCGCCGTGGCTTCTACCGGTGATCCTGCGCGCCACGCTGCTATCCCTTTTTCTTCGCCGCCGGCTTCTTGGTCGCCGACTTCTTGGCTGTGGTTTTCTTGCCAGTGGTTGTTTTGGCAGTGGTTTTCTTGGCTGTGGGGGCCTTGGCGGCTGCCGCCTTGCGGAACGGCTTCTTGCCGCCGCCCTTGGCTTCCTTCTCGGCGATCAGCGCCAGCGCGTCCTCGACGGTCACCGACTGCGGATCCTTGCCCTTGGGCAGTGTCGCGTTGACCTTGCCGTAGTTGACATAGGGCCCATATTTGCCATCGCGCACGACGATCTTGCCCCCGCCATCGGGATGGTCGCCGAGTTCCTTCAGCGCCGCCGCAGTGCCGCCATTGCGGCCGCCCTTGCCCTTCAGCTGCTTCTCGGCGATCACGGTGACAGCGCGGTTGAGGCCGATCGAGAACACATCCTCTATGCTGTCGACATTGGCATAGATGCCATCATGCAAAACGAATGGACCATAGCGGCCAAGCCCGGCGGAGATCATCTTGCCGGATTCAGGGTGCTTGCCGATATCGCGCGGCAGCGACAGCAGCGCCAAGGCCTTTTCATGGTCGATCGAGTCGGGCGTCCAGCCCTTGGGCAGGCTGGAGCGCTTGGCTTCCTTGCCGTCGCCGCGCTGGATATAAGGACCGAAGCGGCCTGAGCGCAGCGTGATTTCCTCTGCCGTGTAGGGGTCCTTGCCGAGGACCTTGGTGCCGTCCTCGCCGCCGCCATTCTCGCCATTCGGGTTGGCGGCATCGCCGAGTTGGCGGGTAAAGGAACATTCCGGATAGTTGGAGCAGCCGACGAAGGCGCCGAACTTGCCGAGTTTCAGCGACAGATTGCCGGAGCCGCATTTTGGGCAGATGCGGGGATTCGAGCCATCCTCCCGCGCGGGGAACACCAGCGGCGCCAGTTCCTCGTTCAGCGCGTCGAGCACGTCGGTGACGCGCAGTTCCTTGATGTCGGCGACGGCGCCGGAAAAATCTTTCCAGAAGTCACGAAGCACGTCCTTCCAGGCGAGCTTGCCGTCGGAAATCTCGTCAAGCTTTTCCTCGAGTGAGGCCGTGAAGTCATATTCGACATAGCGCTCGAAGAAGCTTTCGAGGAAAGCCGACAGCAGCCGGCCCTTGGCCTGCGGCACCAGCCGGCGCTTGTCGATGGTGACGTAGTCACGGTCTTCCAACGTCTTCAGGATCGCGGTGTAGGTCGACGGACGGCCGATGCCGAGCTCTTCCAGCTTCTTGATCAGCGACGCCTCGGAGTAGCGCGGCGGCGGCTCGGTGGTGTGCTGGGTGGCATTGATCGCCTGACGGGCCAGCTGCTCGCCGGCACGGATCTCGGGCAGACGACGGTTTTCCTCGTCTTCGGCGTCGTCGTCCTTCTGGTCGGTGTAGGCGGCGATGAAGCCGTCGAAGCGAACGACGGAACCGACGGCGCGAAGCTCCGCGGTGCGAGCGCCATTGACCGCCTCGATTTCGACCGTGGTACGCTCGATCTCGGCCGACTGCATCTGGCTGGCGATGGCGCGCTTCCAGATCAATTCGTAAAGCCGCAGCTGGTCGGAATCGAGATATTGCCTGACCGAAGCCGGCGTGCGCATGAAATCGGTCGGGCGGACCGCCTCGTGCGCTTCCTGGGCATTCTTGGCCTTGGCTGTGTACTGGCGCGGCTTTTCCGGGAGGTATCTTGGGCCGAATTCCTTGGCGATGGTGTCGCGGGCGGCGTCGATCGCCTCCGGCGCCATCTGCACGCCGTCGGTTCGCATATAGGTGATCAGGCCGGTAGTCTCGCCGCCGATCTCCATACCTTCATAGAGGCGCTGCGCCACCTGCATGGTGCGCGTCGCCGAAAAGCCGAGGCCGGACGATGCCGCCTGCTGCAGCGTCGAAGTGGTGAAGGGCGGGCCAGGATTGCGCCTTGTCGGTTTGGCTTCCACCGACAGAGCCTTGAAGGTCGCGCCTTCGAGCATGCCCTTGATATCGTCGGCCTGCGCCTTGCTGGCGATGTCGAGCTTCTGCAGCTTCTTGCGCTCGAACGCGGTCAGCCGCGCCTCGAAGCTGTCGTTACGTGGCGTGCCGAGGAGGGCAGCGATCTGCCAGTATTCCTCGCGGATGAAGCGCTCGATCTCGGATTCGCGGTCGCAGACCAGGCGCAGCGCCACCGACTGGACGCGGCCGGCCGAACGGGCGCCCGGCAATTTGCGCCACAGCACCGGCGACAGCGTGAAGCCGACGAGATAATCGAGTGCGCGGCGAGCCAGATAGGCATCGACCAATGGTGCATCGATCTGGCGCGGATTGGCCATCGCTTCCAGCACCGACGACTTGGTTATGGCATTGAAGACGACGCGGCTGACCGGCTTGTCCTTCAACACGCGCTTCTGCTTGAGCACCTCCAGCACGTGCCAGGAAATGGCTTCGCCCTCGCGATCCGGATCGGTGGCGAGGATCAGGCCATCGGCATCCTTGACCGCGTTGGCGATGTCGGTGAGACGCTTTCCGGAAGCGGTGTCGACCGCCCAGGACATGGCGAAATCCTCGTCGGGACGCACCGAACCATCCTTGGCCGGCAGATCGCGGACATGGCCGAACGAGGCCAGAACCTTGAAGTTCTTGCCGAGATACTTGTTGATTGTCTTTGCCTTGGCCGGCGATTCGACGACGACGACGTCCATGAGGTCTCATATCAGCTGTGGGGGCGGCAGAAGAATTCCGCTGCGTGACGCATTCAATTGGTCGCTCACATGGCCGCGCTTTTGCGATCGGTCAAGGGCAAGCGGCCAAAATGCGGAGGCGTGTGCCGCAATACACTCTTAGAGTGTATGGAGAAGATCACAAAATTTTTTGTCTGGGAGGGTTCGTGTTTCGAGCCACCGGGAAAGGTGCCGCGACCAGTTCGTGCTGCCCGTAAATGCCGAACTGGCCGCCGGGTCGCTTGGAGCCGGCGGCCAGCCGAGTCCCGCCGATGGGGTGCGGGATAGAGGTTCGGACGATCAGTCGGCCTTGACGATGTGCCAGACTTCGCCGACGCCGTCGCCGGTGACGTCACCGGCCTTCTTGTCCTTGATGAAGGTGTAGACCGGCTTGCCGTCATAGGCCCACATCTTGGTGCCGTCGGTGCGGTCGACGATGGTCCATTCGTCGTCCGCCTTGGCGCCGTCCTCGGCCTTCAGCGGCGGCCAGTTGGTGGCGCATTTGTCATAGCAGTTGGTCTTGCCCTTCTCGTCCTTGTCATAGGTATAGAGCGTCATGCCGTTGGCATCGGTGTAGATCTTGGTGCCAGCGACTTCCGCTTCCTTCCACGCTCCGGCGGCGAAGGATGCGGCGGTGCTGAGCAGAAGGGCGGCCAGGCCGACAGTGATGCTTTTCATGGAAATCTCCCTGGTGATCCGACGAAGCGCGCAGAAATCGCCGCTTCGCTGTGTGAACGCTCGGCGAGGGGCATTTCTTCCCCGACTTGGTCAACTTGGGATTGGTCGGTAACAATTCGTCCGGCCGGACCGTATGTGTAGCCAAATGCCACACGATGGTGATTGGCGAACACGGTTTTGCACCGCTATACCGGCGCCAGGGAATCTGGAGTTCTGGAATGCCATTGGACATCGGCTATGTCAGCGCGGTCGGAGCGGGGGCGATCTCGTTCCTGTCGCCTTGCGTGCTGCCGCTGGTGCCTCCCTATCTCTGCTACATGGCCGGCGTGTCGGTCGACGATTTTCGCGGTGACGATGCCAGCGTCACGGCCAAGGCCGGCGCCCGCGGCGCGCTCATCTATTCCTCGCTCGCCTTCGTACTCGGTTTCTCCACCGTGTTCGTGGCGCTTGGCGCCGGCGCCTCGACCATAGGCCACTGGCTGCGCGTCTGGCAGGAGCCGCTGGCGATGGCGGCCGGGGTGCTGATCATCCTGATGGGGCTGAATTTCCTCGGCATCCTGCGCATACCGCTTCTGTCGCGCGAGGCGCGCTTTCAGTCGCAGGGCAAGCCTGCCAGCATGGTCGCCGCCTATGTCATGGGGCTGGCCTTCGCCTTTGGCTGGACGCCGTGCATCGGCCCGGTGCTGGGGCCGATCCTGACCTTGGCCGGCGGCCGCGAGACGGTGGGCGAGGGCGCTCTTCTGCTTGCCGCCTATTCGCTTGGCCTCGGCATTCCGTTCCTGATTGCTGCCCTGTTCTCCGGCGCCTTCATGCGCTTCCTCGGCAGGTTCCGCGTCCATCTCGGCCGCGTCGAAAAGGCGATCGGCGCGCTGCTGGTCGTCGCCGGCGTGTTCTTCCTCACCGGCGGCGTGCAGACGGTGTCCTACTGGCTGCTGGAGACCTTTCCGCTGCTGGGCCGGCTGGGGTAGAGATCCGCTGATCGAGAGTGAACTGCCTCATCACCTCACCGGAATTTAACCCCATTGGTGCAGCATGGCGCCAGATGCTACCACTCTGCGATTCCTGATCCCATTCATACGGTTGTCCTTCCATGAGCCAGAGATCCTGCTTGTCCGTCATTCTCGCCGCCGGTGAAGGCACGCGCATGAAGAGCGCGATGCCGAAGGTGCTGCACCAGATCGCCGGACTGCCGATGGTCGCCCATGTGGTGAAAGCGGCCGAGGCCGCCGGCGCCCGCAGCCAGGCGCTGGTGATCGGCCATGGCGCCGATGATATGCGCAAGGCGGCGGCGAAATTCGCGCCCAAGGCCGAGACCTTCGTGCAGGAGAAGCGGCTCGGCACTGCGCATGCCGTGCTGGCTGCGCGCGATGCGATATCAAAGGGTTATGACGATATTCTCGTGATGTTCGGCGACACGCCGCTGATCGATGCTGAAGCCCTAGTGGCCGCGCGGCAAAAGCTTGCCGATGGCGCGGCCGTCGTAGTGATCGGTTTCCGTCCGCCCAGCCCGACCGGCTATGGCCGGCTGATCGAAAAGGGCGGCAAGCTCACCGCCATCCGCGAGGAGAAGGACTGCTCCGCCGAGGAAAAGAAGATCGGCTTCTGCAATGCCGGCATGATGGCGGTGGCGGGCAAGCATGCGCTCGACCTGCTCGACCAGGTTGGCAACAAGAACGCCAAGGGCGAGTACTATCTCACCGACATCGTCGAGATCGCCAGTGCGAAAGGGCTCGATGTCCTCGCCACCGAAACGAGCTTCGAGAGCGCGCTCGGCATCAACAACCGGGCCGAGCTGGCGCAGGCGGAAGGCATCTGGCAGGTGCGCCGGCGCTACGAGGCCATGCTGTCGGGCGTAACGCTGATCGCGCCGGAGACGGTGTATTTCTCGCACGACACCGAAATCGGCGCCGACACGATCGTCGAGCCCAATGTCTGGTTCGGCCCGGGCGTGAAAATTGCAACCGGGGCCAAGATACACGCTTTCAGCCACATAGAGGGCGCCACCATCGCCTCCAATTGCGACGTCGGTCCGTTCGCGCGGCTCAGGCCTGGCGCCGATCTGAGGCAAAAGGCCAAGGTCGGCAATTTCTGCGAGGTCAAGCAGGCGGTCATCGAGGAGGGCGCCAAGGTCAATCATCTGACCTATATCGGCGATGCCCGTGTGGGCGCGGGGGCCAATATCGGCGCCGGCACCATCACCTGCAACTATGATGGTTATTCAAAGTTCTTCACCGATATCGGCGAGGGTGCCTTTGTCGGCTCGAACTCGTCGCTGGTGGCGCCGGTTTCCATCGGCAAGGGTGGCTACATCGCCTCGGGCAGCGTCATCACCGAAAGCGTGCCGGACGATGCGCTGGCCTTCGGCCGCGCCCGCCAGAAGACCATTCCCGGCAAGGGCAAGGAATTGCGCGAGCGCTTCGCGTCTGCCGCAGCGGCGAAGAAAAAGGCCGGCACCGACCATTAACCGCCGAAGCAATTGAACAACCGAGGAATTGCGGTAACCGGATTGCAAGAGCGGTGTGTCATGGTGCATCGGGTTGAGAAGCGTTCCGTTACAGCAGACGAAACGCAAAGTGACTTTCGCGGCGGGCCGGCAATCCCTAGATAGCGCTGGTTTTCCATCGGGACTGGTTTTCCAGCGGGAATTGGGGGCAGGCATATGTGCGGTATCGTCGGAATTGTCGGCCAGAGCCAGGTCGCGCCGCTCATCGTCGATGCGCTGAAGCGGCTGGAATATCGCGGCTATGACTCGGCCGGTGTCGCCACGGTCGAGCATGGCCGGCTTGGCCGCCGCCGCGCCGAAGGCAAGCTGATCAACCTCGAACGCCGGCTGAAGGACGAGCCGCTCAATGGCACGATCGGCATCGGCCACACGCGCTGGGCTACGCATGGCGTGCCCAACGAGACCAACGCCCATCCGCATTTTTCCAACGGCGTCGCCATCGTTCACAACGGCATCATCGAGAATTTCGCCGAGTTGCGCGACGAACTGATCCGCGACGGCTATTCCTTCTCGTCGCAGACCGACACCGAGGTCGTAGCGCATCTGGTGGCGCGCGAACTCGCCAAGGGGTTGAAGCCGATCGAGGCGGCGCATCAGGCGCTGAAGCGGCTGGAAGGCGCCTTTGCTCTGGCCATCATGTTCACCGGCGACGAGGACCTCATCGTCGGCGCCCGCAATGGCCCGCCGCTGGCCGTCGGCCATGGCGATGGCGAGATGTTTCTGGGCTCCGACGCCATCGCGCTGGCGCCGTTCACCAATTCCATCACCTATCTCGAAGACGGCGACTGGGCGGTGGTGCGCCGCGATGGCGTCACCATCTTCGACATCGACGGCAAAGAGGTTGCCCGCAAGCGCCAGCAATCGCTGTCGACCAGCTTCATGGTCGACAAGGGCAACCGCCGCCATTTCATGGAAAAGGAAATCCATGAACAGCCGGAAGTGATCTCGCACACGCTGGCGCACTATGTCGATTTCGTCTCCGGCGTGTCGAAGCCGCTGGAGCTGCCGTTCGACTTCGCCAAGATCGGCCGGCTGGCGATCTCGGCCTGCGGCACCGCCTATCTAGCCGGCCTGATCAGCAAATACTGGTTCGAGCGCTATGCGCGGCTGCCGGTCGACATCGATGTCGCCTCGGAATTCCGCTACCGCGAAATGCCATTATCCGCTGATGATGCCGCCTTCTTCATCTCGCAGTCCGGCGAAACCGCCGACACGCTGGCCTCGCTGCGCTATTGCCGCAAGGCGGGCATGAAGATCGGCGCCATCGTCAATGTGCGCGAATCGACCATGGCGCGCGAATCCGACGTCGTGCTGCCGACGCTGGCCGGGCCAGAGATCGGCGTCGCCTCGACCAAAGCTTTCACCTGCCAGCTCTCGGTGCTGGCCTCGCTGGCGGTGCGTGCGGGTGTGGCCCGCGGTACGATCTCGAAGGACGAGGAAAAGACGCTGGTGCGCGCTCTTTCGGAGGCGCCTCGCTACGCCAACCAGGTACTGAAGCTCGAAGAGCAGATCGAGCGTATCGCGCGCGAAATCTCGCGCTACAAGGACGTGCTCTATCTCGGCCGCGACACCAATTTCCCGCTGGCCATGGAAGGCGCGCTGAAACTCAAGGAAATCTCCTACATCCATGCCGAGGGTTATGCCGCGGGCGAACTGAAGCACGGGCCGATCGCGCTGATCGACGAGAACATGCCGGTCATCGTCATCGCGCCGCATGACCGCATCTTCGAAAAGACGGTGTCGAACATGCAGGAAGTGGCGGCGCGCGGCGGCAAGATCATCCTGATCACCGACGCCAAGGGCGCGGCGCAGGTCAGCGTCAAGACGATGGAGACGATCATCCTGCCAGACGTGCCGGAAATTATCTCGCCGATCATCTACGCGCTGCCGATCCAGATGCTGGCCTACTACGCCGCCGTCTTCATGGGCACCGACGTCGACCAGCCGCGCAATCTAGCGAAATCGGTGACCGTGGAGTAGTCGGCGCTCATCGGCGGTCTTAAAAACTTCGCGGTTCCAAAGCGCCGTTCGCTTCACTAGTGTGGCCCTGCAACCCGCGTCCCCGGTGAACCATGTCTGATGCTCCCAGAACTTCCGGCATGACCCGGCTGAGGAACTATTTCCTCACAGGCTTTATCGTCTGCGCGCCGCTGGCGATCACCGCCTATATCGCCTGGTCGTTCGTCGGCTGGGTCGATTCCTGGGTGAAGCCGTACATTCCGGCGCGCTACAGCCCCGACACCTATTTGCCGTTTCCGGTGCCCGGCTTCGGCCTGATCGTGGCGCTCGTGCTGATCACGCTGATCGGCTTCATGACCGCCAACATCGTCGGCCGCGCGATCGTCAATTTCGGCGAACGGCTGCTTGGCCGTATGCCGCTGGTGCGCGGCATCTACGGTTCGCTGAAGCAGATATTCCAGACGGTGCTTTCGAACAAGGGTGATATGTTCCGCCAGGTCGGGCTGGTCGAATATCCGCGAAAAGGCGTCTGGTCGCTGGTGTTCGTCGCCAGCGAGAAGGAAACCGAGATCAACCAGAAGCTCGACCATGCAGGCGACCCGATGATCGCCGTGTTCATGCCGTGCACGCCGAACCCTACCACCGGTTTCCTGATGTACGTGCCGAAATCCGACATCGTGCTGCTCGACATGACGATCGAGGACGGCGCCAGGCTGATCGTCTCGGCCGGGCTGGTGGCGCCCGAAGTCAAGCCGAAAATGGTGACTATGAACGGCCAACCGATCGACGGAGATCTCGCCAACCCGCCGCTTGGTGCTTTGGCTCAGCCGGCACGCAAGAGCCGCACGGCCTCGTCGCGGCCGAACAAATAGAGCAGCAGGCGCAGCGCCTCGCCGCGCTCAGACTGTAGTTCCGGGTCGCGCGACAGGATCAGCCTTGCATCGTCGCGGGCTGCTTCGAGCAAGTCGGCGTGCACCTCGATGCGCGCCACCTGGAAGCCCGGCGTGCCGGACTGGCGGGTGCCGAGCAATTCGCCTTCGCCGCGCAGCTTCAGATCCTCTTCGGCGATCAGGAAACCGTCCTCGGTCTCGCGCATCACCGACAGCCGGCGCTTTGCCGTCTCGCCGAGCGGGTCCTTGTAAAGCAGCACGCAGGAAGAAGGCTTGTCGCCGCGGCCGACTCGGCCGCGCAGCTGGTGCAGTTGCGCCAGGCCAAAACGCTCGGCATGCTCGATGACCATGATCGTGGCGTCCAGCACGTCGACGCCGACCTCGATGACGGTGGTGGCGATCAGGATGCGGGTTTCGCCGGCTTTGAAGGCGCGCATCGCCTCGTCCTTTTCGGCGCCCCTCATGCGGCCATGGACGAGGCCGATGCGATCGCCGAACAAGGGCTGCAGCGAGGCAAAACGGTCCTCGGCCGACATCAGCTTGATCTCTTCGGATTCCTCGATCAGCGGGCAGATCCAGTAGATCTTCTGGCCGTCGGCAACGGCATCAAGCATGCGCCCGACCAGCTCGTCCAGCCGTCCCAGCGGCAGCGTGACGGTGCGGATCGGCTGGCGGCCAACCGGCTTTTCCGTCAGCTTGGAGACGTCCATGTCGCCGAAGGCGGTCAGCACCAGAGTGCGCGGGATCGGCGTCGCCGTCATCACCAGCATGTCGGGGGCGTCGCCCTTGGCGGTGATGGCAAGCCGCTGGTGGACGCCGAAGCGGTGTTGCTCGTCGACCACGGCAAAGACGAGGTCGTGATAGGTCACCGTTTCCTGGAACAGCGCATGGGTGCCGACGACGATGTCGATGTCGCCGCTGGCCAGGCCCGCCAGCGTATCGGCGCGCTCGCGGCCCTTTTCGCGGCCGGTCAGGATAGCGACGCGCAGGCCGGCCTGTTCGGCCAGCGGCGTGATTGTAGCCAGATGCTGGCGCGCCAGGATTTCGGTCGGCGCCATCAAGGCCGCCTGGCCGCCGGCCTCGACTGCGCGCCCCATGGCCAGCAGCGCCACTACCGTCTTGCCGGAGCCGACATCGCCTTGCAGCAGGCGCAGCATGCGCTCGGGGTCGGCCAGATCGGCATTGATTTCGGCAAGCGCGAATTCCTGGCTGCCGGTCAATGAATACGGCAGGGCTGCGCGCAGTTTCTCGACGATGCGACCGTCGCCGATGAGCGGCCGGCCCGACAGGCGGCGCACTTTTGCCCGCACCAATGCCAGCGAGACCTGGCCGGCGAGAAGCTCGTCATAGGCAAGGCGGCGCCATGCCACCCCCTCGATGGCGACATCGATCGGGTCCGCGGGATAGTGGACCCGGGCGAGCGCGTCGGCAAAGGCCGGAAAGGTCTGCTTGCGCATGAAGGCAGCGTCCTGCCACTCCGGCAATTCCGGCAGCCGGCCGAGCGCCTGGCCGATGGCGCGGCGCAGCACTTTTCCGGACAGGCCCGCAGTGAGCGGATAGACCGGTTCGACCAGCGGCAGGCTCTCAGTGTCACCTGCCAAAGCGATATGGTCGGGATGGACCATGGTCGGGCGGCCGTTGAACCACTCCATGCGGCCGGAGACGACGACATGCTCGCCCACCGGCATCGCCTTTTCGAGATAGGCGGCATGGGCGTGGAAGAAGATCAGGCCGATCTCGCCGGTGTCGTCATGGGCATAGACGCGGTAAGGCACCGACCGGTTGCCGCGCGGCGGCGGCTGGTGGCGGTCGATGCGCACGTCGAGCGTGACGATGGCGCCGGCCGGCGCAAGCGCGATGCCGGGACGATTGCGGCGGTCTATGACGGTGTGCGGCAGAACGAACAACAGGTCGCCGGCGCGCGCCGGCCGTTCGCCGAGATCGGCCGCCACCACCTTCTCGATCAGAGCGCCAACCTTGGGGCCGACGCCGGCAAGCGAAGTGATCGGGACGAAGAGAGGGTCGAGGAGGGAGGGGCGCATGGCTTCACTCTCCCCCCTGTGGGGAGGGTCGATCCTCGAAGCGGAGCGGGATGGGGGTAGGTGCGCGGCTAACTTTCGAGGAAGTCGGTAGGTCAGCGCCGCACCCCCACCCCGTCTCACTCGCTTCGCTTTGCGAAGCGTGCTCGCCGACCCTCCCCACAAGGGGGAGGGTGAAGTGCGGGCGGTGTCCGGCACCAGCGTTGTCAGGAGTGTTCTTCACACCAGGGATGTTTAGCCGCCCACCCGTGCGTTGCAAGGCTGACACCGCCCTCTATCCACGCTATATGCGCCGCACCAAGCAAGGATGCGGCACGATGACCGGGACGAAACGATCAAGCGAGGGGCTGGATATCAGGCGCCGCAAGCTGTTGTTCCGCTCCTGGCATCGCGGGATGCGCGAGATGGACCTTATCCTCGGTACGTTTGCCGACAACGAGATCGGCGCCTTGACCGGCGATGAAATCGACCAATATGAAAGGCTCCTCGACATCCCCGACACCGAATTCCTGCCCATGGTCACCGGCGAACGCCCGGTTCCCAGGAATATCGACTGTGCCGTCCTGCAAAAGATCCTGGCATCGCGCCGGACCATGACATTTTAAACGTGCAACCATGAGCCTCATTCCCAAAATCGGTCTGCCGAAAGGCCGTGCCGGCCAGTTCATCGTCGACGGCGTTGCCGATGGCTACGAAGCCTTTGCGCTGGTGCAGGCGATCCATGAGATTGCGCCTGACAAACCGGTGCTGTTCGTGGCGCGCGACGGCCAGCGCCTGCCGTCGATCATCGAGGCGCTGACCTTTGCCGCCCCCGGCCTGCCGGTGCTGGAGTTGCCGGCCTGGGATTGCCTGCCCTATGACCGCGTTTCGCCAGGCTCCGATGCCGCCGCCAAGCGGCTCGACGCCCTGACGGCGATGATCGCGCTGGCAAAAAAGCCGCATCGCGCGGTCATCCTGACCACTGCCAATGCGCTGCTGCAGCGCATTCCGCCGGCCGATCTGGTCGAAGCGCAGACTTTCCACGCAAAGCCCGGCAACCAAATCGACATGAACGCGCTGGTGTCCCGGCTGGAGATTTCCGGCTTCGAGCGAGTGCCGACGGTGCGCGGTATCGGCGAATTCGCCGTGCGCGGCGGCATCCTCGACCTCTACGCACCCGGCTGGACGGAAGCACTGCGGCTCGATTTCTTCGGCGACACGCTGGAATCGATCCGCGTCTTCGACGCCGCCACGCAGCGCACCACCGGCCAGCGCAAGTCGATGGCGCTGCAGGCGATGAGTGAAGTGGCGCTGACCCCCGAAACCATCAGCCGCTTCCGCCGCTCCTATATCGAAGCCTTTGGCGCGCCGCAGCGCGACGACGGCCTTTATGCGGCGGTGAGCGAAGGGCGGCGCTTTGCCGGCATGGAGCACTGGCTGCCGCTGTTCTACGAGCGGCTGGAGACAGTGTTTGATTATCTGCCGGATGCGCCTGTCATCTTCGACCATCTGGCGCACGAAGCGCTGGCTGAGCGTCACACGCTGATCCTCGACCACTACGAAGCGCGCCGCAAACAGGCCGACGCCGCGTTGAAGGACGCCGTGCCCTACAAGCCGGTGGCGCCGGACCTGCTCTATCTCTCACCGGAAAACCTCGTGGCGTCGCTCGGACCGCGCGAAGCCATCGACTTCACCGCCTTCGACGCGCCCGATGTCGGGGCCAAGAAGGTCTTCCATGGCGGCTCGCGCCATGGCCGCAGCTTTGCCGAGGAACGGGCTGACCCAAACATCAACGTCTTCGATGTCGTCGTAAAACACATCGCCGACGAGCGCGCGGCGCGCCGGCGGGTCATCGTCGCCGGCTGGACCGAAGGCTCGCTCGACCGGCTTGGCCAGATCCTGGCCGAGCACCATCTCGGCAATCTCGTGCCGGTGGCGACGCTGGCCGAGGCGGAAAAGCTCGAGCCGGGGCAGGCGGCACTCGCCGTGCTGCCGCTGGAATCCGGCTTCGAGACCGAACAGCTGGTTGTCGTCGCCGAGCAGGACATTCTTGGCGACCGGCTGATCCGGCGATCGAAACGCAAGAAGCGCGCGTCCGACTTCATTGCCGAAGCATCGTCGTTGTCGGCAGGCGACATCGTCGTCCATGCCGATCACGGCATTGGCCGCTTCATCGGCCTGCGCACCATCGAGGCAGTCGGCGCGCCGCATGACTGCCTGGAAATCCACTATGCCGGCGACGACCGGCTGTTCCTGCCGGTGGAAAACATCGAGCTTCTGTCGCGCTACGGCTCTGACACAGCCGAGGCGACGCTGGACAAGCTCGGCGGCGGCGCCTGGCAGTCGCGCAAGGCGCGGCTGAAGAAGCGCCTGCTCGACATGGCCGGACAGCTGATCCGCATTGCCGCCGAGCGCCAGATGCGTACCGCGCCGCCCATGGTGCCGGCGGAAGGGCTTTACGGCGAATTCTCGGCGCGCTTTCCCTATGAGGAGACCGACGACCAGCAGGGCGCGATCGATGCCGTCGTGGACGATCTCGGCGCCGGCAAGCCGATGGACCGGCTGATCTGCGGCGATGTCGGCTTCGGCAAGACCGAAGTGGCGTTGCGCGCCGCCTTCATCGCGGCGATGGAAGGGTTCCAGGTCGCGGTCGTGGTCCCGACGACGCTGTTGTCGCGCCAGCATTTCAAGACCTTTTCGCAGCGCTTCTCCGGCCTGCCGATCCGCGTCGGCCAGGCCTCGCGGCTGGTCGGCGCCAAGGAACTGGCGGAAACCAAGAAAGCCATCGCCGAGGGGCAGGTCGACATCGTCATCGGCACCCATGCACTGCTCGGGTCGGCGATCTCGTTCAAGAATCTCGGCCTGCTGATCATCGACGAGGAGCAGCATTTTGGCGTCAAGCACAAGGAACGGCTGAAGGACCTCAAGACCGATGTCCACGTGCTGACGCTGTCGGCGACGCCGATCCCGCGCACGCTGCAGCTTGCCTTGACCGGCGTGCGCGAACTGTCGCTGATCGCCACGCCGCCGATCGACCGCATGGCGGTGCGCACCTTCATCTCGCCTTTCGACCCGCTGGTCATCCGCGAGACGCTTCTGCGCGAACGCTACCGCGGCGGCCATTCCTTCTATGTCGTTCCGCGCATCAGCGATCTCGCCGAAATCCATGATTTCCTGCGCGAATCCGTCCCCGAGCTGAAGGTGGCGGTGGCCCATGGTCAGATGCCGCCGGGCGAACTCGACGACATCATGAACGCCTTCTATGACGGCCAGTACGACGTGCTGTTGTCGACCACCATTGTCGAATCCGGGCTCGACATTCCGACCGCTAACACGCTGATCATCCATCGCGCCGATATGTTCGGCCTGTCGCAGCTCTACCAGCTGCGCGGCCGCGTCGGCCGTTCCAAGGTGCGGGCATATGCGTTGTTCACGCTGCCGGCCAACCGCAAGCTCACCGACACGGCCGAGCGCCGGCTGAAGGTGCTGCAGTCGCTGGACACGCTTGGCGCCGGGTTCCAGCTCGCCAGCCACGACCTCGACATCAGGGGCGCCGGCAATCTACTCGGCGAAGAACAATCCGGACACATCAAGGAGGTCGGCTTCGAGCTTTACCAGCAGATGCTGGAAGAGGCGGTGGCCGAGGTGAAGGACTCCGGCGAGGTCCAGGACGGCGGCTGGTCGCCGCAGATCGCTGTCGGCACGGCTGTCATGATCCCGGAAAGCTACGTGCCGGACCTTCAGCTCAGGCTGGCGCTCTACCGCCGCCTTGGCGATCTCGAAAACACCGAGGAGATCGATGCTTTCGGCGCCGAGCTGATCGACCGCTTCGGCCCGCTGCCGGAGGAAGTGAAGCATCTGCTCAAGATCGTCTTTATCAAGGCACTCTGCCGCAGGGCCAATGTCGAAAAGCTCGATGCCGGCCCCAAGGGCGTCGTCATCCATTTCCGCAAGCGCGAGTTTTCCAACCCGGTCGGGCTGGTCAAGTACATCGGCGAACAGGGCTCGCTGGCCAAGATCAGGGCCGACCACAGCGTGGTCTTCATCCGCGACTGGCCAACGGCGGAGAAGCGCCTGGCGGGCTCGGCGGTCGTCATGACGCAACTGGCGCGGCTGGTGGAGAAGGCCGCATAGCCCGCCGGCTACCATTCGCCACCGCTTGAATTCCGGTCTAGAATAGGAAATCGGCTTCGTGTATGGAGCCGCCATCCCCATATGGGGCGGGAATGGCGGGCAAAAGCCTGCTGGAAAGAGCGTTTGGGTGCAGCGATGACGAAATGGTCGCCGAATTCTTGGAGAGCAAAGCCGATCAAGCAGGTTCCTGCCTATCCGGACCTCGCCGCGCTGAAGAACACGGAAGCCCAGCTCGCCACCTTTCCGCCGCTGGTTTTTGCCGGTGAGGCGCGCAAGCTGAAGAAGCAGCTTGCGGCTGTCGCTGCCGGCGACGCATTCCTTCTGCAGGGCGGTGATTGCGCCGAGAGTTTCGCCGAACATGGCGCCGACAACATCCGCGACTTCTTCCGCGTCTTCCTGCAGATGTCGGTGGTGCTGACCTTTGCCGGCGCGCAGCCGGTGGTGAAGGTCGGCCGTGTCGCCGGCCAGTTCGCCAAGCCGCGCTCGTCTGACAATGAGACCAAGGGCGAGGTGACGCTGCCAAGCTACCGTGGCGACATCATCAACGGCATCGAGTTCGACCCCAAGTCGCGTATTCCCGACCCGGCCCGCCAGGAAATGGCCTACCGCCAGTCGGCGGCGACCCTTAACCTGCTGCGTGCCTTCGCCCAAGGCGGCTACGCCAGCCTGGAGAATGTGCATCGCTGGATGCTGGGCTTCGTCTCCGACAGCCCGCAAGGCGAGAAGTATGGCATGCTCGCCAACCGCATCACCGAGACGATGGACTTCATGAAGGCCGTCGGCATCACCTCGGAGACCAACTACGCGCTGCGCGAGACCGACTTTTACACCAGTCACGAGGCGCTGCTGCTCGGCTATGAAGAGGCGCTGACCCGCGTCGATTCGACCTCCGGCGACTGGTACGCAACGTCGGGCCACATGATCTGGATCGGCGACCGCACCCGACAGCCCGACCATGCGCATGTCGAATTTTGCCGCGGCATCAAGAACCCGCTCGGCCTCAAATGCGGCCCGTCGCTGACGACTGACGGCCTGCTGGAGCTCATCGACCTGCTCAATCCGGAGAACGAGCCGGGCCGGCTGACGCTGATCGCCCGCTTCGGCTCCGACAAGGTCGCCGACCATCTGCCGAAGCTGGTGCGCGCGGTGCAGAAGGAAGGTCGCAGCGTCGTGTGGTCGTCCGACCCGATGCACGGCAACACGATCGAGGCCGCCGGCTACAAGACACGGCCGTTCGACCGCATCCTCAAGGAAGTCCAGACCTTCTTCGAGGTGCATCGCGCCGAAGGCACGCATCCCGGCGGCATCCATGTCGAAATGACCGGCAAGAATGTTACCGAATGCACCGGCGGCGCCCGCGCCATCACCGCAGAGGAACTGCAGGATCGCTACCACACCCATTGCGACCCGCGCCTCAACGCCGACCAGGCGATCGAGCTGGCGTTCCTGGTGTCCGACCTCTTGAAGAAGACCCATCCGATCCAGCACAAGCAGGCCGTGAACGGCTGAGAGCCTGTTTTCAGAAACTGAAATGATAAGCGCCGGAGAAATCCGGCGCTTTTTCGTTTAGATCAACGCCCGCGTTCCCAGCGCAATCCGTTGAGCCGGGGATCGTTGGCAAAGGCGGTTCTGGAAAACTCGATCCGCTTCTCCGGAAATTCTGAGATGGCCTGGACGCCGAACGCGCCGAGCCGGATGCGCCAGGTATGCGGCTCCAGCGGCTTGGCCTTGGTAAAGCCGCGGCATGTCAGCAGCGCCACATTGACGCCCTTCGGGTCGCGCGCCGAACGGTAACGGATCGCCTCCAGCCCAGCCTCACGCGCGACATCGGCAATCGCCTGGCTGGCGGCATAGTCGGTCGGATGCGTCCAATGGGCCCGGTCGCGGTCGAGCGGCGGCCGCGTCAGGTCGATGGCATTGTCGGTACGGATCGCGGCGGCGAAGGCGGTGTATTCGGCGGCGTCGTGCGGCCATGGCGTCTCGGGCGAATCGGCGAAGAACAACAAGCGGTAGAAGGCCATTTCGGCGACCGCCGTCATGATCGTCTCCGCGGCATAGTAGACACCCAGGGTGCGGCCGGCGCGGCGGAAGCGCGAGCCGTAGGGATAGATCGAGCCGTAGCGGAAGGGCGTCGCCAGGAGATAGTGGAGATGCCGGCATTCCATGGGGATTTGCGGCTTGGTCTCCTCGATCAGATCCTCGAGCAGCGCCTGTTCGTCCAGCGTGTCGACGATCTTCAGCGTCGAGACGCGGTGCTGCGCCTCGACCATGCGCCAGTATTTGCCGTCGAGCCGGACGGCTTCAGACGAGAGCGCGTCGGGAGTCCAGATAGGCAATGACATCGACAAGCCCGGTAATGGTGAGGATCTTTTCAAGCGGGCTGCCATCGAAAGCCGTGTTGGCGTTCTTCAGCCATGCCCGGGCTATCGTCTCGTCACCGCCGACAATGGCATCGAGCGAACGGAACAGCCGCACGAACAGCACCGCGAGTTCGAACGGCTTGGTGCCGCGCTCCAGCAGGAATTCCTGCCTGCGCATGCGTGAAACCGTGGCTTCCGAGACGCCGATGATCGACGCAAGCACCCTGGCGGTTATATCCAAGAGTTCGGCGGCGCGCAGCGTGGCCTTGGTCAGAACCGCGTTTTCGGCCGCCGTCGCGGTGAGATCAGGGGCGGCATTGGGTTGTGTAACAGACATGGCCTCTCTCTTTCCATGGAAAATATAGTCCACTGAAATTCATATGGAAAGAGGCGGGATCCGATAAATTTGCCTGTGCCCGGGAATTGGCTGCACGCCGAAGCGTCAGTCTTTCTTGTATAGCAGCCAGTTCTTGCCGGTGCGGCCGGCCATTGTCGAGTGCCGGGTGACGCGGTTGCGCCCGCCAACCTTGGAGCGGTAGAGCGCCCGGTCCGCCTTGGTGTAAAGATCCTCCGGGCTTTCCGCTTCGGAAGCCATGCAGATGCCCATGGAAACGGTCACCGTGCCGTAATTGGCGCCGGTCTGGCTGCTGGTGAACGCCGTCTGTTCGATCAGCACGCGGATGCGTTCGGCGATCTCGTAAGTGGTATCCTCGCTGGCGCCCTCGACGATCAGCGCGAATTCCTCGCCGCCGGTGCGGGCAACGAACATGTCTTCACGGATGCTGGTCTGGAAAATTTCAGCGACGATCTGGATGATCTTGTCGCCGACCGGGTGGCCGTAGCGATCGTTGACACCCTTGAAATGGTCGATGTCGGCAAGGATCAGGGCGTTGAACAGGATCCCCTTGTTGGAGGTGTAAATCGCCGTGATTTGCTTGTCGAAGGCGCGGCGGTTCCAGATATGGGTCAAGGGGTCGGTGTCGGCGAGCCGCTTGTACTCCTCAAGCTTCGACTTGACGCTCTCCAGTTCCGCCGTCTTGTCGCTCAGCGTGGTTGCAACCTGCTTGCCGTGGTCGAGGGTCGAGTTGGTGGCCGCCGCCATGGCGCTGGCGACCTTCTGCAGCAGATCCTGCGAAAGCAGGCTGCGGTTGGCGAGGCCACTCGATGTCTCATCGAGGATCTTGCCGTATTTCTCGATATGGCTACGTTCGCTGCGCAGCAGCAAGGCGATGTCCTCGAGTTCCCTGGCCAGCACGTCGCGCGCCTGCTCGACAATGCCGGGACCGTGATGCTGGGCAAAGAAAGCGCGGCCGATGCGGTCGAGATCGTCCTGCGTCGGCTGGTTGCCCAGCGCGACGACGGCCAGGCCGAGTTCGCGATTGGTGCCTTTCAGTGCTTCGTAGAAGATTTCGTAATTGCGCGGCAGGCCAAGCACGCTGAGCTGACGCATGGTCGCCACAACGGCTGTTGCAATGTCGCTGTTTCGGTCGGTCTGGACGGCTGCCGGCTGCATGTTCTGTTCACTCTGCCTCTGGGAACCATCGCAGACCGTGCGAGATGCCGCCGACCGGAGAGTGCCAGCCGTATTTCGGATCATCCTGCGAAAGACACGTCCCCAATCGCGACATTCGCTTGGCAACGACCATAGATGCGCCGGCGCTAAAGTTTCCTTAATGTGCCGCCAGGTAACGCGTCCGTTCTACCGCAGGCTGCAGAAATGGTTTGCAAAGATCCTGAGGTCAGGTCCGAACACGCCCAGCCCATGTCGCATTTGCCGGTGCCCGGCTGCGGCAAAACTGAAATCCTCTCGGCCAGCGGCGAAGCCGTGGACGATGGCTGGTGGAGGTAGGGATGAGCAACAACCACAGCGGATCTTGCCTGTGTGGAGCCGTGCGTTTCCAGACGCGAGGGCCGTTGCGCGGCGTCATTTATTGCCACTGTTCGCAGTGCCGCAAGCAGAGCGGGCATTTTTACGCCGCGACCAACGTCGCCGACGGCGACATCACGATAACCGGCGCCGACAACATCAGCTGGTACGAATCGTCTTCCTTTGCCAAGCGCGGCTTTTGCAAGATCTGCGGCTCGGTGCTGTTCTGGAAGCCGGGTCAGGATGCCTATGTCTCAGTTCTGGCCGGATCGTTCGACAACCCGACCGGGCTCGAAGGCCAATGCCACATCTTTGTCGGCGACAAGGGCGATTACTATACGATCGACGATGGACTGCCGCAGTTCGAGAAGTCGACGCCGACGATCAAGGTTGCGGAGGAGTGATTTTGCGGCGGCTGCCTTATTCCCTTGATCCAGCCATTGCGATATCCCCTGCCGGTGATTCGAAGGGGATGCGGCATGCAGCGGCTGATCGGTGCTTACTTCAATTCTGTGCGAGCCTTTCGCAAGCTCGCCGCCAGCGAAAGGGCATTTCAGCAGGAACTGATGCTGCTGGTGCTGGCGCTGCCGCTCGGCTGGTTCGTCTCGGTCTCGTGGCGCGGCTACGCGCTGTTGATCGGCGCGGTGCTGCTGCTCATCATGGTCGAAGTGCTGAACACCGGCATCGAGGCAGCCTGCGATGCCTTCAGTCGCGAGTTCAACGTCGGCATCCAGCTCGCCAAGGACTGCGGCTCGCTGGCGGTGCTGATTTCGGTTGTTATCGTCGCCGGCGTCTGGGGAATCGCCCTCATCGAGCGCATCACGGGACTACCGATCTGATCTGAACGCTCCCATATGTTAGTCACCAAAGGAGACTGACGTCGTGGAAGCCAATTTTCTGCTGCTTGAAAGAGCCGGCCTGCCGGAAGACCTGCGCTGGCTGGCGGAAAAATATCCGCGCGAGACATGGCAGGGCCACGCCAACATCCACGGCATGGCAAACATGTGGCTGCAGCGGCACGACATGTTCCGAGAGCTGGGCGGCATGCTCACCAACGGCATTGGCGACTATCGCGAAGGCAGGCTGACGGCGCCGGATTTCGCGCGCTGGTTCGCGCCGCGGCTGAACCACTTTCTCGGCAATCTCGACGGCCACCACAATGTCGAGGACTACCAATATTTCCCGGCTTTCGCCAAGGCGGAGCCGCGCCTGAAGCGCGGCTTCGAAATCCTCGATGCCGACCATCACACCATTCATGAGGGGCTGGAGCGCAACGCCGAGACGGCGAACGCCTTCATCCGCACGCTCGAGGAGAGCGAGGACAGGCAGCGCTTCGCCGCCGACGCCTATGCGGACGAGAACAGCCGGCTGATCGCCATGCTGAAGCGGCATCTGGCCGACGAGGAAGATCTCATCATCCCGCTGATCCTCGATCGCGGCGACCGGGCTCTGGTCGAGGACGACGACTGAACCTTACGATGTGGTTTCGCTGTCGCGGGCGTCCTTGGCGCGCTCCTTGCCGGCGACGGTGCGGGCGATGAGCCAGGCAATGATGGCGACACCCAGACCTATGGCAAGCGCGATCAGCAGCCGTTCGTGATGGAGCAGTGCCTTGCCTATCATCTGCTCGGCGCCGAGGCCGAAGACGTAGCCGATGCCGCAGAACAAAGCCGCCCAGACCAGCGACGACACCGCGTTGAGGATAACGAAGCGCGCTACCGAAATGCTGGCGAAACCGGCCGCGATGCCGCCGACTAGGCGCAGGCCATAGATGTAGCGGTTGGACAGGACGAATATGTTGGGATGGGACGAGACGAGACGGTAGGCGTGGTTGAAGCCGGGCCTCGCCTTCAGTTTCAGCACCCTGGGATGGTCGGCAAAGCTGCGGCCGAGAATGAAGAAAAACGTGTCGCCGACGAAGGCGCCAATGGCGGCCGTGAGGAAAGCCTTCCAGAGGATGAAGACATGCTGATGGGCGAAGAAGCCGCCGAGGATGGCCGCACTTTCGCCTTCGGCGACACAGCCCATGAAAACCGCGATCAACCCATATTGCTCGATGAGGTGATGGACGATCCCGGTCATTGAGAGGTTTGCCGGCCCGACAGTTTTTCGTCTATGCGGTTCACCTGTTCGGCCAGGCGCGCGATGTCCTCGCGCACGCCGATGATCTGGCTGTGGCGCAGTTCGTCCAGCTTTTCATGCAGAGCCATGATCTCGATCTCGGCCTTGAGGTTGACCTCATAGTCATGCGCGGCGTCGATGCGGTCGCGCGCGGCCTGGCGGTTCTGCGACATCATGATCACCGGCGCCTGCAAGGCGGCGATCATCGACAGCACCAGGTTTAGGAAGATGAAGGGGTAGGGGTCGAACGAGTCTCGCCCGAGCAGCCACCAATTGGCGCCGATCCACAGCACCAGGAAAGCAATGAAGGACAGGATGAACGTCCACGAGCCGCCGATGCGGGCAATGGCATCGGCGATCCGGTCGCCGGCGCCCTGAAGGCCGGTGAGGCTGTCGTTGATATCCTGCGAGATGGGCTTGCGGTCGACAGTGCTCTGCAACACCCGCCGCTCGAGCTCGCTGAGGGTTTCAGGCGTTCGCCTCAACCAGCGGTTGGCAAGTTCTGGCACGGTCTTGTGCATGGATGTCTCCATAGGAAAAGCGTCGGCTTGGCAGCCTTGTTTGCATATAGGAAGATGGCGTTTCGTCAAAAGCGCGGCGCGAGGATGCAGGATGCCCGATTTCGCGAAGATTCGCGCCCGTGCTGCAAAACGCAAAGGCGGCGACGCGGTGCTGACGTCGCTGCTCGGGCCGGCGTCTGACAATGCTGCTGTTGCCGACATTACGGACGATCGCATCCTGTCGACGATGGCCGAGCGGGTATTTGCCGCCGGCTTCGTCTGGCGCGTTATCGAACAGAAATGGCCCGGGTTCGAGGACGCGTTTCTCCATTTCGAGCCGAAACGGCTGTTGTTTCAACCTGATGACTTCTGGCACGACCTGACGGCTGATCAACGCATCGTGCGCAACCCGCAGAAGATCAAATCCGTCCGCGACAACGCCGCCTTCGTTGAGCGTGTGTCGAAGGAACATGGCGGTTTCGGCAAATTCCTCGCGGAGTGGCCTGACGACGACCAGGTCGGGCTGATGGCGTATCTCGGCAAGCATGGCAGCCGGCTTGGCGGCAACACCGGCCAGTATTTCCTGCGCTGGCTGCAATGGGACGCCTTCGTCATCTCGGCCGATATGGTCGCGGCTTTGCGTGACGCCGGCCTCGACATCGCGGAAAGTCCGACGTCGAAGAGGGATCTCGACAGGATTCAGGCGCAGATCAACAAATGGGCGCAGGAAACCGGCCTGCCGCGCCGGCACATTTCGCGCATTCTGGCGATGTCGATGGGAGAGAACCATTCGCCGCAATCGCTGCGCGAATATATGGGCGACGACTGATCACCGAATTGGTCCAAACGAACGCCATTGCTCGGGCAAATTTGCCGCGCTAAACCGCACAGATGACCCAGAAGACCGCACCCGATATTCTGCGCATCGCCGTTGCCCAGCTCAACCCGACGGTCGGCGATGTCGCCGGCAATCTTGCCAAGGCGCGCGAGGCGAGGGCGGATGCCGCCCGCCAGGGCGCCGACATCGTGCTCTACACCGAGCTTTTCCTTGCCGGTTATCCGCCGGAGGATCTGGTGCTGAAGCCGGCCTTCCTCAAGGTTTGCGAGAAGGCCGCTCAGGATTTCGCCGCGGATACCTCCGATGGCGGGCCGGGCGTCATCATCGGCACGCCGCTGAAGCGCAAGAGCGGCACCCACAATTCGATCATCGTCGCCGATGGCGGCAAGATCCTCGCCGAGCGCTACAAGCTCGATTTGCCAAACTATGGCGAGTTCGACGAGAAGCGCGTCTTCCAGGCCGGGCCCGAGGCTCAGGGACCCGTCAATTTCCGCGGTGTGCGCATCGGAATTCCGATCTGCGAGGACATCTGGGGCGACGTCGGCATCTGTGAAACCCTGGCCGAGAGCGGCGCGGAAATCCTGCTAGTGCCGAACGGCTCGCCCTACTACCGCGCCAAGATGGACGTGCGCCATCAGGTCGTTATCCGCCAGGTCATCGAGACCGGTTTGCCGATGATCTATGCCAATCAGATTGGCGGCCAGGATGAGCTGATCTTCGACGGCGCCTCTTTTGCCATCGGCGCCGACAAGACGCTCGCCTTCCAGATGAGCCAGTTCGAGGAAACTGTCGATGTCACCACCTGGAAGCGCAACCGCGTCGCCGCAGGCGCGCAAGATGCAGAAAACTCTGACGGCTGGGTCTGCTCGGAAGGGCCGATGTCGAAAATCCCCGAGCGCGAGGAGGCGGACTACCGCGCCTGCATGCTCGGCCTGCGCGACTACGTCAACAAGAACGGCTTCAAGAACGTCGTGCTGGGTCTCTCCGGCGGCATCGATTCGGCGATCTGCGCCGCATTGGCCGTCGATGCGCTCGGCGAGGAGCGGCTGCGGGCGGTGATGATGCCCTACCGCTATACCTCGGAGGATTCGCTGAAGGATGCCGAGGATTGCGCCCGTGCGCTTGGCTGCCGCTATGACATCGTGCCGATCTTCGAACCGGTCGAGGGTTTTCTGCATACGCTGACGCAGCTTTTCGAGGGCACCAAGGAAGGCATTACCGAGGAAAATTTGCAGAGCCGCGCGCGCGGCACGATCCTGATGGCGATCTCCAACAAGTTCGGCTCGATGGTCGTCACCACGGGCAACAAGAGCGAGATGTCGGTGGGCTACGCCACGCTTTATGGCGACATGAATGGCGGCTTCAACCCGATAAAAGACCTCTACAAGATGCAGGTCTATGCGCTGTCGCGCTGGCGCAACAGCCATGTGCCGCCGGGCGCGCTCGGTCCCTCAGGCGAGGTGATCCCCAGGAATATCATCGACAAGGCGCCGTCGGCGGAATTGCGCGAGAACCAGACCGACCAGGATTCGCTGCCGCCCTATCCGGTGCTGGACGACATTCTGGAATGCCTGGTCGAGAACGAAATGGGCGTCGACGACATCGTCGCGCGCGGCCACGACCGGGCGACGGTGACGCGCGTCGAACATTTGCTCTACATTGCCGAATACAAACGCCGGCAAGCGGCGCCGGGCGTGAAGATCACCCGGAAGAATTTTGGCCGCGACCGCCGCTATCCCATCACCAACCGTTTCAGGGATCGCGGCTAAACATCGATCAAATTGATGAACCTTGGGGGGCCGCATGTTTATCAGCTATTTCAAGGGAACGCCTGAATATCACATCCTGCGCTTCAAGAACGGCAAGGTCCGTGAGCAGGGGCGCGGCATCTCCTTCTGGTACGGGACGTTCGGCACCACCATCGCCATGGTGCCGGTGACGTCGCTCGACAACCCTTTCATCTTCACCGAGACGACGGCGAATTTCCAGGATCTGGCAATCCAGGGGTCGGTCAGCTACCGCATCATCGATCCACTCAAGGCAGCCGAAGGTTTTGATTTCAGCGCAAAGCTCAGCCGTGCCGACGTCGTCGGCGACGGCCGGGAGAAGATCGCCGAGCGCCTGGTGCTTGCGATACAGAGCCGCGCCCGCGCGGTGGTTTCGAGCATGACGCTGGAACAGGCGCTGGCCGAGGTGACCAAGCTCGGCGGCAATCTGGCCGAACTGCTGCGCAACGATCCGATTGCGGCAACCGCCGGCCTGTCGATCGAGGAGGTCCACATCACCTCGGTCCAGCCGACGCCGGAGATCCGCAAGGCGCTCCAGACCGAATATCGCGAGGCGCTGCAGCGCCAGGCCGATGCCGCGATCTATGGGCGCCGTGCCTGGGGCGTGGAGAAGGAGCGCGAGATCAAGCAGAGCGAACTGGCGACCGAAATCGAGCTTGCCGAACGCAACAAGCTGCTGGTCGACACCGAAGCGCGCAACAAGCTGACGCTTGCCGAGGCGCAAGCCAAGGCGCAGCAGCTGGAACTGACCGTCTATTCGTCGGCGCCCGCCCACGTGCTGACGGCGATGGCCTTCAAGGCCTGGGCGGAAAAGGGCGGTTCGGTCGGCAATCTGTCGATCACGCCTGACATGCTCACCAGCGCGCTCAGCCAGCTTTCCACGCCGAAAGCCGGGTCCTGAAAGGCAAACACGGGTGGCAAGCGACCAGAGCGGCAGGCCGATCGACCGGGTGATCGTCGTCACCCGCAAGACCGAGCTGGAGGAGCTGACGACGCGCTTCAACACGCAGGGACAGGCGCGCTTTTATCTCCGGCAGGCCGGCATGGATTTCGACCCGGTCAAGGCGGTCCATGACGTCTATCACCAGGCGCTCGACCGGGTGATGGGTTCGCTTCCCCAAGGCCTCAAACAGTTGCGGCTCGACCGCGAACTGGTACCGCAGTTCGAATTCGGCTCCGACGCGGTGATCGCGCTCGGTCAGGACGGGCTGGTGTCCAACACCGCGAAGTACCTCCCGTACCAGCCGTTGATCGGCATCAACCCGAACCCGGCGCTTTTCGACGGCGTGTTGCTGCCGTGGAATGCCGACGATACCGAAAAGGTCCTCGGCCTGACGATCGCCGGCAAGGCGAAGCGCCAGGCGGTGGTGATGGCCGAAGCGCGCTCCAATGACGGACGCCGGCTAATCGCCTTCAACGATCTGTTCGTTGGCGCCTCGACGCATGTCTCGGCGCGCTACGAATTGACCTATGGCAGCAGGACCGAGCGCCAGTCGTCGAGCGGCATCATCATTTCGACCGGCGCCGGCTCTACCGGCTGGCTGCGCTCGGTGATGGCGGGCGCCGCGGGACTGGCCGCGGCCTATGGTGACAACTCCGTGCCGACCGTGCCGCCGCAAGGCTATGACCGCGAAGGCGAACAGCTGTTCTTTTCGGTGCGCGAACCGTTTCCGAGCAACACGACCGGCGTGTCGCTTGTGCATGGCGTCATCACCCGCGACCGGCCGCTGGTGGTTTCTTCGCGGCAGAGCAGGGGCGGCGTCATCTTCAGCGACGGGATGGAGCTCGATTTCGTCGAGTTCAATTCCGGCACCGACGTGACCATCGCGATCGCCGACCAGAAGGCCTATCTCGTGGTGCCATAAGCGCGCCACGTGGGCAGCCAAATCACCGGCCGGACTGAATTCGGCCGCCCTCCATTCTTTGCGAGGCACCATGCCCGACTGTGAGATCAGCTTCGACATGTCACGGATCGATTTCCGGGCGACCTCCGACCTGTTGATGGCAAGTTATTGGGGCGCCGGCCGCAGCGATGAGTTTCATCGCCGCGCCTTTGCCAACTCGTTCTGCACCGCGGCCTATATCGACGGGAACCAAGTCGGTTTTGGCCGGGCCATCACCGACCGTACGGTGTTTGCCTATCTCGCCGACATCATCATCTGGCCGCAGCATCGCGGCCAAGGCATTGGCACGCAACTGGTGCGGGCGCTCATCAACCACCCTGAACTCAGCACGGTCTCGCACTGGAGCCTGTCGACCAGTGACGCGCATGGCCTTTATGAGAAGCTGGGCTTCAAGGCATCGATCGACGGCCGCTACATGCGCCTCGATCGCAACCCGGAATGAGGCATAGCGAGGGGGTCGACCGGCTGTTGTTGCAAAATAACCTCACTGGTTGGACCAGTTACGCTTTGCCACGTGCCCGGCCTTGGCGATCCTTCATGGCGTCTCTATAAGGACCGCTCCGCAAGTGTCTTGCGGGAGGTCCGAATGGCAGTATTTCACATGGTAATGCGAGGCCGCGAAGCCTAGGTCTCACCTGGCGTCCGGCGAAGGTTTGTCCTTCGCGCCGATGCCGGGTCGAGTGCAGACTTCTGCCGATGCCGGTCGCCACCCGACAAACCGGGGCGCGCCGCCACCTATGCCGAACTTCCGCAGCCGGGCGAATTGCCCAGCGTGGTTTTCAATTTTCAGACCTTACCGGGACCGGGCAGATTTGCGCCGGGATGACATCATGGCTCGTCTTCGAATCGATCTGCGTGCAAGCGCCTTTCGCAGCGTTCTTGGCTTCACGCTCAGCCACTGGCGGCGCCAGCCGTGGCGGCTTTCTCTGATCATGGGCAGCTTCCTGCTGTCGACCCTGGCCGATGTCTTGACGCCGCTCTATTCCGGCCGGCTGGTCGACGCCGTCGCCAGCAGTGCGTTGGCTGACGATGTCGCGTGGAATGCGGCAATGGCGGCGTTCTCCGCGCTCATCGCTTTGGCGCTGACCGGCGTGGTGCTGCGCAACCTAGCTTTCATGGGTATTGTCGAGCTGACGCTGAAGATGATGGCCGACGTCGCCGCCGACGCGTTCCATCGCGTGCAGCGCTTCTCAACCGACTGGCACGCCAATAGCTTTGCCGGATCGACGGTGCGCAAGGTCACGCGCGGCATGTGGGCTCTCGACCTGCTCAATGACACCATCCTGATTGCGTTGTTGCCGTCGGTCGCCATGCTGGTCGGCTCGACGTTGCTGCTCGGCTGGTTCTGGCCGCTGATGGGGCTGGTCGTGGCAGTCGGCTCGGTGCTGTTCATCACGGTGACGGCGCTGCTGTCGCTCGGCTATGTCGCGCCTGCGGCGCGGCTCGCCAACAGCTGGGATACGAGGCTTGGCGGCTCGCTTGCCGATGCGGTGAGCTGCAATGCCGTGGTCAAGGGTTTCGGTGCCGAGACGCGCGAGGAGACGCGTCTTGCCAAGGTCGTCGCCAAATGGCGCGCGCGGACCAGCCGCACTTGGGTGCGCGGCACCATCAACGGCACGACGCAAGGCGCCATGCTGCTGGTGCTGCGGACGGCAGTGATCGGCCTGTCGCTGATGCTGTGGGCCTGGGGCCAGGCAAGTGCGGGCGATGTCGCCTTCGTGCTGACCTCGTTCTTCGTGCTGCAGGGCTACCTCAGGGACATCGGCACGCATATCCGCAATTTGCAGCGTTCGGTCAACGACATGGAGGAACTGGTCGATTTCCAGTCGCAACCGCTCGGCATCGAGGACCGGCCCGGCGCCAAGCCGATCCGGATCACGCATGGCCACATCGCCTTCGATAACGTCACCTTCCACTATGGCAGCCATCGCTTGCCGCTCTACCGCGACTTCTCGGTGGAGATAGCGGCGGGCGAGCGGGTCGGACTGGTCGGCCATTCCGGCTCGGGCAAGACGACCTTCGTGAAGCTGATCCAGCGTCTCTATAATGTCAGCGGCGGCAGGATCCTGATCGATGGCCAAGACATCTCCCAGGTTGCACAGGCGTCGCTGCGCGCGCAGATTGCCATCGTCCAGCAGGAGCCGATCCTGTTCCACCGCTCGCTGGCGGAAAACATCGCCTATGCCCGACCGGACGCCACGCAGGCCGAGATCGAGCATGCCGCCAAGCTCGCCAGCGCGCACGACTTCATCACCGGCCTGCCGAAGGGCTACGGCACGCTGGTCGGTGAACGGGGCGTGAAACTGTCGGGCGGCGAGCGCCAGCGGGTGGCGATCGCGCGCGCCTTCCTGGCGGATGCGCGCATCCTGATCCTGGACGAGGCGACATCGAGCCTCGATTCGGAATCGGAAGTGCTGATCCAGCAGGCGATGGAGCGGCTGATGGTTGGCCGCACGACGCTGGTCATCGCGCACCGTCTGTCGACGGTGCGGGCGCTGGACAGGCTGCTCGTGTTCGACCGTGGCAAGATCGTCGAGGAAGGCTCGCATGACGAGCTGATCCGGCTGAAGGGCGGCATCTACCGCCGCCTGTTCGAGCGGCAGGCGCTGGAACTGACCAAGGGCCTGGTGATCTGAGTTGAACGCAGAGCCCTATCCGAGGGATAGGGCTCTGCCTGGTTCATCCAGGCATTCGCTCGAATGGCTGAAGCGCTGGGTCGATCGTGTCCCAGACGTGGCCGCGCACGGTGTAGGTGACCGCCTGCGGGTCGAACTGGCCGGGATCGTCGAGGCTCGTGGCCTGGATCGCCGTCACCTCCGGCATGGCGACGAACGTTACGCAGACCGGCGTGCCGCAGGTCGGGCAAAAGGCCTGGGCTTTTTCATTGCCGCTGTCGGCGATCATCCGCCATGTGCTCGGCTCGCCGGTGATCTTTACGTCAGCGCGCCGGCCGAAGGTAACATAGGAACAATGGCCAGTACCGCTGCGCTTCTGGCAATCGAGGCATTGGCAGTGGTTCTGAAATATCGGCTCGCCGCTGGCCTCATAGCGGATCGCGCCGCAGGCGCAGCCGCCGGTAAAGTGCCTGGTCATTGTCGTTCTCCCGCTGTCAGATTGCTTCAGGCCGATTTCGGCTTGGCGAACAGGTCGATGCCTGTGCCGGTTTCGAGGAAGGATTTCATGCTGGACAGCACGGCCGGCCAGCCCTGGCTGATGCCCTTGGCCATGCCGCTGCCGGCTTCGAGCTCGTCATGGCTGACGGTCAGCTTGACCATGGTGTCGTATTCCTCGATGGCGAACGTCACCCGGCTGTGCTTGGTGGGATCGTCGGCCTGCGAGGCGTTGGCCCAGCTCATGACCAGGCGGGTCGGCGGCGAGATTTCGACCACCTTGCCGACGACTTCGACAGAGCGCTCCTCATTGGCGCGAATATGTTCCCATTTCGAGCCGGGCTTCCAGTCGGAGACGTTTTCGTGGCCCCAGTAGCGCTTGGCGATATCGGGCCTGGTGATGGCTTCGAACACCTTTTGTGGCGTCGATCTGATGTAGGTCACGTAGACAAAACTGGTGGTTTCCCGGGTCATTGGTCGTCTCCTTCGAGTTCTTGTTTCAGGTCGTGCAGCAGGCTCAGCCGCTGCCGTTCGAATTTTCGCACCCACCGCTCGTAGACTTCGTGCAGCGGCACGGGGTTGATGAAATGCAGCTTCTCTCGGCCACGCTTGACCGTGCTGATCAGATTGGCCGCTTCCAGCAGATCGATGTGCTGCGTGGCGGATTGCCTCGCCATGTCGAGATTTTCGCAAAGCTCGCCGAGCGTCTGGCCGTTCTTCTCACACAGAAGATCGAGCAGCATTCTGCGGGTCGGGTCGCCCAGCGCTTTGAAAACCTTGTCGGCGTCCATCGGTCTCACTCATCTTGAAGACACAATATGCAGGTAAATGCCTGCATGTCAAGCTGTGGCTAAGCTTGGCCTGAAGGGGAGGGATTTATAGTGTCGGATTGCTGGCGCGCGGAGCGAAGCACCGAGCCCGGAATCGGGGCAAGAACCGGTGCGGGCGCGCAGGACTATGCAGCGGTGGCTGTGAGCTAGGCTCTAACGACGAACTTGTCGGGATCGGCGCAGAAATGGGCGATGATCTGGCAGAGGTCCGGCTCGTTGACCATGCGTACGGCCTCGGCCCCATTGACCCATTTGCGGGTGCGCGCGCGCTTTTCCTTCCAGCGGTCGGCAACGTGCTCGACCTGCAGCGGAAACACCAGCACTTCGCAAGGGACTTCCTCGCCGGACGCGAGGGCCTTGGCGTAGAAGTAACGACCGGCCTCGAAGAGCGAAATCTTGCCACGCAATCCGGCTTCCTCGCCCGCCTCGCGCGCCGCTGCCTCGCAGAGCGGCTCCCTGGCCTCGGGCCAGCCCTTCGGCAGCACCCAACGCCCGGTGTCTCGGCTGGTGATCAGCATGATCTCGACGCCGTCTTCGTTATTGCGCCATGGCAAAGCGGCAACCTGCAGGCGACAAGGCGAAGTGCCGAAGAGCTTGCGGACCCTTTCAGCCAGATGGTCGTGTGTCGCCGGTGTCGTCAGCATCAGTGAAAGCTACCCCAGCCCTCAGAATCGTTAGCCGCCGTATGAATCTTACCGACAAGTGTAAGTCTTAAAAGTAAAAAACATCACACCAACCGTCCAATCCGCCAACAGGCGTCGATTCGACAGAATAATGTGCCTTCCAGTGTCTGTTTTCATAGCAGACGGGGCGGGTTTGGCCGTCTGGGCAGAAATGGGGCTGGCGCGAATCAGCCGGCGTGATCGTCGGCGATCGGCTTCTGGTAGGTGAAACCCATGTCCCAGGGAAAGTAGATCCAGGTGTCCTGGCTGACTTCGGTGATGAAGGTGTCGACCAGCGGCCGGCCTTTCGGCTTGGCGTAGACGGTGGCGAAATGCGCCTTGGGCATCATGGCGCGCACGATGCCTGCCGTCTTGCCGGTGTCTGTGAGGTCGTCGATGATCAGCACGCCCGCGCCATCATCGGCGAGCAGCGCCGGCGTGATCTCCTTCAGCACCTGCAATTGCCCCTGGCTGGTGTAGTCGTGATAGGAGGCGACGCAGACCGTCTCGATGACGCGTATGCCGAGTTCGCGTGAGATGATGGCAGCGGGAACCAGGCCCCCACGGGTGATGCAGACGATGGCCTTCCACTGACCCTTGTTGGCGCCGGCAAGCCGCCAGGCGAGCGCCCGGGCATCGCGGTGGAACTGGTCCCAGGAGACCGGAAAGGCTTTTTCGGGAAGGGACATTCTGCACTCCGCGCGCAACATTGTGGAATGCGCGCGGAATTAACTGGAAAGTCAGGGCGTTGGCAAGGGCGGGGCCAGTCTGTGGAGTTACCGCGACAAAAAGGCCGCAACCGGCACGCTGCGCAACACGGTGCGCGTGACGCCGCCGAACAAAAGCTGACGCAGCCAGGAATGGCTGTAGGCGCCGAGCACAAGAAGGTCGGCTCCGGTCTCGGCGATCCGGGTCTGGATGACGTCATCGACCGAAGCATTACCCGATTTCTGCACCGACACGCTGACCGTTGCGCCATGCCTGGAGAGTGCCGCGGCGATCTCGGCGCCGGCGGCTTCCGGGTTGTCATCCAGCGTATCCGGCGGATCGATGACCAGAATGTCGGTCTTTTCGGCCTCGATGATGAAGGGCAGCGCGTCGAAGGCGGCACGCGCCGCCTCCTTGCTGCCGTTCCAGGCCAGCAGCACATGTTTGAATGTGGTGACCAACGGCCCCTCATGCGGCACCACCAGCACTGGCCGGCCGGCATCGTAAACCAGCGTGTCGACATCGGCGCTCGTGTCGCCCCCGGTCTCGCGCTGCGCGGCAATAATCAGATCGGCGGCGCGCACGCTGGAAATACCCGTCAGCGCGCTGTCGCCGGAAAAGCTCTCGAGGCTGCGCCATTCGAAGGAAAGGCCGGAATTCTCGATCCGCCCAACGAAAAGCGCCTGCAATTTCTCGGCTCGCTCGCGGTTCATGTCGGCGGAGACCTGCAGGAACTCAGTGTCGGGGAAGCCGGTTGCCGAGGTGTAGGGAACGGGCAGCGCTTCGGCATGGATGCCGATGAGATGGCTCTCGAACCGGTCGGCAAGCGGGATGGCGCAGTCGAGCACGCGTTCGGCGTCCTGTTCGTTCTGCAATATGGCGACGATGGTCTTGAAGCGCATGCGAAATCCCTCAAATCTGCCAGCGCGTGCTGCGCCCGAGGGAAAACGTGGGAGTGCGGTGCTTGGTTCCGGCCCGGCGATGGTCCGCGAACCCAGGGTCAATTGGCGGCGGTGAAGCCGGCCACCATCGCCTCGACGTCCTTGCGTGCCGAATCCAGCGCCTCCTGGCTGCGGGCGCGGACCACCAGCTCCGTCCAGAATTTGCCGTCGCCATATTTCGGATAGGAGCCGATGATGGTGTCGGGATGCGCCTTCTGGATGTCGCCCAGGGGACCGCCGATCAGGCCTTCGCCGAACGGGCAATGGACGGTGGCCGACAGCATCTTGGTGCCGGCCTTCAGCGTCGGCACGACATTGTCGAGCATGGCCTGGAAAATCGCCGGCACGCCGGCCATGACATGGACGTTGCCGATGCGAAAGCCGGGCGCGACGGAGACCGGATTGTCGATATGGTCGGCGCCGCGCGGCATGCGCGCCATGCGCTTGCGGGCCTCGGTGTATTCGATGCCGCGCGCGGCATAGCTCTCGCCCAGCATGGCATAGGCCTTGGCGTCGTATTCGCACGGCACCCCAAAAGCCTTGGAAACGGAATCGGCGGTGATGTCGTCATGCGTCGGGCCGATGCCACCGGTGGTAAAGACATAGGTGTAGCGGGCGCGTACGGCATTCACCGCAGCGACAATCTCGTCCTCCTCGTCGGGAACGATGCGCACTTCCTTCAGGTCGATGCCGATGGCCGTCATGATGTCGGCGAGGTGGCCGATATTTTTATCCTTGGTGCGGCCGGACAGAATCTCGTCGCCGATGACAAGCATGGCGGCAGTGACGATTTCAGGCATGGAAGGCTCCGGCAAACAGGCCCGTTGGCAGACAAGGTCGCCTGAGGCAGAAAGAAGGTCGCCTGAGATAGCGCGCCATCGAACTGGCGGCAATGCCGACACAAGCCGCCATCTGCCTTGCCGAGCGTTCGTCAGTGGGTGATGGTGCGCGCCGGTCCGCTTCCCGGGTGAAAACATGCTGGTATCGATTCTGCTTTGGCTTGTCGCCGGCCTGTCCGTGCTGGCTCTCGTCATCGTGGCCTGTCTGGTGGCCGCTACGCTCTGGATTGCCGCCAAGGCCGAAAGGCTGGTGCCGGCCAGCGGAAACTTCGTCGAGATCGACGGCAGCCGCATCCATTATGTCGAAACGGGCGAGGGACGGCCGATCCTGTTCGTGCACGGACTTGGCGCGCAGCTCCACCAGTTTCGCCACACGCTGTTTGAGCGCTTTGGCCCTGGCTACCGCCTCATTGCACTCGACCGGCCGGGATCGGGCTATTCTGTTCGCGCGCGAGGAGCCACCGGCCGTCTGCCTGAACAGGTCGAGATCATCAGGCGCTTCATCGAAACACTCGGGCTGGAAAGGCCGCTCGTGGTCGGGCACTCGCTGGGGGGCGCCGTCGCGCTGACCCTGGCCTTGGAGCATCCCGGCGCGATTTCCGGCATCGCTTTGCTGGCGCCGCTGACGCATCTGGAAGCCGGCGCCCGCGAGAAAGCGGGCCTGCTCTATATCCGTTCGCGGCTTTGGCGCTGGATCATGGCCTACACCGTCGCGATACCGACAAGCCTCAGATATGCGCGGCAGACACTGGAGTTCATCTTCGCGCCGCAGGCCGTTCCCGCCGACTACATGATCGATGGCGGCGGATGGCTCGGGCTGAGGCCAAGCCATTTCCATGCAACCTCCACCGATTTCGTAGCGGTCGAACAGGATCTTGGCCGCATCGAAGAGCGCTATGAAGAGATCGCCATGCCGGCCGGCATTTTCTTCGGGACAGCCGATCGCGTCATCGCCATGCGCATACATGGGGAGCCGATGAAGGACAGGATCGAAGGGCTCGATTTCGAGACGGTCGAAGGCCTCGGCCACATGCCGCAATTCGTCGAGCCGGACCGCGTCATCGCCTTCATCAAGCGCATTGCCGAGCGGACATTCGCCGGCCAAGACCTCACCACAGCCTCACAACAATTTCACTGAACCATTCGGCTGATATCCGGTTTACCCCGTGTCGCACCCAAGGCGGCGGATACGGAGTAATTCAATGTACAGGAAAGTCTTTGCAGCATCCGTGCTGACGATCGGTCTTGCCACATCGGCGATGGCGCAGTCATCGGACGGCACGTATTCCAACCATCACAGCTGGTGGCCGTTCGGGAACGAGCAGTCATCGACCGTCGACCAGAGCACCACCGGCAGCATCAATGCCGACGGCAGCCAAGGCTATGGCGGCGCTACGGGGCCGTGCGCCTCCGACCCGTCAGGACCCTATGGAAATGTGAGGCCCAACGTGAACGATCAATATTGCGGCAAGTGATCAAGCCGCGGGCGACTGACCGGCAGGATGTCCCGCCTGTTTGTTTTGACGCAATTCCCAAGGGAATTGCTTAGGTGAGCATCCACGGCCGGCAGCGAAAGCTGAGGGGCAAGGATCAGTCGGAAACTTCGGTCTGCGGCCGGTCGCGGCCGTCGGCCAGTTCGTCGTGCCACTTGCCTTCGGCATCCTCATACTGGATGCCGTCCGTGGTGCCGGCGATCTGCTGTTCGGCCGAGGCGATCTCGGCGGCGCGCAGCGCATCCTGGTGGGTCGGGAATGTCTCCGAGAATGTCGAACCGACCTTGTAGGCCCAGCCCCCGTCATGCTCGACGATTTTGTAAGTCAGCTTCGCCATGAAATCCTCCGGTTCGTCCGTCCGCTCAATGCGGCCCGTTTTTCATTGCAATTTGGGCTTCAATGCAACTTGGCGTCTGGCAGCCGGTCTTCGGGAACCAGCACTTCCGATTCCTTGGCCGCTTCGATCAAGGCCCTGCGTGCATCGGCCGTCGAACGATAACCTTCCAGCACTTTGAGGCAAGTGTCGAGAGCATCACGATGGCGCGGGCCGCGATTGAGCGGCCACACCGTCATCAGACACTCCGCCGCTTCCTGGGTGCTGCGGATCTGGCGATATTTGCCGACATGGCCGAGTTCGACCACGACCGGGGTTTCAAAAGGTTTGTTATCCATGATGGCCGCAACGCAAAGCAGCCAATATGGTTGCAAAAGTGGCCGTCAGCCTGCGCCCAAACGTCTCACCAACCGCAATCGTTGGTCTCAGTAACCGCAGTCGTTGCGCAGCCAGTGGGCGTTGGCCCAGCCGGTCCGTCCGCCGATTTCGACCTGGTACCAGTTGCCCCGGCGGTCGAAAATCTCCGTGTGGTCGCCGTTGAACAATTGCCCGATCATGCGCGACGACGAGTTCGGCCGTGCGCGCACGGCGAGAAACCCGCTGCCGGTATCCAGATCGTAGTGCCTGGACAGGCCGTGCACCGTGCCTTCGCAATATTGCGCGCCGACCGGAGACGACGCGGCGAACGACAGTGCGACCACCAGAGCGGCTGCTGCCGGATAGATTGCCCTTGATGCCATGGACTTTGCTCCCAATCCGGCCGCCAAGGCGGCCTGCCCCCAGGGACTATAGCGGGCGGATTAAAGCGAAGCTGCGGCAATCTGTCCAGCAGATGCGTTTGGCGCATCCGTCGGCGCTGCCTGTTCAGCCCTTCGTCCAATGCTGCATCGTCGTCACCGAGCGGGCGAGCTGTGGCGCGGGATGGATTTTCTCGCTGAAGGTGGCGGCGGCGCGCCAGCCCCAGCGCGGATCGGCGAGGAAGGCGCGGGCCAGCGCGACCATGTCGGCGCGGCCGTCGGCGACGATCGCCTCTGCCTGCGCGGGATCGTCGATCAGGCCGACAGCCCGTGTCGGGATGCCGGCGCCCTTGCGCACCGCTTCGGCCAGATGCACCTGATAGCCGGGGCCGGTCGGCAGCTTCTGCAACGGCGAATTGCCGCCGCTCGAACAGCAGAGATAGGCAACATCAAGCGCCTTCAAGGCTTTGGCCACCTCGATCGCGTCCGCGACCTCGAAACCGCCATCGACCCAGTCCTTTACCGACAGGCGGGCGCCAAGCATCAGGTTTGGAACCGCCTTCCTCACCGATTTGGCGATCTCGATGAGGAAACGCATGCGGTTTTGCAGCGAGCCGCCCCAGCGGTCGGTGCGCTGGTTGGAAAGCGGCGACAGGAACTGAAAGATCAGATAGCCGTGCGCGGCGTGCAACTCGAGGAAGTCGAAGCCGGCGCGCTCGGCCCGCCTCGCGGCTTGAGTGAAGCGCTCGACAAGCTGCATGATTTCATCCTCCTCCAGCGCATGCGGCACATTCCAGCCGGTGTCATAGGCGATGGCCGAGGCCGAGACGGTCTGCCAGGGATCCTCGCCCGGCTGCAATGGGCCGCCGCCTTCCCAGGGCTTTCGGTTGGAGGCCTTGCGGCCGGCATGGGCAAGCTGAATGCCGAATTTCGTTTCCGGCGCGGCGACGCGCCTCGCTGCATCCAGCGTGCGCCGGGCGGCCGCCTCGTTGTTGTCGGAATAGAGGCCGAGGCAGCCATGGGTGATGCGGCCGCGCCGTTCGACGTCGGTCATCTCGACGGTGACCATGCCGGCGCCCGACATCGCCAAGTTCATCCAGTGATAGAGATGCCAGTCGCTGGCCGAGCCATCTTCGGCGGAATACTGGCACATCGGCGCCACCGCGATACGATTCGGAAAGGTCAGGCCATCGAGGGCGATCGGCTGGAAAAGCGCTGCGGTCATCAAAAAAACTCCGGAGAGGGCTGCAGCTATTTAGGCGATGGCAGTTGCCGGCACCAGACACGAGGCGGTGAAAGCTTCGCCGTTTCGGTTGCGCGCAAAACCGTTCGCGGTTACGGCATGGCGCCGACAGCTTGGAGCTCATCATGGAAGATCGTATCCGCATCCGCTCGGAGGAAGTCCTGTCCGACGACTGGGCGGTCCTGAAGAAGACCGTTCTCGATTACCGTCGGCGCGACGGGCAGTGGGAGACGCAGATTCGCCAGACCTACGATCGTGGCGACGGCGCGGTGATCCTGCCTTTCGATCCCGAGCGTCAGACGGTGCTTCTGGTGCGGCAGTTCCGCTACCCCGCCTACGTCACCGGCCACCGCGAACCGCTGATCGAGGCCTGCGCCGGCCTGCTCGACAAAAACGATCCCGAAACCGCCATCCTCAAGGAGGCCGAGGAAGAGCTCGGCTATCGCCTACAGAACATCGAGCGGCTGTTTTCCCCCTATATGAGCCCGGGCAGCGTCACCGAACGGCTGTGGTTCTTCGTCGCCCGCTATTCACCCGCCGACCGCATCTCGGCCGGCGGCGGCGCGGCCGACGAGGGCGAGGACATCGAGGTTCTGGAAATGCGGCTTGATGAAGCGCTGGCCGGCATTTCAGACGGCCGCATCATCGACGCCAAGACGATCATCCTGATCCAGCATTTGAAACTGTACCCGATGAAGGGCTAGCTCGGCGAAGCTCGACGTGCCTCACTGCTGCGGGCAGGGTGGCACGTCCACTTCGCGGATGAAGTTGCGCAGGTTGCAAGGACACCGGAATGGCGCGTGGCGCAAAGGCATGGCTGAAGCGAAACAGCGCGCGGGCATCTCTCCTGTTGCTGAACGCCGCGCTGCTTGTCCGCTACCGCCGGTTGACCCAGCGTTTCCTTGAGCGGATGCGGCATCTGCCGAATTTTGCAGCCCCGGTGACGTTCACGGAAAAGATCCACTGGCGCAAGATTTTCGATGACGATCCTCGCTTTACCGGCCTTCTCGACAAGCTCAAGTCCAAGGAAATCGTCAGGGAGCGGCTTCCCGGGCTCGCCATCCCGGAGGTGCTGTGGCAGGGCGACGATCCGCGCCAGATCCCTTTCGATGACCTGAAAATCCCATACGCCGTCAAATGCAACCACGGTTGCGCCATGAATGTCATCGTTCGCGATCCGGCCAACGCCGACCGGGAGACGATCATTGCCGAGATGACGGAATACCTTGGCCAAACCTATGGCGCCCGCAAGCTGGAGCGCAGCTATGCGCACATAGAGCGGCGGGTTTTCGTCGAAGCGCTTGTCGGCAAGGACCAGGATTATGACCCAGTCGACTACAAATTCTGTGTGCTGGCTGGCCGCGTCGCCTACATCGTCGTCGTCGCCTTCCGTTCCACGGCCAAGAATACCGGCCACCTGGATCGCGATTGGCGCCCGCTGAACATCGTCCAGGGCGCGATCGACTCGAGCCTGGAAATTCCCCCTCCCAAGAGCCTGGCGCGGATGATCGAGGCAGCCGAGGCGCTCGGCAGCGAGTTCGACATGGTGCGTGTCGATTTCTACGAGGAGGAGGGGGAGCCGATCTTCGGAGAATTCACGGTCTACCCACGCAGCGGCTTGCTGCAATTCGACCCGGCTGTCTTCGACCGCGAACTGGGCGCGCATTGGGATATTGGCGCGTCAGGTTACCTCAGCCGTTTGCCCAGCCGATTTGCCAAACGATACAAGGCAATGCTCGTCGCCGCCGGCTATCTCGACGTTTGAGATGGCTGCCTTGGGTGGCGTGCCACCCGAAGCTCGAGAGCGAAGCTTGGTGCGCAGAACCCATACGATTAGAGATCGAGGGAAACTGATAGCTCAGCAGGGAGTCGTGATTTCGAAGTGCCGTCTCAACTGAGCCGTAGCGGTCAATTCGTCCTGGTGGGATCAATCTTCGTGAGCCGCTGCCTGGTCTCGGCCACGCGCCTTTGCGCAGATCGGATTCGGCAACACAAGGCGAGATTCATAGCGACGCCGCAGTCTTCATCGAGCAAGTTTTCAGCGCGCTTCCTGCTGCGACTCGGCCGATTGCCGCTAAGGTTACCGGCAAGCTCTCCCACGTCCGGACTGGGTCGAGATCATTTGAAGAACTCTTTCAGCTTGTTGGGTCGACTGTCGCCAGAGGCCCTCCGGTCTTCAGGACTCGGCGCCTCGCAGATCGTATCCTGCTGGATAAAGCGAGGTTCTCAGCCACCATTTTCTCGCTGAGTACCAGCGCGAACTCGGTCTGTTTGATGCGCTGCTGAGCATCAGCGAGTTGCATCGTGAAAAGATCGGTTGCCATTGTTGATCCGGGATCCGCGAGATTCATGATTGCGTAACACATGGCGGGCGAAATCGTTCCTAATTGTCGGGCGAAGCCGGTGCCGCAAAGGGCGGCTGAGTTTGAACTTCCCACCCGACCAGACGTCCGCGAGCGCCAAGGCATCGAGAGCCCAGTGATCGGAGAGCCACGACGAGCGGGTGCAACCCGACCACTTAAGTGATCAGCCTCGCTACAGCCTTGACAGGTACAATCGCGGCCTCATCAAGGGGAGGTATCAATGGTCTCGGCGATTGGAAACCAACATCGGCAGGCAGCTGAAACTCGACCGAAACCCGCAAAGACAGAACCGGGCGAAGGATTTGCGCCAGGCAAAAGCGCAGACAGCGTAGGACATCGCGCCAAGGCAATGGCGGCAGAAAGTAGCGACACGGATTCTGGCGCCCAGGGGCGCGCCGCATCGACAATCGCCAGGATGGATATCACCGTTTTGGCTCCACAGAGCGAAGAGCCGCCTTTGGAGTAGCCCGGGCGGCCGTGCCGCTGCCTCAGTCCTTGTGCAGCACAACGCGCGCTGGCTACGCTCGGTGGCCATCGTCGTCTCGAAACACTTCGGGCGTTGCACTGCCGCGAGCCGCCTTCGCTGCTGGTCGAGGGGCTGTAACCCTTGGTGAGGCCGGCATCGCCTCGCCGGTCGTTGCGAGCCCACGATCGGGCGGCCAAGCGACCTTCCCTGTGTCGGTCTCTATTTGATACTAGGGGACGGCGGTTTCATCACGGGCAATTGCAGCTGGTCAATGGTTGCGACGATGCCGGCGGCAATGGCTTCCGCCTCATGGATCAGTTCCGGACCATAGAGCCCATTGACCATCTCTTCGCTCGGCAGCACGCCAGGAGGACAGTGCTCTTCCATTGTGCGCCGGATGAGCGTCAGCGCTGCCCGGCATTGGTCGGCTTCGATCTTCATAGCCCTTCAAACATCCAATTCGTCTAAAATGTTCCGGAACTAATTTAGCGATAGCTAATTGAAGTCGTGGTTCTGCGAGTGAGTGCATGCGTCTGAAATTCATCAAGCCTATGGAACCCGAACTGGTCGACACGCCGCCGATGGGCGATGATTGGATTCATGAGATCAAATTCGATGGCTACCGCACCCAGGTCATCAAGGATGATGACGGGATTCGGCTGATCACCAAGAACGGTTATGATTGGACGGGCCGCTACATCCAACTTGCCGGTGAGGCGGAAGCGATCGAGGCGAAAGACTTCATCATCGACGGCGAGACCATTACGATCAATGAGGCTGGCCTATCCGACTTCCATGCGCATCAATCAGCCGCGACCAGCCGCAAGCCGTCGCGCGATCTGTATCTGCTAGCATTCGACCTCTTGCATCTGAACGGGCATGACTTGCGGAACACGCCGGTGGAAGACCGTCGCGAGATACTCCGGGCGTTGATCCCGGACGGCGGCCGAATTCAGTTCAGCGAAGCGATGCCGGGCACTGGCGACGCCGTCTTTCATCTGGTCGACCAGGCTGGGCTTGAAGGTATCGTTTCAAAGCGGAAGGGCAGCAAGTATCGGTCGGGTCCGACGACGAACTGGCGCAAGATCAAGTGCTATGCCGAAAAGGAGATGGACATCATCGGCGTGCAGCGCGAGGCCGGCAAGCCTGCCATGGTGCTGATGGCCGACAAAGGCCACTATGCCGGCGGCGCCTTCGTCACCTTCAAGGCGGACAAGCGCCAGCGCCTATGGGACCGCGTGCAAGGCAAGATTGGCGGGCCGGCGCCGAAAGGGCTCAAGAGTGACAAGGCCGAATGGCTAAAGCCGGGCCTGGTCGGCCGCGTGCGGTTCCTAAAGGGCGAGGAGAAGCTTCGCCATGCCAAGCTGCTGGATTTCCGGGAGGAGACTTAGCCCGGAGGCTTGTCCCGGGGCTGTGCCGGTCCTGTCCCGTTCCACTGGATGAACTTCGCCCTCTGGCCGGTGATGGTCTCGATCGACTTCAACAGGGGTCCATGGACCTTACGTAGAGCTTGGTAGTGCTCGCCGTGGTACGCCAGGAGCGGCCCGACGATGCTCTTGTGCAGCGCTTCGGCTGCCGCCAGGAAGCGCTCGATTTCAGCCCGGGAAAGTTGTTCCGAAGGTTTGGTTCTGGCCATTGGCGCTCTCCATTGAGGGGTCGCCGCAACGAGGACTATAATCCTACATGCCGGACTGCCTGACAAGAGGGCTCGCCGGCCTTACCCCGCAGGTAGCAGTAGGGCGACGGCGCCAAGCGCAGCATCAGGAGCAACCACCAGCAAAGATGAGCAACGGCAGGCCCGGCGACCTCCTTTGGCACACGGACAAACAAGAAGGTCGCCGAGCCTTACCGGCGCTGCTTTGTGAGGGAGACGACGCCGGATGAGATGAGAGTATGCGATCGTGCTAATCTCTGCGAACCATGCGAACGAAGGAAAGCCTTGTGGCACGGACGTTGAGATCAAGGTCGGCGGGGCGCTGATGCAGGATTCTTCCAAAGCGGTAGTGAGTCCAGAGCGGAACATTAGCGTCGGCCAACGGTTAATTCGGCAGTGTTCCGAACCGTGATTGGTAGAGCGATGGTGACGTTTCATCTTGTCTATTTTTCCGGCCTCACGGCAGACCAGCTGCTAGGCAGCGGCGTTCCTATCCTGGCGTGTTTGCTGCTTTATAACGCTCTGGCTACGGACGCCTAACTGATGGGTCGGCCAGCGGCCGGCCTCCTTGGCAGCCGGCGATTGCCATCCCGATGCCAACTTCAAGACCTATCACGAGGCCAAAGACAAGCTTGCCGACGAAATCAATGGCGAGGGCCGGACAGGACGCCACACGTCCAGGCAGGGCTCTCTGACGGCATTGGCGATGGCCCGTTGGCAATTCGGGGGTCCATTGTTCCCATTTCTGTTTCTCCCAAAACTGCCCGCTGCCTCACGGTGGCGAGCTTTTTCGTTATAGGGCCCTCCGCGCTGGGCAATCTGTTCCAGGAGCTTCTGTGATGCCTCTATGACGCGGCAAACCTTGGAAAAGGTTTCCGTGGCAGGACCGGGGTACGATTCTAACCAACTACCGCTGTATAGGCCACTAGCGCCCGACGATCCGGCTAATCATGTCGTCATCAGGTGCGCTGTCGGTGAATTCCCGTAGCAGCGCCTTCGCGTGGTCTACCCAATGCTCTTCAGCCAGGTTCAACTCCCGAACGGATCTCCTGAAGGTCTCGCACACCACATCGAAATCGAAGGCGTCAATGCTGTAGCCTTCCTCGTCATGGTCCATCGGCCGCCTCCCCTATGGGGGAAACTGTACGGAATCGTACGAAGCAAGTGCAAGCGCATTCAAAAGCAATTGGCTGATGCCGCCCGATCGTTCCACAATGTGTTGCTAATATGCAGCACCGACTGAATCTCCGATCAGCGGCACTTGTGGTTGGTTCCAACAGCTGCACGTTGACGGCAAGATGCCAAAGCCAACGACATGCGGGCGACGAAGATGGACAAGCGACAAAACACAAGAAATGTTGAGTTGGTCGGTCTTCTGGCCGTGCCGTTGTCAGTTCTAATCACGCTGCTGATAGCTGGAATGATCCTTTGCTGAAATTTTCAAGTGGCAAAAGGCTGGGGCGGCGGGTTTTCCCCTTTGAAAGAAGTCACCATGTCCCAATCCGTCGAACCCCCGATATTGCCAGAGGATAGCCCAGACCGTGGGGTGAACTGTGAAGTCGCATTAGAAGCCGCGTTTGCGGCCTTGGTGACTGCGTCAGAAGCGCAAGGTTGGACGCCACAGGAAACGGCCGCAACTCTTCTTAAAATCGCGACGGAGCATGCCCACCGGGTTAAGGCCGCTGCGGCCCCAGCCGGCTCCTAAGGGAGTGCCTTGACCTGGCCCGCGCGGTCGGTCGCTACCGACAGGAGTGTTGCAGCAGGTATTCCAGCAAGAGTGTTAAACCTCTTCAGTTGCTACCCGCGTCAGCCTTTTCTATGGTAGCCAGTGAGTTCTTACAGAATAAATCCTAAGCATTTCAAATGGTGCGGACGACGGGAATCGAACCCGTACGATCAGAGATCGAGGGATTTTAAGTCCCTTGCGTCTACCAATTCCGCCACGTCCGCAGGCCAGCCCTTTTCAGACGCCAGCGAAAACCCGTCAAGCCATCTTTTGCCGAGTGTCGGACTCATGAAAGGTGGTTCGTGATGGCAAAACAGTTGGTTGTCGCGAAAATCTCAGTCGCCGAGAACGCTCAGAATTTGTAGCTGAGATTGATACCGACCGCGTTCAGTTTCACATCCTGATCCCGATCGTTGAAGGGTTCCGCCACGTCATAGTGCTCGGAGCCGAAATCGTAATAGCGATATTGCGCGCCGACGATGAATTTGTCGGTCAGCGCATAGTCAACGCCGGCGCCCAAGGTCCAGCCGACATTCGTGCGTGTGCCGGCGAACGACGCGCCCGCGACTTGCGACGTTTCGATGCCGGCAAAGGCGACGCCGCCGACGCCATAGACCAGCACGCGGTCCATGGCGAAGCCCGCTTTGGCGTTTACAGATCCGAACCACTTGATGTCCGTGCGGAATGTGCTTCCAAGGCCTGATACCGCCGTACCGTCGACGGCGGAATAATTGAGCTCCGCCTCGGCGCCGAGCACCGCCTGATCGAACTGCCACAGGCCGGCGACATGGCCGCCGACGAAACCGCCGTCAATGTCGGGCGAGATGGAAAACGGCGCGCCTTCCGTCACTGATATGTCGGACTGGCCCCAGCCGTAGCCGGCCTGCAGGCCGGCATAGTAGCCGGTCCAGTCGAAGCCTGGTTCGGTCATCGGCACCGCCATCGGGTCGGCGGCGAATGCCGGCGCGGCCAGAGCGATCAGAAATCCGGCACTGGCAATCGTCAGACACCGCATCGAGTTCTCCGAAAAGGCGGTTCAGAAGGCGCCTTGCCGGAAGGTAATCCTATTCGCCGCAAAACGGAACCCATTGTTCAACAATCGGAAGCACCCGTTGCTGCGCTGGGTGCTCTATCTTGGGAGGCGCTATTTGGCGTCGATGAAGTCCAGCGCCGCCTTGCTATATTCGTCCGGCGCCTGCAGCATGGCGAAATGGCTGGCGTTGGGCAGGATGATGAGCTTGGCGCCCGGAATGACGGAGGCCATGTATTCGGTGTGTTCGCGCTTGATCGCCTCGTCATGGTCGCCGGCAACGATCGCGGTCGGCGTGGTTATCTTGCCGAGCTGTTCCTTGGTCCAGGCCGGCTCCGACTCCCACATGTGGCTGATCTGCGCCACGAAGGCATCGTACTGGTCGGGAGTCTTCGACAGTTTCTTGTAGTCGCGTCCCGAGCGGTCGATATAGGCGGCAAAGGTCTTGTTGGTCAGCACACCCGGATCGACGCCATCGGTGGTGACGTTGGCGGCCTGCGCAAAGAGCCTTGTCAGCCGCTCCGGATGATGCAGCGCGATGTCGATGCCGATAATGCCGCCGTCGCTCCAGCCGACAAGAGCGGTCTTGTCGATCTTGAGATAGTCGAGCAGCGCAAGATAGTCCGACGCCATGAGGTCATAGCCGTAAGGCTGCTCGGTGCGGGTAGAGCGGCCATGGCCGCGGCTGTCGGCGATAATAACCTTATGCGTCTTGGACATGGTCGCCACCTGGCTTGCCCAGATGTCGCCATGGCCAAGGCCGCCATGGATCAGGAGAATCGGATCACCGGCGCCGAAAACGGCGTAGTACATCTGAATGCCGTTGACCGGCGCATATCCGCTCTGTTCAGGCTTGGGCATGGCCGCCGGTTCGGGCAAGGTCTGCCAACGTTCCTCGGCGGATGCAAAGCCGGCCGAGATCAGGAACAGGGTGACGAGGCTTTCAGGAACCGGATCATGACTTCACCTCAGGAGGTTTCGGGCTCATCACAACAAAAACCCGCCTCGCGGCGGGTCGTCGGCGCAAATCAGCACCATAGCCAGAATGGTAGCATAAGTGGCGGCACAAGCCAAACTGAATGACCGCACCGCTGATGCCTGCCCTCGGGGGTGAGCAGGTGCGGCGCATCCGCCCCGGGCGAATTCTCATCGACGGATTTCGTCCGTGATCGCTGGCCAAAACCTTGCCGGCTTGGCACAGTCGGGCAAACAGGAGTCTTTCATGGCCAAGCAGCCGTCGGCGACGAAACCCAAGCCCTGGACCGAGATGGCGACGCATCTGGTCGACGTCGCAACGGGGCGCAAGCCGGCCGACCTCGTCATCCGAAACGGCCGCTGGGTGAACGTGCATTCCGGCGAAATCATAGCCGGCACCGACATCGCAATCTCAGGCGGCCGCTTCGCCTATTGCGGGCCGAATGCCAGCCATGCCATCGGCCAGGGCACCAAGGTGGTCGATGCCGGCGGCCGCTATCTCGTGCCCGGCCTGTGCGACGCGCATATGCATGTCGAGAGCGGCATGGTGACGGTGACCGAGTTCTGCCGCGCCGTCATCCCGCACGGCACCACCTCCATGTTCATCGATCCGCACGAGATCGCCAATGTGCTGGGTCTGCCCGGCGTGCGGCTGATGCATGACGAGGCCGTCGCCATGCCGATCAACATCCATGTCCAGATGCCGTCCTGCGTGCCGTCCGCGCCGGGTCTGGAGCATGCCGGGGCCGAACTGACGGTCGCCGATGTCACCGAGGCGATGACCTGGGAAAACATAATCGGGCTCGGCGAAGTGATGAATTTTCCCGGTGTCGTGGCCAACGATCCGGTGATGTCGGGCGAGATCGCCGCAACGATCAAGGCCGGCAAGACGGTCGGCGGCCACTATGCGTCGCGCGATCTCGGCCTGCCGTTCCATGGCTATGTCGCCGGCGGGCCGGAGGACGACCATGAAGGCACGCGCGCCGAGGACGCGATCGCCCGCGTGCGCCAGGGCATGAAGGCAATGCTGCGGCTGGGCTCGGCCTGGTACGATGTTGCCTCGCAGATCAAGGCGGTGACCGAGAGCGGGCTCGACCCGCGCAACTTCATCCTGTGCACCGACGACAGCCATTCCGGCACGCTGGTGCATGAAGGCCATATGGACCGGGTGGTGCGCCACGCCATCCAACAGGGATTGAAGCCGGTGACGGCGATCCAGATGGCGACGCTGAATACCGCCCAGCATTTCAAGCTGGAGCGCGAGATCGGCTCGATCGCGCCGGGACGGCTGGCCGATCTGCTGATCGTCTCCGATCTCGCCGCCATGACCATCGACGAGGTCTATGGCCGCGGCGTCAGGCTGGCCAAGGGCGGCAAGCTCGAGATCGACATTCCGGCCTATGATTACCCCAAATCGGCGAAGAACACCGTCAAGCTCGGCAAGAAGCTGAAGCCAGGCGACTTCGACATTGCGGCGCCCAAGGGCGCCAACGAGGTGCGGGTGCGGGTCATCGGCGTGATCGAAAACCAGGCGCCGACGCGGGCGCTGGAGGCCGACCTGCCGGTCGAGGACGGGCTGGTCGCCATGGACCGCCGCAACGACATCTGCCAGATCGCGCTGGTCGAGCGCCACCGCGGCACCGGAGGCGTCACCAATGCCTTCGTCTCCGGCTTCGGCTATATGGGCGACTGCGCCATGGCGTCGAGCGTCGCACATGATGCCCACCACATCATCTGCGTCGGCACCAACAAGGAAGACATGGCGCTGGCCGTCAACCGGCTGGGCGAGGTCGGTGGCGGCGTGGTGCTGTTTTCGAAGGGCAAGGAGCTTGCGCTGGTCGAAATGCCGATCGCCGGGCTGATGTCGGACGAGCGCGCCGAAATCGTGGCGGCCAAGGCCGAGAAACTGACCGAAGCAATGCGCAAGATGGGCTGCTCGCTCAACAACGCCTACATGCAGCACTCGCTGCTGGCGCTGGTCGTCATTCCGGAGCTCAGGATTTCCGATGTCGGCCTGATCGACGTGACGACGTTCCAGAAGGTCGATCTTTTTATCTGAGATCAGCCCGGTGCTTGGCTCTCATCCGCCGGTGGCGATGGTCAGCACCTTGAATGGCGTGGTGATGATGATCTCGGCGACGGATCCGACTGCCTTGCCGAGGCCTCGGCCGAGATTGTCGATCTGGCCCTGCGTGGGTTCGTCCGATGCCAGGCCGGCTGGAGCGCGCAGACGGTCACCGAGCAATTGCACCAGGAACGGGTTGTCGGCGAATTTGGCGTGGTTCAGGCGGTCGCCGCCCTTGATCTGGCTGAGGTCGGCCACGACGACGCCGTAGCTGGCGATGTCGGCGGCGTTGCCGTAGTCGCCGACGCGCGGCTTGTCGCCGGATATCAGGCTGGACAATCGCAGAGCACGGTCGTCGGCGGAAAGCAGGATGACGAACGGCCTGTCGGGCTTGCCGTAGCGGATCATCTGCTTCTTAAAGACGTCGACATCGATATCGGGCGATGCCAGGACGACACGGCCGAGCTTGCCGTCGAGATCGCGGTCGCCGGTGATCGCCAGCTGGCGCAGCGCTTCCATCGTCACCCAGGTTCCCATCGAATGCGCGATGATGTCGATGCTCTTGACCCGTGTCTTGGCGAGCATCCTGAGCGTCGCCTCGAGGTCGTCGCGCGCGGCGTTGGCGCTGTCCTTGTCGTAGATATAGCCCGTGGTCTTGCCGCTCGAAGCCCACGAAAACAAGATCGGCGTACCCGGATATTCGGTGTCGTGGGCGATCTGCGTCAGCCGGTAGACCCCATCGTCGAAGCCGTTGTTGAAGCCGTGGACGAAGACCAGCGCGCGGTCGCCATTCATGGTGATGTTGGCGCCGACGGCCTTGGCGAATTGCGAGGCGTCGCCATAGTGGACGACGTCGGTGGCGGTGAATTGCTTGGCCGGGTTCGAATTGGCCGAGCCCTTGGCGCGCTCGATGGCGCCGACCTGGTGGACCTTCGGCACGGTGACGTCGACGCGGGCGTAGCTGGTGGTCAGCGAGCGATCGCCATCGAACACCTGGCGTGGGTCCTTGGTCGCCTGCTTGCGGGTGGTGGCGACGAAGATTTCGTGGGTGGCCGCGATGTCGGAGGCAGGCACCGAAACCGTCGTCTCGTTCAACAGGTCATGGGTGTTCGGGCCGACGCAGCCGGCGGCAGCGAGCGCGAACGCAAGGACCAGGACAGTCTTCCAACGCTCGTTCACGCGGGCTCCCGCTGGCGCATTGGCGCCGATTTCAATGTCGTAGAGGCAGAGACCGGCCCGGTCCAGTTGAAAGTGATCGGGCCGAGCGGCATTCGCGACCTCACGCAGCGACGGTCGCCGCAAGGCGACAGCCTTATTGTCCGAGCGCGCTGATACGGTCGGTCACCGTCTGGTCGCTGGCAAAGCCGTCATCCTCGCGCAGCCGCTGGCCGATCATCTTCACCAGTTCGGGATTGTCGGCGAATTTGGTGTGGTTGAAGCTGTCGCCTCCCTTGACCTTGGAAAGGTCGACCACGGTGACGCCATAAGCGGCGAGGTCGGCGGCATCCTTGTAGTCGCCGACGCGTGGCCGCGAGCCGGCGATCAGGCCTGAGAGCCGCAGCGCCCGGTCGTCGTCGGAGAGCAGCAGGATGAACGGCTTGTCCGGCTTGCCGTAGCGGCGCATCTGGCTCTTGAAGACGTCGACGTCGATGTCGGGAGAGGCCAGCACGACATCGCCGAGCTTGCCGCCGAGATCGCGGTCGCCGGTGATGGCCATCTGGCGCAGCGTTTCCATGGTCACCCAGGTTCCGAGCGAGTGGGCGACGATGTCGATGCGCCGCGCGCCGGACTGCTGCAGCATGCGCAATGTCACCTCCAGCTGATCGCGGGCGGCGCTGGCGCTTTCCTTGTCATAGACATAGTCGGTGGTTCTGGCGCCCGATGCCCAGGAAAACAGCACCGGCGTGCCGGGATAGCCGGAATCGTGGACGATCTGGGTCAGGCGGTAGACCGCGTCGTCGAAGCCGGTGTTGTAGCCATGCACGAAGACCATGACGCGGCCGCCGCGCGCGGCGATGTCGGCGTTGAGCGCGCTTGAGAATTGAGGCTGCGCATCGTAGCCGACGACCTCGGAAGCCATGAAGTATTTCGCCGGGTCGTTCGACTTGCCGCGCGAGCGGCGCTCGATCTGGCCGGTCTGGTGGACGCCGGGAACGGTGACGGTGACGCGGGCGTAGTTCAGCGTCGCCGAGCGTTCGCCGTCGAAAACTTTGTTGGGATCGTCTGATTTCTTGCGTGTGGTGGCAATGAAGATCGAGTGATTGCCCGAGATTTCGGTCACCGGCGTGGACATGACGGCGCTGCCGAGCAGTTCCTCGGTTTTGCGGCCGCCGCAGCCGGCGATCAACAGGGCAAGTGCAAGAATGCAAATCGTCTTCAAACGCACGTCAAAAATTCCACTCCGGCCAAAAGGCCCATATACCCCCGCGGCACCTCCCGGACAGTGAGAGTGCGGCAGAAGTAAGTCGTGTCCAGCCGAAATGTGGTCAGCGTCGAGCCACGGTCATCGCACTGTTGCGCGAAAGCCAGAATGGCGGCAGGAACGCAGGGATGTTGGAGAAGGGCAATACCTCGGGCTTGAGCCTGATGCCGAGCACATCGCCCATGAAGGCGCGGCGCGCCTCGATGCGGCGCCATGCCTCGGGATAGCGGGCCGCGATCTCCTCGCGCAGGGACTCATCGGCAAGCGCGATACCGTCTTCGATGTTGGTGGTGAAATAGCTGGTTCCGGTCGCCGGAATGATGTCGACCTGCAGCGCCATGCCCGATTGCAGCTTGATGTCCGAGCCGGAAAACACCGGCGAATGCATCCATTCGTCGATATGGACGAGATGGCCGGGATTGAGCGAGACGCCGAAGAACGGGTCGCCTATGCGGTCATGCACGGCTTTCCAAAGCGCTCCGCCGGCAACGCCTATGCCGATGGTCTCGTACCAGTCGACGACGGCGGCGAAATAGGGCGCTACCAGCTGTTCGACATAGTCGCTTATCTCGCGCGGCAGTTCGGCCGCGCTCTCGACCAGGAAGCCGGCGCGGGCGTTGAGCGAGCCCTGGATGCCATAGGCCATGGTGACGGGATCGCCGCGCTTGATGATGTCGAGGCGCGGGCTAGGCAAGCCGTAGGGCGCACGCCTGCCGGCGGACAGCATCGGGTGGCAGCACAGGGGCAGGCCGTTGATCCCCATCAGCCGCGCGGCCTGCAATTCGCTCATGCCGGGCTCAATATTCCCAAGCACGTTGCGCAGGCCCTGCGAGGAAAAGGTCGCGGCGAATTCGAAGGACGCCAATTGGTCTGCCTCGTTGATGGCGCGTAGGCCGTCGGATGGGTTCATCAACAGGTTGGCGGCGTTGACCACCGCGCCTCTGTCGCCGGCCAGTGTGCGCAGCGTATCGGCGATGAAGGACGGCAGGTCGAGCGTCGTCTCGCCAACGCCGCCATCGCCGGGCCCGAACGGCTTCCAGCCGATGGCGCCGATCTTCTGGCCGGCTTTCAGGCCGCAGGCGGCAAGAGTGTCGGCAAGTGAGGCGGAGCGGTCGCGTGGCTGCGCCGGCAGCGAGAAGGTCTGGTAAAGGACGCGCTCGTAAGGCCCGTCGCAGATTTCGGCATAGCCCCAACCCTCATTGCCGACGAGAAGCTTTGGCTGGCTGCCGGGAACGATGACCAGCAGCGTCTCCTCGAAACGCGGATCGTAACCACTGAGATAGGCGACATTGGCCGCGTGCTCGCGGTCGCCATAGACGGCGAAGGCGTCGAGCCCGGCCTCGGCGCCGCGCGCCAGCAGAGCCTCGATGCGCGCTTCGTAGGTCCGCCGCTGAACTAGCGGCATCACTGTTGGCTCGCCGAATTCAGGAAGGTCTACGGTCTTCAGGGCGACAGCCGAAACAGGCATGAGGATGGCTCCAGTGGATTTCCTGCTGGCGCGCCAAAGCGGCCGCGCCGCATCGGTGGCTGCAAACGGCGAATTGTGCAATAGGCTTCGCCTTCGAACCATTCGATCCAGAGGTGACGGCGCCATGAACAGTTTCTCCTTCCGTGTCGCCACCGCCGCAGCCGCGATCCGCGAGATCTTTCCCGAAACGCCGCTGCAGGAAAACGACTATTTGTCGAAGAAGACGGGGGCTCGGGTGCTGTTGAAGCGCGAGGATCTTTCACCGGTGCGCTCCTACAAGATCCGCGGCGCCTTCAACTTTTTCCGCAAGGCGCTTGCCGCCGGCAACGAGGCCGAGCTGTTCGTCTGCGCCTCGGCCGGCAACCATGCGCAGGGCTTTGCCTTCGTCTGCCGCCATTTCGGCAAGAAGGGCGTGGTCTTCATGCCGGTGACGACGCCGCAGCAAAAGATCGACAAGACGCGGCTGTTCGGCGGCGATTTCGTCGAGATCAGGCTGGTCGGCGACTTCTTCGACGACTGCTACCGCGCCGCCTTCGAATTCACCGAAAGTTCCGGCGCGCATATGGTGCCGCCCTTCGACCACAAGGACATTATCGAGGGGCAGGCGACGGTCGCCTATGAGATCGCCGGCCAGATGCCGGGCGCGCGCATGCCCGACATCATCATGCTGCCGGTCGGCGGCGGTGGCCTGGCCGCGGGGGTGACGCACTATTTCGCCGATCAGCAACGTGACGCGCGCTACGTCTTTTGCGAACCGGCCGGTGCGCCGAGCCTGCATCAGAGCCTCGCCAGCGGCAAGCGCGTCCGGCTCGCCAATGTCGACAATTTCGTCGACGGCGCGGCGGTGGCCGAGATCGGCCGCGAGCCGTTGCGCCACCTCAAGGAGTTCGCCGCTCAGGCGGTGCGGCTGATCCCTGAGAACCGGCTCTGCGCCACCATGATCGAGATGCTCAACATCGAAGGTGTGGTGCTGGAGCCGGCCGGTGCCTTGGCGATCGACGCGTTGAAGGATTTTTCGCGCAAGGAAATCCGCGGCAAGACCATCGTCGCGGTGGTGTCGGGCGGCAATTTCGATTTCGAGCGGCTGCCCGACGTGAAGGAGCGGGCGCTGCGCTTCGAGGGGCTGAAGAAATACTTCATCATCCGCTTTCCGCAGCGGCCGGGCGCGCTACGCGACTTCCTCGAACTGCTCGGTCCCGACGATGATATCGCCCGCTTCGAATATATGAAGAAATCGGCACGCAATTTCGGCTCTGTGCTAATCGGCATCGAAACCAGGGACCGGCGCAATTTCGACCTGCTGAAGGCGAATTTCGAGGCCGAGGGCGTCCACTATCAGGACATCAGCGACAACGAGACCCTGGCCGGGTTCATCATATGAGCGGTGCCGTGTTCGTCGCGCTGTTTTCCGGCATCAATGTCGGCGGCAACCGCATCGTCCAGATGGCGGAGTTGCGGGCGTTATTCGAGGCGCTAGGCTTCACCGATGTCGCCAGTTATGTGCAGAGCGGCAATGTCGTGTTCCGGACCAAGAAGGGCGACGCCGCCACGCTGGCGAAACAGATCGAAATGGCGTTCGAGAAAAAATGGGGCTTTCACTCGCGCATCATGGTGCGCGATCTCTCCTGGTTCGAACGGTTGGTGAAGGAGAATCCTTATCCGGAAGTCGCCGGCGATCCGACCAAGCTTCACGCCTACACGCTGGAGCGCCAGCCGACGGCGGACGAGATCGCCAGGCTTGCCGAAAAATGCACCGGCCCGGAAAGCTTCGAGGTCAGGGACGACGTGCTCTACCTCAAGGCGCCGGACGGGCTCGGCAAATCGGTGTTCGCCAATCTCATCCCGCGCGTGCTGAAAGTGCCCGGCACCGCGCGCAACTGGCGCTCGGTGCTGGCGCTGCTGCAGATAGCGCGTTCGCTTTGAACCGCTTCTACGTTGCGGTCGCGATGCTAATTAAGCCTCGGCTAAACAGTTGTTTTTCTGCAACAATTTTCGATTATCCGGCCTAGGCAGCTTAATGAATACTGCATGTCTGTGCTATGCTCTTTCCGACGCATTGGGGAGTTTCATGAAACGTCTGCTTCTCGCATCTACTTTCCTGATTTCGGCTTGCGGCGCGGCGTTCGCCGCCGACGTGATTGAGACCGTACCGGCAGGGTTTGTCTGGTCGGGTGGCTATGTCGGCATCAACGCCGGCTATGGCTGGGGACGCGGTGACGCGGTCGACCAGACGGATTCCTTCTTCGACGAGGAGCTTGGTCAGACCCATGACGTCGATACCGACGGCTTCCTCGGCGGCGTTCAGGCCGGTTACAACTGGCAGTCTGGAGCATTCGTCTATGGCGTCGAAGCCGATCTGGGCTATCTCGGCCTCGATGGCGACAGGACTATCGTCGAAGAGCCCGACAATTTCGGATCGGCGAAACTGGGCGTCTATGGCGATCTGACGGCACGTCTGGGCTACGCCACCGACAGGCTGGTGATCTACGCCAAGGGCGGCGCGTGGCGGTGTCGAATGGGCCTTCGCCGACAAATGGACCACGAAGCTGGAATACCAGTACTTCGACTTCGGTAAGGTCCGTTTGACAGATATCGAGGGCAACGACGCAAAGGTGAAGATCGACGCCCATACGATCAAGATCGGCCTGAACTACAAGTTCTGATCGATCCGTCGTTCCGACGGTTCAGATGGCGTCGCAACCAAGTGACGCCATAACGTCGCCCGGGGCTGGCAGCTTCCGGCGTTCGGCGTTGCGGCTGACAGCAGATCAGGTCGCCGGAGCCTGCTTCCACTCGAAAGTCAGCTCCTCGCGGAAGGCAAAGCGCTTGATGTGATCGGCAACGACGCTCTCCATGCGCTCCAGCGATCCGCTTTCATCCGTCGACACCGTGATATGCAGCGCTGCCGCATCGGCATCGAGAACCGTGCGGCCGAGCGACAGATCGATGGTGCCGTGGTTTGGATCGAACACGACGGGAAATTTGTGCGCCCAGTGCTTGCACAGCTGCTGCAAATAGCGGCTGGCATATGCGGTGGTGACATCGGCACGGCTGGTCGGCATAAATGAATTCTCCTGGATGAGGCACTGGCTTTGCTTGGCTGGCGCGACAGGCAGGTAAATAGGTGCCGTTGGTCGAAATGGCAAAGGCGGCCGGCTTGTCGGCGCGGCCGCCTCGCTCAAGATGGCGTGATCGCTACCAGGTGCCGGTGTTCGGCATCGATGCCCACGGCTCGGCCTTGGGTTTGGCCGGGCCCTTCTGCAGCAGTTCGAAGGAGATGCCGTCCGGCGACTTGACGAAGGCCATGTTGCCGTCGCGCGGCGGCCGGTTGATGACGACGCCATTGTCCATCAGATGCTGGCAGGTGGCGTAGATGTCGTCGACCTCATAGGCGAGATGGCCGAAATTGCGGCCGCCCTTGTACTCCTCCGGATCCCAATTGTAGGTCAGTTCGATCAGCGGCGCCTTCTCAGTGATGCCGCTTTCTACATCCTCGGAGGCGGCGAGGAAGATCAGCGTGAAGCGGCCCTGCTCGTTTTCGTAGCGGCGCACTTCCTTCAGGCCGAGCTTGTTGCAGTAGAAATCGAGCGAGACATCGACGTCGGCGACACGGACCATTGTGTGGAGGTAGCGCATGGGATTTCCTCGGGGATGTTTGGGTTGCGAGGCAACATAAGGTCCACCCCGCCGGAGGGCAACGAGCATCGGACTGGAAAAGTGATCACCGGTTTTTGGAAAATCAGGTTGCTCTGACAAAAGCGTCCGACCACAAGTGGTTGCCGATTTCGGCAAAATCCGATGCAAATTGCCGACCGGTTGACGGCCTTGACGGATCGCCATTGCAGCCGGCAGCGACGCCGGCAAAAAACAAGTCAGCTATTCCTGTATTCAACCGTGAAAAAAGGCACGGCAGGTCTTGCACACCCCGGAAGCGGCGGTGTTAATCTAATGTCAAGAATCACTTGCGGTTTTCTTGAAAAAAAGGGGGCGTTCTTATGGGGGATAAGGCCTCTTTCACGAGGCGGGATGAGAACCTTGACGACGCCCTGAAGCGCGACAGTGGCGGCGATAGCGCCGACCTTGTCGAAATCGCCGGCGCCATCAAATGGTTCGACGTGGCCAAGGGCTACGGTTTCATACTACCCGATGACGGTTCCTCGGGCGACATCCTCCTCCATGTCACCTGCCTTCGAAAGGACGGTTTTCAGACGGCATTGGAGGGCGCGCGTGTCGTGTGCCTTGTCAAGCATGGCGACCGTGGTTTGCAGGCTTTCCGGGTGCTGTCCATGGACACCGCCACCGCGGTCCATCCGGCCGAGATGCAGGAACAGCGCACCCATGTGGCGGTGACGCCGGAAAGCGGGCTCGAGCGGGCGCTGGTTAAGTGGTTCAACCGCACCAAGGGCTTCGGCTTTCTGACGCGCGGCGAGGGCACCGAGGATATCTTCGTCCATATGGAGACGCTGCGCCGCTATGGCATCACCGAGCTCAGGCCCGGACAGGTCGTGCTGGTGCGTTTCGGACGCGGTGACAAGGGCCTCATGGCTGCCGAGATTCACCCTGATATGGGCACCTTGCCGGTCGCGCATTAGGACGCGAGCCTTCCTGAGGAAGTCAGGACGGCGTTTTTCTTGGTTTCACCACGATCTTATCCGAATACCTGAGACCACTTTTAGGGATCATGGTCTTTGGTCGAGGATTTCCAATGGCGTACAGGAACTGGCTGACAGCGGGCGCGCTCTGCGTCATCGTTGCGGTAGCCGCAGGCGCTTACTTCTATTCCGGGCAGCCGACCGCATCCCAGCAGACGATCGCCGGCGGTCAGGCGATGATCCTTCCCGTCGATCCGACACCCTTGGTCGTGGCGACGAAAGGCGGCGATAAATCCTTTTCGATCGAAGTCGCCGACACCGACTCGGAACGCGAGGCCGGCCTGATGTATCGCCAGGATATGGCCGACAATCATGGCATGCTGTTCGTCTTCGAGATGCAGAAGCAGGTCGGCTTCTGGATGCACAACACGCCGATGCCGCTCGACCTGATCTTTGTTGGACAGGACGGCAAGGTCCGGGCCGTCAAGCACGGCACTCCATTGTCCGATGCAGTCATCTCGCCGGGTGTGCCAGTGCGCTTCGTGCTGGAGCTCAAGGCCGGCACCGCCGCCAAAAACGGCATCGACCATGGCGATCTGCTGCGCCATCCGGCCGTCGGCACGGTGTCCGGCCTCGGCATGCCGCCATCGGACAAGGGCAACGCGCCCACGCCCGGCGCCGGCTGAGCCGCTCCCGATGCAATTCTTCTCCCATGACGGGTTCGACTTCGCCTTCCTCGACCGCCTTCCGGCGTCGGGGGCGGGCGATCCGGTGCTGATGATCCACGGCTTTGCCTCCAGCCACTATGTCAACTGGGTATCGCCCGGCTGGTTCAAGACGCTGAACGATGCCGGCTATCGCGCCATCGCCTTCGACAATCGCGGCCACGGCTCGTCGTCGAAAAGCTATGACGAGGCCGACTACACCCCGGCCAAAATGGCTTCGGACGCGGCGGCCCTGCTCGACCATCTCGGCATCGGCCGCGCGCATGTCATGGGCTATTCGATGGGCGCGCGCATCGCGGCGTTCCTGGCGCTGTCGGATCCCGGCAAGGTGGCGACTCTGGTCTTCGGCGGGCTCGGCATCGGCATGGTCGACGGCGTCGGCGACTGGGACCCGATCGCCGAGGCGCTGCTGGCCGACGATCCGGCCGCCACCAGCCATCCGCGCGGCCGCTCGTTTCGCGCCTTTGCCGATCAGACGCGCAGCGACCGCCGCGCGCTGGCCGCCTGCATCGCCACGTCGCGCGAACTGCTCAGCGAACACGACATGACGCGCATCGCCCAACCGACGCTGATTGCGGTCGGGACGACAGACGATATCGGCGGCTCGCCCGACGAGCTCGCCGCGCTGATGCCGAACGCCAAGGTGTTTCACATAGACGGCCGCGACCATATGCTGGCTGTGGGCGACAAGACCTTCAAGCAGCGGGTTTTGGAGTTTTATGCCGAAAATCCGCTTTAACCGGTAAGCGATTTTTCGGGCGAAATGGATTGGGCGGCCGGCGAGGGGTGGCAAACAATGGCTCAATGGGGAAGAAGCGCCGACGCTCTGCCGGGCGCCGTCGTGACAAGCATGTTCGGCAAGCGTTCCGTCATCCTGGCGCTGCTCGCCTTCGGTGCCGGTGTGATAGCGCTGACCACAATGGTGGCGCTGCCGGCCCACGCATCCGAGCGTGCCCAGAACATCGCCACGGCTTTCTTCATGGCGGTTTTCCTGCTGGCAGGGCCGTTGGCGCATATTGCCGGATTGATTTTCGGGCTGATCGCGCTGGTGCGTTCGAACGATAGCCGCGTGCTTGGGGTCGTCGGCATCCTGCTCAACGGCGGCTCCCTGGCGGTTGGCTTCCTGCTGCTTGTGGCAATGGCATCGACGATCGGCGCTTTCACCTGATCGGGGACGAGTAATGGCCGGATGGGGAAGAAGCACGATAGCAATGCCCGGCGTGGCGGGGCGGAGCAGCTTGGGCAAACGCTCGGTGATCCTGGCCCTGCTGGCGTTCGCAATGGATTTTGCGGCGGTGGTCACGCTGGCGCTGATGCCAGGCGAGGCGTCGCTGGCCGCTCAAAACGTCCTCGGCGGGGTTTTTCTGCTGGTGTTTCTCGTTGCGGCGCCGCTGGCGCACATCACCGGCGTGGTTTTTGGCTTGATGGCACTGGGACGTTCAAACGACAATCGTGTCCTCGGCATCGTCGGTATCCTCCTCAACGGGCTGTCGTTGGTGATCGGCCTGTTCTTTGTTTGGGCGGCCACCAAGTCCGTTGGCGCCTTCAGGTGATCGATCTTCGTCTGGCTTGCAGCCGGAGGCGGTGCCGCTTTGGTTGACCTTCTCGTCACCTATATGGACATGCGCCCGCGCGATTTGGCGCCTGCACGCGTCAGCCCTGCAGCAGCGACCACGGTGGCGCTGGAAAGGCTGGACAGCGCCGCTTACATCGACCTCTACCGCGCTGTCGGCGAGCCGGTGCAGTGGGACCAGCGGCTGCGCATGCCGGCGGAAGACCTCGAGCGCCTGCTGGCGCTGCCCTCGACACATATCCATGTGCTGCGCGTCGAGGGCGAGGCCGCTGGTCTGTGCGAATTCAACGGCGTCGGCCAGCCTGAGGTCGAGCTGGTTCATTTCGGGCTGGTTCCCGCCTTCCAGGGTCGCAGGCTCGGCCCGTTCCTGCTCGACCAGGCGCTTCGCGCCATCTGGTCGCGGGCGCCGCAAAGGGTCTGGCTTCATACCGACACATACGACCATCCGGCCGCGCAATCGGTCTACAGGCGCGCCGGTTTCAAAGCCTATGCGCAGCGCATGGAGACATTTCCGGATTAGGATTTGAGCGTTTCTAGAGACCGCGCCAGGTTTTGCCTGGCCTGGGGCTCGAACCTGTGGCGGAATTCCTGCGTGTGAAAAATATGCTGGCGCGCGAGGAAAGTCTTGAGAATCGCGCCGCGGCCGGCGCGCCACATCGGCTCCTCGACCCAGCCATATTCGCGGCGGACCGCTTGTTCATAGGCGTCGAAAGCGTCGGCTGACGCACCCAGTATCGCCAGGTCCATGTCGAGGAAAAGCGCTGCGTCGCGGAGGGCGTTCTCATCGGCAAGGCACCGTGGTTGAAGGCTGGGCAGTTCATGCGTGGCGGTGGCGACGATCATCGCCGCTATGCGGCCGAGGCGCTCCGGATCGGTGCGGGCGGCAAGTTTGTCCTGCGCAAGTGCCGCACTCCTGGCCTCGTTGTCCTTGGCGCGGCTGTCATAGATGGCGTCATGGAACCAGATTGCGGCTTCGACGGCGCCGGAATCATGCAGCGATGCTCGATATTCGTCCGCCAGCGCCAGCAACGCCTCGATATGGGCGAGGTTGTGATAGTGGCGATCCGGAGCTTGATAGAGCGCGGAGAGCGCGCGTTTCAGCGGAGCGTCGATCAAGGGTTCGTTTTCCATGGCGGCTTGAATTTCCGTGAACCAAATCCATTTCACCGAGCACTAAGGAAAATTGAGTTCAATCGTGCTATGATCTGGCTTATATGTGCCGCCGGAGAATAGGCAAGCGGCCAGGACGCAGGACAAGACGTCGATGAACAGCATCAGCATTTCCCGCCCCACAATGGTCCAGCCGGTCGATCCGATCTGGCGTTCGGTCCGCGACGAGGCGATGGAAGCGGTCAACCGCGACCCGCTTCTGGCGGCGTTCCTCTATTCGACCATCCTCAACCAGGAGAGCCTGGAGGAAGCTGTCATCCATCGGCTCGCCGAGCGGCTCGCGCATCAGGACATCGGCTCCGACCTCATCCGCCAGACGTTCAAGTCGATGCTGGCCGACGACAAGGAATGGTCGTCGATCGTGCGTGTCGACATCCAGGCCTATTACGACCGCGATCCGGCCTGCGACCGCTTCATCATGCCGGTGCTCTATTTCAAGGGTTTCCATGCGATCCAGACGCACAGGCTGGCCCATTGGCTGTGGAATCAGGGCCGCAAGGATTTCGCGCTCTATCTGCAGAGCCGCTCGTCCTCGGTGTTCCAGACCGACATCAACCCGGCCGCCCGCATCGGCAAGGGCATCTTCATCGACCACGCCACCGGCCTCGTCGTGGGCGAGACGGCGGTGATCGAGGACGATGTGTCGATCCTCCATGGCGTGACGCTGGGCGGCACCGGCAAAGCCGGCGGCGACCGTCACCCCAAGATCCGTTACGGCGTGCTGATCGGCGCCGGCGCCAAGATTCTCGGCAATATCGAGATCGGCCATTGCTCGAAGATCGCGGCAGGCTCGGTCGTGCTGTCGCCGGTGCCGCACAACAAGACGGTTGCCGGCGTACCGGCCCGCGTCGTCGGCGAGACCGGCTGCGACCAGCCTTCGCGGCAGATGGACCAGCTTTTGCCGTCGCAGTCGATGGATCAGGTCGTCAGCTTCGACATCTGATTTGCAACACCCGGCGCGCCGGACTGAGTCCGGTTGCCGGCGCCGTTGCCTCTGAAGCATGATGCCGAAAAGTGTGAGGCGGTTTTCGGACGACATCATGCTCTACCTCCTTGATTTAGAGGCGGATTTGGATTCGACCTGAAATCATCCGGCCCCAGGGTTCGCGTTCTATCCAGCCGGCTTGCCTTTACATCGCCATTGTCGACGTGCCAGAAGCGCGTTCCAACGAGCAAGCCCGACGATCGGAGAAGACTTTTGAAGCCGGACGAAATCAGAAAGCTGGACGCCTATTTCAAGCGCGTCTTCCAGAATCCCAAACTCGAGGTGAAGGCGCGGCCGCGCAAGGAAGATTCGGCCGAGGTCTATGTCGGCGACGAGTTCCTCGGCATCGTCTTCAAGGACGAGGACGACGGCGACTATAATTTCTCGATGGCGATCCTCGACATCGATCTGGCCTGATCGCGGAACTGGGGATCGGAGTTGCCTATCTCCAACGAAGTGGGGAGATGAAGAGCAAGCCTCGGCGATCCTTCCCACCCCCCTCTGTCCTGCCGGACATCTCCCCCGCAAGGGGGGAGATCGGCAGTTCCTCGGCTCTTCTTCTGCAACCTCGATAATTGGCGAAAGCAGTGATGGGGGCGTAATCTCCCCCCTTGCGGGGGAGATGTCCGGCAGGACAGAGGGGGGTGCTGTCCCGCCAACGTTCGTAAACTTCTGCGCCGCTTCGCTTCGCCCGAACAGAGGCAGGCTAGCGCCCCGTCTTCAGGACGCGCGTGGCCTCGGCGACGATAGCGGCGTCAAGCGCCGGCCAGTTGCCCAGCAACTCCCGGGGAAAGCGGTAGGTCAGGCTGAGGCTGTCGCCGACCTGGATGTCGCGCTCGCAGGGCGCCAGCGATTCCTCAGCGCTCGGTCCGCTCAGGCAGCGGGCGACGAACGGGTCCTTGCCGGCCCGGCCGGCGACCGCGAGCACCTCGTTGAGATAGCCTGATTTTTCCGTAAAACCGTAAATCGTCGTGCCGCCGGGGCCGGGCGCGCCGGGCTGGCTGATGAGCGCGCTATAGATCGGCGCGAAACGGCCGCTCATGTCGCGCGACATCATCTGCGGTTCAAACGACAGGAAGATGATGTTTTTGGCGGCCCCCGTGTGGTTGAAATCGTCGCGGGCGGCTTCGCTGTAGCCGTCCATCTGGGGATAGCGCAGATAGAGGTCGAGGCGCGAAGCGATGCCGTCGCGCCGCGCCTGCAGGAAGCGGATGGCGTTGGCCGGCACGGCAATGACATTGTTGCCGATCACTACCCTGTGGACCGTGATGTCGTCGGTGTAGCCGGCCATGGCGATCGAGCGGCCGAACCATTTTCCGCCAAGGCTGATCGCCAGCGACAGCAGCGCCAGTGCGGCAAAAGCATAGAACACCCGCTTCATCAGCACGGAATCGACGACGTTGAACTCTTCTGCGGTCGCTGCCTGCTTCATCGCAATCCCCATAGTCGCCGCCCTCTGTCCCTGGGCGGCACACATGCCGCGGCATGGCTCTTGCTGCGCTGGACGCGACTGTGCGATTTCATGGTAAACGGAAGGTAAAGATGAGCCTGCTGCTACCCGTTCTCTTCGCTTTTGCCGTCGGGCTCACCGCCTGCGGGCTCGCTGGGTCCGTGATGGTACTGGCGGCGGGCCGCCGGCTTGCCTTTGCCGAGCCTTATGTGTCGCCGGCGTACATCCTGCGCTCGCTGGCCACGACCGCTTGCGCCGGGCCGTTCATGCTCGCCAACGATGCGCTCGATGCGCGGCGCGAAGGCCGCATTTCCACGCTCATGCTGATGTCCTGCGGCTGCACGGTGATCGCCTGGGCGCTGGTGCTGGGCATCGTGCTGATCGCCATTGCCTCCTGGGGCATCAACTCTCCTGGTGCGCTTCTGCTTTTGGTGGAATCGCTGGCGCGGTATTTGCCTTGAGGCAAATGCGGGAGAAAACCGGCACGCGGTTTTCCTCGGATTGTTCTAGGGTTTGTCCCGGCCTGCGACGAATCGGAGACTGCAAATGCCGACCTACGCAATCGACGGAAAAGCGCCCCGTTTCGAGGATGCCGACAGCAACTGGATCGCGCCCGATGCGACGTTGATCGGCGACATCAGCGTCGGCCGCAATGCCGGCTTCTGGTTTGGCGTGGTCATCCGCGGCGACAACGAGGCGATCATCATCGGCGCCGACAGCAATGTCCAGGAACACACGGTGATGCACACCGATCCCGGTTTTTCCCTGACGATCGGGCAGGGCTGCACGATCGGCCACCGCGCCTTGCTGCATGGCTGCACGATCGGCGACAACAGCCTGATCGGCATGGGCGTCATAGTCCTCAACGGCGCCAGGATCGGCAAGAATTGCCTGGTCGGCGCCGGCGCGCTGGTCACCGAAGGCAAGGAGTTCCCCGACAATTGCCTGATCGTCGGCTCGCCCGCGCGGGTGATCAGGACGCTGGACGACGCCGCGGTCGCCAGGCTGCGCGCCTCGGCCGCGCACTACGTCGCGAACGGCAAGCGCTTCAAGGCGGGGCTGAAAGAGACGTAAGGCCAGCCGGCCAATCTTGTCCCGACGGTTCATTGCGCCCAACTCACTGTCCGTCGGAGCCGCGCCCGGCCATCGCATCGCGCAACAATGAAGCGCCGTCCTCAAAGCCGGCATTGTCGGCTTCCTTGAGGGCTGTCGTATAGTCATCAATGCGGGTTTCGAGTGCCGGGTCGGCACCCACCGCCAAAAGCAGGCGGATCGCATCGACACTGCGGATGGCCACAGCATAGTGAAGCGGCGTCCAGTCGTTCACGCCCCGCATGTCGGGGTCGGCGCCACCGTTGACCAGCACCTGGGCGATTTCCAGTCTGTCGGTTCGGTCGGTGGACAGAGCAGCAATGATTGCCGGAAACCCGCCATGATCCGGATAATTCGGATTCGACCGGCATCGAGCAAGGTCAAGATGAACCCGACGGGGCTTCAATAGATCGCATACTCCAGCGGGTGCCCGAGGCCGATCTCGAACGGCATGTGCTCGTCGAACCAGCGGGGCGTGCCGCAATGCCACGCCGAGCCCCGCGAAATCGCCGGTCTTGAAGGCACCGTCGATCGCCTCGAACAGGCGATGGCGCTCGCAGTGATCTTCGGGGATTTCCAACATCGCCGCGATCCAGAAGGCGAAACTAACGGCCTATAGTGCCTCGATCTCCTGCGTGGAAAGGCGGTCGTTAGATGCGCTTGGCGGGGGCGATAGGGAGGTGTCGACTGTGCACGGTCCCTTACAAGAGACGGATTGACGTTTGGCCGCTGCCATAGTTCCCTGTTGCGGGGGGATATGACGGATCTAAGAAACCTTCAGTATCGTGCGTGGGTGCGCCGACATTTGGCTAAGAGCCAAGGCGGGAAATGTTGCTATTGCAAGCGCCAGTTCACGAAGAGCGGCTCGACCCGTTTCACCATTGAACACAAGAAAGCTCGAATGGACGGCGGCTCTGACGATCTGAGCAACCTTGCAGCCGCTTGCTTCCATTGCAATCAACATCGCGGCCTACAAAAGAACCGTGCCCGGCAAAAAGCGCAGCGACAAGTTCAAACTGACCCCACTACCCAAAATTGACATCGCTGGCCCCTTGGCCGCTTATTGTTGCAACTGGAACTAGGCCGTCAATGAATAATCTAGTCGTGGAGGTAGCTTACTTGCATGCCACCGGATTACGTTGAGCTAATCGCGAAACCTCTTCTGCCAACCGCTATTTTCCTTGCGGGCGTTTTCGCTGGCATGGCCCTAGAGCGTTTCGTGTCAAGAATTCGAAGGCAGGCATGGAGGAAGAGAAACCGCTGGCGGTGGGCGAGAGAGCGCAGTAGTGGTGACATCCTTAGTGGCCTGTGGACCGCCTCGAAGCCTGTTTCCGCGCCACCGAACCAATTGATCCAGCTGACCAGTTGCGAATTGTCATGGATGCGAACTTCACCGTTCAACCGCTTCTCAACAAGAGTGAAGCGCGCGTCTTCAAGGAACTCGACCGTATGGTTATTGGCTGTAATCCAGCATGGCAGGTTATGGCACAAGTGTCTTTGGGGGAGATCCTGCGCAGCAAGGACGCGGACGCCTACAGCTGTATCAACTCGAAACGCGTTGACCTCCTCCTTGTGGACGAGAATTGTTTGCCTCGACATGCCTTGGAATACCAAGGTCACGCGCATCATCAGGGTTCGGCTGCGGCGCGTGATGCGGTTAAGAGGGAAGCCTTGCGAATAGCGGGTATCAGTTACCACGAGATCGTCGGTGGCCACACTACACCTTCCGAACTCAAGCGGCTGGTTGAGAAACTCGTGGACAAGCCCCTAGCAGCTCAATAGCTGGCCTGTGCCAGCTTCGGGAGCTTGGCTGATCTTCTAGCCATCCTCCAGAAATGGTGGAGCCGGCCCGGGGACGGGGCCGGCTCCTTAAAACCCGGTCGTTGGGGACGGGGAGGGTGGGGACTCGACCGGGCTTTCTCGTTAGGCACGTCGCATTATTCGATGTGCTTGACCTCTGTGATGGCGTCCTAGCGGACGCTGGCAACCGCGTCGGCGCGACCGTCATTGATCGTCACCCACACGCCGGAATTCTGGTCGGACTGGCGCTTCAGGTATGTATAGTCGGTGTCGGTCCAGGACAGCACCTTGGACTCCAGATTGTCGAGGATGAACTCGCCGAGGCTGGTGCGCACGGTCAGCACCGCGTGGCCGTCGCCATTTTGTTGGCGCGCCACGGTCATCAAGAGATTGCCGGCGGGAACGCCGAGCGCCATCAATTCGCGGCGCTTCTCCAGCGCATAGTCCTCGCAGTCGCCGAAGCCGCTGTCGGGATAGGACCAGACCTCTTCCTTACCCCACATTTCCATATCGGTGCGCGGCACGATCCGGGTGTTGACCGAATTGTTGACGTCGACGATCGCCGCCCACAGCTTGCGGGTCAGTTCGACCGGTGCCTGCTTCGGCGTGCGCTGAGCGCACTCCTGCGGCAGCTTCTGGCAGAATTCGTAGTGACCGACCGGCTGTGTCGTGCGGCCGCCAGTGTGCATGTAGGCCGGTCCTGCTGCTTGCGCCGTTCCCCAAGCGGAAAGCTGCATCGCCATTGCCAAGAGCAACAGCTTGCCCCAAATCTTCGCCATTGGTCAGTCTCCCCGTTTGAGGAGACAATGACAGCGCTGGATTTATTTGACGCAAAAACCCGAAGTAGACATTGAGTAAAAGCTCAATAGAATACGCGTAAAATTTGACCTATTTTAAAATAAAATCGTTCAGGTCTCGGCGTAAAACCGCGGTGTCGGGGCGCGGATTTCCGGGTGGAGCCGTGGATTTGCTGCGTGCCGCTACAAGCTGGAGAGGCAGGCGGAACGCCGGCAACAAAAAACCGGCCGCGCAGGGCCGGTTCGTTTTTGCTGCCTGTTGCCGATCGTTCAGGCGCGCGGGGCGTTGAACTCGGAATCGAGCGTTTCCGGGCGTTGGATGACGGCGAATTCGATGGCGACGCCATCCTCGAAATGACGCACCACCTGGCCACGCATGGTGCCTAGCATCACCTGGATGCCGAGCGCCGGCTTGACGTCGATCTCGACCGCCGCGCCCGATAGCGACAGGTCGATGATGCGGCACTGATACTGGCGCCCATCGGTGAGCTGCAGCACGCTTGTCGGGTTGCGCGGCGCCACGCGTTCGTGGCGACGGTCTTCCGGCAGGTCGAGTTCATGCTTGTTGGCGAGCCAGGTCAACTGCGCGGCAAGCTTGTCCTTCTTGCGATCCGAGGCAATGACGGTCATGGCGAAGCCGTCCTGCGAGGTGCGCGTCACCACGCCCTCGATGCGGCCGATATGATCGATATAGGCAATGATTTTTTCGCCCGGCATGCCGACGCGCTCGGTGCGCAACGCGACATTGCCCGGTGACATATCGACGACCTGGCAAGGGTGTTCGGTGCGGTCCTCCAGCATGAAGCGCCCGTAGATCTTGACCCGGACGCGCTGAAAGTTACGCCTTTCGGCGCGGGACGGTGCGTATTCGACCGCCGCTGACCTCATGACTGCCTACACCCCGTTGGCATTCCCGCGTCGTGCGTGGAATCTCGGCCAAAACTACAGCCAAGCAGGTTAACAAAGGAGAAAAGTGGGTCGCCGATAGTTAAGATTAGCGCCGGCTTGGAGACTATTGCTCGCGCCCGCCGTCGAACACGACGAGGTGGCGGATACGGCGCGACCGACCGAGCGCCGAGATGGTCTCCGCCGCTTCGAGTTCGGTGGGAGCCAGCGAAGGAACGGATATTTCCGGACGGTTTTTCAGGAACATCGGTTCCTTGTCGGGAGCGATGACGCGGATGGCGTCGATCAGCGCGTCGGTGATCGGGTCGGCGCCCAGCCAGAACGGCTTTTCCACGGCGCTGATGACGCCGAGGCAGCGCGGGTTCTCGACGCCGCCATCGAGCGGCAGCGCAAGCAGTTCGAAGTGGTTGGACCGGCCGCTGCGGCTGAACCCCTCGTAAGTGATCAGCACAACGGATTTCTGCTCGAAAACGCCATGAATGAGGCGCGACACCAGCCGCTGGTCCTTGTCACGCCAAAGCGAGGGGAACGAAAATCCCTTGAGCTCGCGGCCGTAGCCGGCGCAAAGCCTGGTGCCGGCGAGCCGGAACACCGCTTCGCCGCGCGTATCCCTTTCCAGGATGAAGGTGTCGGCCAAAAGCGCCTTGATGTCGGCCGGTTCGACTTCCGAACGCTTTGGGGCAGGACGTCCATGACGCAGGCGATTCCAATAATGGAACAGCGCGATTGATCCGTTCTGGTTCATGCTATTAAACTCCGCGCATTCTGCCGTCTGATGGTCCCATCGGTGAACAGAAAGGGCGCCCTCCGATGACCTACATGCGTTCCGGAGCAGGATGCGTGCCAGCGTCGTTAAGACTTGTTCACGGGTCGGGGGCGTTAAGGTTAACAAGTGGTTTACGTTGCGCGCGCAGGCTTGCCATGGCACACCAAAACCACTCCAGAAGCGGTCGTTTCGCGACGACCAACAGCACTTCGGTCAATAGTTTTAGGGGAGCAGGGGGCTCGACCAGCCGTTCAAGGGAAACCTTGGACGGCTTCTTTTTGATTCGCGGTTTGTGATTCGCGCTTTGTGATTCGTAGTTTGTGATTTGTCCGGGCATGGCCTAGATGCTCGCGACACGCAAATCCCTGGATCAGAGCATATGAGCGAACCGGCCGGCCCCCTGGAGACCGAACAGACCGCGGAGGCGCCGCCGCCGCGCCGCGAGCCGGTGTTCAACCTGCCACCGGCGGTGCTGGCGGTGATCGGCATCTGCGTTGCCGTCTTCCTGCTGCAGCAATATGTGCTGACCGAAGAGCAGCAGATAACATTGCTCACCGACGGCGCCTTCATTCCGGTCCTCTACACCGGCCAATACGGTTTCGACTGGTTCCTTTTCACCCGTCCTTTCACCTATGCCTTCATGCATGGTGGCGTTGCCCACATTGCCATCAACATGGTTGCGCTGGCCGCCTTCGGGTCGCCGCTGGCCAACCGTCTCGGCTGGTTCTGGTTCGCCTTGTTTTTCGCCGCCACCGGGCTGGCCGCGGTGGTGCTGTTCTGGGCGGTCCATCCATACGGCGAAGCACCGCTGGTCGGCGCTTCCGGGGCGATATCGGGCATGATGGGTGCGGCGGCTCGCTTCGGGTTCCGTACCGACCGCTCCTCCGGCAGGGCGGCCTTTGCCGGTCCCGTGCTGCCGATCGCAGTCGTTTTGCGCATGCGCGGCGTCGTCAATTTTCTCGGCGCCTGGATGGTCATCAATCTCGCCACCGGCCTTTACGGTCTCGGGCTCGGAGAACCCGGCCAGATCGCCTGGGAAGCGCACATTGGCGGCCTCGTCGCAGGCTTCTTCGGATTGCGCTGGTTCGACCGGCGCTGGCGGGCGCCTGAATGGGAGATCCCCGACGACCAGCGCACCCCCCACTAGCGCACTCTATTGGCGCACCCCACTGGCACACCCCACTGGCACACTTGAAAAGCAACCGATCACGGCGCACGATGTTCACTCCTATGTGAAGCCGGTCAGGGCGGGAGCTGGCTAGCCAAGCAGGAGGAGGAGGACGCCATGACGGTTAAGGCAATTCTCGAGAGAAAAGGCCATGACGTGTTCACGCTCGGGCCGAATGTAAAGCTCAGCGAAGCCATTCGAATCCTGGCCGACCACAAGATCGGTGCACTGGTCATCACCAATGGCGATCGCAAGATCGTCGGCATCCTTTCCGAGCGTGACATCGTGCGGGTCGTTGCCAGGGAAGGCGCTGCCGCACTTGATATAACGGTACGCTCGGCGATGACGCCGAAAGTGAAGATCTGCAACGAGAACCACACGGTCAACGAGGTGATGGAGATCATGACCAAAGGCCGTTTCCGCCATCTGCCGGTGGAAAAGGATGGGCTGCTCGACGGCATCGTGTCGATCGGCGACGTGGTCAAGCGCCGCATCGAGGATGTCGAGCGCGAGGCCGACGAAATCAGGGCCTATATCGCAACGGCCTGACCTGACGAAAAGACCGCCGACCGGAATACCGGCCGGCGGCGTTCATTCTATCGGTGCCGAGCGGCCGAAAGCGGCTGAAAAGGCCAGCCCGCTGCTCTGCGCTGCTTTGGGCGCTTGTCTCGCGAAGCGGTTTGCACTAGCGAAGACCGATACCCAAATTCGCGAAAATCGCAGTTTTCGCGAGCCAAAAGCGCAGGCCACCATGACCCTTATCGATACCCGCACGCCCGATGCCAAACGTTTTATTCCCGGCGCTACCGGCGATTGGGAGATCATCATCGGCCTCGAGGTCCATGCGCAGGTAACCTCGGAAGCAAAGCTGTTTTCCGGGGCGTCGACGACTTTCGGCGCGGCGCCCAACGCCAATGTCAGCCTGGTCGACGCGGCCATGCCCGGCATGCTGCCGGTCATCAATGAGGAATGCGTCAAGCAGGCGATCCGCACCGGCCTCGGATTGAAGGCGCAGATCAACCACAAGTCGGTTTTCGACCGGAAAAACTATTTCTATCCCGACCTGCCGCAGGGCTACCAGATATCGCAGTTCAAGCAGCCGATCGTTGGCGAAGGCACGATCGTCATTTCGGTCGGTCCCGACCGGCAGGGCGAGTTCGAGGATATCGAGATCGGCATCGAGCGCCTGCACCTGGAGCAGGACGCCGGCAAGTCGATGCACGATCAGCATCCCACCATGTCCTATGTCGATCTCAACCGCTCCGGCGTGGCGCTGATGGAGATTGTCTCCAAGCCCGACATGCGCTCCGCCGACGAGGCCAAGGCGTATGTCACCAAGCTGCGCACCATCGTGCGCTATCTCGGCACTTGCGACGGCAACATGGACGAAGGTTCGATGCGCGCCGACGTCAACGTCTCCGTTCGCAAGCCCGGCGGCGAATTCGGTACGCGCTGTGAGATCAAGAACGTCAACTCGATCCGCTTCATCGGCCAGGCCATCGAGTTCGAGGCGCGCCGCCAGATCGCCATCCTCGAGGATGGCGGCAAGATCGACCAGGAAACCAGGCTGTTCGACGCCGTCAAAGGCGAGACGCGCTCGATGCGCAGCAAGGAAGAGGCGCATGACTACCGCTACTTCCCCGATCCCGACCTTTTGCCGCTGGAGTTCGACCAGGCCTATGTCGACGCGCTGGCCAAGGAGTTGCCGGAACTGCCCGACGACAAGAAGGCGCGCCTGATCTCCTCACTTGGCCTGTCGACATACGACGCCTCGATCCTGGTGTCGGAAAAGCCGATCGCCGACTATTTCGAGCAGGTGGCCTCGGGCCGCGACGGCAAGCTTGCCGCCAACTGGGTCATCAATGACCTGCTCGGCCAGCTTAACAAGGCCGGCAAGGGCATTGAAAATGCTCCTGTAACACCGGAGCAGCTCGGTGCCGTGATCGACCTGATCAAGGAAGGCACCATCTCCGGCAAGATCGCCAAGGATCTGTTCGAGATCGTCTGGAACGAGGGCGGCGATCCGCGCCAGTTGGTCGAAAGCCGCGGCATGAAGCAGGTCACCGACACCGGCGCCATCGAGAAAGCGGTCGACGAGGTGATCGCCGCCAACCCCGACAAGGTCGAGCAGGCTCGCGCCAAGCCGACCATGGCCGGCTGGTTCGTCGGCCAGGTGATGAAAGCCACCGGCGGCAAGGCCAACCCGCAGGCGGTCAACGATCTGGTCAAGGCCAAGCTCGGTATCGAATAGAACAATGTTCGTCCGCACCGCCAGCGAACGTGACCTTGCCGCTGTCCGCGCGCTGCTGGTCGAAACCTGGCACGCAACCTACGACGCGATCTATGGCGCCCAGCGGGTGATCGAAATTACCGACGACTGGCATTCGATCGCCTCGCTCAAGGCGCGGCTGACAAGGCCGAACTCGGAATTCCTGGTCGCCGATGACGGCAAGCGTATCGGCGGCATGGCTTTTGCCGCCGCAACGACGGATGCGAAGATCGTGCTGCTGAACCAGCTCTATGTACTGCCGGCCTGCCAGCGGCAAGGCATCGGCCAGGCCTTGCTGGACGAGGTCGAAGCCAGCTTTCCCGAGACGAACAGGTTGCGCGTCGAGGTGGAAGAGGCCAACGTGCCGGCCATCGCCTTCTACCGTTCGAAGGGATTTTTGCCGGTCGGCAGCACCGCCGATTGCGGCGGCGGTTCGGGGTTGCCGGCGCTGATCTTCGAGAAACCGCTGGGATAGGCGCCCGACGAAACGCTCAGTGCTGTCCTTTCAGCACGACCAGATAGCCGCGTTCCACCGGCTGCCGGAAGGCGATCTGTTCGGATGTGCCCGGATCTTTCGATTGCTTTTCGATGACGTAGCCGCCGGGGTGAGACTTGAGCCATTCCTCAGGCTTGTCGGCGTTCTCGAATGGCTTCTCTATTCGCCCAAGGAAACCGACCTCGCCCTGATAGTCGTAAGCGACGGCCCAGTCGGCGTCCTTTCGTTCGTCGATGAAGCTCGCCAGCTGCGTGAGATCGTAGCGTTTGAACACGGTCGCCGAGGCGGCGGCGTGGCCGATGGCGAAAAGGGCAAGCATGACAAAGGCCGTCGCCCTCAGCCTGGCGACTGAAATCTCGGCCATGAAATAGCCCAGCAGAATGGTCGCGAACGGTAGTGCCGGCACGACATAGTGCGGCTGCTTGCCGGATATGGCGCTGAAGACCAGCAGCACCGCAATGAACGAGAACGACAGCAGGCGCAGGGCACGCAGATCCGGGGATTTGGTGTCGATCAGGCTGCGTATCCGGGCAACCGGCCTCAGCCGCCACACCGGGGGGATAAAGGCCCAGGGCACGAACATGAGCGGCAACAGCATCAGGTAAAAGTAAAACGGCCGGCCATGCGAATTGTGCAGGCTTCCGGTAACCCGACCTGCCGACTGGTTCCAGACGAGATCGTAGACGAAACTGCCCTTGGTCAGGATGGTCGCGGGCGCCAGCCATATAGCGACCGGGACAAGGGCGGCGAGAATTGCCAGGCCGGCTCCGGCAAAGAACTGCAAAGGGGCAAGGCCGGCTCGCCGGTCACGCCAGAGGGGATAGAGCAGGACGGGCGCGCCGATGTGAATGAGCACGACCGGGCCTTTGGCCAGCACGCCGAGCCCGATGAAGAGACCCGCCTGCACCGCCTGCCAGCGGTTGCCGGTCCTGGCGAAGCCCAGCAACGCCAGCAGTGCGGCGACCACACAGGCCGTCAAAAGCATGTCGAACAGGATCAGGGTCGAATAGATGACAAAGACGGTGCTGCCGGCCACCAGCCAGGGGATGCGACTGGCGATTTCCGGGCGCTCGGGAAACAGGGTTTTGGCCAGAAGTGTCGTCAGCCAGATGACCAGCGACGAGGCAGCGAAGATGACGAGCATCGCCGCCGCGCGGCTCACACCGAAGATGTTCCAGACGAGATCGATGAGCCAGAACAACAGCGGCGGCTTCTGCAGATAGGGCGCAAAGTTCATCGTCGGTACGAAGACATGTCCACCGAGATACATCTCCCAGGCGACGCTGAGATAACGCGTCTCGTCGACCGGCAGTAGCGGACGGAAAGCGAGCGCGATGCAAAGCAGGGCCAGCAGGAAGAGGTAAGGCAGCAGCCGTTCAATTCGTGTCGGTATCAAGTTCGGGGACCGCCCAGGAAATGGTTTTCCACGTCCGGTCGTGCACGATGCACCGTCTCCGGACCGGAGCAGAACCGCACCATGATTTTGGCCGAATTGCAACGATGCCGGCTTGGTATTGTGGATTACGCCTGCGTACCGGCAAATAGTTGAAAAATTTGATGATTGGCTCCGAGTATGGCTTCAGGCCGAGCGCAGCGGCGGCGTCAATTCGCGCATCAGGAGTTCCAGCTCTCGCTGGTCGCCGGTGGCGGTCTTGTCGAAGATGGTTGCCAGCTGTGATTTGACGGTGCCGTCCGAGACGCCGCTGGCAGCCGCGATTTCACGCCGTGTCAGCCCGGCGGCGACATGGCCGGCGACACGCTTTTCCGCTGCGGTCAGTCCGAACAGCGCAGCGATCGCTTCCAGCGCCGGCACTGATGCGGCGCCGGCGGCGGCAATGAAGATGGCCGCGGCGGCGCGCGGCGACATGCGGGCCGAAATGTCGCGTCGCGCCAGAGGCATGACATGCGCCACCGCCGGAGACATGGCCTTCACCAGCGGAATGTTGATGCCGGACGGTCCGAGCGCGAATTCGTCGCGCGTGCCGAGCTGGACGGCGCGGCCGATGGCGGTGTTGGCGTTGGCATAAGCGAAGGACAGCTGGCCGCGCACCGAGGACACTGAGGCGGTTTCGGTGAGCAGGGCTTCGGCTGCCCGATTGGCGAAAATGATCTGCATATCGTCGGCGACGATCAGCACCGGATGGTCGAGGCTCTCGAGGATGGAGCGAAAGACGTCGGCCTTGCGCCGCTCGGCCTCGAACAGGTCGCCGATGGTCACCGCACGCCGGACATGGGGGGCGAGCCTGGACATCAGGTCGATATCCCTGGCTGAAATCTGGGGCCTGTCCTTGTCGGTAACCACCATCAGCGTGCCGGTGCGCGCCGGCTGCTTCATCAGCGCCACCCAGAAGAAATCGTCGAGACGGTTGGGTTCCACCCACTCGCGCACGATGCGGCTTTCGAGCCAGTTCTGGCGGGCGTCAGGGCCTTGCAGGGCGTAGACGCTGTCGACGGTCAACGGTATGTCGACTTCCATCTTCGGCACCGCCTTGAAAAAGGGCACCTCGCAGGCGTAATCGCGCTGCAGCGGTTCAAGCAGGACCGGATCGCCGCAGGAAGTCGAAAACCGGGCCGAGTTGCTCGCCGTATCGACGACCGCCAGCATGGCAAGCCGGCCGAACGCCAATTTGCAGATTGATTCAAGCGTCGATGGCCAACGGCCGACATCGACAATCGAATCATAGATCGCTTCGACGATCTGCGGCAGGGCGCGACCGAATATGTTGGCCTGGATAGACACGTAGAGCCTCGTAAGCATTGCAGCGTAGTGGCAGGTCACACACTGTCTCCGCCTGGGGTCGCACACAACATAGCCGGGCTGGTTACGTCTGTGAAACGTCTCACAGCGGCGTTCGGTGTATTGTGAGCGCTTACGGGCTGGCCAGAACATGCCTGATGAGCCGTTGTCTAAGAGCGCTCGGGCCGGTCTGCGATACAAATCAAAGTGAACGGAATTGGAATTTCTCAGGGAATAAATGAGGAAACTTCCACATTGTCGATCAACCTGGTTCTGCCAAGCCACGCCGCGGCAAGCAGGCGGCCATCGCCGTCACGCCGCCACGAGGTGAGCGTCAGGCCCTCGCGCGCGGCGACATAGTCGACGCTGTCGAAGCCTGCCTCGAGAAGCGCGGCAGTGGCTTTACCGGTAACGCCGTTTTCATCGGCACCGGCCGCGAGCGCTGCCGCCGTCTGGCGCAAGATGACATTGAGCTGTCGCGCGACGTCGAGTTCGGCGGCGTCGAGATAGGCGTTGCGCGACGACATTGCCAGGCCGTGCGCATCGCGCACGGTTGGCGCGCCGACGATTTCCACCGGAAGGTCAAGATCGCGGCAGAGCTTTCGGACGACGCAAAGCTGCTGGTAGTCTTTTTCGCCGAAGATGGCGTAGTCGGGCAGGGCTTGCAGAAAGAGCTTGGCCACGACCGTGGCGACGCCCTCGAAGAAGGTCGGCCTGAAATCCGATTCCAGGCCAGAAGACGGGCCGCCGACCGAAATCTTCGTCGCAAAGCCTGCCGGATACATCTCGGAAACCGTAGGCGTGAAGGCAAGCTGTGCGCCGGCCTCGGTCAGCCGGTCGAGATCGCGGGCCAGCTGACGCGGATACTTGTCGAGATCTTCAGTGGGGGCGAACTGGGCCGGGTTGACGAAGATCGAGACGACGCAGCGATCGGCCGTTGCGAGCGCGGCCCCGACCAGCGAGATATGGCCGTCATGCAAAGCGCCCATGGTCGGCACCATGGCGACGCTCAGGCCTTCGCGCCGCCATTCGCGGATCTGCGCGCGAAGGCCGGGCACGGTGTCGACGACGAGCGGCTGGCGGATGGGGGGCCGGTTCATGCCTTGTCCTTGTCGCTCGCGGCTGAAAAGACGTGGCCCGGCCCAGGGAAGGTGCGGCTGCGCACCTCCGCTGCGTAGCGCGCTGCGGCATCGGCGACCACGCTGCGCAAATCGGCGTATTCCTTGACGAATTTCGGCACCCGGTCGACCGTCAGGCCGACCATGTCGTCGATGACCAGGATCTGGCCGTCGCAATCGCGGCTGGCGCCGATGCCGATGGTTGGAATGGCAATGCGCCGGGTGAGGTCGGCGGCAACAGTCTCGACCGTGCCCTCGATAACCAGCGAAAACGCGCCGGCCTTTGCGACCGCGTCGGCGTCGCGCATGAGCGCGGCCACATTCTCCGGCGTGCGGCCCTTGATCTTGTAGCCACCGTCCTTTTCCACCGATTGCGGCTGCAAGCCGATATGGCCCATCACTGGAATGCCGGCCGCGACGATTGCCGCGATCTGGAGGGCGACGTCGACGCCGCCTTCCAGCTTCACCGCCTGGCAGCCGGTTTCCTCAGAGATGCGGCGCGCCGAGGCAAGGGCTTGCGCGGCCGAAGTCTCGTAGCTGCCGGCCGGCATATCGACCACCACGCAGGCCTTTGATGAACCGCGCATCACGGCCTGGCCATGGGCGATCATCATCTCCAGCGAGGCGCCGAGCGTGGTCTTGTGGCCATGCAGCACCATGGCAACGCTGTCGCCGACCAGGAGAAGGTCGACATGATCGTCGAGCAGGCGGGCGACGGGATAGGTGTAAGCGGTAAGGCATACGATCGGCACGCCGCCCTTGCGGGCGCGTATTGTCTCCGCACTGATCCTGGCGACAGCTAAGGCCATTCCTCACCTCCCGCAGCCGGCGTTGACTACAGCGCCGCGCCCCGTGGACGCGCAAAGGACGCTGTAGCACTTGGGTTTGCGCATGATCCTTTCCGAAAATCGATTTCGATTTTCGGGGTCATGCGGCAGCGCCGGGCGATGAGAGCTTTAGGAAGACGCAGCCGGCTTGGCAAGCGTCGGTTCGCAGGTGCGAAATGGATCGGCCAATGACCGAGCGTTTCGGCATGCCGTCAGTGCCGCAGGCGCCGCAAAACCCTTGCCTTCGCCAAGGCCTGACGCCATAAGCAGGGAACAGCCACCGCCGCGCGCCCGCGAGGATCTGAATGAAAACTTTCCTTCTGCAGTTTTTCACCTGGTGGAACCGCCAGACGCTGGGAACCCGTTTTCACACCTGGCGCCACGGCAACAAGGTCGGCCAGGATGGGGCCGGCAATGTCTACTACGAAGGCGGCGTCGATTCGGAAGGCCGCACCCGCCGCTGGATCATCTACGCCAATTATTCGGAGGCGTCGGCGATCCCTCCGGGCTGGCACGGCTGGATGCATCACCGCGTCGATGTGGCGCCGCCAAGCGACGACTATCGGCCGCGCGAATGGGAAAAGGCGCATGAGCCGAACCTCACGGGAACACCGGCGGCTTATCGCCCAAAGGGTTCCGTGCTCACCAATCAGCACCGTCCGCAGGTGACGGGCGACTACGATGCGTGGACGCCTGGTTCTTGACCGCCGGCCGGTCCTTTGTCGCCACAATTGGCGTTTAGCTGCTTGCTGATATGACAACGGCGAATAGCCTTGGGCGTGACAGAATCACCCGGGCCCAAACCACCGGTATCTCCGCATGAACATTTTCAGCCTGACATCGATGGCCGGACTGGCGGCAATTGGCGCTGTCGCCATGTTCCCGACAGCGTTTGCCGCGGCGCAGGCGCCTGCGGCAGCACCCGCAATCTCCGATCGCATCACCAATCCGGTCGCCGAATTTGCCGGCATCGACAAGATCACCGGCCGTATCATCACCTTCGATGTCTACATCGACGAAACCGTGCAGTTCGGCGCTTTGCAGGTGACGCCGCGCATCTGCTATTCGCGGCCGGAGAATGAAGAGCCGAAGACCGATTCCTTCGTCGAAGTCGACGAAATCACGCTCGACCGCAAGATCCGCCGCATCTTCACCGGCTGGATGTTCGCCGAGAGCCCCGGCCTAAACGCCGTCGAGCACGCCGTCTATGACGTCTGGCTAAAGGGCTGCAAGCAGAAGTCGGATGTGCCGCCGCCCGACGCGGCCAATGCCGAGACGCCCAAGGTCGACACGTCCAAGCCAAAGCCCGCCGCTGCTCCGGCCGCCGAACAGCCGGACCCTACGGAACCTGACGCGACCAACACCAACTGATCCTCCGGAACCGTGGTGGCAACTATGCGTTGGGCCATGGACGATGACGCATTTATGCGCTTGGAGGATATTCTGATGTCGGACAGCAAACGGATCACGGCCAGCAAAGACGACCTGCTCGAACTCGAAAAGGGGTTCTGGACGGGCGACGAAGCTTATTACGCCGCCAATGTCGACACAGAATGCCTGGTGGCGTTTCCTGAGATGGCACAGGCAATGGACAATGCCGATCTGGCCAAGACCGCGACCAAGCCCAACCGCTGGCGCGACCTTCAGATCGACCTCAAGGGTATCATCGAGCCCGGCAGCGACATTATCATGCTGACCTATGAGGCTCATGCGACACGGGAAAACGGCGAGCCCTACGCGGCGCAGGTCAGCACCGGCTATGTCCACCGTGTCAACGGCTGGAAGATGATGTTCCATTCGCAGACGCCGATGGAAACCGCGAAGGGCTGACCCCTTTTCACCGGTCGAGCCGGCTCGGCCGCTCGGTCTCCGGTCAGGGATAAAAAACGGCTTCGCCCTTCAGCGCCTCGGCCAACATCTTCTCGTATTTGACGCGCGGCACGTCGACCGCGCCGAAGCGTTTGAGATGCTCAGTGGTGAATTGCGTGTCGAGCAGGGCAAAGCCGCGCGCCTTCAGCCGCTCGACCAGATGATACAGGCAGGTCTTGGACGCGTCGGTTTCCCGGGCGAACATGCTTTCGCCGAAGAACACGCGACCGAGCGACACGCCATAGAGGCCGCCGACCAGCCGTTCCTCGCGCCATGCCTCGACCGAATGGCAGTGCCCAAGACGGTGCAGTTCGATATAGGCTTCGCGGATCGGCGCGTTGATCCAGGTCGAGCGGCGCTCCTCGCGCTTTTCGGCGCAGCCGTCGATCGTCGCCTCGAAATCGAAATCGAAGCGGATGTCGAACGGGTGCTTGCGGATCGTCTTCTTCAAGCTCTTCGGCGTGTGGAAGCCATCGAGCGGAATGATGCCGCGCGTCTCCGGCCGCACCCAGAACACTTCCGGGTCGGAAGCGCTCTCGGCCATCGGGAAGACGCCCGAGGCATAGGCCTTGAGCAACAGGTCGGTCGGAATGCGATAGCCGGGAGCGTAAGGGCGGGTCATCGCGGCATCATAGCGGCAATTCGGGCGCTATTCCTCTTTGGCCAGATACTTTTCCAGCCAGTGGATGTCGTAGTCGCCATTGGCGATATCGGCATTGCCGACCAGGTCGCGAAACAGCGGCAGTGTCGTCTTGATGCCATCGACGACGAACTCGTCGAGCGCCCGGCGCAGCCGCATCATGCATTCGACGCGGTTGCGGCCGTGCACGATCAGCTTGCCGATCAGGCTGTCATAATAGGGCGGGATCTTGTAGCCGGAATAGACACCGGAATCGACGCGGATGCCGAGACCGCCAGGCGTGTGGAAATGCGTAATCGTGCCGGGCGAAGGCGTGAAGGTGCGCGGGTCCTCGGCATTGATGCGGCATTCTATGGCGTGGCCGTTGAACTTGATGTCCTCCTGGCGCACCGAAAGCCCGCCGCCGGAGGCAACGCGGATCTGTTCGTGGACCAGATCGATGCCGGTGATCGCCTCCGTCACCGGATGCTCGACCTGCAGCCGCGTGTTCATCTCGATGAAGTAGAACTCGCCATTCTCGTACAGGAATTCGATGGTGCCTGCGCCGGAGTAGCCGAGGTCGGCGATGGCCTTGGCACAGATATTGCCGATGCGGGCGCGCTCCTCGGCGTTGAGGGCCGGCGAGGGCGCCTCTTCCCAGACTTTCTGGTGGCGGCGTTGCAGCGAACAGTCGCGCTCGCCGAAATGCACGCCGCGGCCGGCGCCGTCGCCGAATACCTGGACCTCGATGTGGCGCGGCTTTTCCAAGTATTTCTCGATGTAGACGGCATCGTCGCCGAAGGCCGCGCCGGCCTCCGTGCTGGCTGTCTGCAAGGCGATCTCGAGATCGGCTTCGGTAAGGGCGACCTTCATACCGCGCCCGCCACCGCCTGCCGAAGCCTTGATGATCACGGGATAGCCGATCTCGGCGGCAATGCGCCTGGCTTCCTTCTGGTCGGTGACTGCGCCGTCGGAGCCCGGCACAACCGGAATGCCGAGCCGCTTTGCCGTGCGCTTGGCCTCGATCTTGTCGCCCATGATGCGGATATGGTCGCCCGACGGACCGATGAAGGTGATGTTGTGGGCGGCGAGGATATCGGCGAACTTGGCGTTCTCCGACAGGAAACCGTAGCCCGGGTGCACGGCGTCGGCGCCGGTGATCTCGCAGGCGGCGACGATCTGGTGGATGTTGAGGTAGCTGTCGCGCGACGGCGGCGGACCGATGCACACGCTTTCGTCGGCGAGCCTGACATGCATGGCGTCAGCGTCGGCGGTCGAATGCACGACCACGGTCTGGATGCCGAGTTCCTTGCAGGCGCGCAGCACCCGAAGCGCGATTTCGCCGCGGTTGGCGATGAGGATCTTCTGGAACATCCGGCCCGCTCTACTCGATCACGACGAGCGGCATGCCGTACTCGACCGGCTGGCCGTCCTCGAACAGGATCGCCGTCACCGTGCCGGCGCGCGGCGAAGGGATCTGGTTCATCGTCTTCATCGCTTCGATGATCAGCAGCGTCTGGCCTTCCTTGACCTTCTGGCCGACTTCGATGAAGGCCTTAGCGTCGGGCGAGGGCGCGAGATAAGCGGTGCCGACCATCGGCGAGGGGACCGCGTTCTTGGACGGATCGGCCACTGCTGGTGCGGCAGCCGCGCCCGCCGCGGGCTGCTGCGCTGCCGGAGCATAACCGGCCTGCGGTGCGGCGATGGCGTGGACGGCCGGCGCCTGGCGCGATACGCGCACCTTCAGGTCGCCGAGCTCGACTTCGATCTCGGTGAGATTGGTGTCGTTCAGTATGCCCGCGAGATCGCGGATCAGTTGCTGGTCAACACCGGTCTTCTTTATCGACATTTTCGAGCCTTCTGTTTGTGGGCCGGTCATAGGCGTGCCGCCAGCGCCTGCAGCGCCAGCGAGTAGCCAAGCGGCCCGAACCCGCAGATCATGCCGACAGCGACCGGCGCGACCATGGAGACGTGGCGGAATGGTTCCCGCGCGTGGATGTTGGAGAGGTGAACTTCGGCGACGGGCAGCGGCGCGACAGCGCGGATGGCGTCGTGAATGGCAATCGAGGTGTGGCTGTAGGCACCCGGATTGATGACGATGCCGGCTGCCTTGTCGCCGGCTTCCTGGATCCAGTCGACGAGGTCGCCCTCATGGTTCGACTGGCGAAAATCAATCTCGAGGCCAAGCGCGGCGCCCGCCTGCTTGCAGTCGTCGGCGATCGCGGCAAGCGTCTTGCCGCCATAGATGCCCGGCTCGCGCTTGCCGAGCGCGTTCAGGTTGGGGCCGTTCAGGACGAAAATCGTTTTCAAAAATGCCGACCTTTTCCGACGCCGGCCTCAAGCCGGCGCGCAGGGCCTTCTATAATGGGCATAGCTGCCCGCGGAAAGAGCACAAGTGCGATCTTTCACTGTCCACAACAGGCGGAAATGTGCCCGTGAGAAATAGGCTCGCGTGCAAGATCAGAGCGCGGCTTTCGCCGCCTCGATCTTTTCAGCCAGCACTTCCTGGCCGAGCGCCCCGAACACCACCTCATTGCCGACGACATAGGACGGCGTTCCGGTGATGGCCAGCTTGTTGGCGAGGTCGAAGGTCTTGGAGAAGGCCTCGGTGATGGTCGGGTCCTTCATCTTCTCGCGCAATTTCGCCTCATCGGCGCCTAGCGACAGCGCAACCTTGATGGCCGCCGCCTCGGTGGCGCGGCCCTGGCCGCCGAGCAGGGCGTTGTGGAACTCGCCGTATTTCTCCGGATGCATCAGGTGGAAAGCCATCGAGACGACGCTGGCCTTTTGCGAATCCGGCCCGAGGATCGGGAATTCCTTGAGCACGAAGCGCAGCTCCGGATCGGCCTTTGTCAGAGCCTGCATGTCGTCGATGGCGCGTTTGCAGAAGCCGCAATTGTAATCGTAAAATTCGACGATGGTGACCTTGCCCTTCGGGTTGCCGACGACACCGTCGAAGGTCGAGTTGAAAATCTCGGACTTGGCCTTCTCGATGACTCCGAGGCTGGCGATGCGCTGCTCTTCCTTCTGCTTGGCCTCGAGCGCCTCCTGCACTTCGAGCAGCACTTCGGGGTTCTTCAGGAGATAGTCGCGGATAATGCCCTCGACCTCGGTGCGATCGATCTTGGTGTCGGCCGAGGCGGTCTGCACGGCCTGCGCCGTGCCGGCCTTGGCCACCTGCGGACTGCCGGCGACGAACCCGAAAGCCAGCATGGCAAGAGCAGCCGCCACTCCCGTCGTGCCGAGCAATATTGCCTTGTTCATCGTCTGATCCTCTTTACCGGTTCCGGTCTATCCTAGTCGCCGCCGGCGACCGGTTCATTTCTTGAGTTTGCCTGAAGGGTTGTAGTTTATGATGTCCTGCGCCCGAATCCAGCCGGGTTCGCCACGCTTCAAGTCCTTTTGCGCGCGCATGGCGAAAATTTTCGCATTCGTGTAATCGCCGGAATAGAAATGGCCCTCGGCGGTGGCGAGTTCCGCCGCCGGAATGTTGCCAAGCTCGCCATAGGCCTGGGCGAGATAGCGGTATCCGACCGTGTTTTCCTTGTCGCGCCCGAGGCCGTTGTTGATCTGCACCACCGCCTTCTTCAGCGAATCGGGCGTGCCGATGGCCATCAGCGCCTGGCCGAGAGAAACGGGCAACAGGCCCGACCTCACCGGATCGAGGCTGACCGCCTTGGCATAGGCGTCCGCGGCGTCCTTGGGCTTGTTGGCCTTCATCAGTATGTCGCCGCGCATTTCCTGGAAGTAGGGGTTCTTCGGCTGTTCCTTGATCAGTGCATTGGCCTTGGTCAGCGCCGCACCCAGATTGCCGTAGAGATAGGCCATCTGCGCTTCGCCATAGCGCGAGGCGAGGCTGCCCGGGGCCTTGCGGATCAGCCGCGTGGCCGCGGGCTGGCCGCCCATATAGGCGGCGATCTTGATGCGCATCATGTCGTGCCGCTGCTGCAGTGCCGGCGGATCGACCTTGTCGACATTGGGGCTCTGCTTGACCAGCACTTCGAGATTGGCGATGCGCTCCTGCGGCATCGGGTGGCTGATGCGGTAGGGATCGACCTGCGTGCCGGAAAGCGACAGCGCGCTCTGGAAGCGGGCGAAGGTCTTCAGCATGCCCATGCCGGACTGGCCGGTGGCATTGAGATAGGTGATGGCAGAGCGGTCGGCGGTCGACTCTTCGGTGCGCTGGTAGGCAAGAATGCTGCGCTGCGCCATCTCGCCGCCGCCCGCGGCGACACCCATGCCGGCGCCGGCAAGGCCGCGGCTGTTGGTGGTGGCGCCGGCAACGATGGCGCCGGCGCCAAGCAGCGTGGCGATGATGGCCATGGTCTTGGCGCGCTCGAGCTGGTCGCGCAATTTCTGCTGATGGCCGCCGGCGATGTGGCCGGCCTCGTGGGCGATGACGCCGATGATCTCATTGGGCGTTTCGGCCTGCATCAGCGCGCCGGTGTTGATGAACAGCCGGCGCCCGGTGACGAAGGCGTTGAAGCTCTGATCGTTGACCAGAACGATATCGACACCGTCATTGGCAAGACCGGCCGCCTTGAAGATCGGCCGCGCATAGTCGCGCACCAGCGCCTCGATCTCGGCATCGCGCACGACCGGCACCGCCTGGGCGAAGGCCGTCACCGAGCCGGTGACAGCGACGGCGGCGGCAAGCAAAAGCGTCGCGAAGCCGCGCGCTGTCTTCCCGATGGAAGATTTGGACATCGTTGATTTGGGTCGGCTCAGCATGAGGTCCACTGGTAAACGAGCGCGCGAACGATGAAAAGTCACGGCACCGAAACTAGGCGAACTTGTGATCCTCACATCAATCGGGCATTTGTGCGGCGCTGCCGCCGGTTGATGGCTTTGAGCGGCGGGCTGGACGGAAAGATTGAGGTCAAATGGTAGTTTCGCTGTCGCGCCGCGGTGAAGTCGAGCCGTTTCACGCCATGGACATTCTGGCCGAAGCCAACCGGCTGAAGGCGACGGGCGTGCCTGTCGTCTCCATGGCCGTCGGCCAGCCATCCGATCCGGCGCCCGTGGGCGTGAGGGAAGCAGCCGCAAATGCGCTGAGGATCGGACGCATCGGCTATACCGACACGCTCGGTCTGGCGGATCTGCGCAAGGCGATCGCCACGCATTATGGCGACCATTACGGGATCGATGTCGCGCCGAACCGGATCGCCGTGACCACGGGATCGTCGGCCGCCTTCAATCTGGCATTCCTGGCGATGTTCGATCCCGGCGACCGCGTCGCCATCGCAGCACCCGGCTATCCGGCCTACCGCAACATCATGGCCGCGCTCGGTATCCAGATCGTCGAGATCGAGCTCGGCAGCGACGCCTATCTTCATGCCGAACATTTGAAATCGGCGCACCGGGAAAAACCGCTGAAGGGTGTGTTGTTCGCCAGCCCGGCCAATCCGACAGGTGCGGTCATTCCCGTCGACGAGTTGTCGGCACTGGTGAGGACAGCCGAAGAACTCGGCATCGCGGTGATATCGGACGAAATTTATCACCGGCTGGCCTATGCCGCGCCCGACACCACGGCGCTGGCCCATGGCTCAGGCGTGACGGTGATCAATTCCTTCTCGAAATATTATTGCATGACCGGATGGCGCATCGGCTGGATGGTGCTGCCGGAAGCTCTGGTGAGGCCGATCGAGCGCATCGCCCAGAGCCTCTACATCTCGCCGCCGGAACTGTCGCAGATCGCCGCGATCGAGGCCTTCAAGGCGACCCAAGAGCTGGAAGCGGTGAAGGCGCGCTATGCCTGGAACCGCGAGCTGTTGATGCGGCGCCTGCCGGAACTCGGATTTCCCTTGGCGGCGCCGATGGACGGCGCCTTCTACGCTTTCTGCGATGTCACCCGGCATACCAATGACAGCATGGCCTTTGCGCGCAAAATGCTGGCCGAAGCGCATGTGGCGGCGACGCCCGGTCGCGATTTCGATCCGCTGGCAGGACACCGCACGATGCGCTTTTCCTATGCCGGCAGCCATGACGACATGGTCGAGGCGATGGCGCGCATCGAGCGCTGGCTGAAATAGCGGGGACGAGCATGCCGGATCTTAAACAAGCGCTGGCCGACGTCGCCGCCGAGATGGCCGAGCGCACCGATCGCGGTGACGTCGCCACCTACATTCCGCAGCTCGGCAAGGTCGATCCGAAGAAATTCGGCATTGCCGCCGTGACCAATGACGGCCGCGTGCTGGTCGCCGGCGACGCCGACCAGGCGTTTTCGATCCAGTCCATCTCCAAGGTGTTTACGCTTACGTTGGCGCTCGGCAATGTCGGTGACGCGCTGTGGCAGCGTGTCGGACGCGAGCCGTCGGGCAATCCGTTCAACTCGATCGTGCAACTCGAGCATGAGAACGGCATTCCGCGCAATCCGTTCATCAATGCCGGCGCCATCGTCGTGTCCGACATACTGCTTGCCGGCCACCAGCCGCGCGAGGCGATCGGCGAAATCCTGCGCTTCATCCAGTTCCTTGCCGATGACGAAACCATCATCATCGACCGCGAGGTCGCGGCATCCGAACGCGCCACCGGCTATCGCAACTTCGCGCTTGCCAACTACATGAAATCCTTCGGCAATCTCAACCATGCACCCGAGCTGTCGCTGGGCGTGTACTTCCACCATTGCGCGATCGCCATGAGCTGCCGGCAATTGGCGCTGGCCGGCCGCTTCCTCGCCAATGGCGGCAGAAACCCGGCAACCGGGCACTCCGTGGTGTCTGCCGAGCGGGCGCGGCGCATCGGCGCCATGATGCTGACCTGCGGCCACTATGACGGCTCCGGCGATTTCGCCTTCCGTGTCGGCATTCCGGGAAAAAGCGGCGTCGGCGGGGGCATATTGGGGATCGTGCCGGGTGTGGCTTCACTCGCCGTATGGTCGCCGGGCTTGAACGCCAACGGCAATTCCAAGTTGGGGTCGATCGCCTTGGAAAAACTGGCCAGGATGATGAACTGGTCGATTTTCGCCCCCTGACGCCTTCCATCATTCGCGCATGAAAAAATCCCGCGCCGTGGTTTGAATGGCGCGGGATTTTTGTCAGGAACCTATCTTAATCGGCTGAATAGCTTAGAAAAAGCCCTTCCGCTGCCACCAGCCGGCGCGCTTCGGCTTTTCCTCGGCCTTTGCCTCGTCGGCAACGCTGGAGGAAACCACCGGCACCGCGGAGGTATCCGCGGCCACGGCTTTGCGCCGTGACGGGCGAGCCTTGGCGGGCTCGTCGTCGACGGTCGTTTCCGTGGCGGCATCGGCCGCAGCGGGGGCGGCAGCTTCGACGGCAGCTTCCGGTGCAGCCTCGGCCGCCGTCTCATCGGCGACTTCCACCACAGCCTTCTTTGCCCTTGAAGCGCGCTTCTTCTTCGGCTTTTCGGCTGGAGCGTCGTCGTTCGCCGCGGCGGGAGCCGCCGCTTCTTCAACCGCTACGGCTGCTACGGGCTCGCTTGCGGCCGTTCCGACTTCAGCGGCCTCGGCCACCGAGGCGGTTTCGCCGGCTTCGGTCTCCGTGCCGTCTTCGCGACGATTGCGCTTGCCGCCGCGCTTGCCGCGACGGCGCTTCTTGCCCTGGGCGTCATCTGATGCTTCCACCGTTTCGACGGCGCCAACCTGGGCTTCGTCTTGCTGTGTTGCATCGTCATCGCCTGGTTCAGCGGCAAAGTCGTCGCTTGCCGCCGAAACCGAAGCACCTTCGGCGCCATGCTCGCGATCGCCATGTTCGCGTTCGCGATCCTTGCCGCCGCGCCGCCTGCGGCGCTTGCGACGCTTGCGGTCGCGGCCTTCGCCGTCCTCAGCCGATCTCGGCTGCTGCTGCTGCGATTGCGGCTGCGCCTGGCGCGGCTGCTCGGCCTGTACCACAACCTCGTCGTCTTCCTCCTCGATGACGATCTCGTCCTCGGGCTCTTCCGGCTCGACATAGGCCGGGAAGGTTCGCGCTTCGACAAAGCCTTCCGGCTTTTCGGCAATGGCGCCGCGGAAGATCGCGTAGTGCTGCACACCGACCGTATCATCGGCCTCGACGGTGATGGTCAGGCCAAAGCGGCTTTCGAGTTCCACCAGCGTGCCGCGCTTGTGGTTGAGCACATAGAGAGCGGTCGCCGCCGGGGTCCGCACCGTGATGTGGCTGCGCGAATCCTTGAGCAGGAATTCCTCGATCGCCCGCACCACCATCAGCGCCACCGACGAATCGGAGCGCACATGGCCAGTGCCGCCGCAATGAGGGCACGGCTTCATGGTTGATTCCAGCACGCTGGCGCGGATGCGCTGGCGCGACATCTCCATCAGGCCGAAATGCGAGATGCGGCCGACTTGGATGCGGGCTCGGTCGTTCTTGAGGTGATCCTTCAGCCGCTTCTCGACGGAGCGGTTGTTGCGGTTCTCCTCCATGTCGATGAAGTCGATGACGATCAGGCCGGCGAGATCGCGCAGCCTTAATTGCCTGGCGACTTCTTCCGCCGCTTCAAGGTTGGTGTGGAGAGCGGTGTCCTCGATCGAGTGCTCCTTGGTGGAGCGGCCCGAATTGACGTCGATGGCGACCAGCGCCTCGGTCTGGTTGATGATGATGTAGCCGCCGCTCTTCAGCGTCACCTGCGGCTGCAGCATGCGGTCGAGCTGCGCCTCGATCCCGTTGCGCACGAAGATCGGCGTCGTGTCGCGGAACGGCTGAACCACCTTGGCGTGGCTCGGCATCAGCATGCGCATGAAATCCTTGGCCTCGCGGTAGCCTTCCTCGCCGGAGACAAGAATCTCGTCAATATCCTTGTTGTAGAGGTCGCGCACCGAGCGCTTGATCAGGCTGCCTTCCTCATAGACGAGGGCAGGGGCGGTGGATTGCAGCGTCAGATTGCGGACGTTTTCCCAAAGCCGCATCAGATATTCGTAGTCGCGCTTGATTTCCGCCTTGGTGCGGCTTTCGCCGGCGGTGCGCAGGATGACGCCCATGCCCTGCGGCACTTCGAGATCGGCAACGACCTCCTTGAGGCGCTTGCGGTCGACCGCACTGGTGATCTTGCGCGAAATGCCGCCGCCGCGTGCGGTGTTGGGCATCAGCACGGAATAGCGGCCGGCAAGCGACAGATAGGTGGTGAGTGCAGCGCCCTTGTTGCCGCGCTCTTCCTTGACCACCTGCACCAGCAGGATCTGCCGGCGCTTGATGACTTCCTGAATCTTGTACTGGCGGCGCACCGGCTTGCGGCGGCTGCGCACCTCTTCCAGCGCATCCTCGGCGCCTACGGATTCGATCTCGTGGTCGTCCGGATGCGAGGACTGCACCTCTTCCAGCATGCCGCGATCATTGTCCTCGGAGGTGGCTTCGCCACTTGCCTCGCTGGACGACCTTTCGTCACCCGGCTCCGCCGCAGGGACAGCTTCGGAGATCACATCCGCTTCGACGCTTGCCGCGATCGATGTCGGGCCGCCTTCCGACGGTTCGGTCCCGGATGTCTCGGCGTCGGAGGCTTCGCTGTCGCCATGCCCGGCATGATCGTCATGCCCGGCGGTATTGGCCGCGGCATGCTCGGAAGCAGGCGCTTCGGAGACGGCATCGCTGCCGGCATCGCCATGTTCGCCGTTTTCATCATCGGCGCCGGCGTCGCGCTTGTGTTCGCCGCGCTCACGACCCTTGCCGCCGCGCCGGCGGCCGCGCCGGCCGCGATCGCGACTCTGGCGGTCGTCGCCGTCATTGTCCTCGTTCTCCTCGTCCTCGGCTTCCTGCGCTTCGGCGCGCAGCAAAGCCTGACGATCGGCGACCGGGATCTGGTAATAGTCGGGGTGAATTTCACTGAAGGCGAGGAAACCGTGACGGTTGCCGCCATATTCGACAAAGGCTGCCTGGAGGGAAGGTTCGACACGCGTTACGCGGGCGAGATAGATGTTTCCTTTGAGCTGCTTCTTGTCCTGAGATTCAAAGTCGAATTCTTCAATACGGTTACCGCGGATAACGACAACGCGTGTTTCCTCCGGGTGGGAGGCGTCTATCAGCATTTTGTTGGGCATTATTTCGTTTCCTCCCGGCAGCCGTCAGCCGCAGCTTGCGAGGCAAAGCCCGCTGCTGCGTGTCTGGGATGTGGGTGCCGGATGTCTGAATGTCCGCCGGACGCCGCTTGAGCGCCATGGCGGTGCCGCCCGCAGCCACAATGGCGCGGTTTGATGCGGACCTTTCCATGATTGCGCTTGAAGCCATCGTCACCAGCAGAACCTTTTGAACCAAAGCCCGGACGAACCGGACCAGCTTGTTTGCTCATACAGAGCCGGCACGGGAACAAACCCGGCCGTTTTCCTCACGCAGGCGATTCCCCCGCCACGGGCGCACACCTGCGAAATTCGTCGCGATCACCTGAAGCCTTTTCGCTGGAGCGAAAGGAGCCGCCTTTCATCTGACCTGTAGCAGGAAGCTGCGGGAGAAGCGGTTCCAGGATTGCAGTGATCCACCATCGCTTTTATGATTTGACGGGGTGGAAGGCAACCCCGATTTCGGATGCCGGCAAAAAGCAGTGCCGTAACGGAAGCACAGGCCTTAATCCTCAATGAAAAGGCTTGGTTAACCTTCTCTGGATACCAATCGTTAATCGAGTCTGCGGCCTGACCGGCATTTCGACCAACCACGCGGGCGCAAGCGCCAAATCGGGAGCGACTGCAAAGAAATGGGACTGGCGGGCATCACAGACAAGGGCCATGGCCGTGCAGGCCGTTTCCTGCGCGCTGCCGGTGTGCTGTTGCTGCTGGCGCTTTGCCTTGCTTTTGCGCCGGTTTCACGCGCCGCCGATGCGCCACTCGGCGCCACCGCCTACAAGATGGCCGGCGACGCAACCAAGATGCGCATCGTCATCGATTTCGACCGCGAGCCCGACATCAAATGGTTCCTGCTGCGCGGCCCCAACCGGCTGGTCGTGGACCTGCCGCGCACCCGATTCGCCATTGGCGCGAAGGAGGCCAAGGCCCGCGGCCTGGTCAAAGCGGTGCGTTATGGCGATCAGGGCGAGGGATCGCGGCTGATCCTGACCGGCAAGGGGCCGTTCTCGGTCGACAAGCTCGAGGTGCTCAAGAACGAGGACGGCGCAGGCTATCGCATCGCCATCGACATGTCGGCAGCCTCCGACCGCGAGTTCGACGAAGCCCTTGCCAACCAGGCGCTGACCACTGGCTCGACCGTCTCCACCGACAAGGGCTCCAGGGTCGGCACAGGGCCGATCTCCAATCCCGGGCATCGCTTCACCATCGTCATCGATCCCGGCCATGGCGGCATCGACGGTGGCGCCGAAGGCCTCAACGGCACCATCGAGAAGAACGTGACGCTGGCCTTCGCCACCGAATTGCGCGACAAACTCGCCGCCGTCGCCAACTACGACGTGTTCATGACGCGCGATACCGACGAGTTCCTGCGGCTCGATGACCGCGTGCGCATCGCCCGGCAGCACGAGGCCGACCTTTTGATCTCGATCCATGCCGACACGATCAGCGTCAAGGGTATCAGAGGCGCCACCGTTTATACCGTCTCCGACAAGGCGTCCGATCCGCAAGCGCAGGCGCTTGCCGACCGTGAAAACCTCTCCGACCAGTTCGCCGGCATGGTGATCAAGGACGACAACAAGGAAGTCACCGACATACTGATCGACCTGATCCGCCGCGAGACGCATAATTTCTCGATGAGCTTTGCCCACACTCTGGTCGGCCAGTTGTCCACCAGCGTTGGCCTGATCAATAATCCGCAGCGTTCGGCCGGCTTCAAAGTGCTGAAAGCGCCCGATGTGCCGTCGGTGCTGGTGGAACTTGGCTATCTCTCCAACGCCAAGGATGAAGCGCAACTGCTCGACGCCGACTGGCGCGGCAAGGCGGCGCAGAGCATCACCAACGCCGTCGCCCTGTTTGCCTCCGCCAAGATGGGAACGGGAACCGGAGGCTGAGATGGTCGCCGCCGCCCACGACCGGAGGCAGCGTTGCACGACGACAACACCAGGCGCTTTTATTTCAGGTGGGGGATGCCTAAACCGGGCACTGCCGTATTTTGCCCACATGGTGGCGACATGGGTTTTCCATCACGGATCGGGACAGTTGCGAAGGCTTGCGCGAAAGGCGGCTTCGTCAAGGAAATTCCCGGACCTCGGACTGGAGCGGGCATGATTCGTCTTATCGGCTATTTCTTTGGTATCGGCACGACGCTGGCGCTTATCGTCGCCGCGGGCGTGGCGATATACATCAGCCATCTGTCGAAAGACCTGCCCGACTACGAGGTGCTGGCCAAGTACGAGCCGCCGGTGACGACCCGCATCCATGCTTCCGACGGCTCGTTGATGGCCGAATATGCGCGCGAACGGCGGCTCTATCTGCCGATCCAGGCGGTTCCGGACCGGGTCAAGGCGGCGTTCCTGTCGGCCGAGGACAAGAATTTCTACAACCATCCCGGCATCGACATCACCGGGCTTGGCCGCGCCATCTACGTCAACCTGCAGAATCTGGGTTCGGGCAGGCGCCAGGTCGGCGCCTCGACCATCACCCAGCAGGTGGCGAAGAACTTCCTCTTGTCCTCGGACCAGACCTACGAGCGCAAGATCAAGGAGATGATCCTGGCCTTCCGCATCGAGCAGGCCTATTCGAAGGACCGCATCCTTGAGCTTTACCTCAACGAAATCTTCTTCGGTTTCGGCGCCTATGGCGTTGCGGGCGCGGCACTGACCTATTTCGACAAGTCGGTCAACGAACTCACGGTCGCGGAAGCCGCCTATCTGGCGTCGCTGCCGAAGGGGCCCAACAACTACCATCCCTTCAAGCATGCCGACCGCGCCATCGAGCGCCGCAACTGGGTCATCGACCAGATGGTCGAGAACGGCTACGTGACGCGCGAGGAAGGCGACAAGGCCAAGGCCGAGCCGCTCGGCGTGACGCCGCGTCGTAACGGCTCCTATCTGTTTGCGGGTGAATATTTCACCGAGGAAGTGCGCCGCCAGATCATCTCGCGCTATGGCGAGAACGCGCTCTATGAGGGCGGCCTTTCGGTGCGCACGACGCTCGATCCGAAGATCCAGCTCATCGCCCGCAAGTCGATGCAGAACGGCTTGCTCAAATATGACACGCTGCGCGGCTATCGCGGACCGGTGACGCATATCGATGCTTCCGGCGACTGGGGCGTGGCGCTGGGCAACGTCAAGGGGCTGGAAGACGTGCCGGAATGGTCGCTTGCCGTCGTGCTCGACAGCTCGGCGACCGGCCTTTCCATCGGCCTGCAGCCGACGCGGCAGATTTCGGGCGATATCGTCAAGGAACGCGTCGAAGGCGCCGTCAGCAAGGAAGACATGAGCTTTGCCATGCGCCATGTGGTCGATGGCAAGACGGTCAAGGCCAAGTCTCCGGCCGATGTACTGCAGCCCGGCGACGTCATCTTCGTGCAGAAGAACGAAGGGTCGGAAGGCGCCTACACGTTGCGCCAGGTGCCGGAAGTGGAGGGCGGCCTGATCGCCATGGATCCACATACCGGCCGCGTGCTGGCCATGGTCGGCGGCTTCTCCTATGCGCAGTCGGAGTTCAACCGCGCCACGCAGGCGATGCGTCAGCCGGGATCGTCCTTCAAGCCGATCGTCTATTCGGCCGCGCTCGACAATGGCTATACGCCGGCCTCGGTTATCATGGACGGACCGATCACCATCCAGAGCGGCACTACGACCTGGACGCCGAAGAACTATGACGGCACGGTGGCAGGCCCCGCGACCTTGCGTTCCGGCATCGAAAAGTCGCGCAATTTGATGACGGTGCGGCTCGCCAACGACATGGGCATGAAGCTGGTGGTGGAATATGCCGAGAGGTTCGGCGTCTACGACCATCTGGCGCCGTATCTGCCGATGGCGCTGGGCTCCGGCGAGACGACGGTGATGCGCATGGTGTCGGCCTATTCGATCATGGCCAATGGCGGCAAGTCGATCAAACCCTCGCTCATCGACCGCATCCAGGACCGCTACGGCAAGACCGTGTTCAAGCAGGACGAGCGCGGCTGCGAAGGCTGCAACGCGCCCGAATGGAACAACCAGCCCGAACCGGAACTGGTCGACAATTCCGAGCAGGTGCTCGATCCGATGACGGCCTACCAGATCACCTCGATGATGGAAGGCGTGGTCCAGCGCGGCACCGGCGCCACCATCGCCGAGCTTGGCCGCCACATCGCCGGCAAGACCGGAACGACCAATGACGAGAAGGACGCCTGGTTCATCGGCTATACGCCGAACCTCGTCGTCGGCCTCTACATGGGTTACGACACACCGCGCGGTCTCGGCCATGGCGCCACCGGCGGTGGTCTGGCGGCGCCTATCTTCAAGGACTTCATGCGCGTTGCGCTGGACGGCACGCCCAATGTCGACTTCAAGGTACCGGAAGGCATGAACCTGGTCGCGATCAACCGCAAGACCGGCATGCGTGCCGCGTCGGGCGATCCCGGCACCATCATCGAAGCCTTCAAGCCCGGCACCGGCCCAGCCGACAGCTATTGGGTGATCGGCATGGGCGCCGACGGGTCCAACGGCGCCGGCGGACCGCTATCGCCGCAGGCTACGGAAGCCATCCAGGCACCCGGCGGCGGACTCTACTGACGACCTGATTTTTTACGTCGAGTGGGCTGGCTTGTTGAGCCGGCCCATTTCGCTTTACAGGCAGCAATGCCGTGCCTATGTATCGCGCCGACCCAAGCGCCACTTCAAAAACAGGACAGAACAACCAGCCATGCGCGCGGAAACGCAGAATATTGTCGACGAGATCAGGCAGGCGATCACCCTGCTGAGGAGGCATCTTTGACTGGGATCAGGCTATAAAGCGGCTTGAATACCTGAACGTGCGCGCCGAGGATTCCAGCCTCTGGAATGATCCGCTGGAAGCGCAAAAGCTGATGCGCGAGCGCCAGGGCCTCGAAGACGGGATCGCCGGCGTCAAAAGCCTGACTCAGGCGCTGGAAGACAATATCGGCCTGATCGAACTGGGTGAGGAAGAGGGCGACCAGAGCGTGATCGCCGAGGCGGAAGCAGCCCTCCGCTCGATGCAGGGCGAGGCCAAGGCCCGCCAGGTCGAGACGCTGCTGTCGGGCGAGGCCGACGCCAACGACACCTATCTCGAAGTCCATGCCGGCGCCGGCGGCACCGAGAGCCAGGACTGGGCCTCGATGCTTCTGCGCATGTACACGCGCTGGGCCGAGCGTCGCCGTTTCAAGGTCGAAGTGCTGGAAGTCCATGACGGCGAAGAGGCCGGCATCAAGTCCGCCACGCTCCTGATCAAGGGCCACAATGCCTATGGCTGGCTGAAGACCGAGTCGGGCGTTCATCGCCTGGTCCGCATTTCACCCTATGACAGCAATGCGCGCCGCCACACGTCCTTCTCCAGCGTCTGGGTCTACCCGGTCGTCGATGACAGGATCGAGATCGACGTCTCGGAATCCGATGTACGCATCGACACCTACCGCTCATCCGGTTCGGGCGGCCAGCACGTCAACACCACGGACTCGGCGGTTCGCATCACCCATATCGCCACCGGCATCGCGGTTGCCTGCCAGGCCGAACGCTCGCAGCACAAGAACAAGGCGAAGGCCTGGGAAATGCTGCGCTCGCGCCTTTACGAGGAAGAGCTGAAGAAGCGCGAAGCGGTGGCCAATGCCACAGAAGCGTCGAAGAGCGACATCGGCTGGGGTCACCAGATTCGTTCCTATGTGCTGCAGCCCTACCAGTTGGTGAAGGACCTGCGCACCGGCGTCGAGAGCACCAGCCCGTCGAGCGTGCTCGACGGCGACCTCGACGACTTCATGGAAGCCTCGTTGTCGCAGCGCATCGAGGGCGGTGCCGGTGAAGCCGTGGCCGACCTCGACTAGGATATGTTCATATTCAGCTGAGGCCGGCCTGCGAATGGATGATACCTGCGCTTCCGCCACTTTCTTGAATAAGAACATCCCTTGGCGGGGGAGCGAAGGAGGAACCATGACTCGCAGGCTCACCGGCAAATGCTTTTGCGGCACGGTTCAGTATGAAGTGGCGGACGAGTTCGTCTATGCCGCGATCTGCCATTGTTCGAACTGCCGGCGCACCACAGGTTCCGCCTTCAAGCCCTTCGCCGGCATCGAGCGCGAGAAACTTGCCCTTGCCGAAGGGCATCACGGGCTCATCCATTTCGGCGATGACAGCGGCCACGATGCGCATTGCAGCCGCTGCGGCTCGTTGCTGTATTCGCTGGTCCGCGACGGCGCCTATGTCGATGTCGCCATGGGCACGCTGGTCGACGATCCGACGATCCGGCCGACCGCGCACATCTTCGTCGGCTCCAAAGCGCCATGGTTCACCATCGCCGACGACTTGCCGCAATATGAAGGGCATGTGGTCGCCGGTCCAGGCGAAGTATAGGCTGGAACCACATTCGGCCAATCCCGTTGTTTCGATGCCCGTCTGCCGGGAGTTGAGCCTGGCCTTGGATCTCGTCAGCGGTTGCAGATAGCGGCGTAGATGTGGCGGCCTCGCGCAGCAACTTCTTGCGCCAGCCTAGGAATCAGCCCAGCATCCGAGGGCTGGAAGAGAAAAAGCATTTATGGCCGGACGCGGCATATCTGCGACCTGACGATCCGGCCACTGGGAAGACACGTTCCGGGAACGGGCAAGCGAAACGCTTGATGCTCGTTTGAAAGGAACGCTTCCATGTCTGCTGCCACTCTCCGATCGGCCAGAGCCGTTCAACCGGCTGGCCGACTCCTGTTTTCCTTGTTCGTGACCCCGATCTTTGCAATCGCGATGCTTGCTGCGGTGCTGACCGCACCCGCCTTCGCCCATGACGCCAAGCCTACGGCGGCGAAGCCGCAAGGCTGGAGTTATCCCTTCGCCTGCTGCGCAAACTACGACTGCCGTACCACCCATACCGGCGAGGTGCTGGAAAAGCCGGAGGGCTATGTCATCGCCGGAACGGGGGAGGTCGTGCCGATGAGCGACAAGCGGGTCAAGGACTCACCCGACGGCGATTTCCACTGGTGCGCGCACCAGGCCGGCCTCGACGCAGGCAAGACGATCTGCCTGTTCGTGCCACCGCGTTCCTACTGAGTTCTGTTGGCAGTTCTCATCGGAAGGCCGGCCTTGGTGCTGAAGGCGCTTGCGTCAGACGGAAGCAGCGAGTGCTGAGGCGAAGTCGCGATACGGCCGCAGTGGGCGACCCAGAAGTGCCGTCAGGCGCTCGACGTCGCCGGTCTCGGGCAGCATCCCGTCGGTAAGGAAACGCTCGCCCATCAGGCGCATGTCGTAGGCCATCCAGGCGGGCAGGAACTGCTTGAGATTTTGCTCAAAACCCTCCGTATTGTCGCCGCTGTAGCTGATCGGGCGGGCGAGTACGTCTGACCAGATTGCGGCAATGTCCGTCCCGGTCAGTGTCTGCGGACCGACGAGGTTGATCCTCTCGAACGCAAGCGGCTCCTTGGACCGTTCGCGACGCAGCAGCTCAAGAGCGGCGATCTCGGCGATATCGCGGGCATCGATCATGGCGAGACCCTTGGGGCCGATCGGCATTGGGTAGGTGCCGTAGCCGGTGATGACGTCTTCGACCGTCAGATCGTTCTGGATGAAGTAGGCCGGGCGCAAGATCGTAGCTTTGAAGTCCATCTGTTCGATCATTCGCTCCACGCCGAACTTGCCCGCGAAATGCGGCACGTTCACATAGACGTCAGCGTGGATCACCGAGAGATAGACGATCCGCTCGATGCCGGCCGATCGGGCGACATTCAAGGCGATCAAAGCCTGGGTGAATTCGTCCGGCACCACGGCGTTCAAGAGGAACAGCGTGGAAACGCCAGACATGGCTTTGCGCAGCGAATCGACATCGAGAAAGTCGCCTTGCACGACGGATACGCCTGCCGGAAAACTGGTTTTCGACGGATCGCGCACGAGAGCACGCACATCGGCGCCGCGCTTGGCGAGCTGTTCGACGACTTGGCGGCCGATATTGCCGGTGGCGCCGGTAACGAGAATGGTCATGGAATTTCTCCTGTTGGGTTGCTTGACAGCCCCAATATGTGTGGCTCACAAAGAGCCCAGTAGACGGCAATTTTAGACACGTCGTCTCACTGGTGGGACAGTCATGGATCTTTTAGCCCTTGCCGATTTTAACCTCGTGGCTCGCCATGGCGGCTTCGGCAAAGCGGCAAGGTCCACCGGCCGGCCCAAGGCAACATTGTCCCGGCGCGTTGGCGAATTGGAAAGCAGTCTCGATCTGCGTCTGTTCGAACGGGGTGCGCGTAACCTGAAGCTGACCGAAGAAGGACGGGCGCTCTTCGAGCGGACGGGGGCGTTGCTTGCCGAGCTGGACGAGACGGCATCGGCGATTGCCTCGGGCGGCCAGAGACCCAAGGGCAGATTGCGGATCAGCGCGCCTTTGCATTTTTCGCAGACTGCAATGGGGAGGATCGCCGCGGGATTTGCCCTGAGGTATCCTGAGGTGAGGCTTGAAGTGACCACCGAAGACCGGCATGTCGACATGATCGAGGAAGGCTACGATCTGGTAATCCGGGTCAATCCGGATCCCGATGAAAGCCTGGTCGGACGGGCGTTTCTCCGCGACCGCCTGGTCGTTGTGGCGAGCCCGGACCTTCCTCGCCCGGCCGATGGGCTCGCCGCTCCTGGCGTTGCGCGCGGGACGGGCGAGCGGCAAACATGGCAGGTGAAGACACCAGGTGGCCGGGCAACACTTAGAATCGAGCCGGTCCTCGCCTTGTCGACGCTCATCATGGTCCGGGATGCGGTGCGAGCCGGCATCGGCGCAGGACGGCTTCCCATTTCGTTGGTGGCCCACGACCTGGCTGACGGCACACTGGTGAATTGGGGGGATATTGACGGCCCCGAAATTTCTCTATGGACGCTCTACCCCTCCCGGCGGCTGCTCAGCGCGCGCGTGTCGGCGTTCCTGGATTTTCTGAAACAGGCTTTCCCAAACGGGACGCCGGACGAACTGGCCGCCTATATCGGCAGGTGACGACGATTGGGAGGTGACGACGGGCCTGCTTCAGCCAGAGCGCCGCTCGGCTCGATCGACCGGAGCCTGCTGACAGACAGTTGTCAGGAGCCTTCCTTTATGGTGCCTTGCCGCATGGGTGGCGGGCAACGGAGAGGAAAGCTTTTCATGACCATCAAGGCCAGCTGTCATTGCAAGGCGACGACGTTCGAGGTTTCGCAGGCGCCCGAGACGGTAACACAATGCACCTGCTCGTTCTGCTCCAAGCGCGGTTCGCTGTGGGCTTACTACGTTCCGTCGCAATTCAAGCTCACCAGCTCGCCGGAAAACGTTTCCTTCTATCAATGGGGATCGAAGACCGTCAAACACGGGTTTTGCGCCATTTGCGGCTGCGGCACCTTCACCGAAACGCCGGACTGGTCGACCGGAAAACCGGACTTCGACAATCCCAAGATCTCAGTCAATTCGCGGCTGTTCGACGATTTCGACCTCGACAAGGTCGAGGTGGTCGTCATTGACGGCAAGAACCTCTGGTAGGCCAGCACCAGCCACCGAAGCGGAAGTGTGGCGCGAGCGGGGAGAAGCCGCTTTCGCCGCTCGGTTTTTCGCCGCATTTCATGTTACAAGACCGGAGAAGGGCTTATATGCGCGAGCCGCAAAGGCCGCGCTTTGGAGAGGGACGATCCTTATGAAAAAGACTGTGCTCGTCGCCGTTGCGACGGCTGTGCTGGTGAGTGCCTGCACCACGACCGATCCGTACACCGGGGAGCAGAAGGTTTCGAACACCGCAGCCGGCGCCGGCCTTGGCGCCCTGGCGGGCGCGGGCCTCGGCCTGCTTGCCGGCGGCAATGACCGCCGCAACGCGCTGATCGGCGCCGGTATCGGCGCGCTGGCCGGCGGCGCCATCGGCGCGACCATGGACCAGAACGAGGCTGAACTGCGCCGCCAGCTCGAAGGCACCGGCGTCAGCGTCACCCGCACCGGCGACCAGATCATCCTCAACATGCCGTCCGACATTACTTTCAACGTCGACCAGGATGCGGTGAAGCCCGGCTTCTACCAGGTGCTGAACTCGGTTGCGCTGGTGCTGAAGAAGTTCAAGCAGACCACGGTCGACGTGTTCGGCCATACCGATTCGACCGGTGGCGACGAACACAATTTCGATCTGTCGCAGCGCCGCGCATTGGCGGTCGCCAACTATCTCTCAGGCCAAGGTGTCGATTCGCGCCGCTTCGCCGTCACCGGATTCGGCAAGACCCGTCCGATCGCGTCCAACGGAACGGCGGCCGGCCGTGCGCAGAACCGGCGCGTCGAGATCCAGCTTTCGCCGCTGACCTGAATTGTTCGGCATCGAAATGCGAAGGCGGCCCCCGCAAGGGGCCGCTTTCTTTTTGGGCTCCTGTGGTCCGCCAAAAGGTCTAATGCATTAGAGATTTCTAATAATCCCTTTCCGGAGACCTTTGAAGGGATTAGCATTGGCGCGGTTCCAGAGGGGATGGGGCGATACAAACGGCCGCGCAGTCACTTAGTCGGCCCCGGTCCTGCACGGCCAGATAAGGAAATCTGGGAGGAATGCATGACAAGAACAGCTCGTCTTGGGCGCTGCGGCGTCCTCATTTTGACAGGTCTGGCCTCAGCTTGGTGCGCAGCCGCCACGGCTCGAGCCGAGGACGCCAACAAAGCCGACATCGAAGCTTTGAAGAAATCGCTCGCCAAATATGAGGACTACACGGTCGCCGTCCGCGACCTTTATCTGTCGACTGTCGGGTGTGTCTATTACAGCGGGGACAGGATCGAGGGCGCAATGGACTATCCGAAGGGCGCTATGGGCATCCATTTCGTCAACGTCCCGAGTGTCGGTCAGAAACTCGATCCGATGCGCCCCAATGTGCTGATCTACGAGCCGACCAAGAAAGGCTTGAGATTGGTTGGCGTGGAATGGCTGGTGCCCCTGACGCCAGACACCAAGGAACCTCCAAAACTATTTGGCCAGACCTTCATGGGACCGATGGAAGGGCACTATCCGCTCATTCCGAGGGAGTTCGTCCACTACGACCTTCATGCTTGGCTGTTCAGAGACAATCCGAACGGCATGTTCAGTCCGACCAACCCGAACGTGAAATGCAGCAAGGCAGAGTTTCCGATGCTGGAAAAACCGACCAAGATGATGCCCGGCCCGATGTGACGGACGGGCCAGGATAGAAGCTTGCCAAGGGTGCAAGCTGGCCGGCTGCATTTGAGAGCGCTCGGGATCAGGCTCGGACGACGATCGGCATGAGGGCCGGCGCGCATGAAGGCTGCCCGCATGATGTCGTCGCGGAAGCCGACAATGGCGGCAAAATTGCGCACGCGCCAGCATCGCGCTGGGCGCTAAGGGGCCGTTTTGCGTTAAGAGTCGACCAGACATTCGGCTCAGCCCGCAGCAGCCACTTCGCTGAGGATCGAGCAGATGCGGGAGATTGTTTCATCCGCAAGATCGGTCCAACAGGGTAGCCCCAGTTGAGTCGCTACCAGTATGTCAGTGGTCTGTAGCGGCAGCCTGGGAAAATGTTCGAAGGCTGCGTGCCGATGCAGACCGCCACCCCACCACCGGCGCACACCAACCCCTCCTTTCGCCAGCGCCGTGAGCGCCCGGTCCATCGAACCAGGCGGCAGGCCAATGGTGACGGTGGAGGATATCCATTTTTCACCGAACCCCTCCGGCAAGCTCAGCCCGGAAATCGACCCCAGCGAGCGGCTATAGCTTGTGGCAACGCGCTTGTAGGCGGCACGCGTATGTGGCCACAGCTCAAGTGCGGCCAGGCCGACGGCCGCACCATACTCGCTGAGCTTGCCGTTCAGGGCCGGTCTGACCGCCTCGCGCGAATTTGAAAAACCAAAGTTGGCACCCTCCGCGATTTCCTCGATCAGAGAGCCGTCGTCTGACGCGATAAAACAACCTTCGCCGATGCCGAGTGCCTTGGTGGCATGCAGGCTGACGACTGCCGGAACCCGCGATGGCGTCAAGGTGTCGAAGGCTGCGGCTGCGTCAATTACCACGGCAAGACCGGTATCGCTCTTGAACCGATCCCAGTTCGCGACACCAATCGGGCGGCCGAACGGCATGACCGGCATGACCGCTCCGACGCCGCCGGGAGCCTGGCGGAGGAGTTCTGCCGCGCTCTCGGGCAACAGTTGCTGGCTGTCCAGGTCTACGTCGACCAGCCATGGAACGAGCCCTGCGAGGACCGCCGCGTGCGCGCTGGCCGCGAAGGTCCAGGACGGCATCATGCAGAGACTTCCCTTCGCCGGTTTCTGCGCCATCAATGCGAGCGCCAACCCCAGCGTTGCGTTTGCGCCACATACGACATGGCCTGCAGCGGTCCGAGTCTTGAGAGCTTCCTGGAAACGCCGGTTCAACGGACCGTTGTTGCTGTACCAGCGAGTTGCATCGATCTCGTGCAGATAGGGAAGGATGCTGTCGCCTGTCGGCAGTCGCGGGCGCGACACGGGAACATCGGGCGCTGGGCCGGGATCGGCATCCCACAATCCGTCGGCGTTCAAGCTCTACCGCCTGCGGTCTTGTCCAGATAGAGGCCTTCATTTGCGGGTATGGGCCGCAAGGTTTCGGGCCGGCTGGTCCCGATCTCGATCTTACTGCTGGTCCGCGAGATGGTGTAAAAATGCCAGTGATCGGCGCAAAGCAGCACGAAACTGGCGAATGGTATCGCCTCGCGGCCGCAGAGACGCCGGTTGCGGCGCCAATGCCTGACATAGGCGCCGCCCAGCGACATCGCGCTGCGCTTGGCAAGCAAAGCTCTGAAGAGTCGGGCAGCCATCAGGATGGCACCGGCCAATTCCGCAATCCGGGTCACGCCGGAACGCTTCCGGCCGATCAGGGTTGCAAGCGTCGCCCGGCTCTTGCGAAAGCCTGGCGATCCGAAATAGCCATCCACAAGGCGGCTGAAGTAGGCGTCCGGCTCGTAAAGGCGCTGCACCAACCTGTCATAGCCGGCCCTCAGCGCTTCGCGCGTCATCTTCTTCGGGCGGAAGCTGACATAGGGGTCGCTGAGGTCCAGCCGACCCTCCATCTTCAGCCGCCCATAGAGCGGCGTCGTGGGGATCGGGCACAAGATTGCCACAGATGCTTGCGCGATACCGATTTGCTGAATGAACTCGAACTGCTCATCGAAGATCGCCTCATCGTCGCTATCGAAACCGACGATGAAACCCGCCTGAATCACCAGCCCGCTGTCGCGGATGCGCTGCAATTTGTCGATCATGCTGTCGCCACGAACGTTCTGGATCTTCCTCGTTTCCATCAGCGACTTGGCGCGGGGCGACTCGATGCCGACAAAGACTTGGCGGAAATTGGCCAGACGCATCAGATCGAGCATTTCCGCGTCGTCACCCAGATTGATGCTGGCTTCTGTCGAAAAGGCCAATGGATAGCCGTTTACCTTTTGCCAATCGATCAGGCCTCTCAGGAGTTCCTTGGCCTTGACCTTGTTACCGATGAAATTGTCGTCGACCAGAAAACAGGTACGGAAGCCCGCCTTCACGATCGCATCGAACTCGCGAATCATTTGCGCCGGCGACTTCAGGCGTGGCCGGCGACCGAAGATGGTAATGATGTCGCAGAATTCACAAAGGAAGGGGCATCCTCGCGAGAACTGTAGAGACGCTACCACGTAGCTTCCAGATTTCAGCAGGTCATATCGAGGCGTGGGGACGGTCTCCATATCGGTTTTCGCGTCCTGCTCGTAGCGCTTCTGGACAGGCTCTCCGCGAGCGAAAGCCGTCAGGAAGCGAGGCCACGTTTCCTCGGCTTCGCCGATGAAGCGCACGTCGCAGCGGTCGACAAACTCCGCCTCCGACACCGAGACATAGGGACCGCCCGCGGCGACGGTAATCGGTAGATCGCGCAGTCTCTCGAGGATTTCAAACATGCGGTCGCGCTGCACGATCATGCCGGTCACGCCGACGATGTCGAAGGCACCGAGCCGCTCGAAATCCAGGTCCTCGACATTCTCATCGAGCAGGACGACATCACAATGATCCGGAGCAAGCGCCGCAAGGGCGGGCAGGGAACCTGTCACGATCCAGCTGCCTTTTTTGCCAGGCAGAACGGGAAGCACCTCGTCCCGGCTCCAGACGGAAGGGCGGAACCGCGGATTGATGAGGCAAACCCGAAGCTTGCGCGGCAAAGGCATATTCGAAGTGTGCATCGAGTATAAGCCTGTGAGTGAGCGATTCAGTGACATGATGTTTCGCGCAGATTATAGAGTGATATACAAGCCAGCCGACGCCTTCTATTGCCAATTAGACGAGGTATTCCAATTGCCCGACAGTGGTCCATACGACGCGCTGGTCGCCCACTACGAGGCGTGTCTTGCACGTCATGGCGATACGCCCCAGGGAGTCGACTGGCCGGATGCCGGGGGGGCAGCGACACGTTACCGCATAATGGCCGAGGCGATGCGTGAGCGCGACCGGGTCGATGTGCTGGACTTCGGCTGCGGCGCCGGCCATTTCCTCGACTATTTGCGCCAATCCGACGATCGCAAACTGCGATATCGGGGGCTCGATCTGTCCGCACGGTTCATTGACCTGTGCCGGCGCAAATATCCCGGCGTGACCTTTGACTGTATGGACGTGATGCAGAATGAGGTGGTTGTGCCCGAGGCCGACTACATCATCATGAACGGGGTCTTCACGGAGCGTTGTGGCGTCGCCTACGAGACGATGTTCGACACCATGACCCGGTTGATCGCAAGGGTGTTCCCTCATGCCCGCAAGGGAATGGCCTTCAACCTGATGTCGAAGCACGTCGACTGGGAACGCGAGGACCTTTTTCACGTGCCTTATGATCGGATAAGCCACTTCGTCGTCGGTCAATTGTCGCGTCATCACCTCATTCGCGCCGACTACGGGCTCTACGAGTACACGGTTTACGTCTACAAGGCTGCCACGTAGCCGACGATCCGCGGATTTCCGGCTTGCGGGTCAAGAATATAATGGGCATAGGCGCGGGGGCGGCATGGCGGACGTGGTTATTTTTGGGATGGGCCAGATCGCCGAGGTCGCGTGGGCCTACCTCGACAGGTTCGGAGAGGATCGCGTCGTCGGTTTTACTGTCGACGAAGACTTCCTCACACAAACCGAGTTCAAAGGTCTTCCCGTGGTCGCCTGGGAAAAGCTTGAGGACCGATTCCCGCCTGAAACCGTCAAGCTGCTTGGTCCGCTCAGCTACCAGAACCTCAACGAGTTCCGCCGTGATCGGCATAAGCAGGGCCGGGCGCGCGGGTACAGCTTCACGCGCTTCATCCACCCCTCTACGCACAATATGGCGGACACGGTTGGTGAAAACTGCTTCATTCTCGAGAATTGCACGCTGCAGCCGTTTGTCCGCCTCGGCGAAGGCATCATGATGTGGAGCGGTAGCCATGTCGGTCATCACTCCATCGTCGAGGATTTCTGCTTCGTCTCGTCGCAGGTGGGGCTGGCGAGCGGTGTCCATATCGGCACGTGCAGCCTGATCGGCGGCCAGGTCGGCATCGACAACGGCATCACGATCGGTGCCGGAAGCTATATCGAGTCCCGTTGCATGATCCGGCGCGATGTGCCCGCCAACAGTGTAGTGCGTCATCCCTCGGACTTGCCGAAGCCCTATTCCAGCGCCCGTATCAAGTCGATGAAGTTCCGCTGATGCCTGGCCGTCAGAGGAAATGGACCCGGCAGGGGTTGCTGGTGCCCATAAAGGCGGGGCACGGGTGGTGGGGCAGCTACGCGCAGGTTCCGACGGTCCTCGCCCTTTCGCCTCGGCTTTGGCGCATCTATTTCGCCGGGCGCAATAGCGCCAACCGGTCATCCATCCTGGCCGTTGATGTCGACCCGCAAGACGGCATGCGTGTGTTGGGTGAGTATTTCGACCCGATCATGGAGCCGGGCCTGCCAGGCACTTTCGATTGCTCGGGGCTGGGGCCCTCCTGCGCGGTGATGATCGGTGGGCGCGTGCATCTGTATTATTCGGGCATCTACCCACGTAGCGATGTCAGCTTTCAGATCGCCATCGGGCTCGCCACCAGCGATGATGGGCTGAATTTCGAGAGAGCATTTGCGGGGCCGGTCCGCAGTATCGGTCCGGCAGATCCCTATTTCGTGTCAACGCCCTTCGTTGGTGCGATCAAGGGCGGCTATCGCATGTGGTATGCGAGCGGCACCGGTTGGGTGGAGACCAGAGGTGTCCGGGAGCCTGACTATGTGCTCCGCAGCTGTGTTTCGCCAGACGGAATTCTGTGGGAAACAGGCTCGGTCCCGGTGCTAGGTGACGACCTCGGGGACGGGAACAGCCAGACGCGTCCCTGGGTCACGCATGAGGCTGGCGGTATACGGCTGTGGTACAGCCGCCGCGGGCGGGACTTTCGCGATGGTGGCAATGAAGCCTACCGCCTTTTTTCCCGCCTGATAGATGTCCGGGAAGGCATGGCTGGCGAGGCGGAACCTGTGATCTTCAGCAATCCGCCGGCGGCCGGCGACTTCGACAGTTGGATGCAGGCCTATTGTTGCGTCATGCGACGCGCTTCCGGTGAAGTGATGTTCTACAACGGTAACGGGTTCGGCGAGGCCGGCATCGGCTGGGCGACTCGCGATTTGACATGACGGGGACCGGCATGACTTTCGAATTTCGCATCCCGATCCTGCCGGAGCCGGAATTTTTCTCAAACGTCAAGCTGGCAGCTTTGTCGTTGGCCAAGCTCGGCGGCGTCTATGCGGCCGCCCCCATTGTGGTCTCTGTTGGCGGGCATGCCGACATCGACGAACTCCATGCCGCCAACACCTGGTCCTCGGCCTTCCCGGTAACGTGGCGCCCCGTGCCGCGTGCTATCAGCGACCGGGGTTTCTCCTCGGGCTTTGACCGCTATGCCGAGGCGCCGCGCGGCGATGTCATCATCCTCGCCGATGCCGACGCCTGCCTGATGCGGCCGATCGACGAGCTTTTGCAACGCATGCGCGACGCTGATCGGCCGAGTGTTGCCGGCCTACCGGCGCATTTCTCGCCATTTTCGAGAGATGGCTCGGAAAACAACGCTGCATGGCGTCGGCTTCTTGAGACGCTCGGCTTTGCAGATACGCCTCTCAACTGGCGATATTCCGAGTCGTCGGATGGCGCCTTCGGCGGGTGCCCCGCCTATATCAACTATGGCTTCGTCGTCTTCAACAAAAGCGCTTTCAGCGCCATTCAGCCACTGATCCGCCCGCTTACCGCACGCGTACTGGATTATTTGAAGGATCAGCCCTCGATCTTCTTTTCCGGCCAGATCGCGCTGTCGCTGGCCATCCTGACGGTCGGGGCCGATGCGTTGCCTCTCGGGCCGGAATACAATTGTCCAAACTCCGACGAGATGCTGGCGCACGGGCTGCGCGACCCGGCGGATATCCGGGTGCTGCATTATCTTCGCCGCGAGCAGTTCGATCGCCACAGCTTCCTGTGCAACCGCGACGAATTCGACGCCTTCTGTGGCAAGTCGTTCGCATCGCCGGTCCTTCAAGCGTTCCAGCAGCACGTTCGAAGCTTGCCTCATTGCTTCTATGGCGAAGGCAAGACGCAGTGACGGGCAAGCTCACCATTGCTGTCATGCAGCCATATTTCTTCCCGCATGCGGGCTATTTTCGCCTGATGGCTGCGAGCGACGTCTTCGTTGTTTTCGACGATGTCCAGTTCCCGCGCCGGGGACGGGTGCATCGTTGCGAAATGACACCGGGCCGCTGGCTGACATTGCCGCTCGCGCCTATGCCGTTCAATACACAGATAAAGGATCTGCGCTGGGCGGACGGCGCCCGAACCGCTCTGGACAAGCGCCTGGCCGCTTTCGGCCTGCCGGGCCAGGCGACAACGCCGGCCGCGGAGCGGATCAGCCGCCATCTGACCGCGTCACTTGGCGACGTGACAAGCTTTCTCGAGAACGGTCTTCGACTCGTCGCCGACGCGCTCGAACTCAAAGCAAACATCTTGCGCAGTTCCAGCCTCGGCGTTGATCCCGCCTTGCGAGGGCAAGCGCGCATTATCGGCATCGTTCGAGCGCTCGGCGGACAGCGCTACATCAACGCTGCCGGTGGGCGCCACCTTTATGCCACCGAGAACTTCCAGCAGGCGGGCATCGATCTGCAGTTTCTCGTGCCCTACGCAGGGAGGTTCCCCCACATCCTGCCTGCCTTTTTTGGCAATAACCTCGCCGACCTTCGCGACGATGTTCGAAACACGTGCCAATGGGGGCCGTGAGCAATTGCCGATCACTTGGCAGCTATTTTAGGACTGCGACGATCAGACCTTGGCGACGATCTTCATGAAGGCCGGCATGTCGTCGCCGAAGCCGACGGTGCCGTCATTGTCTTCACCGCGGTTGTTGCCGCGGGCAGGGCGGCTGTTGCTGCTGGCGCGCTGCGGACGTGTATCACCGCGTTCCGGGGCGCGGTTCTCGTTGTTGCGATCGGAGACCTTGCGGTCGCTGTTTTCGGAGCGGATCGCTTCCTTCCGCTGATGCCGTTCGCCGATGTCGGCGACCGCGGCCTCGGCTACCACCGGCTGTTCCTCGCGTGCGGTATCCGCCGCCGGCGCGTCGTCGCTGCGCTTGGCATGGCGTTCGCGCGGCTTGCGCTCGCCACCGTCCTTGCGATCATGGGGCTTGCGGTCCTCGTCCTTGCGGCCGGCGCGGCGCGGAGCGCCACGGCCACGGCGGGGCGCTTCGTCCTCGCCGCCTTCGCTGGCGACCACGGTCGACAGGTCGCCGTCATGCCACTCGATCTTGTTGCCGATCAGCCGCTCGATGGCGTCGATGTATTTGGTGTCGGACTTGGTGGCGATGGTGAAGGATTTGCCCGAGCGTCCGGCGCGGCCGGTGCGGCCGATGCGGTGGACATAGTCTTCGGCGTGGATCGGCACGTCGTAGTTGAAGACGTGGCTGACGTCGGGAATGTCGAGGCCGCGCGCGGCGACGTCGGACGCCACGAGATAGCGCAATTTGCCATCGCGGAAATTGGCCAGCATCTGCATGCGGGCGCGCTGGTCCATGTCGCCATGCAGGGCGCCAGCGTCGAAGTCATACTTCAACAGCGAGCGGAACAGCTCCGCTACCTCGACCTTGCGGTTGCAGAAAATGATAGCGTTCTTCAGCTCGGCGTCTTCGGCCTTTATCAGATTGCGTAGCGTCTCGCGCTTGTCCCACGGCTTGGAGCCGGACTTGACCAGGCGCTGGATGATGTTGGTGGCAGCGGATGCCGCCTTGGACACCTCGACGCGCACCGGCGCATGCAGGAATTTCTCGGTGAGCTTGGTGATCTCCGGCGGCATGGTCGCTGAGAAGAACAGCGTCTGCCTGGTGAACGGGATCATCTCGCAGATGCGCTCGATGTCGGGGATGAAGCCCATGTCCAGCATGCGGTCGGCCTCGTCGATGACGAGGATCTCGACGCCGTTGAGCAACAGCTTGCCGCGCTCGCGGTGATCGAGCAGACGGCCGGGCGTGGCGATCAGCACGTCGGCGCCGCGCTCCAGCTTCTTGTCCTGCTCGTCGAAGGAGACGCCGCCGATCAGCAGCGCGATGTTGAGCTTGTGGTTCTTGCCGTATCTGATGAAATTCTCTTCGACCTGCGCGGCGAGCTCGCGCGTCGGCTCGAGGATCAGCGTGCGCGGCATGCGGGCACGGGCCCTGCCTTTTTCGAGGCGGGTCAGCATCGGCAGCACGAAGGAAGCCGTCTTGCCGGTGCCGGTCTGTGCTATGCCCAGAATATCCTTGCCGAGCAAGGCATGCGGGATCGCGCCAGCCTGGATCGGCGTCGGCACGGTGTAGCCCGCATCGGTGACTGCGGAAAGGACCTTGGGCGACAGGCCGAGGTCTGAAAAGGTCAACGCTTCTAGAGCGGTCGTGGTGTCTGAGGACAAGAGTTGCTGTCTTTGGCTGGTTCGGGGAAGCGCAACGGCATCCGTCGCGGCAAGCACAGCGTGCCTGCAAGATTGGTATTGCGATTAGGCGCAAGCCCGCGATTTGTCAACAGAAACGGGCGGGATTGGCACGATTGTGAAAAGGTAAGCTTAATCGCGATGCTTAATTAGGTAGTCACTCTTTGCGCCGGCTCAATAGCGAAACTGCTCGGCGAGAATGCGTTCGTTCCACGAATGGTTGGGATCAAACAGCAGCGTTGCCGTCGCAGTCGGCGATTCGCGGACCGTTACGGAAGCCACCGCCTTGACCTCGGTGTGATCGGCGGCGGTGTTCACCGGGCGCTTTTCCGACTCCAGAATATCGAAGCGTACGGTCGCCTTGTTTGACAACAAGGCACCCCGCCAACGGCGCGGCCGGAACGGGCTGACCGGGGTCAGCGCGAGCAACGGCGCATCCAGCGGCAGGATCGGCCCGTGCGCCGAAAGATTGTACGCGGTGGAGCCGGCCGGCGTCGCGATCATCACGCCGTCGCAGTTCAGTTCCTCGATGCGGACCTGGTCGTCGACGGTGATGCGGATCTTTGCCGTCTGGTAGGACTGACGCCACAGCGCCACCTCGTTGATGGCGAGTGCCGAAACCGTCTCGCCCTCATGCGTCAACGCCAGCATTTCCAGCGGGCGGATCGTTTCGGCGACGGCGGCCGCGATGCGCTCGGTGAGGCCCCCGACGCGGTACTCGTTCATCAGGAAGCCGATGGTGCCACGGTTCATGCCGTAGACCTTCTTTCCCGTGCTCATCGTGTCGCGCAAGGTCTGCAGCAGGAAGCCGTCGCCACCCAGCGCCACCACCACCTGGGCGTCGTCGAAGGATGCCTGGCCATAGCGGGCCGACAGGCTCTCCATCGCCGCCTTGGCATCGGCAGTGTCGGAGGAGACGAAGGCGAGATTGGCTTTGCTCATGACATTCCGATGGCGGTCGGCCGATGGCGGTCGGCGGCGGTTGCGTGGGGTAGCATGGGCAAGCGCATCTGCAAAGGGAGGCATCGTCCGGCGCAGTTGCGGCCGCGGCGAAACGAAATCGGCGGCTCGCGCTTCATGTCGCCGGAACGGCGAATGTGATGGTTAAGAGCGAGCTTAAACACTCGTAAAGCCTGATCGATCATGTTAGCCGACAGAGGATGGGTGGCTGGGGGGCTAGCCAGTCGAGACCTGTCTATTGCCGGTGACACGCCTGATTATCGTCTTCCTGATGCTGGGAAGTTTCGCCCTTCTCTTTGCTGAGCTTGTTCGGCAGTCCGAAGCCATGAGCTCCAGGCCGATGGCCTCACGCTGCGGCGGCGCCGGCGTGCCATGCCCGCAAAACGCGTTGTAGGCTGAAGCCAATCCACCAACGACGATCCATCGCTCACTGCGCGACAATCCGCAGATTGGCGTTGCCGTAGAATGTGTAGGCGAGATAGGTCGGATCGCCGGTCTGGTAGAATTCTCTGCGCACATCCTGCAGGATCTCGGCCAGATAGACCGGCCCGTCCTTGATCCGCGTGCTGATGCCGCCATAGAAACCGGTCGAGAAGGCCGCTGCCGCGCGGTCGGTCAGTGGCCACATGCCGCCGATGAAGCCGGAAGCGCCGCCCGCCAGCACTGCCGGACCCCAGCCCTGCACGAAGCCGCCGAGCATCTGCGAACGGCCGGTGTCGCAGGCGTTGAAAAAGTAGAACGGATTGCCCTTGCCATGCGCGGCCGCGACCAGCGCGGCCCATGTATCGGGGTCGAGCGACTGGTCGACGAGATCGATGGCAAAGACCGGCCGGCCACTGCTCAGCTGGTTGACCTCGCCATGACCGGAGAAATGAATGAAACCGGTCGAGACTTCACCGACCAGTTTCTCGAAAGAGGTGAAATCGCCATCGAAGCGGCGGTAGCCGTAAAGCTTGCTCAGCGCCGCGATCTCGTCCTGCTGAAAGCGCAGCGAGCGCTTGTCGAGATAGGAGGGCGCGACGGCCGCGACGCCGGTGAAGGTCATGCGGTCGAGCGGGTTGTCGACCTGTGAGGCACTGCTGCGCGGAGCCCAGCGCGCCAGCCGGTAGCCCATGCCGAGAAAACCGTCGGCGACGGCGCCGTCGGCGCTGCGCGGGCGGATCAATTCCCAGGGCAGCGTCGGGCTGTTCGAGGTGATCTGGATCGAATGGAGTTCGCCTTTGCCGCGCAGCGACCAGAACACGTCCTTGAACGGTTTCGGCACATAGTCGCGGTAGAGCGCATCGCCAAAACCTTCGGCGGCGAGCGTGACAAAGCGCTTTTGCGCCCCCGTATCGCTGCTTGCGGCAGGCTGCTGCAGCGAAACGGCGCCGCGCAGGCTCAATCCGAGCTGCAGCAGGCGGCGGTATTCGGAGTCCAGCCATGCCGTCATCTCAGGTGGCGTCGAGAACGTATCGGTCACCGGACCGGCCAGATGCGGCGAATGGATGATGATCTGCCCCGAACCCAGCCCGCTCGGATCGTCATAGAGGATGGTCACGTCGAGATCGGGGACGTCATCGCCGGCTGCGCCGCCGAGCGTCACATTGCCAGTTACCGCCGGCTGCGGCGCCGCTGCGGCCAGCATCAGCATGGCAGGTGCTGCGGAGCGTTCGGCTGTGGCGCTCAGAGCGGCTGCCTCGACAGGCGCGGTGCGGCGAATGATAACCGACCGCGATGCCGATCCCAGGAACCTCCCGGCGCTGTAGATGCGCGCGATGAACTGGGCCGGCTTGCTGTCCTTGGCGATCGGCCGCGCCTTGACGTCGAAGCGGACGAAGTCGCTGTCGCCCTGGCGGTAGAGCGTCGTCCGTCGGCTCCATTTGCCGCCGTCAGCGAGATCGAAGCCGGAGGCGAACAGATCGATATCGATCGGCCATTGCTCGGTTCCCGCCGGCATCGCCATGGCCAGGGCGCCATCTTCCGTCACCGACGAGCCCGGCGCTGCCTTCACCTTCACTTCGGGCGTGAATTGCTCTTCGGTAAGGGCGATCGAAACGGTCACCGTCTCGCCGGCGACAATCTCATCCGGCGCATCGATGGTTGGATGGCGCACCACCTCGACAGCGCCCGTCTCGGGTTGTGGAAGGGCGCCGCCGGAAGGAGGGCTTTGCGCCTGGTCGATGGGCGGCGGCGCTGGTTTCGGTGGCGCCTGCGCCTCCGGCGGACTTTCGGCGCCGGTCGCGGGTGGCGGGGCCGATGTCATGCCGTCCTCAGGGGGGATCCCTGCCTTATCGGGGGGCGGTTCGGCGCCGGTGGCTCCGCCATCCTGCGGATAGGTCCCGCCGAGATTGTTCTGGGCAGCGGCCACAGCTGCGTCTTCAAGACGTTGCTTTTCCTCTTCGTATCGTTGCCGAGCCTGCTCTTCCTGCAATTGGCGCTGCTGTTCCTGGCGTTTGTATTCCTCGTAGAGCGCCGCCTCCTTGGCGCTGTCGCCCATCGCGGCATCGGGACTGCCGGAGCCCGGTGCAACGTCCATGGGGTAGGGCTCCTGACCGCTGCCATCGGCGTAGTCGCTGCCATCAGGCTCCCAACCGCCACTCCCGGAGATGTAGCCGCCGCTCGCCATCGCCGGCGGTGCCGGTTCCGGCACAAGCGGCAGCGCCGGTGCCGCGCCGGCCACCTGGTCCGGCGTCAGCACAAAGGCAGCGTCTGCCGAGCGGCCATATGCCATCCATGGCCACTGGGCGCCTGACGTTTTGTCGATAGTGGTTTGCCTGACCGAGGCGAGGATGATGGCTATGTCCGCGCCGCGCTTGACCAGCGCAGCGGTGAGCGCATCGGCAAATACGGTGACGGGGCGGGCTTCGTCCAGTGCAACGGTTCCGGGTTTGGCCGACAGAGCGACGATGGCGTGGGTGAGGGGATCGACCGCCGCCAGACCCTGCATCACGCCGGAAGTAGGGTTGTGGCCATCGCCGGGATTGTCGAGCAGAACCACCTTCAATGTCGGGGTTGCCTCGAGCGCCTGCATGAACAGATCGAGGGGCAATGCCGTCTGGTCGACCGTTTCCTTTGAATCGATCCGGGTGCCGCGCGTCAGTAAATAGTTCCTGCCGTTGGCCTGCGCGGTGTGGCCGACATAGTAGAAGATGCCGACGGAGTCCGGATTGGCCAGGGATTGGGCGAAATCATGCATGGCGCGCGCGACATCGGCGCGGTCGCCATCCGACTCCTGCCGGACGGTGAAGCCAAGCGATCGTAGTGTCGCTGCAACGAGTTCGGCACTGAGGTCGGCGTTGGCGATTGCCGGTGAGCCCTCAGAGGCCGGATTAGCGACAACCAGCGCTATCCGCTCTTCGCCGCGCGCAGCGGAGAAGAGCGCCATGGTCATCAGCAGCACGACCGCCAGAAAAAGGCGCATGACCGTGATCCAAGCCCTGCAGGCTGCGGCGCTCACGCCACGGCTTGCCCCAATTCATCAATGGCCCAACCTTGACCATATCATGTCGGCTTCGCCGGCGCACTGCCGGTGCCGATCATGCAGTTGTGTCGCAAAAGATATTGACTGTATGTTTAGTAATTAATACCGTTGCCGAGATACCGAGTTGGTCAGCCGGCATTCGCCGGTGAATGATCACCAGGACGAAGGGAACTTAGGGACTCGAGGCGCAATCCCGCCGGTCCCAACAATGGGAGACACAAGCATGCAGTTGAAATCGACCGCCACGGCGCTCGGCCTGTCGCTGCTGGCGATGACCGGCATTGCCCGCGCCGAGGGCGAACTCCAAATCTACAATTGGGGCAACTACACCAGCCCGGACCTGATCAAGAAGTTCGAGGAAACCTACAAGGTCAAGGTTACCGTCACCGACTACGACTCCAACGATACGGCTCTGGCCAAGGTCCGCCAGGGCGCTTCCGGCTATGACATCGTCGTTCCATCGGCCAGCGTGATGCCGATCTGGATCAGCGAAGGCCTGCTCTTGGAAACCGATCCCAACACGATGGAGAACTTTAGAAACGTCGATCCGAGATGGGTCGACGTGCCGTTCGACCCCGGCCGCAAATATTCGGTGCCGTGGCAATGGGGCACGACCGGCATCTCGGTCAACAAATCGGTCTATGCGGGCGATCCGAACACCTCGGCGATTTTCCTCGATCCGCCGCCGGAACTCGTGGGCAAGATCAATGTCGTGCCCGAAATGGGAGACATCATGTTCCTCGCCATTGCCTATGAGGGCGGTAAGTACTGCACCGACGACAAGGTGCTTTTGAAAAAGGTGCATGACAAGCTCATCGAGGCGAAAGCGAAATGGCTGTCGCTCGACTATGCGGCCGTCGACGGTCTCGGCAGGGGTGACATTGCCGCCGGCGTCAACTGGAACGGCATATCGCTGCGCGAGCGGCTGGAGAACGACAAGATCGTCTACGGCTATCCCAAGGAGGGCTTTCCAATCTGGATGGACAGTGTCGCGGTGCTCAAGGATGCCAAGAACGTCGAGAACGCCAAGCTCTTCCAGAATTTCATCATGGACCCCAGGAATGCAGCGATGATCTCGGCCTTCGCGCACTACGCCAATGGCATCAAGGGCTCCGAGCCCTTCCTGCCGGCCGATATGAAGGGCGCGCCCGAAGTGGATGTTCCGGCCGAATTTGCCGACAAGGGCCAATTCATGTCGGCCTGTCCCGCCGACGTCCAGGCGCTCTACACCAGGATCTGGACCGATCTGCAGAAATAGCAGCGCCGCCGGCCGAAGCTGACCAACATCGGGCCGCGCATCGCGGCTCGGCCATCCCCAATGCCAGATGCCGTAAAGCCGCCGCGGGAGATTTTTTATGTCCGATCTCGACCTTTGCTACATGCCGGCCAGCGAGGCGTTGCGGCTGTTCAAGGCGAAGAAACTGTCGCCTGTGGAACTGATGCAGGCCACCATCCGCCGCGCCGAGGCAACCAAGGCGACGATCAACTGCCTCACCTTCACGCATTTCGACGAGGCGATGGATCTCGCCAGAAAAGCCGAGGCGAAATACGCCAGAGGCGCAAGGACCGGCGCGCTCGAGGGCCTGCCGATCGGCATCAAGGATGAGAGCTACATCAAGGGCAAGCCGACCTCGCATGGCTCGCTGCTGTCCGGGGACGCCATTGGCGGCCATACCTCGACCATGAACGAGCGTGTCATGAAGGCCGGCGGCATCGTCCACGCCCGCACCGCGACGCCCGAATTCAGCTGCGCCGGTTATACCTGGTCGAAGCGCTGGGGCGTCACGCGCAACCCCTGGAACCCGGATTTCACGCCGGGCGGTTCGTCGGGCGGTTCGGCGGCAACGCTGGCCTCCGGCACGTCGTCGATCGCAACCGGCTCGGACATAGCGGGCTCAATCCGCATCCCTGCCTCGGCCTGCGGCCTGGTCGGTTTCAAGCCGCCTTACGGCCGCAATCCCGATGAGGCGCCGTTCAATCTCGATTTCTACTGCCACACCGGGCCCTTGGCCCGAAACGTCGGGGATGCGATCCTGCTGCAGAACGTCATGGCCGGGCCGAGCCCGCTCGACATCGCCACGCTGCGCCCGAAACTGCGCCTGCCGCTCGACTACAAGCCGATCAAGGGTTGGAAGATCGCATTCTCCATGGATCTCGGGTCCTTCGAGGTGGATGCGGACGTGCGCAAGAACACGCTCGCTGCCTGCGATGTGTTCCGCTCGCTCGGCGCCACCGTCGAGGTGGTGGACCTCGGCTGGGGCGACGAGGTGCTCAAGGCCGGCATGGCCTATCTCGAACATCTCTTCGGCGCCTCGCTGTCGCCGCTGCTCGCCAAGCACGGCAAGGACATGACCAGCTATGCCAGGCAGTTTGCCAACGACGGGCAGAAGTCGAAGGCCACGGACTTCGTCGCGACCTTGGACGTGGCGGCCAGGATGTATCTGACGCTGGGGCCGTTGCTGGAAAAACACGATGTGCTGATCTGCCCGACCAATGCGCTTCCCGCAGTGCCGGCGGAATTCGATCAGACCAAAGGCAAGGTCGAGATCAATGGACGAGAGGTGAACCCGTCGCTGGGCTGGGTGATGACGACGCCGTTCAACATGCTGAGCCGCTGCCCGGTTCTGTCCGTGCCGTCGGGCCGCGCCGCCAACGGCGTGCCCACCGGCATCCAGATTGTCGGCCGCACCTATAGCGACGCCGACGTGTTCCGGGCGGGTATGGCCTATGAGACGGCTCGTGGTCAGTGGTACACGAATGCCGGGACACGCCCGGCGCTGTGAGTCCGCAGGGCGCCGGCATCCCAAGGCAGCGGCGGGATGTTTCGGCCGCCGGGGAAAGGCCTGACGACAATGGCGCAACGCATAGCCACTCCGGATGCGGGAAAAAGCAAGGCGGCCAAGGGTGCGGCGAACGACGCTGCGCCCAAGGACCGCCGGCGCGAGCGCGGCGAAGCGAGCATCCAGCGCATCATCGACGCCACAATCGAGCTCATCGCGGAGGAGGGGCTGGCCAGCGTCACCATGCAGCGCATCGCCGAGCATGTCGGCTCGTCCAACGCACTGGTGGTCTTTCATTTTCGCAGCAAGGAGAACCTGTTCCGAGCCGTCCTGCAATATCTCAGCGACCGATATGACGCGCTGTGGCTGACGCTGGTGCGGGCGCCCGGCCTGTCGCCGGTCGAGCGGGTCTTGGGCGCGGTCGATTGCGCGCAACGCTTTGCCCGCCAGCATCCGAATTGGGTGTCGGTCTTCGTCGTGTTCTCCAGCGACCGCAAGAGCATGCAGCTCTACAACGAGATAGGCCTGCCCAGCGATCTCGCCTACACGGCCGAAGCGCGCGAACTGCTGATCGAGATTTCGCGCAGCGGCGGTTACACCGGCGTCGACATAGACACGCTGTCGGAGAGCCTGAATTATCTGGTTCACGGCGCCTGGTATTGGGACCATCTCAACCCGTCCAGCCGCGACACCGACGTGCTGCGCAAGACCATGCTGCTCCTGCTGCACCAGGCCTTTCCGCGGCATTTTGACTTGGGGTGAGATGCGGCCATTGCGAGCGACGAAAGCGTCCTCTGCAAACCTAAACCCGAAAATCTCTACGATGCCTTGATCTCTGTAAAAACGCTTGCACAATCCAGAGGTGCGAGCTAAACAACCCAGGGATGCATTCGAGGGTGGGTAAATGTGGCATTGGGCGATACTTCTGTTGCTGATTGGCGTGCCGGTTTTCTTCGCCGTCCGGTCGTCGCGCAAATCCTCACAGAGCCCAGATGACCTCGTGGGGTTCGGCGGCTGGCTGATCCTGCTGGCGATCAGCCTGTCCCTTTCGCCGTTGCGCACACTTGTCGATATGGCCAGTCTGGTCAAAACCTACCAACAGCTTGTTACAGTGCCCAACGGGGCCTTGGCCATCTATGGCGAGGCAGCCCTCAATCTGGCATTTCTGGTGCTTCAGCTGGTCGTGCTTGTTTCGATGCTGCGGCGAAGCCACCGCTTTCCGCAGCTGTTCATATGTCTGTGGTTCGCGATCCCTCTCTTATTCGTACTGGACACAGTTTGGATATCGACTGTTCTGGGTGTCCCGGTAAACCGTTTGCTTGCCGGAGGAGCTCTGGTTACACCTTTGGCATCCTTCATAGTCACAGGGATCTGGGCCGCCTACGTCTACAGGTCGGTTAGGGTGAGGAACACGTTCGGCGATACGGCAGCCATACAGGCTGCCACATTTTCCTAGAAGGTCCGACGGCTGCGAGTTGGCCTGATGTCGTGCTGCCAGCTCCGCCGAATAGAACCGTCGGCAGTCCTCCTTCGACTAACGAGCTTCGAGTGGCCTGCCACCCGAAGCTCGAAGAGCGAAAGGTGGTGCCCCCGGACGGAATCGAACCGCCGACCTTCGGTTTACAAATTTTGTGCCAGCATACCCCGTAGGGCAACAGTCCATAACGCAAAAATCATTAATTGCCTGATTTAAATCAGTTTTCAGGCTCAAGAGCAGCGGTTTGCGGAACGGTCCATAACGTGCCATAACGTTACCCGGATTACCCCTGACGTTACCCGGAGCGAAAAAGCCGATGCCTGGACAGACCATTCCCGCGCAGCACAAACGCGCTGCCGCATTCATCAACACGTTGAAGCCAGCCACCACGCGGCAAGAGATTTCGGACGACGCGCAAGCAGGGCTGTATCTGGTGATGCAGCCAACAAGCGGCGCTTTGTCATGGGCAGTGCGGACGAAGATCGACGGCAAGCCCGCAAAGGTCACGATTGGACGGTACGACGAAGTTGGATCAACCGAACGCGTCAACAGCATCGTTTCGCCAACGCAAGCGCTCAACGTGACCCAAGCTCGCGCGCTTGCCCAAAGTGTGATGGCAGACGCGAAGCGCGGCAATGATCCCCGCCAACGCAAGATCGATCGAACCAGCGTTGCAGCTTGGTTTGATGAATTCATCAAGACCGCTCGCGCAACCGGCTTCAAGGGCAGGGCAGTCAAGGCATCGACCGCAGACGAATACGAACGGATAATCACAACGAACATCAAGCCGCATTGGAAACACGTCACGGACATCAGGACAATCGATTACCGGGACGTTGAAAAGCTGTTGGCGAAGCTGACACCCGGCGCACGCCGCAATGCCTTCGCGGTCCTATCCGCGTTCTTTCGTTGGAAGCCGGTTGCGCGAGCCATGGGGCGCAACATCATCGAACTAGCGGAAGCGCCAGCAAAGCCGCAAAGCCGGGACCGTGTTTTGTCACACGACGAGATAAAAACGATTTGGAAGGCGGCGGATAAGTGCCAGTACCCATTCGGGCCGATGGTGCAACTGCTGTTGCTGACTGGTCAGCGCCGAGACGAGATTGCAAACCTGAGATGGTCGGAATTAACCGACAAGCTGGACGCGATCACGCTTGAAGGATCGCGCACAAAAAACTCCAGCGCTCATGTTGTGCCGCTGGCACCGATGGCAAAAACGATCATCGAAAGACTGCCGAGGATGGCAGACAAGCGCGGAAACCCGTCCGAATACGTGTTCACCACAACAGCGACCACGCCATTCAGCGGCTTTAGCAATGGCAAGAAAGCGCTAGATAAGCACTGCGGCGAACCGGCTTTGCCCGATTGGCATCTACATGATCTGAGAAGAACAGCCGCAACAGAACTCGCACGGCTTGGAATCAAGCAGGAAGTGACCGAAGCAATTCTAAATCACAAAACAGGCAAAGTGAGCGGTGTTGCCGCAATCTATAACCGCTACGATTACCAAGACGAAAAGCGCGATGCTTTGGAGCAACTAGCAAACCGTATCCAAGCGATCACCGCAGATAATGTAACGATATTGAAAAAATCCGCCTAGAGCGGACTTAAGACTGTGTAATACGCAAAATGTGCTTGACTGTGTTGGGACGTTATGGCCCGATGGCGTTGCTGCCTTGATCGGATGATATCGGCAGTGCAGGGAACCGGATGGTTCAATGGCGCGAGGAAGACGCGCTGAACGCAGTTGGATGGCTGCCCGAAACCGCTGGTTACGCGGTCAATCGCTATATCGAGGCACATCATGTCTTCTGTTGATACACTCATACCCGCACCGGCCGTCTGCGCCATCTGTGGCGGGATCACGCCTATGACACTCCACCGCTGGCTGCACGGCGCTTATGATCGCCGGACAGGGCGAGAGACACCGCCTGTCGCCAATTTCCCCAAGCCCCGCAAAATCAACAATCGCCGGTACTGGCTGCGGGCGGAAATTGAGCAGTTCGCGGTCGGTCGGATGGCCGGCTGATACACCCCCGCTGTTACCCAAGGCCGGTTTTGACTGGCTGTTGCTACCGCTAAGCGGCTGATAAAAGACGATTTTTCCAGAAACAGAGCAGCAAATCACAGATTTGAAGCTCGAAAGAATAGGCCCGACGAAGCGCGCGAACGCTGGTCGGGCCATGAAGGAAGTGTGCAATGACTGACCATATAAACCTCACTACGGGGGTAATCAATCCGCCTGCGCAGTCTTTTGAACAAGCATCGACATTTGTAAACGCGATCACAGGCGGTCAAGCCGCGACTGCAATCATTGATTGGAGAGCCATACATGACGCGAACAAGAGCGTTGCCGCGATCCCGTTTCGAGATACGCTCCAAAATGCGTGGTCAAGCATCGTCCACTACAACAACCAAGGGTACGGTATATTTGCCGTCATAGCGGAATTAGATGGCGTCGGACGTGAGCTTTGTAACGTCCAAAGTCTGCGCGCAAATTACGTCGATCTTGACAATCTGTCTGCGCAGCAAAACCTGACGCGAGCCGAGCAATGGTTTCCGGCACCAGCATTTGCTGTCAACTCCAGCCCGCAGAAGTTCCACATCTATTGGCCCGTCCAGCCGTACACCGGCAACGAACGCTTTGAATTAATTCAGAGGAAGCTCAAACAGTTTTTTGAGGGTGATCCGTCGATCATTGATGCCACGAGAGTTATGAGGCTTCCGGGTACGATAAGCACGAAATACAGCAATCCGCAAAGCAGCAAGCATACACATGGCGCTGCGCCGCATCTGGTGACATGTTTCGCCATGGCCGGCAACGGCTACGTCACAACGGCCGAACAGCTTGAAACCGCGCTGCACGATGTCAACGTGATCGATGGTGGTGGCGGCCGGCATCAGTTGGGCGATCCTGCGCTAGCTGCACCGTCGCTTCATTGGCTGCAATACGCGCTGGATGCAACAGACCCTAACACGTTGTCACGAGGCGACTGGATCAGCTTTCTCGCAGCAGTGAAGCAAGCCGGCTGGACGCTCGCAAGCGATCAACAGCTATATGATATGTGGCAGCAGTGGTGCATGCGCTACGATGGGAATGATCCCGGTGAGAATTACAAGCAGTGGAATTCGATTAGAAACACCGAAGTTGGTTGGCCAGCGGTTGAGCGGCGCATTCCCACGTTGAGAGCGCAACGGCTGCTTGGCGGTAGCGGTAATGCGCCAGCCGTCCAACTGTCACCAACGCAAGCGCAATTCGGTGAGATGCTGACACCGCAAGAACAGCGGATTTGGTTCAACGGCTGCGTGCTGATCGGACCTGAAAACTGCATCATTGGACCGCGCGGCATTAGGTACGGCGTTGGCAGCTTCAACGCCTCTTATGGCGGCAAGAGGTTCATCATCGACAGCAACGGCAAGACAACCGACGAAGCTTGGCAAGCCGCAACTCGCTCAAGGGTCTGGACGGTGCCGAAAGTAGATGGAACCTGCTTTCGTCCCGACATGGAAACAGGCGACATTATCCGCGACGGATTAGGCCGATCCTACGTCAATACCTATGTGCCAGCGAATATCCAAACCCTTGCCGGCGACCCCGCGCCATTCCTGCGTCACTTGGCGTTGGTGCTGCCCAACGCGGACGATCAGCACATGCTGCTAGAATTCCTGGCGCACAATGCGAAGTATCCCGGCCACAAAATACCATGGTCTCCGGTTCTTCAATCCGTTGAAGGCGTGGGCAAGAATGTATTCAAACAGGTAATGCGGCATGTGATCGACAAACAATATTTCTATCAGCCGAAAGCAAAGCAGCTGAACGAAAGCGGCAGCAAATTCAACGGATGGATGGGCAGCAAACTGTTTTTTTTGGTCGATGAAATCCGAACCGACGAAAAGCGCGACATGGTTGAAACGCTAAAGCCTTTCATCACCGAAACCGAACTTGAAATTGAAGGGAAAGGCGTCGACCAAAAGATGGGCGACACGCCATCCAATTGGCTGTTTTTCAGCAACTACAAGGACGCAATTCCGGTTACCGCAAATGGAAGGCGGTTCGCGATCTTCTACAGCCCGATCCAGACGGTTGACGACCTACGTTCGCGCGGCATGGACGATGCTTATTTCAACAGCTTGTACAACTGGCTTGGCGACCATCCAAACGGTGGTGGTCACAAGATGGGATTGAAAATTGTCGCTCATTATCTGCTCAACTATCCAATCGAGCGCGGCGCGATATCGAAGCGCGCGCCAGTCACCAGCAGCACCGCAGAGGCGTTGATTGAAAGCCGTGGCTGGCTGGAGCAACTTCTAGCCGAAGCCGTCGAGGACGCCTCTCCCGGCTTTCGTGGCGGCTGGATCAGCACGGCTGCTGTCGGGAAGCTTCTAGGGCAGCGCGGCCACAAAGCGGTGCCAGCGAAAACGCTCGCCACGGCTATTTCGGCTGTTGGCTATTTCAGGATCGGTCAGAGCGGACGGGCTTACTTCCAAGATGATCTCAACAAGCGCGGTGTTTTGTGGAATTTGGATGCCAACGCCCATGTTGAAAATTATGGACGTGCGCAAGGCTATGATTGAAAGCATCATAGCGGCTATCATAGCGCAAGTTAAACCATTGAATTCGCTTCGAAATAGGCCATCCGCTATGATAACTATGGGAAATCGCTGTCTCTGCTCCCCCACGCACCGGGACGCCTCTACCCTCTCTTATTATTTCTCTCTCTCTTAATATAGAGATATCATAGTTATCATAGCGGCCAGGCAGTAAGCCGTTGAAAAACATGGGAAAACTGACGCTATGATTACTCGGGGATCATAGCGCGGTCATAGCGTCCTTAGCGCCGACCGCATATTGCCGAAATTACCCCCACAATTACCCAATCGCTGCCATCTGCGATGATCGTCCATTTAACGCTTTGAAAACGTTCGCAACTGGTTGCGATGACCGCCTGTTAGATAGTTTGGTGCTCAATGCGATGGTCGTCTTCGGTGATCGTTTGCGATGGTCAACGCGGTATATGCTGAAGTAGTTGCGATGTAAGTTTCCGTTTTTGGAAATACCTTCCAAGTGGTCTATTTAATAATCTTGAGGTTTCTAGCCTTTACTACTTGACGAACTATTAGGAGGTCGGCAAAAGTCCGGTTAGAGCGCAACTGATTTGAAGGACCGGGCCAATGTCACTGAAAGATATGATTTCTATCTATGACAATCACATGATCGCAAGAAGTGGCGATAGGACCAGTGCACTTGTTCATATGGAGGACAAGATAAACAACGCCGCACTTCGATCTGGAATGGGAGCCGCGTACAGAGCAATTCGGGTCGGCTCGGAATCTGTCATCAAGATGCTGGAGATGGAGCATCCGCTCCCGCAAATTTACGACAACTACCGCAAGACATTGGCATCATCTATTGCGCCGTCCGCAAGAGCTTTGGTTTCGACGTTGCGTGAAGTGAACGCGACGACCAAGCAGCAGCGCGCAAATCTCCTATTGCCGCGCACGCCAATCGATCCGCTTCGAGCAACCATCAAGATGCAAATGCTGATCGGGAAAAAGCCGGCCAAAATAATCGAACTCGCGCACCGGGATACCAGCGGCGAAATCGGTGCGATCATGTTTGATCAGTGGGACACTCTTGAAATGCCTGACGCCATGCGGCCGGAACTGGAAAAGAGCATCGCGCGCGTCAACGCTATGAACCGCTTTGCTCAATCAGCAGCGCGCCGCAAACCTACACCGACCGACATCTTGGCAGATGGTCCGGACCTTGAGCTAGCAACGCGAATGGCGGACAACGCCATCCGAGAGTTGGACGCTGCCGAAAGTGAAGTGATCACCGTTCGCAATTGGTTCAACGACGCCATCAACCACATCAGCATTGCGGCCAACCTCACACCACACGCGGCAATGAATGCCGTTCTATCGGAAGCGGCTTGAATGATGCGCAAGCCTGCTTTCCAGCTACCGACGCGGGTGCACCTTCCCGCGTCGGTAGCGCTCCTAGATCATATGAGCGTGCTGATCCTGATGGGCAACCCAAGCCGGCAACTGCTGGCGTACTACAGACGCCATCGCAATTTTCCGCGCGCTTATCGCCGCGACGGCACAAGTTGGACCGTCACTGACAGCTTGGAACGCTGGTGCATCGACAATGGAATTACGGTGGAGCGTGTGAACCATGAACGCCGATAATCCCCCTACATCAGGCTCGGTGATCGAATTCAAACGTCTGCCGAATGGGACATTTGCTCCAGGATCAGGCGGCAGAGTTCGCGGCTCCAGAAATCGAGTTAGCAAAGAAGCCGTTGAAGCCGTCCATTCAATGCGTGATCTGGCAATCGCTCAACTGCGCAGCAAGTTGGAAGCGGGTGATTCCGACGCGTTGTTTTTCGTATTGGAGCGCATCGTTGGGAAAGGCCGGTCGCTGGACGGTCTGGACGCGTCGCCCGAAGGCGTTCGTGAAGCCCTAAGCGACGGCACCGTGACCACATCGGAAGCCAAAGACGTTGCCACAATGCTTGCGCGGCTGGCAGATGTGGAAGCCGTTGAAAAGCTTCGTGCGGATATCGAAGAATTGCGCCAGATGGTGGAACGCGGCAATGGCCCGTTTTCGCGTTGAACGTCAAATTGTAGAGCAACTTCGTCAACAGCTTCGCCAACGGAGCGGCGAGCCCGATCTTGGACGCCTGAACGATCAACAGCTTGCCACATACAACGAATGGCGCGGACTGCACGACAGGTTCACAGCACAATTCAGGGCAACGCCGGAATCTTACTATCGCGCGATCATAGACGACGACTTTCGCGGCCCGCCGCTACCGCACAGCATCCAACGGCTGATCTATCGACCATCGCCAACCATCGCCGCAGACACCACCACAGAGGGCTTGCGCGAACTCTATCAACGGATGTGCCAGCTATGATTGACGCCTGCTATTTGGTCGAACCGGATGCCTGCTTTATTTTCCGCACTGGACTTATGACCCGGCCTGCCTTCATCAACGAATTTGGCAAGCCCGCATTCCATGCATTACCGCAATTCGACCGCGCGTTGTTCAGCGCTGACAGACCACAGATGCAAGCCGTGTGGGTTGATGGCATCAAATGCCTGGACTTGGGTGTTCAAGGCGCATTGGCAATCCTGATCGCCGCAGAACAGATGAGCGACGAAGACACAGACTGGCTGTTCAAAGGCGGCAACGGCAGCGACCGCGCCAACTGGTGGGAATGGTCGATTAATCTCGGTCATCTGTTCAACGCGACGGAACCGGCATCACCAGAAGCACGCGCGGAATTGCAACTCATGTGGACGCTCGGCAAGCCGATTTACGAAGCGCTTGGTTTCGATCCGCCCGCATGGATTATCCGCGAAGCAGCGAGGGCGGCAGCACAACTGCACGCATCACAGACCCGGTGGCGGTAGCATACCTCCTGCCGGTTTCCATTTTTCTTGGTGGGGAAAGTAAATCCAATCCCAAGCTGCAGATGGTAGCAGCCCGTCCACATCCTGTTTATCGATTCGGCCGACCACAAAGCGTGATCCTAAAAAAGGTCGAAACCTTATCGCTAGCTCGCGAGCAGGAAGCTTGGTTTTGACCATGTACAAAAGTGGAATGTAGTTCCAATATGCCGCTATCTCTTGGCTATTGCGTAAATAGAGATTAAATCCTTCAATATGTACAAGCGACAACTGCCCATTAGCGAAGCCCGGCGCTTCTGATGCCTGAAAATTCACTATGTATACATTCAAATCGTCATTCGTCATGGTCGCACCGTGACTGAAGACGACCTTTGCGTCGTCATGTGAGTGTTTGAAACTGGCTCTGCGTCTATTACCTTCACCGGGTCCTTCTGTCGGTCATCAGCGAGCAACTGAAGCTTGGACATCTGCTGAACATGTTCCTCCCGTTGAAGGCGGCTAGGGTCCTTCACGGCGAAATAGACGTTTATAAAAACCGCCTTTAGGATCACCAAGCCAGCTAGGGCAAGAAAACCGTATTGGGCCGGGCCGCTTGTTAAGACCGCTCCGCCCGAAAGAAAGGGCAGAGATATAGCCGTTTGCCAATGTGTCGGTGTCATCGCGCTATGTGTGGTAACGCGGCTCAAGACCCTCGACAGATTCGGCCCAATGTCGGGCCGCCAATTCCAGCCGCTTCTCTTATCGGTTTGATTGCCGGGGTCGCTCAATCGAATACACCTGCTGCCAGCCTATCGGAACGATGCGCGAATGTGGTGCCGCCTGAGGGACTCGAACCCCCGACCAATAGTTTACAAAACTACTGCTCTACCATCTGAGCTAAGGCGGCACATTTACCCCTACGTATACCCCTGAAACTCGATTTTGAAAAATGTCTTGGTTTTTCAATACCGTGGCCGATTGATCCAGCGAATTACAAAACCGCTGCTCTACCAGCTGAGCTACAAGGGCACGGCGCTCCGGTTAGCATATTTCGTGCGCCAGTAAAGACAAAACTCCGTTTTCGATCGCTAATGGACCCCGCCGAGGTGGGCGGGCCGCCATGCTGAAAACCGCCAATGCGATCCCTACATATCTCTCAGGTGCAAACGCATCGAACGGGGTGTCGCATGATCAGACTTGTCATCATCCTGCCGCTTGTCGTCATTGCCTGGCTGCTTGCGGTAAAGCTCATCAGGGACGTGAAGAGCGCCAATGTCGACTGGACCGGCATCGCCGCCATCGTCGGTTTTATCGCGATGGCGTTTTGGCTGCGGCATGTGACTGGGATGGGGATGAATGGTGAATGGTGAATGGGCGAACGCCTTTCGGACCATTGACTACTCACTACTCGCTCAAAACCTCGAACCTTTCACCACGTCACCGCGACTGATCTCCAGAGGCGAATGGTCGCCTCGATCAAGGAGATCATCATGTTGAAGCGCAGTCTTACTTCGGGCCTGGTCGCCATCTTCGTCGCCACCGGCGCGCTCGCCGGTACCGTGCAGTCGTCCTCCGCTCACAGCCATCATCACCACCATCACAAGCACCACGACAAGCCCTCTTGGTGGTGGAACCATCAACACAAGCACCATCACCACAAGCATCATCATCACCACGGCAAGGTGATCATCTTCCTTTGAGCGAGACGACCTGCCTCGCGGAAGGGCGGCTTCGGCCGCCCTTTTTTGCGTTGAGCGCTCGATCGATCAGATCTTGGTTTCCATCGGCTGATTTCCGGCCTTCAAGAAAATCCCAAATTCTTTCGAACCTTTTTCCGCGCCGAAACGACAGATGATCAAGAGGCGGATGGATCGCCTCTCGCAACGAAACAAGGAGATCGTCATGTTCACGCGCAAAATCGCTTCTGCCCTCATCGCCAGCACCGTCGCCGCCACCTCGCTGGTCGGCACCGTCCAGCCCTCGGCCGCCCACAGCCATCACCACAACCGCGAAATCGGCATCGGCATCGCCGCCGGCGTCGGCGGGTTTGTGCTCGGCAGCCTGCTCAACCAGCAGCCCCGCACCGTCTATGTCGACGACGAGGGTGGCTCCTGGCACGTCCGCCGCTGCGCCAACCGCTACGCCAGCTACGATCCGTACTCCGACACCTATGTCGGCTATGACGGCTACCGCCACTATTGCCGCCTCTAAGAGGAGGCTCCCCACAAGAAGGAGGGGCTGTACGCAGCCCCTCTTTCCTACATTTGAGCGCGTGGCAGTGTCAGCTACGGTTTGGAGATCGGTAATCCGGCTGCATGGCAGGTGCCGACAACACCACCGCTCGCATTCAGCGATTGATCGCCCATGGCGATGAGTTCGAAGCTGCTTCCTTCATCCGGATAGATCTTGGCGGCGAACGGTTGGTCTGTTGTATGACCACCGGACGATGACTTCGCGGCGACATGGCCGCAGACCACGATTTCCCGGCGGCCGTTGAGCGTCCGCTCGCCGGCGCGCATCGTCCCGAATTTGGCGGACGCAGGATCCTGCAAATGCTGGCGAATTCCGATCGTGATTGTCTCCTCCAAAGCGAGCGAGATCGGAATCTCGCTGACTTGCTGGGAGACAGGGGCGGGCTCGGGCGCCGTCGCCACGCATCCGCACAGCGAAGCGGCGAGCAAAAGCTGAAGCGTTCTCCGCATTATGATCGGAACCCGCCGATCATCCTCGTCACCTCAGCGGCGGCGTCGCGCACCAGCGGCCCGATCTCGTCCAGCCGCTCCATCGTCACCCGCACCGTCGGTCCGGAGACCGAGACACCGCCGATCGGCTCGCCGAACTCGTTGAAAATGGCGGCGGCCACGCAGCGCATGCCGGGATGCCGCTCCTCGTCGTCGACCGACCAGCCGCGGTGCTTGATGACAGCCAGGTCATGGGCCAGCGCCGAAATGTCGGACAGCGTCTTGTCGGTGAAGCGCTGCAGGCCCGACTTGCGCAGGATGGCGGCGACGCGTTCCGGCTCGAGCTGCGCCAGCACCGCCTTGCCGATGCCGGAGGCATGGAACGAGCTGCGCGTGCCCGGGCGGAAGAAGGCGCGGATTGCCTGATGCGTCTCGACCTGGCTGACGAAAACGACGCAATCGTCCTCGGCGACGCCGAGATTGGCTGTCTCGCCGGTCTTCTCCATCAATTCCTGCATGACCACGCGGGCGCGATCGACCAGCTTGCGGCGGCGCAGGAAGGCGGCACCCATGCGGTAGGTCTCGACGCCGATCGACCACAGCTGGTCCGATGTATCGAATTCGACCATGCCGTGGCTCTGCAGCGTCGTCAGCATGCGATAGGCGGTGGACGCCGCAAGCTCGCTGCGCGCCGAAATCTCGCTCAGCGACAGGCCGCTGCCTTCGGCGACGATGGCCAAGATGCGCAAGGCCCGGTCGAGCGACTGTACAGAACCGGCCTCGGACGGACCGTTGAAAGCGCGCGGCCGGCCGCGCTGGCGTTTTTCGCTGGTTTCCATGGCGGCATTGTCGCCGGTTTCGCCGAAATCGCAATGAAAAACTTTTTCACAGATTCTGGTGCCCGGATTCATGAAAAACGGAAAAGCCAGCGAAATCAGTGGACAGGAGCCGTTTTCTAGAAATGAAAAATTATTCTGAAAAAATTGAAAAATGAAAACCATACTGGCATTGTCGGTCGACCAACAATTTGCGGAGGCTGGACATGGCCAGGATGCGCGCTGTAGATGCAGCGGTTCTCGTTCTCGAAAAGGAAGGCGTTTCCTGCGGCTTCGGCGTGCCGGGCGCGGCGATCAATCCGTTCTATTCGGCGCTGAAGGCGAGGGGCTCGATCCGCCACATCCTGGCGCGCCATGTCGAGGCGGCCTCGCATATGGCCGAGGGCTACACGAGAGCTAAATCAGGCAATATCGGGCTGTGCATCGGCACGTCGGGCCCGGCCGGCACCGACATGGTCACCGGGCTCTATTCGGCGGCGGCGGACTCCATCCCGATCCTGTGCATCACTGGTCAGGCGCCGCGGGCACGGCTCAACAAGGAGGATTTCCAGGCGGTCGATATCGCCGCCATAGCCGCACCCGTCGCCAAATGGGCGGTCACGGTCATGGAGCCCTATCTCGTGCCGATGGCGCTGCAGAAGGCATTTCACCTGATGCGCTCGTCGCGACCGGGCCCGGTGCTCATCGACCTGCCGGTCGACGTGCAATTGGCCGAGATCGAATTCGATATCGATGCCTATGAACCGCTGGTCCCGTTCAAGCCGGCAATGTCGCGCGCCCAGGCCGAAAAGGCCTTGGCGATGCTCAATGCCGCGGAAAAGCCGCTGATCGTCGCCGGCGGCGGCATCATCAACGCCGATGCGTCGGATCTGTTGATCGAATTTGCCGAGATAACGGGCGTGCCGGTCATCCCGACGCTAATGGGCTGGGGCGCGATCCCCGACGACCACCGGCTGATGGCCGGCATGTGCGGGCTGCAGACCTCGCATCGCTACGGCAATGCGACGATGTTGGAAGCCGATTTCGTCTTTGGCATCGGCAATCGCTGGGCCAACCGCCACACCGGTTCGGTCGATGTCTACACCAAGGGCAAGAAATTCATCCATGTCGACATCGAACCGACCCAGATCGGCCGGGTGTTCGCGCCGGATCTCGGCGTCGTCTCGGACGCCGGTGCGGCACTAAAGATGCTGCTCGACGTCGCCACCGAATGGAAGACGGCAGGAAAGCTGCGCGACTGGTCGGGCTGGGCGAAGGAATGCCAGACCCGCAAGAAGACGATGAAGCGCAAGACGCATTTCGAGCAGGTGCCGCTGAAGCCGCAGCGCGTCTATGAGGAGATGAACAAGTCGTTCGGCCGTGACACCACCTACGTCACCACGATCGGCCTCTCGCAGATCGCCGGGGCGCAGTTCCTGCATGTCTACAAGCCGCGCAACTGGATCAATTGCGGCCAGGCCGGCCCGCTCGGCTGGACGCTGCCGGCAGCGCTTGGCGTGCGCGCCGCCGATCCGGATCGCACCATCGTGGCGCTGTCGGGCGACTACGACTTCCAGTTCATGATCGAGGAACTGGCGGCCGGCGCACAGCACAAACTGCCGTATATCCATGTCGTCGTGAACAATGCCTATCTCGGCCTGATCCGCCAGGCGCAGCGCGGTTTTGCGATGGATTTCGAGGTGAGCCTGGCCTTCGAGAACGTCAACCGCGCCAACGATCCGGAGGCCGGCTACGGCGTCGATCATGTCGCGGTCGCAGAAGCGATGGGCTGCAAGGCGGTCCGGGTGCGCAAACCGGAAGAGTTCGCCGGCGCGTTCAAGGAAGCGCAGCGGCTGATGAAGGAATACCAGGTGCCGGTGGTGCTCGAATTCATCCTCGAGCGCGTCACCAACATTTCCATGGGCACGGAAATCGACAAGATCACCGAATTCGAGGACCTTGCCGAAAGCCATGAGGATGCGCCAACGGCGATTGTGTTGCTCGATTAGGCGCGCCGATATTCAGGTGAGACAGGCCTGCAAACGGCGCCTTCCTGCGCTTCCGGTGCTCACGTACAGAAAGTACGTTCCGCTCCGGTTTTCGAAAGTCACCGTTTTCGACTCTGCCCGACCTGAATCTCAACACGCCTAGGGCCAAGCAGAAGAAGGAGAAAAAGAATGCCGCGTTTTTCAGCCAATCTGTCGATGCTCTTTGGCGAGCATGAGTTCCTCGATCGCTTCGATGCCGCAGCCCGCGCCGGCTTCAAGGGCGTCGAATATATCGGCCCCTATGATCATACGCCTGACGTGGTCGCGGCCCGGCTGAAGAAGAACGGCCTGACACAGGTGCTGTTCAACCTCCCGGCCGGCGACTGGGGCAACGGCGAGCGCGGCATCGCGGTTTTGCCCGACCGCGCGCCGGAATTCCGGCAAGGCATCGCCAAGGCGATCAGCTATGCCCATGCGCTCGGCTGCGAGCAGGTCAATTGCCTCGCCGGCATCGCGCCGCAGGGCGTGGATCGTTCGGTGCTGGAAAATACTTTAGCCGAGAACCTCGCGTTTGCAGCCGAGAAACTGGAGCAGGCCGGCATCCGGCTTTTGATCGAGCCGATCAACACGCGCGACATACCGGGTTTTTTCCTGAACTATTCGGAGCAGGCGCTGGCGCTGATCGAGCGCGTCGGTTCGAAGAACCTGTTCCTGCAATACGACATCTATCACATGCAGATCATGGAGGGGGATCTCGCCCGTACCATCGAGGCCAACCTCGGCCGCATCGCGCATATCCAGCTTGCGGACAATCCCGGCCGTCACGAGCCGGGGACGGGCGAGATCAATTATCCCTTCCTCTACGAGCACATCGACAGGATCGGCTATTCCGGCTGGGTCGGAGCGGAATACAAACCGAAGGCGGGGACGGAGGCTGGGCTGGGGTGGTTTCGGGAGCTTAACGGGCAGGGGAGTGCCGCGGCTTAGCTGTTACGATTGAAGTCGCGTTCCTTCGCGCCCCCCTCTGGCCTGCCGGCCATCTCCCCCACAGGTGGGGAGATCGGACGTCATCCCGGCTTTCGCTCCCCAACATTGCAGGGTGAGCGAGGCGCCGAAACTGCCAATCTCCCCACAAGTGGGGGAGATGGCCGGCAGGCCAGAGGGGGCGCGAAGGAACTCAGCCTCAACAAAGGAGAAAACAATGGAAACCATCGGCTTCATCGGCCTTGGCATCATGGGCGCGCCGATGGCGGGGCATCTCCTGGATGCCGGCTACGCCGTCATTGCCAGCGACCACCGCTCGAAGCCGCCGGCCGATCTCGTCGCCAAGGGCTTGAGAAGCATCACCGGCCACGCGGCAGTGGCGAAGGCCGCGGATATCATCATCACCATGGTTCCCGACACCCCGCAGGTAGCCGAGGTGCTGTTCGGCGAGAACGGTGTCGCTTCCGGCCTGAGCAAGGGCAAGCTCGTCATCGACATGAGCTCGATCTCGCCGATCGAGACCAAGACCTTTGCCAAAAAGATCAACGATCTCGGCTGCGACTATCTTGACGCGCCGGTGTCGGGCGGCGAGGTCGGCGCAAAGGCGGCGTCCCTGACCATCATGGTCGGCGGCGAGGACAAGGCGTTCGAGCGCGCCAAGCCCGTGTTCGAAAAGATGGGCAAGAACGTCACGCTTGTCGGCCCGAACGGCGTCGGCCAGACCACCAAGGTTGCCAACCAGATCGTCGTAGCCCTGACCATCGAGGCGGTCGCCGAGGCGCTGGTCTTTGCCGCAAAAGCCGGCGCCGACCCCGCCAAGGTCCGGCAGGCGCTGATGGGCGGGCTGGCGGCATCGCGCATCCTCGAGGTGCATGGCGAGCGCATGATAAAGCGCACCTTCGCGCCGGGCTTCCGCATCGAACTGCACCAGAAGGATCTCAGCCTGGCGCTGGAAGGCGCCAAGGCGCTCGGCGTCTCATTGCCCAACACCTCGACGACGCAGCAGCTGTTCAACTCGTGCGCGGCGAATGGCGGGGCGAAAGAGGATCATTCGGCGCTGGTGCGGGCGCTGGAGCGGATGGCGGGGCATGAAGTGGGTGAATAGTGAACGGTGACGGTAAGAACGCTTTCCATTCAGCATTCACTATTCACTTTCCAAGGAACTTCCGTGCCGCATAAAGGCTCACCGCCGCGGCGTTCGACACGTTGAGCGAGCGGATGGCGCCGGGCATGTCGAGGCGGGCGAGTGTCGTCACCGTCTCGCGCGTCTTCTGCCGCAGGCCCTTGCCTTCGGCGCCGAGCACCAGGGCTATCTTTTCGCCTGAAAAACTCGTTTCGAGTTCGGCCGGCCCGTCCGAATCGAGGCCGATGGTCTGGAAGCCGGCTTCGTGCAGCTGTTCCAGCGCGTCGGCGAGGTTCTTCACCTCGACCTGGTCGATATGTTCCAGCGCGCCGGAGGCGGATTTGGCCAGCACGCCGGATTCCTGCGGGCTGTGGCGGGCCGTGGTGATCAGCGCACCGGCGCCGAAGGCGACCGCCGAGCGCAGGATGGCGCCGACATTGTGCGGGTCGGTGACCTGGTCGAGCACCAGCACCAGTTTGGTATCGCCGAGCGCGTCAAGGCGCTTGGGCTTCAGCGGCTCGGCCTCGATCAGCACGCCCTGGTGGACGGCGTCCGAACCGGTGATCTTGTCGATGTCCTTCGGCTCGACCAGTTCGGCCTTGAACGGCAAAGCGGCGAGGTCGGCGATCGCCAGCCGCTCGGCGGCATTGCGCGTCACCAACATCTTTCTGATCCGCCGGCGCGGATTGTCGAGCGCGGCGCGCACCGTGTGCAGGCCATAAAGCCGCACCAGCCCGTCGGCGGCGTTCTCGCCCGGCGGCACCGGCTGGCGCGGCCGGAAGGCGGGCGCGCCGCCGGCCTTCTCGTCGCGATGGGCGCGGCGCAGCTTGGCGTAATGGGTGTCTTTGGCGGTCTTGGGCGTGTTGTCATTGCTCATGGCCGGCTTCTATAGCCGCGTCGCCGGGCTGTGGATACAGGCAGAAACCCGGCTTGCCGGGCAGGCTGTCAAATTCAGCGCATTTTGCCTTGGGGTGCGGTTGACACCCACTGGCCTTGCCGCCATAAGGCGCTTCGCTGATTTCGGACAAAACCCTGGTTTCGACCTGATCGGCGAGAATGCCTCGTTGCAAGGCTTCGACGGCAGGCTGGAGAGGTGCCCGAGTGGTTAAAGGGGACGGACTGTAAATCCGTTAGCTTAGCTTACGTTGGTTCGAATCCAACCCTCTCCACCACTGCCAGCCCGCGAACCTTGAGGACGATGCGGGTATAGCTCAGTGGTAGAGCAGCAGCCTTCCAAGCTGAATATGCGGGTTCGATTCCCGCTACCCGCTCCAAACTCCCCACTCCGCATCAGATCTCAGCGAATATCTCGACAACGTTGCCGTCCGGATCGCGGAAGAACACTGTTCTGTGGCCCCATTCCTGGTCGGTGAGCGGCAGGACCGGCTGCACGCCCTTGGCCTGAAGCGCCTCGGCGCAGGCAGCGACCATCTCCGGCGCCACCCGGAATGCCAGCTGCAGCGACAGCGCATCCCGCTGCTGCGGCGTGTCGTTGAACATCATGCCGAGGCTGGTCAAGGCCAGCGTGTTCGGGCCGACCCGATATTCGATCCACCTGTCGCCGAGTTCGCGCTGCAGATCAAATTCCATCACATCCCCGCAGAAGTGCCGCATGGCGGCCATGTCGCGGGCGAAGATGACGGTGTAGTCGATCTGACGGATTTCATTGAGCGCGTTCATTGTCGAAGTCCCGTGGGCTGATGTTCGGTCGCCCGCAACCTAGCTTTCCTTTAAAGTAGTACAAGACTATAGCTTATACTGGTATCGGAGGTGACTGCATGCCATACGACGGCCCACGGCGCGATGAGCTTGCCCGCTTCCTGCGCGAGCGGCGGGGCCGCTTGCCGCGGATCGATGGCGCCAATGGCCGCCGCCGGGCGCCGGGCCTCAGGCGCGAAGAGGTCGCCGCCGAGGCGGGGATCAGCACCACCTGGTACACCTGGCTCGAGCAGGGACGGGAGGTGAACGCGTCGCCGCAGGTGCTTCGCTCGCTGGCGCGGGTGCTGAGACTGAGCCGGTCGGAGCAGGCCTATCTCTTCCAATTGGCGCGGCCCGATCTCGATTGGCGAAACCGGCTCGGCGAGCAAGGCCTGCCCAGCGCGCCGCTGCTAAGCCTGCTCGACGGGCTGGCGCCGCACCCGGCATATGTCGTCAACCGCTACTGGCAGGTCGTCGCCTGGAACCACCCGGCGGCGGTGCTGCTCGGGGATTTCGAGACGGATGATGAGTGGTCCGGCAGCCTGCTCGCCCGGCTGTTTCTCGACCTGGAATGGCGGCAGCGCTTTGTCGACTGGCCGGAGGTTTCGCGCTCGGCGGTCGCGCAGTTCCGGCTTGCCACAGTCGCCATGCCTCGCGATCCGGTGCTGGCCGCGCTGCTTTCGTCACTGGAAGCGGCAAGCGAAGCGTTCGTCGCGTGCTGGAACAGCCGCGACATCGCCGAGCCACCGATCTGGCGGAAATCCATCCGGCACCCTGTCGCCGGCGCGATGTCGTTCGATTTCGCCACGCTGCAGCCGGGCGGCCGCGACAGTGATTTCTCGGTTTCCGTCTACACGCCGGTCGATGCGTCGACTGCCAGGCGGTTCGCCGCGCTGGTCGGAGCAACGCCCGACAGCCGCAAGGCGGTGCCGGGCGTGTTTGCGCGTGATGCAGGCGCAGAAGTCTAGCTGTTGAAAGCGGACGCGACCTGGTGTTGCTGCGGCACCTGTCCGTTCGGCGTCAGTCTGTCGACAATGCCGGGCAGGGCTGTGGACAATTGCTTGAGCAACTCCTGCTCGTCCAGTCCGGTCCTTTGCGCGATCTCTCGAATGACCTGCGGGCCGATCGCCTTGCCGAGATCATTGGCGTTGATCGGCTGGTTCTGTCCGGTGCCGACCCAGGAGTCAGCGACATTGCCTTGGCCGGCAGTCTTGAGCTTGTCGAGCAGTCCGCCCAGTCCGCCAAGCAGGCCGCCATCGCCTGAGGCCGTGGTTCCGGTGGGGGCTGGCGTTTGAGGCTGGGCGGGCTCGCCCGTCTCTTCGGCACTCGTCTGTTCGGCGCTTCTGCCGCTCAGCATCTTTCCCACCAGCAGCGCGCCGAGCGCGATCATCAGCGGTTTGGTGATGTTGCCGCCGGGTACGGCGTTGTCAAAAAGTCCCATAGGTCAATCCTCCATAACGGCCAAGCCCGTCCCGCCGGCTACAATGGAGCATGCGGGCGGAAATTCAAGTTGGCTTGAGCTTTTGACAATCATGTGACCATGATCGGCCGGCGGGGGAATGGAGAGGAAAAATGGGCATTATCAGCTGGATCATCCTCGGCGTCATCGCCGGCTTTATCGGCAGCAAGATCGTCAACAAGACCGGCCAGGGCTTGATCATGGATATCGTGCTCGGCATTGTCGGCGCCATCGTCGGAGGGCTGATCTTCAGCGCCTTTGGCGCCACGGGCGTGACCGGCCTCAACATCTGGAGCCTGATCGTCGCCGTTATCGGCGCGGTCGTCGTGCTGTGGGCCTATCACCAGTTCTCCGGCAAGCGAACGCTTTAGGCACCAGTCTGCCGACTGGCTGACCGCAGGACGGCCAAACCTGCTTCGACGCGTTGACTTAAAGGTCAGGCGACGACGGTCAGCCTGCGTTTGCGTTCATCAAGCGAGACGATGGTCAGCCCGCTCGCGACCACCAGCAGGATGCCGCAGACCGCCAGGGCATTCGGGAACTGCCCGAATACCAGCACGCCTGAGATGACCGCCCAGACGGTGAAGCAGTAGTAGAACGGCGCCACGACGCCGGTCGGACCGACGCGATAGGCCATGAAGATGAAGAAATGGCCGAAGATCAGGAAGAATCCGGCGCCGGCCATGAGCAGCAGGTGCCGGGCTTCCGGCATCACCCAGCGCTCGGAAACGAGATGCGCGGCGCCCGCGCCGATCAGCACCACCACGACGGCGGAAATGGCGACGATCATGCCCGGCACCTCGGCCGCGACCCGCCTGCCGGCAAGATCGCGCGCCGCCGCCAATGCTGCGTTGCCGAGCGCCAGCAACGCATAGACCGAGATGCCCTGCATAGTCGGCTGGGCCACCATGAGCGCACCGACGAAACCGAGCCCGATCAGCGCCATGCGCACGCCGCCGATCCGTTCGCCGAACAGGATGGAGGAGCCGACCAGCATCAAAAGCGGGGTGATCTGCCCGAGCGCGGTCGAATCGGCGATCTGCATGTTGGCCAGCGCCACGACGTAACAGAGGATGGCCGCGAGCTCGAGCAGGTTGCGGCGCAGCACGCGTTTGTCGAAGATCAAAGGGATCTGCCTGCCATAGCCCAGCAGGAACAGCAGCGGCATGCCCCATAGCGTGGCCGCGACCCCGCGCAGGAACAGCACTTCATAGGACGGCAAGCCCGCGGTCGCGAGTTTCATCATCGTGTCGTTGACGAGGTACGACCCCGTCGAAACGATCATGAACAGCGGGCCGCGTATGGAGGTCGGTATGAATTGCATGGGGCAACCAAATCAGACCGCCGCCGTAGCGGCAATGGGCCAGGCGCCGGCTGCACATCCGGCAGGCAAAGGCCAGGACATGGGCGGGACAGGACATGGGCGGGAATAGCAAACAGGTGCTGGAGCCCGCAGCCCCCATTTCATTTCCGCTCGCGCGTTCCTATATCAGCGCCACATCCCCGCAATCGGATCATCGGTTGAGACCGAGTGGACAGCGCACCCGGCCACAAGGCACTTGTGTTTTTCGGCCGTAGTCGCTAATCGCCCCGCATTCGACTGAACTGAAGGTCAAGGCCGTCCAAGGAAAGAGACTATGGCAAAAGGTAAATTCGAGCGTAACAAGCCTCATGTGAACATTGGCACGATTGGCCACGTCGATCATGGCAAGACGTCGCTGACGGCGGCGATCACGAAGTATTTTGGCGAATACAAGCGCTACGACCAGATCGATGCGGCGCCCGAAGAGAAGGCCCGCGGCATCACGATTTCGACGGCGCACGTCGAATACGAGACGGCAGCGCGCCACTACGCCCATGTCGACTGCCCCGGCCACGCCGACTATGTGAAGAACATGATCACCGGCGCCGCGCAGATGGACGGCGCGATCCTGGTCGTGTCGGCCGCCGACGGCCCGATGCCGCAGACCCGCGAGCACATCCTGCTTGCCCGTCAGGTCGGCGTGCCGTCGATCGTGGTGTTCCTGAACAAGGTCGACCAGGTCGACGACGCCGAGCTGCTCGAACTGGTCGAGCTCGAGGTTCGCGAGCTTCTGTCGAAGAACGAGTTCCCCGGCGACGACATTCCGATCGTCAAGGGTTCGGCTCTGGCTGCTCTGGAAGATTCCAACAAGACCATCGGCGAAGACGCGATCCGCGAGTTGATGGCTGCGGTCGATGCCTACATCCCGACGCCGGTTCGTCCGCTGGACAAGCCGTTCCTGATGCCGATTGAAGACGTGTTCTCGATCTCGGGCCGTGGCACGGTCGTGACCGGCCGCGTCGAGCGCGGCATCGTCAAGGTCGGCGAGGAACTGGAAATCATCGGCATCCGTCCGACGACCAAGACGACCTGCACGGGCGTCGAGATGTTCCGCAAGCTGCTCGATCAGGGCCAGGCCGGCGACAACATCGGCGCGCTGCTGCGCGGCGTTGATCGTGAAGGTGTCGAGCGCGGCCAGGTTCTGGCCAAGCCCGGTACGGTGAAGCCGCACAAGAAGTTCGTGGCCGAAGCCTACATCCTGACCAAGGACGAAGGTGGCCGTCACACGCCGTTCTTCACCAACTACCGTCCGCAGTTCTACTTCCGCACGACCGACGTGACCGGCATCGTGTCGCTGCCGGAAGGCACGGAGATGGTTATGCCCGGCGACAACATCACGGTCGATGTCGAGCTGATCGTGCCGATCGCCATGGAAGAGAAGCTGCGCTTCGCCATCCGTGAAGGCGGCCGTACCGTCGGTGCCGGCATCGTCGTCACCATCAAAGAGTAATCGAGCCCGGCATCGCCGGATCGAAACGGATAGGGGCGGCCCTCGGGCCGCCCTTTTTCGTTGGCCAGATGTGCCTGTTTGGGGTCCCAATCTCTGTTGCAAGTCTGTGAGCCTCTACAGTATAGATTGGGTTGAGGGCTTGGTCGGATGGTTCCACAGCACCGTTTGCATAGTCGGCCATGGTTGGCACTGGGGCTGATCTGCCTGGTGTCGATGCTTGCCGTGGGCAGCGCCGCCTTCGCGGCCGAGACAAAAAATTCAGAGCCGGATCCGGATCCGCCGATGCGGTTCGTCGTCGTGCGTAGCGACGCGGCGGGCTGTGAGCCGACCTGTCCGGAATGGATATCGGCCGAGGGTGCGATATCGGCCAAGTCGCCGGCGCTGCTCAAGGCTGCCCTGAAAACGCTCGGCGGCCGCAAATTGCCGATCGTCATCAACTCTCCGGGCGGCGATGTCGATGCGGCCATCGCCATGGGCCGGATGATACGCAAGAACAAGCTCGACATCGCGGTCGGCAGGACGTGGTTCGTCGGCTGCGAGCCGGGGATGAAAAACTGCAAGGAGAACGACGCCAGAGGCGCGCACTATATCGGCAGCCCCTATGTGCTCGGCAGCTATTGCGCGTCCGCTTGTCCAATGATGCTGGCCGGCGGCACCAGGCGCCTGGTCGGGCCGCTGGCCTATCTCGGCGTCCACCAGATCACGACCACGATCGTGCAGATGAACGTGCAATATCAGGTCCGCTACCGGATCGTGAAAGGCAAGAAGCGGGTCATCAGCAAGAAGGTCATCAGCCGCAAGAACACCGGCAGCTACAAGACCTACGAGATGAGCAAGGGGGTGGAGCGCAAGCTGTCCGCCTATTTCAAGGAGATGGGTGTCGACCTCAGCATCATCGAGACGATGAAGAGCACGCCGGCCAGCGACATCCAGCAGATCGACCTCAGCGACATGCTGACAATGAAGCTGGTCACCAGCGACGACGCTGCAGATTTGCTGACCAGCGCAAGCCTGTGCAGGCTGAACCTTCCGGCTCCGAATTGCCGGGAGATACCGGAGAACAAGCCAGCCGGCGGCCTGCCGGACGTGGCAAAGGCTGCGCCGCTGCCGGTGAAGCCGGAGAGCGCGCCGCACGATGACGGCATGCGCTTTGTCGTGGTTCGCGGCAGCAACCCGCTCTGCAATCCCGACTGCCCGGAATGGATTGCAGCGCAAGGCGCGATTACGCCCCAGACGCCGCAGAAACTCAGCCAATTGCTCGCCACGCTTGGCAACCGGCGGCTGCCGGTGGTGATCAGCTCGCGAGGCGGAGACCTCTCCGGCGCCCTGGCGGCGGGCCGGATCATCCATGAAAAGAAGCTCGACGTTGCCGTTGCCCGCACCGATTTCGTCGGCTGCGACCCGGCAGAGTGGAATTGCCTGGCCAAGGACGGCGCCTATGCCGGGCTGAGCGTCGATGGCGACGGCGAGTGCGATTCGGCCTGCGCGCTCATGCTGGCCGGTGGCGCCAGGCGGCTTGTCGGTTCCCAGGCGCGGCTCAGCCTCTATCTGATGGGGCAGAAGCAGGCGGTCAAATCCTACCTCGACGAGATGGCGATCAGCCCCGCTTTGTTCCGGGCGCTCCAGGGCAGTTCGGTCGAGCGTCAGCTCGAACCCGACATGATGCTGGAGGTCGGCCTGACGACCGGGCGCCAGTCGGTGGATGCGCTGACGGGGTCCAGCATCTGCAGATCGGCGCCGAAACCTGAGAATTGCCGCGTCGTGCCGTCGTCCAATGGCTGATCGTGCCTATCGCATGAAAGAGACGCCTTGCTTCGCGTTCCGTGAAGGGCCCCGCACCGTCGCTGCCGGCATCGTCGTCACCATCGAGAAATAGTCGAGCCGGTGTCAGCCGGATGGACCAGGAAAGGGCGGTCTTTGGGGCTGCCTTTTTGTTCCGGCGTTGCGCGGTACAAGTATTGCACGGTTGTTTCAAAGCTATTGCAAGCACCGTCGCCGCAACTATTATGGATGTGCATTGAGGGGTTTGCCGGGCGTGGTTTTGGGACAACGTTCAGACACTGTGGGACGGTGGCGGCGCGGGCTGGTCCGGCTGTCGACGGTGGCCGCGATGGCGATGGCTGCCTTCGCCGCGAAGGCCGAGGATGCCTCCCCCGGGACATGGCAGACAGTACCCCCTCTGCAGGGAGTGCTCTATCCGACCGATCCGACGATATGGACCGACGATCGCTCGGAGATGCAGTTTGTCGTCACGCGCAGCAGCGCACCTGGCTGCGAGCCCAATTGTCCGGAGTGGATCTCCGCCGAAGGCGACATCTCAGCCGGCACGCCAGCCTTGCTCAAGCGTACCTTGAAGAAGCTTGGCAGCCGCAAACTGCCCATCATCGTCAATTCCTTTGGCGGCAACGTCAATGCAGCGCTCGAACTTGGCCGGATAATCCGCAAGAACAAGCTCGATATCGCCGTAGGCAAGACCGAGTTTTCCGACTGTTGGCCCGGGACGGATGGTTGTGGTTTTAGTTACGGCAAAGGTTCCGCCTATCTCGGCCGGGCGTCTGATGGCGCCAGCTGCAACTCCGCCTGTCCGCTGATGTTTGCCGGTGGCGTCCGCCGCGTGGCCGGCGGCTGGAACTATCTGGGTGTTCATCAGATCACCACCACCTGGTTCCCCTCCACAACGCACTACCGGACCACATATCGCGTCAAAAGGGGCAAAAAATATCGAGTCACCACGCAAACGGTCACTCAAGGTGAAAGCTACAAGACCTATGAGATGAGCAAGGGGTACGCGAGAAAGATCTCGGCCTATCTCCGAGAGATGGGTATCGGGCAGGGCGTGCTGGACTTGATGAAGGCGACGCCGGCGAGCGACATCAGGCAGATCGGCCTCCACGATATGCTGACGATGAAACTGGCGACCAGCACGGACACTCTTGAGCTGTTTACCAGAGCAAGTTTGTGCATGTTCGACCCGCCGGCTCCGAACTGCCGGGAAGTGCCTGGACCGGCAGGCAAGCCGACGCCGCCGGTCGCTGCCACGACGGTCGCAGTCAAGCTCGCGAATGTGGCAGCCAAGCCCGCCGCTGTCACAAAGCCTTTGCCGGACCCCGCAGCGGCTCGTGTGGATATGAGTTTTGTCGTGGTCCGCGGCAGCGACCAGCATTGCACGCCGCAGTGTCCGCAATGGATTTCTGCGCAAGGCGCGATCACGCCTCAGACACCGCAAAAATTGCGCCAATTACTCGACACGCTTGGCAACCGGCGGCTGCCCGTGGTGATCAGCTCACGAGGCGGAGACTTGTTCAGCGCTCTGGCGACCGGACGGATCATCCATGAAAAGAAGCTCGACGTCGCCGTTGGCCGCACCGATATCGGTGACCCGGTCGAGGACGGCATCTATGCCGGGCTGAGCTTCGACGCCGGAGCCGACTGCGATTCGGCCTGCGCGCTCATGCTGGCCGGTGGCGCCAGACGGTTTGTCGGCCCCCAGGCGCGACTCAGCTTCTACCTGATGGGACAGAAGCAATTGGTGAAGACGTATCTGAATGAGATGGCGATCAGCCCCCGTCTGTTCACAGCGCTTCAGGACCGTTTCGCCGAGCGTGAGCTCGACCCTGATATGATGCTGGAGGTCGGGCTGACGACCGGGCCTCAATCGGTGGACGCGCTGACGGGTCCCGGCATCTGCAAGTCGGTGCCGAAAGCTGAGAACTGCCGCGTGGCGCCGTCGCCCAACGCCCAGGCCGAAGCGCCCGCCAAATTGTAGCGCGGCGGGTTCACACTCGCCATCGAGGCAGGTTGAGCAGGGCGCGATTTCCGCTATCGTCGTGCAGGCGCCGGGCTTGGCGGAGGATCAAGAATGAGCCAGGATATTCCGACACTCTACGAATGGGCCGGCGGCATCGAAGCCCTCAATCGGCTGACGGAAACCTTTTACGACAAGGTGTCCCGCGACCCGGTGGTCGGCCCGGTGTTCAAACACATGTCGCCGGATCATCCCGCGCATGTCGCGGCCTTTATCGGCGAGGTTTTTGGTGGGCCGAAGACCTACAGCGAGAAATTTGGCGGTCACCGCGAGATGGTCATGCACCACCTCGGCAAGCATTTGAGCGAAGAACAGCGCCGTCGATGGATCAGCCTGCTTGCCGATGCCGCCGATGCGATCGGGCTGCCGGACGATCCCGAATTCCGCTCTGCCTTCATGGGCTATGTCGAGTGGGGATCGCGGCTGGCCAAGATGAATTCCACCCTCGGCGAGACCTGCGACCCGCAGACCGAACCGATGCCGGCCTGGGGCTGGGGCGTGCCGGGCGGGCCGTACAAGCCGCCGGCCGGGGGCTGAGCGCCGGCATGCGGCTTCAGGCAGGCGAAAAATCGAGATCGGCAGGGACGGGCTGGTCATCACCTATCCGGATTTCCGGCAAAGGATCTGAAAGCGCGTCAGACAACTCTTTACAGCGCGCCCGGAAGCTTTTAGGAAGCGCCTGCGCTGAAACGCGCGTACGGGCATAGCTCAGTTGGTAGAGCGGCGGTCTCCAAAACCGCAGGTCGTAGGTTCGAGCCCTGCTGCCCGTGCCATTTTCCTCGTTGGAATCCGGCATTTTAGAAACGCCTTGTTTTGGCTCCTCGTTCGGTTGGGCTGAAGCCGCGTACTCGACGAGCGACGTTCCGAAGGCATGCGCAGAGCGAGAGCGCTGATGCGCAATGCCGAAGTCGGCGTATTTCCACGAACCGATTTCCTTGATTCAACTGCCATTGGCGAGCCAATTGCCATTTGCGTTCACAATTCAGAATAGGCCTATTTTGCTGCCGCCGGCCGCTTTTCAGCGGCTGCGAATTATTGGAAGCGGGATGCTGGCCTGGCTTCTGGAATTTTTTTGAATAGGGCTCTTGAACCGGTTTTCAGCCCTTCCTAATTCGTTTCCCGCCGAGGCCGATTGGCTTGGCAAAAGGCGCCACCGCTGGGGCGGCGCCCTTATACCCATGTTGCTTCAAGGAGGATGTGGCTATGAGAACCTTTGATACCCTCTATCGGACCACCGTCGGTTTCGACCGGCTTTTTGACATGCTCGACAGCGGCACGCGTCCAGACTGGCCGCCCTATAACATCGAGAAGGTCGACGAGAACGATTACCGTATCTCGATGGCCATCGCGGGCTTCAGCCAGGATGAGGTTGAGCTGACCCAGCATGGACCCGAACTGGTCGTGGCAGGCCAGAAGGCTGATGACCAGAGCGGACGCCAGCTGCTGCACCAGGGCATCGCCTACCGCAGTTTCAGGCAGACGTTCAAGCTTGCCGACCACATGAAGATCAAGGCAGCAAACCTTGAGAACGGTCTCCTGACCATCGACATCGTCCGTGAGATTCCCGAAGAGCTGAAGCCTCGCCGCATTAGCATCGGGGCCGGCGACGCCCAGGTGGGCAAGCAGATCGCCCAGGATACGGAACGCACCCGCAAAGCGGCCTGATCGTATCGATTCAGTTATCCCTGCGGTCCGCCTCCCGGCTTCGGCCGGGAGGCCCAGATTGCGGAGAATGGAGATGGACAACTTCTACGAGACACCGACACTTTCTGCGGCACGCTCGGGCAAAATTGAAACTTCTTTGTGCTTGCTCGACAATCCAGACAACGTCATCAACCATCCACGCCTCAGCAGTGGAGAAAAGCGGGCACTGCTTTCCTCGTGGGCGTCCGATGCCTGCGCGGTGGAAAACCAGCCTGCCTTGCGCCGCCTGGACAACGGCACGGTAATCCCTGTCGACCAGATTCTGAGTGCGTTGAAGGCTCTGGATGAGAAACCCACGCTGGGGAAAGAGACTTCAGGCCGGGTGCTGCCTTGGCGACCCTCCTCGCGCCGCAGCGTTCTCAAGGCTTGGCGGCGGCGGGGCCGTTCTTTCGGCCCCGACGATGACGACGACCCGCCCCCGTGCCCGGCAGTGATCGCGCCGCGCCCACGCCCACCATGCGGAATGGGCGCAGTGGCCGGGGTCGAACTCGCCTGTGCCTAACTAACCCTGGGTTGATCCAGCTGCCTCGGCATGGGCAGCTGGATTCCAATCTTGCGTGCGCTTCATTTGGTTTCCAAAACAGCAGGTCGCAGGTTCGTCCGCAACGCCATTTCCTCGAACTTGTAATCGCGTGCCTGATTTCCGGATCCACCTCCTGGAATTGGGGTCCGGCATTGAAAAAGGGCAGGTGGCTTGCCATATTTGGGCGAACTGAGGCATAAGGCCCCGATAGCCGGGACGGGACGACTGGATGGTTCCGAGGCGGCGTTTGGTCATAAAGCGGACACTTGCCACTTGCGTGGATCAAGAATCGGTTTTATGTAGACACAACAGACACGCGACGCGTGGAGCTGGGAAGCCGGCTTTACGCGTCCGATTTGCATGGGCGAAATGGCGCTGATTCGGCGCCGACTTGAACCCAGGCGGCACGTCCCGGCCAGCGGGATCATCCAGGAGACCCGGCCAACGGGTCTTGAAGACAGAGCGGCATATGGCTTCGAAAACCACAAATCCTTTCGTCTTTCTCCAGCAGGTTCGCGCGGAAACCGCCAAGGTGACTTGGCCGTCGCGCCGGGAGACGATGATCTCGACGGTGATGGTGCTCGTATTCGCGGTCATCGCGATGATCTTTTTCTTCACCGCCGACGTGGCCATGGGCTACGCGATCGAGCGGTTACTGAGCCTCGGCCATTAAGTCCGGCGATTACGGAGAAGTCTTGAAATGACCGCGCGCTGGTACATCGTCCACGCCTATTCGAACTTCGAAAAGAAGGTCGCTGAGGACATTGAGAACAAGGCCAAGCAGAAGGGCCTGTCCGCCGATATCGAACAGATCGTGGTGCCGACCGAGAAGGTCGTCGAGATCCGCCGCGGCCGCAAGGTCGATGCCGAGCGCAAGTTCTTTCCGGGCTATGTGTTGCTCAAGGCCAATCTGACCGATGCGGTGTTCTCGCTGGTCAAGAACACGCCGAAGGTCACCGGCTTCCTCGGTGACTCCAAGCCGGTGCCGATCACCGAAGCCGAGGCGCAGCGCATCCTGAACCAGGTTCAGGAAGGCGTCGAGCGGCCGAAGCCTTCGGTCACTTTCGAGATCGGCGAGGCGATCCGCGTTTCGGATGGTCCGTTCGCCTCGTTCAACGGTTTCGTCCAGGAAGTGGACGAGGAGCGGGCGCGGCTCAAGGTGGAAGTTTCGATCTTCGGGCGCGCCGTGCCGGTCGATCTGGAATTCGGACAGGTCGAAAAGGGCTGATCCGAAAACCCTGCGCCGGTTCGCCGGCAAGGGGAGGCGGCGCGGAAAGCGCGCGGCCATGAACGGGTGGGAGGCGAATGCGGCTTTAGCCGGCCGCGCGGACCGCACCACCAGACTGCAACCGCCGGTGTTCCCGATACTGGGGCCGGCATGAGATAAAGGCAGGAAAGAGATGGCTAAGAAAATTGCAGGCCAGCTCAAGCTCCAGGTCAAAGCGGGATCGGCTACGCCGTCTCCGCCGATCGGCCCGGCACTTGGTCAGCGCGGCATCAACATCATGGAATTCTGCAAGGCGTTCAACGCGCAGACCCAGGAAATGGAAAAGGGATCGCCGATCCCGGTCGTCATCACCTATTACCAGGACAAGTCCTTCACCTTCGTCATGAAGACGCCGCCGGTGAGCTACTTCCTGAAAAAGGCGGCGAACTTGACTTCGGGTTCGAAAGAGCCGGGCAAGATCAAGGCCGGCACGATCGGTCGCGACAAGGTGCGCGCCATCGCCGAACAGAAGATGAAGGATCTGAACGCAAACGACGTCGAGGCGGCCATGCGCATGGTCGAGGGCTCCGCCCGCTCGATGGGTCTGGAAGTGGTGGGCTGAGATCATGGCAAAGATTGCAAAGCGTGTATCGAAGTCCCGCGACGGCATCGACCCCAACAAGGCCTATGCCCTTGGTGAGGCGCTGAAGCTGCTCAAGGACCGTTCGACGGTGAAGTTCGACGAGACCATCGAAGTTGCGATGAACCTCGGCGTCGACCCGCGCCATGCCGACCAGATGGTCCGCGGCGTGGTCAACCTGCCGAACGGCACCGGCCGCTCTGTCCGCGTCGCCGTGTTCGCACGTGGCGGCAAGGCCGATGAGGCTCGCGCCGCCGGCGCCGACATCGTCGGTGCCGAGGATCTGGTCGACATCGTCCAGAAGGGCACGATCGACTTCGATCGCTGCATCGCCACGCCGGACATGATGCCGCTGGTCGGCCGTCTGGGCAAGGTGCTGGGCCCGCGCGGCATGATGCCGAACCCGAAGGTCGGCACCGTCACCACCGACGTCGCCGCCGCCGTCAAGGCATCGAAGGGCGGCGCTGTCGAGTTCCGCGTCGAGAAGGCCGGCATCGTTCATGCCGGCGTCGGCAAGGTCTCGTTCGACGTCAAGGCGCTGGAAGAAAACGTCCGCGCCTTCGCCGATGCCGTGACCAAGGCAAAGCCGGCTGGCGCCAAGGGCAACTACGTCAAGAAAGTGTCGGTCACCTCGACGATGGGCCCGGGCCTCAAGCTCGACGTCTCGACGCTCGCAGCGTCTTGATACGAACATCTGGATCGGCTGCCAAGGCGCTGATCCGCAAGTGAATTCCGGGCCTCCGACTTGTCGGCGGCCCGGTACCGGAAGTCGAGAGGCTTCCGGACATCCTGTCCGAGATTGCAGGCGGCCCAGAAGCCTTAATTGAATTGGGCCTGCATGAGACGGGTGAAAACCGGACAACGGAGCGACAAGCTCCAATGAAAGGTTCGAACCGTGTTTGCCTTTTGTCTGCGCATCTCCGGCTTGCCGTCGATGTGGCGAAAGGGGGCAGGATCCTCGAGCGTCGTTCGGGAGATCTGTAATGGATGGCCCGGCCGGCAAAAAGGCAACCCGACGCCTGTCCCACTAGCGGGGCAGGGGTCAACTGGAGATAGGCAGTGGACAGAGCGGAAAAACGCGAACTCGTCACGGGCCTGAATGGTGCTTTTGCAGGCGCTGGTTCAGTCGTCGTGGCCCACTACGCCGGTATCACCGTCGCGCAAATGAACGACCTTCGGTCGAAAATGCGCGCTGCCGGTGGCACCGTCAAAGTCGCGAAGAACCGTCTCGCCAAAATCGCTCTTCAGGGCACGGACTCCGCATCGATCATCGACCTGTTCAAGGGACAGACGCTGATCGCTTATTCGGAGGATCCGATTGCGGCGCCGAAGGTCGCGTCCGATTTCGCCAAGGGAAATGACAAGTTGGTCATTCTCGGCGGCGCAATGGGCACCACCTCGCTCAACGCCGACGGTGTGAAGGCACTCGCCACACTTCCGTCGCTCGATGAGCTGCGCGCCAGGCTGGTTGGCATGATCGCCACGCCGGCAACCCGGATCGCCCAGATCGTCAATGCGCCAGCGGCTTCGGTCGCGCGCGTCATCGGCGCTTACGCCCGGAAGGACGAGGCGGCATGAGGCCGTTCCTCGCTATCACAAACACACGTTCGAACCTGATGAAGGAATACAACAATGGCTGATCTGGCAAAGATCGTAGACGACCTTTCGAAGCTGACCGTCCTCGAGGCGGCCGAGTTGTCGAAGCTTCTGGAAGAAAAGTGGGGCGTTTCGGCTGCTGCTCCGGTGGCGGTTGCCGCTGCCGGCGGCGCTGCCGCTGCTGCTGCTCCGGCTGAGGAAAAGACGGAATTCGACGTCGTCCTCACCGAGGCAGGCGCTCAGAAGATCAACGTCATCAAGGAAGTCCGCGCCATCACCGGCCTGGGCCTCAAGGAAGCCAAGGATCTGGTCGAAGCAGCTCCGAAGCCGGTCAAGGAAGCCGTTTCCAAGGCTGACGCTGAGAAGTTCAAGGCCCAGCTGGAAGCAGCCGGCGCCAAGGTCGACCTGAAGTAAGCGTAAAAGCGGCGGGCGGCCTCGCGCCGTCCGCCACTCCCTTCATCAGAGGGGAGGATGCGTAGCGCGAGATGTACGAGAACCTCTTTCCTGAGGGCCGAAACCGGCCTTCAGGAAACGGGTTTTCTCCCGTTTTAGCCGTCGCCGCCAGGCGGCGGGAAACAGATCAGGGGCCGCCGCCGAGGTGGCCGCGCATGCAAGGTGAGCCGCGGCGAGGCTCGCCCCGAGTTTATAGCTAAGGAGCGACGATGGCCCAGACCCAGACTTTCAATGGCCGCAGACGCGTACGCAAGTTCTTCGGAAAGATTCCGGAAGTTGCGGAGATGCCGAACCTGATCGAGGTTCAAAAAGCATCCTATGACCAGTTCCTGATGGTGGCGGAGCCCAAGGGTGGGCGTCCGGACGAGGGACTGCAGGCCGTTTTCAAGTCGGTTTTCCCGATCTCCGATTTCTCCGGCTCCTCGATGCTGGAGTTCGTGAAGTACGAGTTCGAAGGACCGAAATTCGACGTTGACGAATGCCGTCAGCGCGACCTGACCTATGCCGCGCCACTCAAGGTGACGCTGCGCCTCATCGTGTTCGATATCGACGAGGATACCGGCGCAAAGTCGATCAAGGACATCAAGGAGCAGGACGTCTATATGGGCGACATGCCGCTCATGACGCTCAACGGCACCTTCATCGTCAATGGCACGGAGCGCGTCATCGTCTCGCAGATGCACCGTTCGCCGGGCGTCTTCTTCGACCATGACAAGGGCAAGTCGCACTCCTCGGGCAAGCTTTTGTTTGCGGCGCGCGTCATTCCCTATCGCGGTTCGTGGCTCGACATCGAGTTCGATTCCAAGGACGTCGTGCATGCCCGCATCGACCGCCGCCGCAAGATTCCGGTGACGTCGCTCTTGATGGCGCTCGGCATGGACGGCGAAGAGATCCTGTCGACCTTCTACAACAAGATCACCTACAAGCGCGCCGGCGACCACTGGCGCATCCCGTTCAACGTCGAGCGTTTCCGCGGCCTCAAGGCCGTTGGCGACCTCGTCGATGCCGACACAGGCGAAGTTGTCGTCGAGGCCGGCAAGAAGATCACCGCCCGCCAAGCAAGGGCGCTTGGCGAAAAGGGTCTGAAGGCGATCAAGGCGACGGACGAGGATCTGCTCGGCAATTACCTGGCCGAGGACATCGTCAACTACGGCACCGGCGAGATTTTCCTCGAAGCCGGCGACGAGATCGATGAAAAGACGCTGAAGGTGCTGCTCGGCACGGGCGAAAGCGAGATCAAGGTTCTCGACATCGACCACGTCAATGTCGGCGCCTACATCCGCAATACGCTCAACGTCGACAAGAACGAGAGCCGCCAGGACGCACTGTTCGACATCTACCGTGTCATGCGCCCGGGCGAGCCGCCGACGCTTGAAACCGCCGAAGCCATGTTCAACTCGCTGTTCTTCGACTCGGAGCGCTACGACCTGTCGGCCGTCGGCCGCGTCAAGATGAACATGCGCCTCGAGCTCAAGGCTGAGGATACCGTGCGCGTGCTGCGCAAGGACGACATCCTGGCCGTGGTCAAGACGCTGGTCGAGCTGCGCGACGGCAAGGGCGAGATCGACGACATCGACAATCTCGGCAACCGCCGCGTGCGTTCTGTCGGCGAGCTGATGGAGAACCAATACCGCGTCGGCCTGCTGCGCATGGAGCGCGCGATCAAGGAACGTATGTCCTCGATCGAGATCGATACGGTGATGCCGCAGGACCTGATCAACGCCAAGCCGGCGGCTGCCGCCGTGCGCGAGTTCTTCGGTTCCTCGCAGCTGTCGCAGTTCATGGATCAGACCAACCCGCTGTCGGAGATCACCCACAAGCGCCGCCTGTCGGCACTTGGCCCGGGCGGTCTGACCCGCGAGCGCGCCGGCTTCGAAGTGCGCGACGTGCACCCGACGCATTACGGCCGCATCTGCCCGATCGAGACGCCGGAAGGCCCGAACATCGGTCTGATCAACTCGCTGGCGACCTTCGCGCGCGTCAACAAGTACGGCTTCATCGAAAGCCCGTACCGCAAGATCGTCAATGGCAAGCTGACCAATGAGGTCGTCTATCTCTCCGCTATGGAAGAGTCCAAGCACCACGTTGCGCAGGCCAATGCCGAGCTCGACAAGAATGGTGGTTTCGTCGACGAATTCGTCATTTGCCGCAGCGCCGGCGAAGTGATGATGGCGCCGCGCGAAAACGTCGATCTCATGGACGTGTCGCCCAAGCAGATGGTGTCCGTGGCCGCGGCGCTGATCCCGTTCCTCGAGAACGACGACGCCAACCGCGCGCTGATGGGCTCCAACATGCAGCGTCAGGCCGTGCCGCTGGTGCGCGCCGAAGCGCCGTTCGTAGGCACCGGCATGGAGCCGATCGTTGCCCGTGACTCGGGTGCCGCCATCGGCGCCCGCCGCGGCGGCATCGTCGACCAGGTGGACGCGACGCGTATCGTCATCCGCGCCACGGAAGATCTCGATCCCGGCAAGTCGGGCGTCGACATCTACCGGCTGATGAAGTTCCAGCGTTCGAACCAGAACACCTGCATCAACCAGCGTCCGCTGGTGCGCATGGGCGACCGCGTCAACAAGGGCGACATCATCGCCGACGGTCCGTCGACCGAGCTCGGCGATCTGGCGCTCGGCCGCAACGTGCTGGTCGCGTTCATGCCGTGGAACGGCTACAACTACGAGGACTCGATCCTGCTCTCCGAGCGCATCGTGGCCGACGACGTCTTCACCTCGATCCACATCGAGGAATTCGAGGTCATGGCCCGCGACACCAAGCTTGGACCGGAGGAAATCACGCGCGACATTCCGAACGTTTCGGAAGAAGCGCTGAAGAACCTCGACGAAGCCGGCATCGTCTATATCGGCGCGGAAGTGCAGCCGGGCGACATCCTGGTCGGCAAGATCACGCCGAAGGGCGAAAGCCCGATGACGCCGGAAGAAAAGCTCCTGCGCGCCATCTTCGGTGAAAAGGCGTCCGACGTTCGCGACACCTCGATGCGCATGCCTCCGGGCACCTTCGGCACAGTCGTCGAAGTGCGCGTCTTCAACCGCCACGGCGTCGAGAAGGACGAGCGCGCCATGGCGATCGAACGCGAGGAGATCGAACGCCTCGCCAAGGACCGCGACGACGAGCAGGCGATCCTCGACCGCAACGTCTATTCGCGCCTTTCCGACGTTCTCGTCGGCAAGGAAGCCATTGCCGGGCCGAAGGGCTTCAAGAAGGGCTCGAAGCTGTCGAAGGACACGCTGGACGAGTATCCGCGTTCGCAGTGGTGGCAGTTTGCGGTTGAGAACGAAAAGCTCCAGAGCGAACTGGAAGCCCTGCGTGGCCAGTACGACGATTCCAAGAAGGCGCTCGAGCAGCGCTTCATGGACAAGGTCGAGAAGGTCCAGCGCGGCGACGAAATGCCTCCGGGCGTCATGAAGATGGTCAAGGTCTTCGTGGCCGTGAAGCGCAAGATGCAGCCGGGCGACAAGATGGCCGGACGTCACGGCAACAAGGGTGTCGTGTCGCGGATCGTTCCGGTCGAGGACATGCCTTTCCTCGAGGACGGCACGCATGCCGATATCGTGCTCAACCCGCTGGGTGTGCCGAGCCGCATGAATGTCGGCCAGATCCTGGAAACGCATCTGGGCTGGGCATGCGCGGGCATGGGCAAGAAGATCGGCGAGCTGATCGACGCGTACAAGACGGCTGGAGACATCAAGCCGTTGCGCAAGACGCTCGAGAGCTTCATCCCAGCCAACGACCGCAACGAGCCGGTCCGCGAATATGACGACGAGAGCATCGTTCGCCTCAGCGAGCAGATGCGCCGCGGCGTCTCTATCGCGACACCGGTGTTCGACGGCGCGCATGAAGTCGACATCAACATCATGCTGGAGCAGGCGGGCCTGCACACCAGCGGTCAGTCGCAGCTCTATGACGGACGCACAGGCGAGCCGTTCGATCGCAAGGTGACGATGGGCTATATCTATATGCTCAAGCTTCACCACCTGGTGGACGACAAGATCCACGCGCGTTCGATCGGTCCGTACTCGCTCGTTACCCAGCAGCCGCTGGGCGGCAAGGCGCAGTTCGGTGGCCAGCGCTTCGGCGAAATGGAGGTCTGGGCGCTGGAAGCCTATGGCGCCGCCTACACGCTGCAGGAAATGCTGACGGTGAAGTCGGACGATGTCGCCGGCCGCACCAAGGTCTACGAGGCGATCGTGCGCGGCGACGACACGTTCGAGGCCGGCATTCCCGAGAGCTTCAACGTGCTCGTCAAGGAAATGCGGTCTCTCGGCCTCAATGTCGAGCTGGAGAACACCAAGCTCGACGACAACCCTGTCCGGCTGCCAGATGCTGCCGAATAGGGGCGCGGCCGAGTAAGCAAGACATCCGGTCGCGGAACGCCGCGACCGGATGCAACAAATTCTACGGCCAGTGGGCCGACCACTCAGCGGGCATTTGGCCCGCGTTAGAGGCAAGGGGTTTTCGAGGACCCCGAAAAGGAGAACGGCATGAACCAAGAGGTCATGAATCTCTTCAATCCGCAGGCGCCGGCGCAGGTGTTCGATTCCATCCGGATATCGCTCGCCAGCCCTGAGAAGATTCTGTCCTGGTCGTTCGGCGAGATCAAGAAGCCGGAGACCATCAACTACCGCACCTTCAAGCCGGAGCGTGACGGTCTGTTCTGCGCGCGCATTTTTGGCCCGATCAAGGACTATGAATGCCTGTGCGGCAAGTACAAGCGCATGAAGTACAAGGGCGTCATCTGCGAAAAGTGCGGCGTCGAAGTCACGCTGTCGCGCGTTCGCCGCGAACGCATGGGCCACATCGAGCTGGCGGCACCTGTCGCTCACATCTGGTTCCTGAAGTCGCTGCCGTCGCGCATCGGCACACTGCTCGACATGACGCTGAAGGACATCGAGCGCGTCCTCTACTTCGAGAACTACATCGTCACCGAGCCTGGCCTCACCGCGCTGAAGGAGCACCAACTGCTCAGCGAGGAAGAGTACATGATCGCCGTCGACGAATATGGCGAGGATTCGTTCACCGCCATGATCGGCGCCGAGGCCATTCATGACCTTCTGGCCGGCATGGACCTGGAGAAGATCGCCGGCGACCTGCGTTCGGAACTGGCTTCGACCACGTCCGAGCTGAAGCAGAAGAAGTATCTGAAGCGACTCAAGGTCGTCGAGAACTTCATGGAGTCCGGCAACCGTCCGGAATGGATGATCATGAAGGTGGTTCCGGTGATCCCGCCGGACCTGCGCCCGCTGGTTCCTCTGGATGGTGGACGTTTCGCGACGTCCGACCTGAACGATCTCTATCGCCGCGTCATCAACCGCAACAACCGTCTGAAGCGGCTGATCGAGCTGCGCGCCCCCGGCATCATCGTGCGCAATGAAAAGCGCATGCTGCAGGAAGCCGTCGATGCGCTGTTCGACAACGGCCGTCGCGGCCGCGTCATCACCGGCGCCAACAAGCGTCCGCTGAAGTCGCTGTCCGACATGTTGAAGGGCAAGCAGGGCCGGTTCCGCCAGAACCTGCTCGGCAAGCGCGTCGACTATTCGGGCCGTTCGGTCATCGTCACCGGTCCGGAGCTCAAGCTGCACCAGTGCGGCCTGCCGAAGAAGATGGCGCTCGAACTGTTCAAGCCGTTCATCTACGCCCGCCTCGACGCCAAGGGGTTCTCCTCGACCGTCAAGCAGGCCAAGAAGCTGGTCGAGAAGGAGCGTCCGGAAGTCTGGGATATCCTCGACGAGGTCATCCGCGAGCATCCGGTGCTCTTGAACCGTGCACCGACGCTGCACCGCCTCGGCATCCAGGCGTTCGAGCCGATCCTGATCGAAGGCAAGGCGATCCAGCTGCATCCGCTGGTCTGCACGGCCTTCAACGCCGACTTCGACGGCGACCAGATGGCCGTTCACGTGCCGCTCTCGTTGGAAGCGCAGCTTGAAGCCCGCGTGCTGATGATGTCGACCAACAACATCCTGCACCCGGCTTCCGGCGCGCCGATCATCGTGCCTTCGCAGGACATGGTCCTGGGTCTCTACTATCTCTCGATCGTCAATCAGAACGAGCCGGGCGAAGGCATGGTGTTTGCCGACATGGGCGAACTCCAGCACGCGCTCGAGACCAAGGCGGTGACGCTGCACTCCAAGATCAAGGGTCGTTTCCGCACGGTCGACGCCGAAGGCAAGGTCGTGTCGAAAATCTACGACACCACGCCTGGCCGCATGATCATCGGCGAGCTGCTGCCGAAGAACGTCAATGTGCCTTACGAGACGGCCAACCAGGAGATGACCAAGAAGAACATCTCCAAGATGATCGACACCGTCTACCGCCACTGCGGTCAGAAGGAGACGGTCATTTTCTGCGACCGCATCATGGCCCTCGGCTTCAGCCACGCCTGCCGCGCCGGCATTTCGTTCGGCAAGGACGACATGCTGATCCCGGACGCCAAGATCAAGCTGGTTTCCGACACCGAGGCTTTGGCCAAGGAATACGAGCAGCAGTACAATGACGGCCTGATCACGCAGGGCGAGAAGTACAACAAGGTCGTCGACGCCTGGGCGAAGTGCTCGGAAAAGGTCGCCGACGAGATGATGGCCCGCATCAAGGCCGTCGAGTTCGAGGACAGTGGCCGTCAAAAGCCGATGAACTCGATCTACATGATGTCGCATTCGGGTGCGCGTGGTTCGCCCACCCAGATGCGTCAGCTCGCCGGCATGCGCGGCCTGATGGCAAAGCCCTCGGGTGAAATCATCGAGACGCCGATCATCTCGAACTTCAAGGAAGGCCTGACCGTGCTCGAGTACTTCAACTCGACCCACGGCGCCCGCAAGGGTCTGGCCGACACCGCCTTGAAGACGGCGAACTCGGGCTACCTCACCCGTCGTCTGGTCGACGTGGCGCAGGACTGCATCGTCAACTCCGTGGATTGCGGCACCGACAAGGGCCTCACCATGCAGCCGATCGTCGATGCCGGTCAGGTCGTCGCTTCGGTCGGCCAGCGCGTGCTGGGCCGCACCTCGCTCGACGACATCACGCATCCGGTTTCGGGTGAGGTTCTGGTCAAGGCCGGAACGCTGATGGACGAACGTGACGTGGAAAAGATCGAAAAGGCCGGCGTGCAGTCGGTCCGCATTCGCTCGGCACTGACCTGCGAGGTCAGGATCGGCGTCTGTGCGGTCTGCTACGGACGCGATCTTGCCCGCGGCACCCCGGTCAACCAGGGCGAAGCCGTCGGCGTTATCGCGGCGCAGTCAATCGGCGAGCCGGGGACCCAGCTCACCATGCGTACCTTCCACATGGGCGGTACGGCGCAGGTGGTGGACAGCTCGTTCCTTGAAGCCTCGTATGAGGGCAAGGTCGAGATCCGCAACCGCAACGTGGTGCGCAACTCGGACGGCCAGCAGATGGTCATGGGCCGCAACATGGCGGTGCTGATCCTCGACGAAGCCGGCAAGGAGCGTGCCTCGCATCGCCTTACCTATGGTTCGCGCATCTTCGTGGACGATGGCGACAAGGTGAAGCGCGGCCAGCGTATCGCCGAATGGGATCCCTATACCCGCCCCGTCCTCACCGAAATCGAGGGCAAGGTGTCGTACGAGGATCTGGTCGACGGCATTTCAGTTCAGGAAACGGCCGACGAATCGACCGGCATCACCAAGCGCGAGGTCATCGACTGGCGCTCGACGCCACGCGGCAACGACCTCAAGCCGGCGATCGCGATCCTTGACCCCAAGGGCAAGGTCGGCAAGCTGTCGAAGGGCGGCGACGCCCGCTTCCTGCTCTCGGTCGAGGCCATTCTTTCGGTCGAGCCGGGTTCGCAGGTTCGTCCCGGCGACGTTTTGGCGCGTATCCCGATGGAAAGCGCCAAGACCAAGGATATCACCGGTGGTCTGCCGCGTGTTGCCGAACTGTTCGAGGCACGTCGTCCGAAGGATCACGCCATCATCGCCGAGATCGATGGCACGATCCGCTTCGGCCGCGACTACAAGAACAAGCGCCGCATCATCATCGAGCCGCATGACTCGACGCTTGAGCCGGTCGAATACCTGATCCCGAAGGGCAAGCCGTTCCATCTCCAGGACGGCGACGTCATCGAGAAGGGCGACTACATCCTCGACGGCAATCCGGCGCCGCACGACATCCTGGCGATCAAGGGCGTGGAAGCACTTGCTTCCTACCTCGTGAACGAAATCCAGGAAGTCTACCGTCTGCAGGGCGTGTCGATCAACGACAAGCATATCGAGGTGATCGTTCGCCAGATGCTGCAGAAGGTCGAGATCACGGTGCAGGGCGACTCGACCTACATTCCGGGCGACCACGTCGACGTGATCGAACTGGAAGAGGTCAACGAGCGCCTGGTCGAGGACGGCAAGAAGCCGGCCGAAGGCCAGCCAGTGCTGCTGGGCATAACCAAGGCCTCGCTGCAGACGCCGTCCTTCATCTCGGCCGCCTCCTTCCAGGAGACGACCAGGGTGCTGACCGAAGCTGCGGTTGCCGGCAAGACCGACATGCTGCAGGGCCTGAAGGAAAACGTCATCGTCGGCCGGCTGATCCCGGCCGGTACCGGCGGCACGATGAGCCAGATCCGGCGCATCGCCACCTCGCGCGACGAACTGATCATCGACGAGCGCCGCAAGGCCTCCGGTGTCGAGGTCGCCGAGCCGATGCTGACCGACATGGTCAACGCCGCGCAGTAAGCGCGGTAGGACGAGAAGAAGGAAGGGGGCCCCAGCGGCCCCTTTTCGCGTTTTGACCCCTAATCGAATCGAGGAAAACATGAGCAAGAAGGTTTGGACTGACGTCGACGACTACATCGTTTCCTCTCTCTTCGAAGCAGATCCCATCCTCGAAGCGGTGCTTGCGGCCAACCGCGACCAGGGCCTGCCGGCCATCGACGTATCGCCGGCGCAGGGCAAGCTGCTGTCGCTGCTGGTCCGCATCAGCGGCGCCAGGAAGGTGCTGGAGATCGGCACGCTTGGCGGCTACTCGACCATCTGGATGGCAAGGGGATTGCCCGTCGGCGGCAAGATCGTGACGCTCGAACTCGAGCCGCATCATGCAAAAGTCGCGCACTCGAATCTCGAGCGGGCAGGGGTGTCGGACAAGGTCGAGCTCAGGATCGGCCCCGCGCTTCAGTCGCTTGAGACGCTGGTTGCCGAAAATGCCGCTCCGTTCGATCTGATCTTCATCGACGCCGACAAGCCGAACAATCCGAATTATCTGTCATGGGCCATGCGCCTGTCGCGGCCGGGGACGGTCATCATCTGCGACAACGTCATCCGCGACGGCACCGTGCTCAACGACGATGGCCGTGACGCGTATGTCGAAGGCGCACGCGGTGCGTTTTCCTTCATCGGCGGCGACAATGGCCTGGACGGCACCGCCATCCAGACCGTCGGCGCCAAAGGCTATGACGGGTTTGCGATTGCGATCGTCGAGTAAGGCTGCATGGTGAGTGTCCGGACTGCGGTCCGGCAGAACTCATCGCTCAATCGAAGAACGCTTCCACCACATTGCGCTTGCCGAGCATGAACGCGTCGGCGACGTGCTGCAGGGGTGCCAAATCGACATCGGAGACGCCGTCGCGTACGACTTCGGCGAAGCGCCGGTAAAGTTGGGGGTATTCGGCCTCCGGCTCGTCGTGAACCAACTTGCCGTCGATGGCAAGCTTGGTGCCGCCGCCGGACAGCACCATCTTGCCCTTGTCGGTGTCCGCCAGGATGTCCCAGCTCTGTGGTCCCGTCTGCAGCCAGTCGAGCTCCATGGTCACCGGCAACCCATCCGAGGTGCGGAAGGTCACGTGGGCCGCCACAGGCGAGGCGCGGTTTTCCGGGAAGTCGAGGACGGCCGAGGTGATGAACATCGCCGGCAGGATGTGGGTTGCGATCGACAGTGCGTTGATGCCGGGATCGAAGACACCGAAGCCGCCCGGCGCCCAGATCCAATCCTGGTTCGGATGCCAGCGGCGGACATCTTCCTTCCAGACGATAGCAGCCGAGTTGACCTTGGCCGACGCCAGGAAGGCACGCGCGGCTTCCACCGCCGGCGCGTAGCGCGAATGCCAGCTGGCGAACAGTGAGACGCCACTGGCTGCCGCCAGTCTCTTCAGGTCCTCGATCTCGCTGACGGTGGCGCCCGGCGGCTTCTCCAGGAAAACATGCTTCTTCGCAATCAGCGCGGTGCGTGCCGCGTCGTAGCGGAACTGCGGCGGCATGCACAGCGAGACGGCCTCGAGGTCGGGCACCGCGTCGAGCATCGCCTCAATGGTCGGAAAATTCGGGATGCCGTCCACCTTGCCGTGCCGGCTGGCGGCGGCGATGAGGCGGTAGTCCGCATCCTTGGCCACTGCCGGCAGATGCTGGTCGCGCACGATCTTGCCGACGCCGACGATGCCGAGCTTGATGGGACCATTGTTCGAGGGCATGGGAACTCCGCGGATTCGAATTTGGCTGGTTAAGTCGCCCGGTTCTTAGCAGAGAACCGGTGCCGGGCAAGCCGGCGCGGTGACAGGCGCAAGCAGCCGGCGACGCTCAGAGCGGAACCTCGAACGTAACGATCGACACTTCGCCTTCGAGCGCACCCTGAAAGGCTGACAGATGCGGCTCCTCGTCGGGTTCGCCGTCCATATCGCCGATCTGGTCGAGCTCGACCTCGGCATAGCCTTCGGCCGCAAGCGATTCGAGCACCCGGCGCACGGCCGAATCGTCGTCGGGCGCAACCAGCATCACATGGACGCCTTCCGGCTTGCCGCCCTTCTTTTTCCAGACCCGGCCGGTGACGATGGTGACCGGGCGCTCCTCATTGTCGTTCACGGGCTGATTCCTCTTGAGACGGGGGCGGGCGAGGGCTTTTGGGCTGTCCATGGCGCCTTTTGCCATGAAGAACCCGCGCATGACAGCCAAAAGCCGGTCACTTTCTTGTCTGCCCGGTCACTTTCTTCCTTTGCCTTGCAAAATGAAGAAAGAAAATTACATGCGTTTTTCGCATGGCTGCCAAGCCGTGGTCAGCGCGCAATATTTGGCGCGCCGGGGTTGACGGTTCACGGTCTTGCGAGTAGAAGCCGCCCAGTCAGAACCGATGTGAGGCTCTCCCTTCCGAAGCGACACGCTTTGGAGTTTGCCTCAAACAGGGTTCGTTTTACGAGCGAAAAGACATTTCCGGCGCGCATGAAGCGGTTCCCGCTTCCTCTGCATTTTGTTCGGGCAGGACCGCGAGGCGCGGTTTATGGCCCGAATTTGCGTATGGAATTGGCGCTTTGAGCGGCCCTGACCGGGCGAGACACGGAATTGAGAGACAAGAGGGTTTAATGCCTACCGTCAACCAGCTGATCCGCAAGCCGCGCATTGCGCCGGTGAAGCGCAACAAGGTCCCGGCCATGCAGCAGAACCCGCAGAAGCGGGGCGTCTGCACGCGCGTCTATACAACGACGCCGAAGAAGCCGAACTCGGCACTGCGCAAGGTGGCCAAGATCCGCCTGACCAACGGCTTTGAAGTGATCGGCTACATCCCCGGCGAAGGCCACAACCTTCAGGAACACTCCGTGGTCATGATCCGCGGCGGCCGCGTCAAGGATCTTCCGGGCGTGCGCTACCACATCATCCGCGGCGTGCTCGACACGCAGGGCGTGAAGAACCGCAAGCAGCGCCGTTCGAAGTACGGCGCCAAGCGTCCGAAGTAAGGGGCGTCCGAAGTAAGATTTTCCGGCCCTGGCGCTGCTTGAATGCGTCGGGCTACGAGATTGAGAGACAAAAGCCATGTCGCGTCGTCACAGTGCAGAAAAGCGTGAGATCAATCCGGACCCGAAGTTCGGCGATCTGATCGTCACCAAGTTCATGAACGCCGTCATGTATGACGGCAAGAAGTCGGTTGCCGAGACCATCGTCTACGGTGCGCTCGACCAGGTTCAGTCGAAGACCAAGCAGGAGCCGGTCACCGTCTTCCATCAGGCGCTCGACAATGTCGCGCCGCATGTGGAAGTCCGGTCGCGCCGCGTCGGCGGCGCTACCTACCAGGTTCCGGTCGATGTGCGCCCCGAGCGCCGCCAGGCCCTGGCGATCCGCTGGCTGATTGCAGCTGCGCGCAACCGCAACGAGACCACCATGGTCGACCGCCTCTCCGGCGAGCTGATGGACGCGGCCAATAACCGCGGCACCGCCGTGAAGAAGCGTGAAGACACCCACAAGATGGCAGAAGCCAACCGCGCTTTCGCGCACTACCGCTGGTAAAGCGCGAACGAGACTGAGAAGGCATCCACGATGGCCCGCGAATACAAAATCGAAGACTACCGCAATTTCGGTATCATGGCGCATATTGACGCCGGCAAGACGACGACCACCGAGCGCGTCCTCTATTACACGGGCAAGTCGCACAAGATCGGCGAAGTCCACGACGGCGCTGCCACCATGGATTGGATGGAGCAGGAGCAGGAACGCGGCATCACCATCACGTCCGCCGCCACCACGACCTTCTGGAAGGGTCGCAGCGGCAAGATGTACCGCTTCAACATCATCGACACTCCCGGACACGTCGACTTCACCATCGAAGTCGAGCGTTCGCTGCGCGTGCTCGACGGCGCCATTGCGCTGCTCGATGCCAATGCCGGTGTCGAGCCGCAGACGGAAACCGTCTGGCGCCAGGCCGACAAGTATAAAGTTCCGCGCATGATCTTCTGCAACAAGATGGATAAGATCGGCGCCGACTTCTACCGCTCGGTCGAGATGATCGGCTCGCGTCTTGGTGCGCATGCCGTCGTCATGCAGTTGCCGATCGGCGCCGAGACCGAGTTCAAGGGTGTCGTCGATCTCGTCGAGATGAACGCGCTGGTCTGGCGCGACGAGACGCTGGGCGCTGCCTGGGACGTCGTCGAGATCCCTGCCGACCTCCAGGCCCGGGCCGAAGAATACCGCGAGAAGATGATCGAAGCCGCCGTCGAAATGGACGAGACGGCCCTCGAGAATTACCTCGAAGGCAAGATGCCGTCGAATGACGAGATCCGCGCGCTGATCCGCAAGGGCACCATCGCGGTCAAGTTCTACCCGATGTTCTGTGGCTCGGCCTTCAAGAACAAGGGCGTGCAGCCGCTGCTCGACGCCGTCGTCGAATACCTGCCGTCGCCGGCCGATGTTCCCGCCATCAAGGGCGTCGACGCCAAGACCGATGCCGAGATCGAGCGTCATGCCGACGACAACGAGCCGCTGTCGATGCTGGCCTTCAAGATCATGAACGACCCGTTCGTCGGCTCGCTGACCTTTGCCCGCATCTATTCGGGCAAACTGACCAAGGGCATCTCGGTCGACAACACCGTCAAGGGCAAGAAAGAGCGCATCGGCCGCATGCTGCAGATGCATGCGAATTCGCGCGCCGACGTCGAAGAAGCCTTTGCCGGCGACATCGTTGCTCTGGCTGGCCTCAAGGACACGACCACCGGCGACACGCTCAGCGATCCGCTGCACCCGGTCATCCTCGAGCGCATGGAATTCCCCGATCCGGTCATCCAGATTGCCATCGAGCCGAAGACCAAGAACGACCAGGAAAAGATGGGCCTCGCCCTTCACCGCCTGGCCGCCGAGGATCCGTCCTTCCGCGTCAAGACCGACGAGGAAAGCGGCCAGACCATCATTTCGGGCATGGGCGAACTTCACCTCGACATCATCGTCGACCGCATGCGTCGCGAGTTCAAGGTCGAGGCCAATGTCGGCGCGCCGCAGGTGGCTTACCGCGAGACGATCACCCGCAGGCACGAGCAGGACTACACCCACAAGAAGCAGACCGGCGGTACCGGTCAGTTCGCCCGCGTCAAGATCGTGTTCGAACCGAACCCGGAAAGCTCGGAGTTCGAGTTCGAGACCAAGATCGTCGGCGGTGCGGTTCCCAAGGAATACATCCCGGGTGTCGAAAAGGGCATCAACAGTGTCATGTCGTCGGGTCCGTTCGCGGGCTTCCCGATGATCGGCGTCAAGGCGACGCTTATCGACGGCGCTTACCACGATGTGGACTCCAGCGTCCTGGCGTTCGAAATCGCCGGCCGCGCCTGCTTCCGTGAAGCCGCACCCAAGCTTGGCGTGCAGCTGCTCGAGCCGATCATGAAGGTCGAAGTCGTGACCCCGGAAGACTACGTCGGCAGCGTCATCGGCGACCTGAACGGCCGTCGTGGCCAGATCCAGGGCCAGGAAGCTCGCGGCGTGGCTGTCGTCATTAACGCGATGGTGCCGCTGGCCAACATGTTCAAGTACGTCGACAACCTGCGCTCGATGAGCCAGGGCCGCGCGGCCTACACGATGCAGTTCGATCACTATGAGCCTGTGCCGACCGCGGTCGCCCAGGAAGTCCAGAAGAAATACGCGTAACCTGAACGGGTTGCATCGGTAACTTAATTCAAGGCCCGTACGGGCGAGCAGATTGGAGACATCACATGGCAAAAGGTAAATTCGAGCGTAACAAGCCTCATGTGAACATTGGCACGATTGGCCATGTCGATCATGGCAAGACGTCGCTGACGGCGGCGATCACGAAGTATTTTGGCGAATACAAGCGCTACGACCAGATCGATGCGGCGCCCGAAGAGAAGGCCCGCGGCATCACGATTTCGACGGCGCACGTCGAATACGAGACGGCAGCGCGCCATTATGCCCATGTCGACTGCCCCGGCCACGCCGACTATGTGAAGAACATGATCACGGGCGCTGCGCAGATGGACGGCGCGATCCTGGTGGTGTCGGCCGCCGACGGCCCGATGCCGCAGACCCGCGAGCACATCCTGCTTGCCCGTCAGGTCGGCGTGCCGTCGATCGTGGTGTTCCTGAACAAGGTCGACCAGGTCGACGATGCCGAGCTGCTCGAACTGGTCGAGCTCGAGGTTCGCGAGCTTCTGTCGAAGAACGAGTTCCCCGGCGACGACATTCCGATCGTCAAGGGTTCGGCGCTGGCTGCTCTGGAAGATTCCAACAAGACCATCGGCGAAGATGCGATCCGCGAGTTGATGGCTGCGGTCGATGCCTATATCCCGACGCCGGTTCGTCCGCTGGACAAGCCGTTCCTGATGCCGATCGAAGACGTGTTCTCGATCTCGGGCCGTGGCACGGTCGTGACCGGCCGCGTCGAGCGCGGCATCGTCAAGGTCGGCGAGGAACTGGAAATCATCGGCATCCGCCCGACGACCAAGACGACCTGCACGGGCGTCGAGATGTTCCGCAAGCTGCTCGATCAGGGCCAGGCCGGCGACAACATCGGCGCGCTGCTGCGCGGCGTTGATCGTGAAGGCGTCGAGCGCGGCCAGGTTCTGGCCAAGCCCGGTACGGTGAAGCCGCACAAGAAGTTCGTGGCCGAAGCCTACATCCTGACCAAGGACGAAGGTGGCCGTCACACGCCGTTCTTCACCAACTACCGTCCGCAGTTCTACTTCCGCACGACCGACGTGACCGGCATCGTGTCGCTGCCGGAAGGCACGGAAATGGTTATGCCCGGCGACAACATCACGGTCGATGTCGAGCTGATCGTGCCGATCGCCATGGAAGAGAAGCTGCGCTTCGCCATCCGTGAAGGCGGCCGTACCGTCGGTGCCGGCATCGTCGTCACCATCAAAGAGTAATTTAGACTTAAACCGATCTGTCGCGGGCGCAGGATTTGCCCGCGCCGCGCCAGAACAAGGAAGTGACGCATGAACGGACAGAATATCCGCATCCGCCTGAAGGCGTTTGATCACCGCGTGCTTGACGCCTCGACGAAAGAAATCGTGTCGACGGCCAAGCGCACCGGAGCAAACGTCCGCGGCCCCATTCCGCTGCCGACGCGGATCGAAAAGTTCACGGTCAACCGGTCGCCTCACGTCGACAAGAAGAGCCGCGAGCAGTTCGAGATGCGCACGCACAAGCGTCTGCTCGACATCGTCGATCCGACCCCGCAGACGGTCGATGCTTTGATGAAGCTCGATCTGGCCGCCGGTGTCGACGTCGAGATCAAGCTCTAAGGGAATGAGAGCGCGGTAAGGGGCGGTGCCCCTGGCCCGGAACTCTAAAGGAATTGAACCGATGCGTTCAGGTGTGATTGCAAAGAAGGTGGGAATGACCCGCATCTATAATGATGCCGGGGAACATGTTCCCGTCACCGTTCTCCAGATGGAGAACTGCCAGGTCGTGGCTCAGCGCACGCAGGAGAAGAACGGCTATACGGCCGTCCAGCTCGGCGTTGGCCTTGCCAAGGTGAAGAACACGTCGAAGGCGATGCGCGGCCATTTCGCGACCGCTTCCGTCGAGCCGAAGGCGAAGGTCGCCGAGTTTCGCGTCTCCGCCGACAACATGATCGATGTCGGCGCCGAGATCACCGTCGAGCACTTCGTCGCCGGCCAGAAGGTCGATGTGACGGGCACGACGATCGGCAAGGGTTTCCAGGGCGTCATCAAGCGCCACCACATGGGTGGTGGCCGCGCGACGCACGGTAACTCGGTTTCGCACCGTACGCACGGTTCGACCGGCCAGCGTCAGGATCCGGGCAAAGTGTTCAAGGGCAAGCATATGGCTGGCCACATGGGCGACACCCGCGTCACCACACAGAATGTCGAGATCGTTTCGACCGACGCCGATCGCGGCCTGATCCTGATCCGCGGTGCGGTTCCCGGATCGAAGGGCGCCTGGATCCTGGTCCGCGATGCGGCCAAGGTGGCACTGCCGGCCAATGCGCCGAAGCCTGCCGCGATCCGCGCCGTTGCCGCCGAGAGTGGCGCCAAGAACGAGGCTCCGGCCGCAGAGGGAGCAGAATAATGGATCTCAAGATCACAACGCTTGGCGGCAAGGACGCCGGCAAGGTGAAACTCTCCGAGGAGATTTTCGGCCTTGATCCGCGCGAGGACATCCTGCAGCGCGTCGTGCGCTGGCAGCTGGCCAAACGGCAGCAGGGCACGCACAAGGCCAAGGGCCGCGCCGAAATCGCGCGCACCGGCGCCAAGATGTACAAGCAGAAGGGTACGGGCCGCGCCCGTCACCATTCGGCACGCGCTCCGCAGTTCCGCGGCGGCGGCAAGGCCCACGGCCCGGTCGTTCGCAGCCACGAGCACGATCTGCCGAAGAAGGTGCGCGCTCTGGGCTTGCGGCATGCTCTCTCGGCCAAGGCCAAGAGCGCGTCGATCATCATCATCGACGAGCTGAAGCTGACCGAGGCCAAGACGAAGGCGCTGATCGCGAATTTCGCGACGCTGGGCCTGACCAATGCCTTGGTGATTGGCGGTGCCGAGCTTGACCAGAACTTCAAGCTGGCGGCGACCAACATCCCGAACATCGATGTGCTGCCCATCCAGGGCATCAACGTCTACGACATTCTGCGCCGCGGCACGCTGGTCCTTTCGAAGGCCGCCGTCGAGGCTCTCGAGGAGCGCTTTAAATGACCGACCTCCGTCATTACGACGTGATCGTCTCGCCGGCGATCACCGAAAAGTCGACCATGGCTTCCGAGAACAACCAGGTTGTTTTCAACGTCGCCAAGAAGGCGTCGAAGCCGGAAATCAAGGCCGCTGTCGAAGCGCTGTTTGGCGTCAAGGTTACGGCCGTGAACACGCTTGTCCGCAAGGGCAAGATCAAGCGCTTCCGCGGCACGATCGGCCGCCAGAGCGACGTCAAGAAGGCGATCGTGACGCTGGCCGACGGCCAGTCGATCGACGTCGCGACGGGTCTCTGAGCTAGGCCGCGAGGACAGGACAATGGCACTTAAAAAATTCAACCCGGTAACGCCGAGCACCCGCCAGTTGGTCATCGTCGACCGCTCGGGCCTCTACAAGGGCAAGCCCGTCAAGGGCCTGACCGAAGGCCTGACGAAGTCGGGCGGCCGCAACAATCACGGCCGCATCACGGCCCGCTTCATCGGCGGCGGTCACAAGCGTTCGTACCGCATCATCGACTTCAAGCGCCGCAAGTTCGACGTCGTCGGCACGGTCGAGCGCATTGAATACGATCCGAACCGCACCGCCTTCATCGCGCTGATCAAGTATGACGATGGCGAGCTGTCCTACATCATCGCTCCGCAGCGCCTTGCCGCCGGCGACAAGATCGTGGCCGGTGAATCGGTCGACGTGAAGCCGGGCAATGCGATGCCGCTGGCCTCGATGCCGGTCGGCACGATCGTCCACAACATCGAGCTGAAGCCGGGCAAGGGCGCCCAGGTTGCCCGCTCGGCAGGTGGCTACGGCCAGCTGGTCGGTCGCGATCAGGGCATGGCGATCCTGCGCCTCAACTCGGGCGAGCAGCGTGTCGTTCACGGCTCCTGCATGGCCACCGTCGGCGCCGTGTCGAACCCCGACCACGGCAACATCAACGACGGCAAGGCCGGCCGCACGGTCTGGCGCGGCAAGCGCCCGCACAATCGCGGCGTGACCATGAACCCGGTCGACCATCCGCATGGCGGTGGTGAAGGCCGCACCTCCGGTGGCCGTCATCCGGTCAGCCCGTGGGGCAAGCCGACCAAGGGCAAGAAGACGCGGTCCAACAAGGCGACCGACAAGTTCATCCTGCGCTCGCGCCATCAGCGCAAGAGCTAAGAAGAGGTAACGCCAAGTGACTCGTTCTATTTGGAAAGGCCCCTTCATCGACGGCTACCTTCTCAAGAAGGTGGACAAGGTTCGTGAAGGTGGTCGCAATGAGGTGATCAAGATGTGGAGCCGTCGCTCCACCATCCTGCCGCAGTTCGTCGGCTTCACCTTCGGTGTCTATAACGGCCAGAAGCATGTTCCCGTCTCGGTGAACGAGGACATGGTCGGTCACAAGTTCGGTGAATTCGCTCCGACCCGGACCTATTACGGTCACGGCGCGGATAAGAAGGCGAAGAGGAAATAATCATGGGCAAGGCCAAAGCTCCGCGCAGGCTTGCTGACAACGAAGCGCGCGCCGTTCTGCGCACGATCCGTATCAGCCCGCAGAAGCTGAACCTGGTTGCCGCGCTGATCCGCGGCAAGAAGGTCGCGACAGCGCTTTCCGACCTCGAATTCTCGGCCAAGCGGATTTCCGGCACGGTCAAGAAGACGCTGGAATCGGCGATCGCCAACGCGGAAAACAACCACGACCTCGACGTCGATGCGCTGATCGTGGCGGAAGCCTATGTCGGCAAGTCGATCGTCATGAAGCGGTTCCATGCTCGTGGCCGCGGTCGCGCCAGCCGTATCGAGAAGCCGTTCTCGCACCTCACGATCGTCGTTCGTGAAGTCGAAGAAAAAGGGGAGGCCGCATAATGGGTCAGAAAGTCAATCCGATCGGTCTGCGCCTCGGCATCAACCGCACCTGGGATTCGCGCTGGTTCGCGAACACCGGCGAGTACGGCAAGCTGCTGCATGAGGACATCAAGATCCGCAAGTATCTTGAGAAGGAACTCAAGCAGGCTGCGATCTCCAAGGTCGTGATCGAGCGTCCGCACAAGAAGTGCCGCGTCACCATCCATGCGGCGCGTCCGGGCCTGATCATCGGCAAGAAGGGCGCCGACATCGAGAAGCTTCGCAAGAAGCTGATGGAGATGACGAAGTCCGAGACGCACTTGAACATCGTTGAAGTGCGCAAGCCGGAAATCGACGCGACCCTGGTCGCCCAGTCGATCGCCCAGCAGCTCGAGCGTCGTATCGCGTTCCGCCGCGCCATGAAGCGCGCCGTTCAGTCGGCCATGCGCCTGGGCGCCGAAGGCATCCGCATCAACTGCGCCGGCCGTCTCGGCGGCGCCGAGATTGCACGCATGGAATGGTACCGCGAAGGCCGCGTGCCGCTGCATACGCTGCGCGCCGATGTCGACTATGGCACGGCCGAAGCGCATACGGCTTACGGCATCTGCGGCGTCAAGGTCTGGGTGTTCAAGGGCGAAATCCTCGAGCACGATCCGATGGCTTCGGAGCGTCGCGCGACCGAGGGTGATGCTGCGCATGGCGGTGGTGGTGATCGCGAACGCGGTCGTCGTCGCGAAAACGCCTGATTATTTAGGAATTTGGAGTTAGAACGATGCTGCAGCCAAAGCGCACAAAGTTCCGCAAGCAGTTCAAGGGCCGTATCCATGGTACCGCAAAGGGCGGCACCAACCTGGATTTTGGTGGTTTCGGGCTGAAGGCGCTTGAGCCGAACCGCGTCACCGCGCGTGAGATCGAGGCGGCCCGCCGCGCGATCACTCGTGAGATGAAGCGTGCCGGCCGCGTGTGGATCCGTATTTTCCCTGATGTGCCGGTGACGTCGAAGCCGACCGAAGTGCGCATGGGCAAGGGCAAGGGCGCTGTCGATTACTGGGCGGCGCGCGTCAAGCCGGGCCGCATCATGTTCGAGATCGACGGCGTCAACGAAGAAACCGCCCGTGAGGCGCTGCGTCTCGGCGCGGCCAAGCTCTCGGTCAGGACGCGCTTCGTACAGCGCATCGCAGAATAAGGACGGGCTGATCATGAAAGCCGAAGACATCCGGACGAAGACCCAGGACCAGCTGACCGACGATCTGGCCAGCCTGAAGAAGGAGCAGTTCAACCTGCGCTTCCAGAAGGCCACCGGCCAGCTCGAGAAGACCGCGCGCGTGCGGCAGGTTCGCAAGGACATTGCGCGTATCAAGACCATCGCTGCGGAAAAGTCCGCGGCCAAGAAGGCTTAAGGACGAAAATCATGCCAAAGCGCATTCTGCAGGGCACTGTCGTCAGCGACAAGAACGAGAAGACGGTAGTCGTCAAGGTCGAACGGCGCTTCACGCATCCCGTGATGAAGAAGACCGTGCGCATGACCAAGAAGTACAAGGCGCACGACGAGAACAACGCCCACAAGGTCGGCGATCAGGTGTTCATCCAGGAATCGAAGCCGATTTCCAAGGACAAGCGCTGGATCGTCGTGTCTTCGGACCAGGCGTAACAAACCGAATTTAGGACAGACCGGGGAGGGGCTTTGAGCCCGTCCCGTTAGAAGAGAAGAAGGCGGCCAGTCATGATTCAGATGCAAACAAACCTCGACGTCGCGGATAATTCCGGCGCCCGTCGTGTCATGTGCATCAAGGTGCTGGGCGGCTCGAAGCGGAAATACGCTTCCGTAGGCGACATCATCGTGGTGTCGATCAAGGAAGCCATTCCGCGCGGCCGCGTTAAGAAGGGCGATGTGATGAAGGCGGTCGTGGTTCGCACGGCCAAGGACATCCGCCGCCCGGACGGCAGCGTGATCCGTTTCGACAAGAACGCGGCCGTTCTCGTCGACAACAAGAAAGAGCCGATCGGCACGCGTATCTTCGGACCGGTTCCGCGCGAACTCCGCGCCAAGAACCACATGAAGATCATCTCGCTCGCGCCTGAAGTGCTGTAAGGAGCCGGACCAATGCAAAAGATTAGAAAAGGCGACAAGGTCGTCGTGCTGGCCGGCAAGGACAAGGGCCGTTCGGGCGAAGTCCTCTCGGTTCAGCCGAAGGAAGACACCGCGCTGGTTCGCGGCGTCAACATGATCCGTCGTCACCAGAAGCAGTCCCAGTCCCAAGAGGGCGGGATCATCACCAAGGAAGCGCCGATCCAGCTGTCGAACATCGCGCTGGCCGACCCCAAGGATGGCAAGCCGACCCGCGTCGGCTTCATCTTCCAGAAGGACGGCAAGAAGGTGCGCGTCGCCAAGCGCTCGGGAGAAGTCATCAATGGCTAAGGCTCAAACCACGAAGGCCAAGGCTGAAAGCAAACAGTCCAAGGCCCAGAACACGCCGCGTCTCAAGCAGGTCTACAACGAGACCATCCGCAAGGCGCTGCAGGAGCAGTTCGGCTACGAGAACGAGATGCAGGTTCCGCGCATCGACAAGATCGTGCTGAACATGGGCGTCGGCGAAGCGACCGCGGATTCGAAGAAGCCTTCGATCGCGGCCGAAGACCTGGCGATGATTGCCGGCCAGAAGGCCGTCGTCACCCGCGCTCGCAACTCCATCGCCGGCTTCAAGGTCCGCGAGAAGATGCCGATCGGCGCCAAGGTCACGCTGCGCAAGGAACGCATGTACGAGTTCCTCGACCGTCTCGTGAACATCGCACTGCCGCGCGTCCGCGACTTTCGCGGACTGAATCCGAAGAGCTTCGATGGCCGTGGCAACTACGCCATGGGCATCAAGGAACACATCGTGTTCCCGGAGATCAACTACGACAAGGTTGATCAGATCTGGGGCATGGACGTCATCGTTTGTACGACTGCGAAGACGGACGACGAAGCCAGGGCATTGCTCAAGGCCTTCAACTTCCCCTTCCGCCAGTAACGGCAGCGAGAAAAGGAAAAATCTGAAATGGCAAAGACCAGCTCAGTCGAGAAGAACAACAGGCGCCGCAAGCTTGCCGACCAGTACGGTCCCAAGCGCGCAGCGCTCAAGGCGATCATCATGGACCAGTCCAAGCCGATGGAAGAGCGTTTCCGCGCTCAGCTGAAGCTTGCTGCCCTGCCGCGCAACTCGGCCAAGATCCGCATCCGCAACCGCTGCGAAGTTACCGGCCGTCCGCGCGCCTATTATCGCAAGCTCAAAGTATCGCGCATCGCGCTTCGTGATCTCGGCAATAACGGCCAGATCCCGGGCCTGGTCAAGTCGAGCTGGTAAGGAGGACATAACATGTCATTGAGCGATCCTCTCGGCGATATGCTGACCCGCATCCGCAACGCGTATGGCCGCAAGAAGTCGAGCGTTTCGACGCCGGCCTCGCGCCTGCGTACCCGCGTCCTCGACGTGCTGAAGGCTGAAGGCTATATCCGCGACTACAGCCAGACCGACTTCGACAACGGCAAGTCCGAAATCGAAATCGAGCTGAAGTATTTCGACGGTGCTCCGGTCGTGCGCGAAATCGCCCGCGTCTCGAAGCCTGGCCGCCGCGTTTACGTCTCGGCCAAGTCGATCCCGCACGTCGCCAACGGCCTCGGCATCGCCATCCTTTCGACGCCGAAGGGCGTGATGGCCGATCACGAAGCACGCGAACAGAATGTCGGCGGCGAAATCCTCTGCCAGATTTTCTAATTCGGCAGACCTGAAACAAGAGAAGTGACGAGGACAACCAAATGTCTCGTATTGGAAAGAAACCCGTTTCGCTGCCGCAGGGCGTGACCGCGACCGTCAACGGCCAGACCGTGACGGCGAAGGGCCCCAAGGGCGAGCTGAAGTTCGTGGTGAACGACGAAGTGCTGGTCAAGATGGAAGGCAGCGAAATCGCTGTCCAGCCGCGCGACCAGACCAAGGCCGCCCGCTCCAAGTGGGGCATGTCGCGCACGCAGATCGTCAACATCCTGCAGGGCGTCAAGGACGGTTTCGAGAAGAAGCTCGAGATTACCGGCGTCGGCTATCGCGCGGCACTCCAGGGCAAGAACCTGCAGCTGGCGCTTGGCTTCAGCCACGACGTCGTTTACGAGACGCCGGCCGGCATCACGATCACTGTGCCGAAGCCGACGGAAATCACCGTGACCGGCATCGACAAGCAGCAGGTCGGCCAGGTTGCAGCCGAGATCCGCGAGTATCGCGGTCCCGAGCCCTACAAGGGCAAGGGTGTCCGCTATGCCGGCGAGAAGATCGTCCGCAAGGAAGGCAAGAAGAAGTAGTAGGCCTGGCCCCGAAAAGTTGCAGACTCTTCGGAAAAGGCCAGGCCAAAGAAGTGCAACGCCGCGGGGAGCAGTCGCGGGAGGCGCTTTTGCCTACCGCACATGGCGGCCCCCGTTTTTTGAAGGCAAGGAAGACTATCATGGCTACCAAGGAATCCATCCAGCGCCGCGCGCAGCGCGTCCGCCGCCAGATCAAGAAGGTCGCCGGCGAACGTCCGCGTCTCTCGGTTCACCGCACGTCGAAGAACATCTACGTGCAGGTCATCGACGACGCCAAGGGCCATACCATCGCGGCTGCATCGACACTCGAGAAGGACCTCAAGGGTTCGCTCAAGACCGGCGCCGACACCGAGGCAGCAGCCGCTGTTGGCAAGCTGATCGCCGAGCGCGCTTCGAAGGCCGGCGTTAAGGAAGTCGTCTTCGACCGCGGCGCCTACATCTATCACGGCCGCGTCAAGGCGCTGGCCGAGGCTGCCCGTGAAGGCGGTCTGAGCTTCTAATTGCCTGTTCCCGAACCGAAGGTCAGCGCAGCAAAAAGTTGCAGACTTTTCGGACAAGATCATGCAAGGAAAAATAATTCGCCCCCGGTGACCCAAAGAGGCGCACCGGATCTTATCAGCAACCGTGCTTCCGGAAAAAAACAAGGAACAGGATATGGCACAGGAACGTAGGGATGGCGGCCGCGGCCGCGATCGTGAAGAACGCGATGACGGCATGGTGGACAAGCTCGTCCACATCAACCGTGTCGCCAAGGTCGTCAAGGGCGGCCGTCGCTTCGGTTTTGCAGCACTCGTCGTCGTCGGCGACCAGAAGGGCCGTGTCGGCTTCGGTCACGGCAAGGCGCGCGAAGTGCCGGAAGCGATCCGCAAGGCAACCGAGTCGGCCAAGCGCGACATGATTTTCGTGCCGCTGCGCTCGGGCCGCACGCTGCACCACGACGTCGAAGGACGCTGGGGCGCCGGACGCGTGCTGCTGCGCGCTGCCAAGCAGGGTACCGGCATCATCGCCGGCGGCCCGATGCGCGCTGTCTTCGAGACGCTCGGCATGCATGACGTGGTCGCCAAGTCGATGGGTTCGTCGAACCCCTACAACATGGTTCGTGCCACATTCGACGCGCTGAAGAGCCAGATGCATCCCAAGGATGTGGCTGCTGCGCGCGGCATCAAGTATTCGACCCTTCAGGCCCGCCGCGGCACCGCCGTTGCGGCTGAAGAATAGTCGATCTGACCAGGGATTTTGACCATGGCCAAGAAAGCAACCAAGACCATCACCGTTGAGCAGATCGGTTCGCCGATCCGCCGCCCGAAGGAACAGCGCGCAACGCTGGTCGGCCTCGGCCTCAACAAGATGCACAAGCAGCGCACGCTGGAGGACACTCCCTCGGTGCGCGGCATGATCGCTGCCGTCCAGCATCTCGTCCGCGTCGTGGACGAGGGCTGAGCAAAAGCGCAGGAGAACCCAGATGAAACTCAACGATCTGCGTGACAAGGACGGCGCGACGCACTCCAAGAAGCGTCTCGGCCGTGGCATCGGCTCCGGCTCGGGCAAGACCGGCGGTCGCGGCGTCAAGGGCCAGAAGGCGCGCTCCGGCGTTGCCATCAACGGCTTCGAGGGCGGCCAGATGCCGCTCTATCGGCGCCTGCCGAAGCGTGGCTTCAACAACATCTTCGCCAAGAGCTTTGTCGTCGTGTCGCTGGCTCGTATCCAGACGGCGCTCGATGCCAAGAAGCTCGACGCCAAGGCGACCGTGACGGCCGAGGCGCTCGTTGCCGCCGGCGTCATCCGCCGCGTCAAGGACGGCGTGCGCATCCTCTCGGACGGCGAGCTCAAGGCAAAGCTTGCCTTCGACGTCGCCGGCGCCTCCAAGGCCGCGATCGAGAAGATCGAAAAGGCCGGCGGTTCGGTCAAGCTGCCGGAAGCGGCAGCGGAGTAACGGCAATTTGAAGCACGGCCGGCAGGAACGGTATCCGTTTTTGTTCACGATTGCGCTTTGATCCAATCAATTAGGCGGCCGCGTCAACGCGGCCGCTTGCATGTTTAGAGCCCGGAGCTTATCTCGTGAGCTTCGGTGCCACGCGCCGCCTGAGCTGCGGGCATCGAGCGTGACATACAAATCAAAGAAGTAGCGCATGACGTTGTCCGAAAACCGCTTCACACTTTTCGGCATCATGCTCTAGCGGAGAATCAGGCATGGCTTCGGCTGCTGAACAACTAGCCTCGAATCTGAATTTTGCGGCTTTCGCCAAGGCGGAGGACCTGAAGAAGCGAATCTGGTTCACCGTCGGCGCGCTGCTCGTCTATCGCCTCGGCACCTATATCCCGCTGCCCGGCATCAATCCGGATGCATTCGCGCAGGCCTTCTCTTCGCAGGCCAAGGGCGTGCTCGGCATGTTCAACATGTTCGCCGGCGGCGCCGTGCAGCGCATGGCGATCTTCGCGCTCGGCATCATGCCTTATATCTCAGCCTCCATCATCATGCAGCTGATGACCTCGGTCATTCCGTCGCTGGAAGCGCTGAAAAAGGAAGGCGAGCAGGGCCGCAAGGTCATCAACCAGTACACGCGCTACGGCACGGTACTCCTGGCGCTGGTGCAGGCCTACGGCATTTCAGTGGGCCTGGAAGGCGGCAACGGCATCGTCAACGATCCCGGCATGTTCTTCCGCATCTCGACCGTCGTCACGCTGGTTGGCGGCACCATGTTCCTGATGTGGCTGGGCGAGCAGATCACCGCCCGCGGCATCGGCAACGGCATTTCGCTGATCATCTTTTCCGGCATCGTCGCCGGCCTGCCGCGCGCCATCTCCGGCACGCTGGAGCTCGGCCGCACCGGCGCCCTATCGACCGGGCTGATACTCGCGATCATCGTGCTGGCCATAATCGTCATCGCGCTGATCGTGTTCTTCGAGCGCGCGCAGCGCCGCCTGCTGATCCAGTATCCGAAGCGCCAGGTCGGCAACCGCATGTTCCAGGGCGATACCTCGCATCTGCCGCTGAAGCTCAACACGTCGGGCGTCATTCCGCCGATCTTCGCGTCGTCGCTGCTTTTGCTGCCGGCAACGGTCGCCGGCTTCTCGCAGACGACAAACCTGCCGGCATGGGCAAGCACCGTGCTCGCCTCGCTCGGCCACGGCCAGCCGCTCTACATGCTGTTCTATGCGGCAATGATCGTGTTCTTCGCCTTCTTCTACACGGCCATCGTGTTCAATCCGAAGGACACCGCCGACCAGCTCAAGAAGCATTCCGGCTTCATTCCGGGCTACCGTCCGGGTGAGCGCACCGCCGATTACATCGACTATGTCCTGACGCGCATCACCGTCGTCGGCGCCATCTATCTGGTGCTGGTGTGCCTGCTGCCCGAGTTCCTGATTTCGGCGACTGGCGTACCATTCTACCTCGGTGGCACATCGCTTCTGATCGTGGTCAGTGTAACCCTCGATACGGTCGCGCAGATCCAGGGTCACCTGATCGCGCACCAGTATGAGGGCCTGATCAAGAAGTCGAAGCTGCGCGGGGGGAAGAAGGCCAGATGAGATTGATATTGCTTGGACCGCCAGGAGCGGGCAAGGGGACGCAAGCACAAAGACTGGTAGAAAAATACGGCATACCGCAGCTGTCGACGGGTGACATGCTGCGGGCGGCCGTGCAGGCCGGCACCGAAGTCGGCAAGCGCGCCAAGGCGGTGATGGATGCCGGCGAGCTGGTTTCCGACGCCATCGTCAACGCCATCGTGGCCGAGCGCATCGATCAGCCCGATTGCACCAACGGTTTCATCCTCGACGGATATCCGCGCACGCTGGTGCAGGCTGATGCGGTTGAATCGATGCTCGCCGAGCGCGGCATTGACCTCGATGCCGTGATCGAGTTCGTCGTCGACGACAAAGCGCTGGTCGCCCGCATCGTCAAGCGCGCCGACGACGCCAAGGCCGCCGGACAGCCGGTGCGCAAGGACGACAATCCGGTGGTGTTCGAAGAGCGCCTGCGGGAATATTACAAGAAGACCGCGCCTCTGATCGGCTATTATTATGCCAAACGCTCGCTTAGGAGTGTCGACGGCATGGCCCCTGTCGACACCGTGACGGCGGAGATTGAAGCGCTGCTCGCGGCGGTGACGCGGGAGACCGTTACGGTAAAGTAAAGATTGCGCTTGACTGGAACGGTTCGCTGGGTTATGGCGGCCCGTCTTCCTATCAGGCATGAGGCTTGCTTGTCCGCAAGGGCAAGGCAGCCGCATTGAAACCAGGGAACTCCCGCAAGGGCCGGCCTCCACCGGACGCGGGGTAATTTGAACAGCGCCGCGCATGCCTTTTTTTGAAGGCCGGCCGGTCCCACATGGAGAAGAGAAGAATATGGCTCGTATAGCCGGCGTCAACATTCCGACCAACAAGCGCGTCGTCATTGCGCTTCAGTACATTCACGGCATTGGCAAGAAGTTCGCCCAGGAGATCGTCGACAAGGTCGGCATCCCGGCCGAGCGCCGCGTCAACCAGCTGACGGACGCGGAAGTGCTGCAGATCCGCGAGACCATCGACCGCGACTACCAGGTCGAAGGCGATCTGCGCCGCGAAGTGTCGATGAACATCAAGCGCCTCATGGACCTCGGCTGCTACCGCGGTCTGCGTCACCGCCGTTCGCTGCCGGTTCGCGGCCAGCGCACGCACACCAATGCACGCACCCGCAAGGGCCCGGCCAAGTCGATCGCCGGCAAGAAGAAGTAAGTGAGCGATAGCGAGTGGCCATTAGCGAGTAGGGGTTCCCTATTCGCTGGTCCCTGCTCACTACTCGCTTTCAAAGGTGGAGCCGCTGGCATTACGGCGGTGTAGAGATCAACTGAAAGGACTATCATGGCCAAGGAAGCCGCTCGTGTTCGCCGTCGCGAACGCAAGAACATCTCGTCGGGCGTTGCCCACGTCAATTCGACCTTCAACAACACGATGATCACCATCACCGACGCGCAGGGCAATTCCATTGCCTGGTCGTCGGCCGGTGCCCAGGGCTTCAAGGGTTCGCGCAAGTCGACCCCGTTTGCCGCCCAGATGGCTGCCGAAGACGTCGCCAAGAAGGCCCAGGAACACGGCATGCGCATGCTCGAAGTCGAGGTCTGCGGACCCGGCTCCGGTCGTGAATCGGCGCTTCGCGCCCTGCAGGCTGCCGGCTTCACCATCACCTCGATCCGTGATGTGACGCCGATCCCGCACAATGGCTGCCGCCCGCGCAAGAAGCGCCGCGTCTAAGACATTACCGAACGCCGCGTGAGCGCCTCAAGGCGCTCCTCCACGGCACTCCAGGTCGCCCGCCACGATTGGATGGTGGCGGGTCAACGGAAGGAAAGCATCATGATCCAGAAAAATTGGCAGGAACTGATCAAGCCGAACAAGATCGAGTTCTCGTCGAAGAAGAAGACGCTGACCACGCTGGTCGCCGAGCCGCTCGAGCGCGGCTTCGGCCTGACGCTCGGCAACGCGCTGCGCCGCGTGCTTTTGTCTTCGCTGCGCGGTGCGGCTGTCACCGCCGTGCAGATCGACGGCGTTCTGCATGAATTCTCGTCGATTGCCGGCGTGCGTGAGGACGTGACCGACATCGTCCTCAACATCAAGGAAATCGCCATCCGCATGGAAGGCGATGGTCCCAAGCGCATGGTCGTTCGCAAGCAGGGCCCGGGTGCGGTTCTGGCTGGCGACATCCAGACGGTTGGCGACGTCGAGATCCTCAACCCGGACCACGTCATCTGCACGCTGGACGAGGGCGCTGAAATCCGCATGGAATTCACCGTCGACACCGGCAAGGGTTACGTGCCGGCCGACCGCAACCGCGCCGAAGACGCGCCGATCGGCCTGATCCCGGTCGACAGCCTGTATTCGCCGGTCAAGAAGGTCTCCTACAAGGTCGAAAATACCCGCGAGGGCCAGGTTCTCGACTATGACAAGCTGACCATGACCATCGAGACCGACGGTTCGATCTCGGGCGAGGACGCGGTGGCATTCGCTGCCCGCATCCTGCAGGACCAGCTTGGCCTGTTCGTCAATTTCGACGAGCCGCAGAAGGAAGTCGCCACCGAAGCCGTCACAGAGCTCGCCTTCAACCCGGCGCTGCTCAAGAAGGTCGACGAACTCGAGCTTTCGGTGCGTTCGGCCAACTGCCTGAAGAACGACAACATCGTCTACATCGGCGATCTCATCCAGAAGACCGAAGCCGAGATGCTGCGCACCCCGAACTTCGGCCGCAAGTCGCTGAACGAGATCAAGGAAGTGCTCGCGGCGATGGGCCTGCACCTCGGCATGGAAGTGCCGGACTGGCCGCCGGAAAACATCGAAGACCTCGCCAAGCGTTACGAAGACCAATATTGAGCATGAATTTCCAAGGATCGGCGGCGTGAGCCGCTCGATCCGACGGTCATGCGGAAAACCATCAGAGGCCACGGCCTCTTGAACAACTGAAGAGGAAAAGAGCCATGCGCCACGGTTTTAAAGGCCGCCGCTTCGCCCGAAGCATTAGCCATCGCAAGTCGATGTTCGCCAACCTCGCCGTGTCGCTGCTCGAGCACGAACAGATCGTCACCACCCTGCCGAAGGCGAAGGATCTGCGTCCGATCGTCGAGAAGCTGGTGACGCTCGGCAAGCGCGGCGACCTCCATGCGCGCCGCCAGGTGATTGCCCAGATCGGCAATGAAGGCGTCGTCAAGCGTCTGTTCGACACGATCGCGCCGCGCTACGCCACGCGCAATGGCGGCTATCTGCGCATCATGAAGGCGGGCTTCCGCCACGGCGACAATGCCGCCATGGCGGTCATCGAGTTCGTCGACCGTGACACCGACGCCAAGGGCGCCGGCGACCGCGCTCGCCTCGAAGCTGAAGGCACCAATGAGGAAACCGCGGCCGCATAAGGCTGGGGGTTTCTGGATGAATTCAAAGGGGCCTTCGGGCCCCTTTTTGTTACCAGCGTCCTACGTTTAGCGAGCGTTTAGCGAGCAAGCGTCAGGTAGTCGCGACCGCTAAGCAGATTCCAATTGAAGGCGCCGGGGATCTCTTCGAACGCCGGTTGGGGATAGGAATAGATACTGTCGAGGGTGGCGCGGGAATCGATATCGCTGACCACTTGCGACACGGTGGAATTGGCCAGGTATTTTTGGGCGTCCCCATCTTCGATGAAGTCTGTATCGACTCGGAAATGAATCTGAATGGGACCCGCGCAGATGTTCAGCAAGATATCGTCGCTCAAGGCGGCGTAGAAAACCGCTGCCTCTTCTGGAGCCCAAAGGCCGGCAGCCAGGAATTCCGAAGGCTTCGTCTCTCCACTGAACCCATCCAATGAGAGCACAAGGCGATCGGTGAGAACCTCAAAATCACCTTCGAGATAGCCCGCTTCTTCGATCTGAAACCAGTTCATCCAATGAGGTGCTTCTTCATCAAAGGAAATTTCGAGCTTTCCGAAAATCCAATAGACCGGAATCGTCCCTGCAGGTTCCGTGACCCAGCCGTCAGGCGGACCCAGCACACCGGCGATGTCGATCATTTTCAGAGAAGGGGAAACGGGCCCAAAAGTGCCGGTCTTCAAAAAGTCACGGAATGACAGGAGTTGTTTTTTCATGAAGGTCGACGAAGGTTCTCAGTTTCAAGCCGACCTATAGCTGCTTTGCGGGCCAGAATAATCAGATTTCAGCGGCTTAGCCTTTCATTTTGCACAATCGTCGGGACAATGGCGCCCGACCTGGAGGATTCGGAATGCACTTCAAACGGCTGTTTCTTGTTGCCCTTTGCGCGCTGGCCGCCTTTGCCGCGGCACCGGCCGTGAAAGACGCCCTGGCCGAGGACGCCGCCAAGCCAGCCGATCCGGGGCTCTCCGATGTGCTGACCGACCTCTTGCATGGCGTCGAAGGCGAGAACGGCACCTCCGGTCCCGACAAGCGCGTGCCGTTCGGCCGCGAAGAGGTACAGCTGTCGTTTGCGCCCCTGGTCAAGCAGACGGCGCCGGCGGTGGTCAATGTCTATGCTTCGCAGACGGCCAAGGTCACGTCGCCCTTCGACGGCGATCCTTTCTTCGAGGAATTCTTCGGCCGCGCGCAGCCGCGCGCGCAATCATCGCTCGGCTCGGGCGTGCTGGTCGATCCAAGCGGCGTCGTCGTCACCAATTTCCACGTGATCAAGGATGCCGACGAGGTCAAGGTCGCGACCGCCGACGGGCGCGAATTCACCTCGAAGGTCATGCTCAAGGACGAGACGCTTGACCTCGCCGTGCTCAAGATCAACTCCGACAAGCCCTTTCCGGTGATCGCCATCGGCGATTCCGACGCGCTCGAGGTCGGCGACCTGGTGCTGGCCATCGGCAATCCGTTCGGCGTCGGCCAGACCACCACCAGCGGCATCGTGTCGGCGCTTGCCCGCAGCCATATCGGCGTTTCGGATTCGGGCTACTTCATCCAGACCGACGCCGCCATCAATCCCGGCAATTCCGGCGGCGCGCTGATCAACATGGGCGGCCAGCTGGTCGGCATCAACACCGCCATCTACAGCCGCAGCGGCGGCTCGATCGGCATCGGCTTTGCCATCCCGGCCAACATGGTGCGCGCCTTCGCCGACGCGGCCAAGGCCGGGCTCGATTTCTTCGAGCGGCCTTATATAGGCGCCGAGTTCGAAGCGGTCACACCGCAGATCGCCGAATCGCTTGGCATGGAGAAGCCGACCGGCGCGCTGGTGTCGTCGGTTGAGGAAGCCGGACCGGCGGCCAAGGCAGGGCTGAAGCCCGGCGATGTCGTGCTGCAGCTCAATGGCACGACGGTCGAAGGCATCGAGGCGCTGGATTACCGCATGGCGACCCTGTCGATCGGCACCAAGGCGACCTTCGCCATCCTGAGCAAGGGCCAGCAGGCGACGATGGAGATCGCACTGGAGCGCGCGCCGGAAGGCGCCAAGGCGTCGGAAGTGACCCTGCATGGCCGCAGCCCGTTCTCCGGCGCCAAGGTCGCGGAACTGTCGCCCAGGCTCGCCCAGCGGCTCGGCCTGCGCACCGACCTAAAGGGGGTCACCGTGGTCGACATCAACCGCGATTCGCCGGCCGCCGATTTCGGCTTCCAGCCGGGCGACATCGTGCGCGAGGTGAACGGCACGACGGTCGATACGGCGGCGACACTGGCGCAGCTTGCCCAGCAGGATACACGCTGGTGGCGCTTTACCGTCGAGCGCGGCGGGCAGATACTGCGCCAGGTGTTGCGTTACTGAGGCGATCTTCCCATTTCTGAGGATCGTGCTCCAACCAGAAGACCTAGATGGCCGATCTGTTCAGCGTCGATGAACCGGAAAGAGCGCCGCCCCGCCGGCCTTTGGCCGATCGGCTGCGCCCGAAAAATCTTGGCGAGGTCGTCGGCCAGGAGCATTTGACCGGGCCGGACGGCGCGCTGACGCGGCTGATCAACTCGGGTTCGCTCGGCTCGATGATTTTCTGGGGACCGCCGGGAACCGGCAAAACAACCGTTGCACGGCTGTTGGCCGGCGAGACCAGTCTTGCGTTCGAGCAGATATCGGCGGTGTTTTCCGGCGTCGCGGACCTGAAGAAAGTGTTCGAAGCAGCGAAGCTGCGCCGCACGAATGGCCGCCAGACGCTGCTGTTCGTTGACGAGATCCATCGCTTCAACCGCGCCCAGCAGGACTCTTTCCTTCCGGTCATGGAGGATGGAACAGTTGTTCTGGTCGGCGCCACGACCGAAAATCCATCGTTCGAGCTGAACGCGGCGCTTCTGTCGCGCGCGCGGGTGCTGGTGTTTCACTCGCTGGGCGAGGACAGCATCGCCAAACTGATGACGCGGGCGGAGGAGACGGAGGGCAGGGCGCTTCCGCTCGACGACGAGGCGCGGGCGATGCTCATCCGCATGAGCGATGGCGACGGCCGGGCCTCGCTAACGCTGGCCGAGGAAGTCTGGCGCGCCGCCAAACCCGGCGAGGTTTTCGATCCCGAAGGGCTGCAGCGCATCCTCCAGCGCCGCGCGCCGATCTATGACAAGGGCCAGGACGGTCACTACAATCTGATCTCGGCGCTGCACAAATCGGTGCGTGGGTCCGACCCGGACGCGGCGCTTTATTATCTTGCCCGCATGTTCGACGCCGGCGAGGATCCGCTCTATCTCGGCCGCCGGCTGGTGCGCATGGCGATGGAGGATATCGGGCTGGCCGACCCGCAGGCGCTGGTTATCGCCAACGCCGCCAAGGACGCCTACGACTATCTCGGCTCGCCCGAAGGCGAACTGGCCTTCGCCGAGGCCACCGTCTATCTCGCCACCGCGCCCAAATCCAACGCCGTCTATACCGCCTTCAAGGCAGCCACGCGGGCGGCGAAGGAGTTCGGTTCGCTGCTGCCGCCCAAGCACATCCTCAACGCGCCGACCAAGCTGATGAAAGAGGAGGATTACGGCGCCGGCTACCGCTACGATCACGACCAGCCCGATGCTTTTTCCGGCCAGGACTATTTCCCCGAAAAGATGGGCCGGCAGACCTTTTATGATCCGCCCGAACGCGGCTTCGAGCGCGATATCAAGAAACGGCTGGACTATTGGGCAAAGCTGCGCAGCGAGCGGGAAAAATAGGCGCGCGGGACAAACGGGACGAACTCGGCCTGCCCGCGATGAACTGAAATTCTGCCCCCGCCAGTCACAGCAGTGTGATTGTACCGCATGACAAAAAGCCCTATCACGTCGCATGACTCGGCCGGGAGGCTGCCAGGACGGGCGATAATTCGGAACGGGGACAGCGCGCGGCGCGAACAGAAATGACAAAATCCCTTCGCAAAACGCTTCGCCAGGCTGTGATTGCTGTCCCGCTGCTCGCGCTCGGCTTCTATTTCATTCCGATCCTGACCACGATCTGGATCGTCTGCGGCCTGATCGATGTGCTGCGCAACGCCAGCAAGGATCTGTCGCTGTTGCGCGGCTATTTCCTCGGCAATGGCATCTTCACCTGGCTGCTGTCGCCCTTCAATCTGCTGGTGGACCTCGTTTGCTACCGCAACCCGGGTGTGTGGAAGCTGGAGCAGTTTCCTGCCGATTATCAGCGCGAGGTCAACGAGGTTCTTGACGTCTTCAAGGCGCGCAAGGACGAGATCATCGCCGATATCGACGCCAATTTCGGCACCGGTCGTCGCGGCATGTATGTCTATCAGTGGTACGGCAAGCACCGGATCGACAATGTTGCGGAATTCAACAAGGATTTCAAATACATCAAGACCATTGCCGTGTCTGTCTTCAGAGGCAAGGAATCGACTTCCTGGCATTTCGGACCGCTGCGGCTCAGCCTGCGCATCCTCTACAATCTCTTGCCGGTGAAGGCAGAGGTTTTCGTCGAATGCAACGGCGCCAGGAATTACTGGCACGACAACCCGCTCTATATTTTCGACGACACGCTGCTGCACCGCTCGGTCAACGAGTATGATGGGCGCCGCTACTGCGTGTTCATGGACATCATCCGCCCGTCGCCGTTCCCCGGTTTCATCGCCGGACTTCTGGCCATCGTTTCGGTCACCGTCGAGCGCATCAATTCCATGTTCTACAAGAACTGGAAGATGATCGGCTCGAGCAAGGCAAAGAAGGTCGAGACGACCTGAGGCGTTAGCCTGAAGGGATTGACCGCACTGCCTTGGCCGGGCAGTAAACGGGCATGTTCAATCTGCTTCTTGTTGTGGTCGGCGGCGGCATCGGCGCCGGCATCCGCCACCTGACCAACATCGGCGCCTTGCGCCTCGTCGGCCCCAACTACCCCTGGGGGACAATGGCGATCAACATCCTCGGCTCCTTTGTTATGGGGCTGTTCGTCGCCGCGCTGATGCGGCGCGGCGGTTACAATGAGCTCCGGCTGTTCGTCGCCACGGGCATCCTTGGCGGCTTCACCACCTTCTCCGCCTTTTCGCTCGATTTCGCGACCCTGTGGGAGCGCGGAGCGACGCTGACGGCGTTGGGATATGCGCTTGCCAGCGTCGTTGGCGCCATTATCGCCCTGTTTCTGGGACTTTGGCTCGCAAGAACCGTTTCATAGTGTTATTGCCCCGACCTGGAGCACGCCGCATCCTCTGGACGCGCTGCAGAAACTTTGATCTTGCGCATGATCCTTTCCGAAAGCCGGAGTAGATTTTCGGGGTCACGCGTTAGAAACGGATAAAGCGAAAATCATGGCAGGCGTAGAACAGATCACGGTGGAGGCCGGCGAGGCGGGCATGCGGCTCGATCGCTGGTTCAAGACCCATTTCCCCGGCCTCGGCTTTGGCCATCTGCAGAAGTTGCTGCGCTCGGGCCAGATCCGCGTCGATGGCGGCCGGGTCAAGGCCGACAGCCGTGTCGAGCCCGGCCAGGTGGTGCGTGTGCCGCCGCTCGAGGTCGACAAGAAGGGCGAGAGTGCGCTTACGGGTTACTCGATCCGCAACCAGGGCGACGCCGATGTGCTGGCCAAGATGCTGATCCACGAAGATCCAAAAGTCTTCGTCTTCAACAAGCCGGCCGGCCTGGCGGTGCAAGGCGGCTCGGGCGTCACCCGCAATGTCGACGACATGCTGGAGGCCTGGCGCAGCCAGAAGGGCGAGAAGCCGCGCCTGGTGCACCGGCTCGACCGCGACACGTCGGGCGTGTTGGTGGTTGCCCGCACCAGGCTTGCGGCGATGAAGCTTTCCGAGTCATTCCGGGCGCGCGAGACCAAGAAGACCTATTGGGCGCTGGTCAAGGGCGTCCCGCCCAAGCGTGAGGACAAGATCTCGACCTGGCTGATCAAGGAGCCGACCGAGGACGGCGACCGCGTGCGCGTGGCAGCCCATGGCGAAAAGGGCGCCGACCACGCCGTGTCCTACTATCGCATCATCGAGCAGGCGGCTCAGACGATGACCTGGCTGGAAATGGAGCCGTACACTGGCCGCACCCACCAGCTGCGCGTTCATGCCGCCTATATCGGCTGCCCGATCCTCGGCGACCCCAAATATTTCGAGGCCGACACCAACTGGGACTTTCCGGGCGGCATTCAGAACCGCCTGCATCTGCATGCGCGCCGCATCGTCATTCCGCACCCGGACAAGGGCGTCATCGACGTCACCGCGCCGATGCCGCCGCATATGCGCCAGAGCTGGAACCTGATCGGCTTCGACGACGCCAGCGCGGAGGACTGACATTGGCCGTTGCCTCGGTATTGGATCGCCGCGATGCGGTCGATCTGGCGGCTGCTTCCATCATGGTCGGGTTGACCTTTTCCTGGGGGCTGAACTACGTAGCCGTCTATATGTCTTATTCGGGGTTCGATGCGTTTTTCTTCTTGTTCTCACGTTGGATCTTTGGAGGGCTCTGTTTGGTCGGCTGGTGCTGGCTGCGCGGCATCAGGCTGTTTAAGGCCGACGGGTCGCTTGTCGCCGGCATCATCGTCGGCGTGCTGTTCGGCGTCGAGTTCCTGTGCCTCTATATCGGGCTGGAATACACGACCGTTGCCCGCAACACACTGCTGGTCAACACCATGCCGTTCTGGGTCCTGATCGGCGGCCATTTCCTGCTCGGTGAGCGTATCAACGCGCGCAAGCTTGGCGGGCTCGTTCTCGCCTTCTGCGGCCTGGTGGCGGTGTTTTCAGACGGGATTGCCGGCGGCACCGACGTGACCTTGATGGGCGATCTGCTCAGCCTCGGCTCCGGTATTCTGTGGGCGGCGACCAGTATCGTCATCAAGCGTTCGAAACTGGTCGAGACCAGTGCCGAGAAATTGCTGCTTTATCAGCTGGCCGGTGCGGCCATTGTCGGTGTCCTGGTTCTGCCTTTCGCCGGCCCGCCGATCCGCGCGGTCAGTGCCTTGCCGACATTGGCGCTGCTGTTCCAGTCGCTCTATATAGTTGCCTTCACCTATGTGCTGTGGTTCTGGCTGCTCAGGCGCTATCCGGCATCGGGCCTGTCGAGCTTCGCCTTCCTGTCGCCGGTGTTCGGCGTCCTCTGCGGCGCTATCATTCTTGGCGAGGCGCCAACGACCAGGATCTTTGTGGCGCTTGGGCTGATCGCAGTCGGCCTGATCATCGTCAACCGGCCGGCGCGCAAGCAGGTACCTGGATAGAAAGTTCGACCATGCGTGACATCCTCAACGACCTCGAAGCGGGAAAGCATCTGTCCGATCCGGATCCGGTCCGCCGCGCGCAGATCCAGATGAAGACGCACCTGCCGAAGCGCTTCTACAAGGACGTGTCGGTCGCAGCTGTGGAGGACGGTTTTGCCGTCCATCTCGACGGCAAGCCGGTGCGCACGCCGGGCAAGGCGCTGCTGGCGCTGCCGACCGAAAAGGCCGCCGCCCTGGTCGCCAATGAGTTCGCTGCACAGGGCGAGACCATCGACCCGGTCACGATGCCGGTGCTGCGTCTGGTCAACACCGCCATCGACGGCGTCGCCAGCGACCCGCAGGCGGTGCTGGAGGACGTCTTGCGCTTCGCCTCGTCCGATCTGACCTGCTACCGCGCCGACGCGCCACAGGGGCTGGTCGAGCGGCAGAACCAGCATTGGGATCCGGTGATCGACTGGGCGAGAGCGACATTAGGGGCTCGGTTCAATCTCGCCGAGGGCATCATCCATGTCGAGCAGCCGCGCGAGAGCATCGCAGTGCTCGGCGCTCATCTTGCCCAGCGTGCCGAGCCGCTGCGGCTGGCCGCAATCCATGTCATGACTTCGCTGACCGGGTCGGCGCTGCTGGCGCTGGCGGTCGATTACGGCGCGCTCGATGGCGACGCGGCTTGGGCCGCCGGCCATGTCGACGAGGACTGGCAGATCGAGCATTGGGGCCAGGATGCCGAGGCTGTCGCACGCCGCTCGGCCCGCAAACGCGACATGATGGCGGCCGTCGGCCTGCTCGATGCGCTGAAGACCTGATCCTCGGCCTTTGCCGCACTGCACCTAATACCAAAGTCATAAATCCAAGGTCTGTCTGCCTCCGGCGGTCGCTTTCTGTCATTTTTTACGCTGATGGCTGGTTCGAGTCGCGTTCAGAGGGAACGCCGACGATGACGCCCAGCGTCGAAGGCAGACGATTCACGGGAGGACAGTTCAATGGCATTGGCATCGACCGCCGGCGGAGCCAGCCGCGGCATGACACGAGAGGAGAAGAAGGTCATCTTCGCCTCCTCGCTGGGCGCGGTTTTCGAATGGTATGATTTCTATCTCTACGGAGCGTTGGCCGGCGCGATCGGCTTGACCTTCTTCAACTCGTTTCCCGAAAGCACCCGCTACATCTTCACGCTGCTGGTCTTCGCCGCCGGCTTCATCGTGCGCCCGTTCGGCGCGCTGGTGTTCGGCCGCATCGGCGATCTCGTCGGCCGCAAATACACATTCCTTGTCACCATCATGATCATGGGTCTGTCGACTTTCCTTGTCGGCCTGCTTCCGGGTTCAGAGACACTGGGCATTCTGGCGCCGATCCTGTTGATCGCGCTGCGCATGCTGCAGGGCCTGGCGCTTGGCGGCGAGTACGGCGGCGCCGCGACCTATGTCGCGGAACATGCGCCGGACGACCGTCGCGGCTTCTACACCTCATGGATCCAGACGACGGCGACGCTCGGCCTTTTCCTGTCGCTGATTGTCATCCTGCTGGTGCAGAATTCCGTAAGCAAGGACGCCTTCAACGCCTGGGGATGGCGCATTCCGTTCCTGGTCTCGGCTATCCTGCTCGGCATTTCGGTCTGGATCCGGCTGTCGCTTTCGGAATCGCCGACCTTCCTGCGCATGAAGGAAGAGGGCAAGAGTTCCAAGGCGCCGCTGTCGGAAGCCTTCGGCCAGTGGAAAAACGCCAAGATCGCCATCCTGGCGCTGTTCGGCCTCACCGCCGGTCAGGCCGTGGTCTGGTACAATGGTCAGTTCTACGCACTGTTCTTCCTGGCCAATGTGCTCAAGGTCGACGCGCAGTCGGTGAACATCATGATTGCCATTGCGCTGGCACTCGGTACGGGCTTCTTCGTCTTCTTCGGCTGGCTGTCCGACAAGATCGGCCGCAAGCCGATCATCATGGCCGGCCTTGCGCTGGCGGTCGTCACCACCTTCCCGCTGTTCAAGGCGTTGACCTGGGCCGCCAATCCGGCGCTCGCCACCGCACAGCAGAACACGCGCGCCACGGTGACGGCGGCTCCGGGAGACTGCAACTTCCAGTTCAATCCGACCGGCACGCGCGTACCGGTCAGTTCGTGCGATATCGCGACCGATTTCCTTGCCAAGAACTCGGTGCCTTACGACATCGTCTCGACGGCGGCGGCGGGGACCCCGGCGAGTGTCATGATCGGCAGCGAAACCGTGGCGTCTTATGATGCCAAGGCCGCGGGCGACAAGAAGGCTGCCAGCGACGCTGCCTTCAAGAAGGGTATCAATCTCGCGCTTCAGGGGGGCGGTTATCCGCTGAAGCGTGCTGCCGCCAAGGTTGCCGACCAGAAGCTCGACGCCTTTGTCGCGGCCAATCCTGAACTGAAGCTCGACGCGGCAGCCATCCGCGCCGGCGAAAAGACCGCGGTCCCGACCGAACAGGCGATCAAGGACAAGGTGCTGACCAAGGACGAAGCCGCGGGCGCCACCGAGGTGACCGTCTACAGCGTTCCGGCAGCGGGCGCGTTCGCGATGTTTGCCGACCCCGCACAGGTCAACTGGGCCAAGGTCATTGGCATCCTGTTCATCCTGGTCCTCTACGTGACCATGGTCTACGGGCCGATCGCGGCAATCCTGGTCGAGATGTTCCCGACCCGCATCCGCTACAGCGGCATGTCACTGCCCTATCACATCGGCAATGGCTGGTTCGGCGGCCTGCTGCCCGCGATCGTGTTCGCGTTCAGCGCCTACAAGGGCGATATCTATTACGGCCTTTGGTATCCGGTGGTGATCGCGGCGGTGACGCTGATCATCGGCATGATCTTCGTCAGGGATACGCTCGGCACCGACCTGCATACCAAGCAGTAGCCGACCGCTCTGTATCAAACACAAACCCGGCGCGAGCGATCGCGCCGGGTTTTTGATTTGTGGGCCTGTTCGATCTATCAGCGCGGAAGACGCCTAGCTCTTGCGAGGCTGTTCGGCCTCCGCAATGGCGGCCTCATGATACCAGGCCTCGCCATGGGCAAGCGGGTGATCGCGCAGCGAAGCAAGCTCTGCCGCAAACTTGGCCTTTACGCCTAAATTTGAGGCAGTTACACGCGATGCCGCCGGGAATATCAGGATTTTGGCCGACGGACGGGCTGAGGTGATTTCCATGGTCGGTCTCCTTTCTTCTGGAGAGGCTCTTCGATTCATCTTTCCATCAAGGTAGGTCCTGCAATCCTTTTAGGCAAGATGCCTAAAGAAAGATCTGCATTTGCCTGTTATTTAAGCAAATTCTGCCTTTGATTGATCCGGGCGCATTGCTTAGGCGGCTTGCCATCACCGGCGGGATGAAAGGGCATTTTTGCCGCACCCTGACCAACTGAAGTGGCACACGATTTGCATTTTATCGACCGGCAGCTGGGCTGCTGGATGGCTCGGCGCGCCGGCGTCATCCAGGTTCGGTGATCAAGCAACGAGAGGCTCTAGAATGACGAAATACAAGCTCGAGTATATCTGGCTCGATGGTTACACCCCGGTCCCCAATCTTCGCGGCAAGACCCAGGTCAAGGAGTTCGCCGAGTTCCCGACGCTCGAGCAGCTGCCGCTGTGGGGCTTCGACGGTTCTTCGACGCAGCAGGCCGAAGGCCACAGCTCCGACTGCGTGCTGAAGCCGGTCGCCGTGTTCCCGGATCCGGCCCGCAGCAATGGCGTGCTGGTGATGTGCGAAGTGATGATGCCAGATGGCGTGACGCCGCATGTGTCCAACAAGCGCGCCACCATCCTCGACGACGAAGGCGCCTGGTTCGGCTTCGAGCAGGAGTATTTCTTCTACAAGGACGGCCGTCCGCTCGGCTTCCCCGAGAGCGGCTATCCGGCGCCGCAGGGCCCGTACTACACCGGCGTCGGCTATTCGAATGTCGGCCCGATCGCGCGCCAGATCGTCGAGGAGCATCTCGACCTTTGCCTCGCAGCAGGCATCAACCATGAAGGCATCAACGCCGAAGTGGCCAAGGGCCAGTGGGAATTCCAGATTTTCGGCAAAGGCTCCAAGAAGGCCGCCGACCAGATGTGGATGGCCCGCTATCTCTTGCAGCGCCTGACCGAAAAGTACGAGATCGACATCGAGTATCACTGCAAGCCGCTCGGCGACACCGACTGGAACGGCTCGGGCATGCACGCCAACTTCTCGACCGCCTATATGCGCGAAGTCGGCGGCAAAGCCTATTTCGAAGCGCTGATGGCTCAATTCGACAAGAACCTGATGGACCACATCGCCGTCTACGGCCCGGACAACGACAAGCGCCTGACCGGCAAGCATGAGACCGCTCCGTGGAACCGCTTCAGCTACGGCATCGCCGACCGAGGCGCCTCGATCCGCGTGCCGCATTCCTTCGTCAACAATGACTACAAGGGTTACCTGGAAGACCGCCGTCCGAACTCGCAAGGCGACCCCTACCAGATCGCTTCGCAGATCCTGAAGACCATCGCGGAGGTTTCGACCAGCGCGCAGGTTTCGGCGGCTGCCTAAGCATCTATAGCGGCGCAGGCTTCGTAAGCCTGCGCCGTAGCCTGCTGCTACCACGTCTACGGTCTGCTATTGGTCAAACAAAAACCCCGGCGTCTGAACTGACGCCGGGGTTTTTCCTTGTCGCTGAGGCTTATCGTTCAGACCGAATAGTACATGTCGTATTCGACCGGATGCGGGGTCATTTCGAAGCGCATCACTTCGGCCATCTTGAGCTCGATATAGCTGTCGATCTGGTCGTCGTCGAAGACGCCGCCGGCTTTCAGGAAGCCGCGGTCCTTGTCCAAGCTTTGCAGCGCTTCGCGCAGCGAACCGCAGACGGTCGGAATCTTCTTCAGTTCCTTCGGCGGCAGATCGTAAAGATCCTTGTCCATCGGCTGTCCCGGGTGGATCTTGTTCTTGATGCCGTCGAGGCCGGCCATCAGCATGGCGGCGAAAGCGAGGTAGGGGTTCGCGCCCGGATCGGGGAAGCGGACCTCGACGCGCTTGGCTTTCGGCGACGAGCCGAACGGAATGCGGCAGGAGGCCGAACGGTTGCGCGCGGAGTAGGCGAGCAGCACCGGGGCTTCATAGCCAGGCACAAGGCGCTTGTAGGAGTTGGTCAGCGGGTTGGTGAAGGCGTTGATGGCCTTGGCGTGCTTGATGATGCCGCCGATGTAGAACAGGCACGACTCCGACAGGCCGGCATATTCATTGCCGGCGAAGGTCGGCTTGCCGTTCTTCCAGATCGACTGGTGGACGTGCATGCCCGAGCCGTTGTCGCCGAAAATCGGCTTCGGCATGAAGGTGGCCGTCTTGCCATAGGCGTTGGCGACCTGGTGCACGACATATTTGTAGATCAGCATCTTGTCGGCGTTGCGGACCAGCGTGTCGAACTTGATGCCGAGCTCGTGCTGGGCAGCGGCAACCTCGTGATGGTGTTTTTCGACGCGCACGCCCATTTCGGCGAGCACGGTCAGCATTTCGGAGCGCATGTCCTGCGCGCTGTCGATCGGCGGCACAGGGAAGTAGCCGCCCTTGACGCGCGGGCGGTGGCCGAGATTGCCGGTCTCGTAGTCGGTGTCGTCATTGGACGGAAGTTCGGTCGAGTCCAGCTTGAACCCGGTGTTGTAGGGATCGGCCTTGTACTTGACGTCGTCGAAGACGAAGAACTCGGCTTCGGGGCCGACATAGATGGTGTCGCCGATGCCTTCGGCCTTCATGTAGGCCTCGGCCTTCTTGGCAGTGCCGCGCGGATCGCGGTTGTAGGATTCGCCGGAGACCGGATCGAGAATGTCGCACAGGATGACCATGGTCGACTGGGCGAAGAACGGATCCATGTGGACGGTGTCCGCATCGGGCATCAGCACCATGTCGGACTCGTTGATCGCCTTCCAGCCGGCGATCGAGGAGCCGTCGAACATGACGCCGTCGGCGAACATGTCTTCCTCGACCTCGATGACATCCATCGTCACGTGCTGCAGCTTGCCCTTCGGATCGGTGAAGCGCAGGTCGACGAATTTCACGTCGTTGTCCTTGATCTGCTTCATGATGTCTTTGGCTGTCGTCATGTCGTTTCTTCCCTGTGTGATGACGTTTCGAGGAGACGTTAATCTGAAATCAGAAAGCTCAGACGGCGTCCATCCCCGTTTCGCCGGTGCGGATGCGAACGACCTCCTCGATGTTGGAGACGAAGATCTTGCCGTCGCCGATGCGGCCGGTCTGCGCCGCCTTGCGGATGGCTTCGATGGCGCCTTCGACGGCGTCGTCGCCCAGCACGACTTCGATCTTCACCTTGGGCAGGAAGTCGACGACATATTCGGCGCCGCGATAGAGTTCGGTATGGCCTTTCTGGCGGCCAAAGCCCTTGGCCTCGGTCACGGTAATGCCTTGCAGACCGGCCTCCTGAAGCGCTTCCTTCACTTCGTCTAGCTTGAACGGCTTGATGATCGCTTCGATCTTTTTCATGTAAAAAGTGGCCTCCACTGCCAAAAAAACGGGTTGTGCGCCCCGCTTGCGCCTCCATCAAGCACGAACTGTGCCAATTTCAGCCCACGCGAAGCGGTTTCGCGCAATTCCAATGCCGCGCCGCGCCGGGATGCACATTCGCGTCATCCTCTGCTTCGGCTGCGGCAAAGCTGCCCGAAGCCTACACATTGCCGCTTCGGGCGTCTGCACGATAATTAGGCAGATTGCGCATTTTGCAGGCCCGCGCGGATCCGTGGCACCAGTCTGCTAAAGGATTGGCCGCACGCCAACGCAGCACCTGGCCGTTTGCTTCGAATCCGAAACTGGACAATGCTCGATAGGGACAAAGGGGTCGGCCTTGAACGAAATGCGGATCGGCAATCCATGAGCAATGAAGTCCTGTCGCCGGCCGAGATGGGCGAGGCCGACCGGCTGGCGATCGCGGCCGGTCCGCTCGACGGCTATGGCCTGATGCAGCGCGCCGGCGAAGCGGTCGCTGCTGTGGTCCTGGCACGCTATCCCGCAGCAAGCCGCGTGCACGTGCTGTGCGGCCCCGGCAATAATGGTGGCGACGGCTATGTTGTAGCGCGGTTGCTGGCCGAGGCTGGTGTGAATGTGGCGCTCTGGGCCGAAGGCAAGCAGAAGCCCGGGAGTGATGCGGCGCGAGCTTCCGAGGCCTGCAATCTGCCGGTCGAGCACATCGGACACTGCTACCCGGAACCGGGTGAAGTCGTCGTGGACGCGCTCTATGGTGCGGGATTGTCGAAGAAGATATCCCTGCATGCCTCTGCCGTCTCAGGATTGGCCGCGGCGGAGCGCGTGCCTGTGGTGTCAATCGATCTGCCTTCTGGTGTGTCCGGCGAGACCGGCTTGAGCAACGCTTATTTCAAGGCCGACGTGACGGTTACGTTCGTGCGGAAAAAGCCCGGCCATCTGCTGATGCCGGGGCGCAGCCTCTGCGGCGAGATCATCATCGCCGATATCGGCATTCCGGATGCGATCGTCGATGAGTTCAAGATCAAGACGTTCGAGAACACGCCTGATTTCTGGCTATACAGTTTTCCGAAAACGGCGGTCGATACACATAAGTATAAGCGCGGCCACGTCAGCGTCTTTTCCGGCGGGCCGAGCGCGACAGGTGCGGCGCGGCTGTCGGCGATGGCTGCAGCCAGAGCCGGGGCAGGGGCGGTGACCGTGCTCTCGCCTGAAAATGCCATGCAGGTAAACGCCGCGCATCTGACATCGATCATGCTGCGCGAGGCCGGTTCGATGGAGGAAGTGCAGGAATTTTTGTCGGCGAGGCACCCCGAAGTACTTGTGTTCGGACCAGGGCTCGGGCCGAAACCCAAAGTGGGGGATTTCGCGTTGCAATTGATCGCGACGGTCGCTGACCTAAACCGCACGTCGACGAGTTCATTCGGAATTCAGCGCCCTGCCATTGTCTTGGATGCTGACGCCATCACGTCATTGGCGCATCAGCCTCAGGCCCTGTTCGACGCCGCGCTGCTCCCGTTGGCGCCGGTATTGGTGCTGACGCCGCATGAAGGCGAATTCGCCAGACTTTTTCCCGACATCGCGAAGGACAAGAAGCAGTCGAAACTCGCCAAGGCGCGCGCAGCCGCTGAACGAGCCAACGCCATCATGGTCTACAAGGGCGCCGACACCGTCATCGCGGCGCCGGACGGCCGCGCGGTGATCAACGCCAATGGTGCACCATGGCTCGCCACCGCCGGTTCCGGCGACGTGCTGGCGGGCATTGTCGCCGCGCTGCTGGCGCAGGGCATGCAGGCATTCGAGGCCGCCTGCGCAGCGGTCTGGATCCATGCCGAGGCCGGCAGCCGCTTCGGACCGGGTCTGATCGCCGAGGATCTGCCGCTGGCGCTGGTGCCGGTGCTGCGTGAACTTGTCGAGGCACGGCAGAAGGTGCCGATCGGATGAAGCGTTTCGCGCTCGCCATTGCAGCCATCATCGCGCTGTTCGCCTCGCATGGCGTGCGCGCTGAGCAGCCGGTGACCATCGTCGACGATCCGGCGGTGCTCGCCGCCCTCGATGCCAAGGGGTTTGGCTTCGCCGGCATTTTCGCCGTCGACGGCGCGGACGATCTGAAGACGCTCTACAGTGAGGTGCCGGCCTATCGTGCTGTTGTCGACATGGTGGCGACCGATATTGCCACGCTGCGGGCCGAGATAAAGGCCGGCGGGCGCACGCTCTACGAGGTGACCGACGGCAATGTCGGCCGCATCATGGATATGCGCTGGCTGAAGACCGAGGCCGCGCGCTTCCGCCTGGTCGGCGTCGTCAACCGGCTGGACCGGCGTGACTTCACCGCGCTGCAAGGTGACAAGAGCTGTGGCGAGGTGCGCTTTGTCTATCGCCTGGCCTACAGTTTCCGCAAGAACGGCAAGGTTCTGGCATCGCGGCTGCCATTCAATTTCAACGCCGTCTACAGCGTGGCGCCGGATGCCGATGGCGGCTGCGTCGGCGTTGCCGGGCGCTGGACACCGCAGATCGACGAAAACGTCGATGCCGGCTGGCTGGTCGGCGGGCCGCTGGCACCGGAGGAACTGACTTTCAAACAGCTCGAACTCAACGCGCAAGTGGTGCGCTTTCCCTCGGGCCAGGAGACCGAGTTCGGCGGGCAGGCGGCCTATCTGATGCGGATCTTCGGCATCGATGGCGCTGCCATCAGCGAGAAGCCGCTGGAGAATACGCCTGACGTTGCGCGGCTCTCGGACAATGCTGCACTCAAGAAAAGGCTCGCCGACTACGTCAGCGCCAATGTCGCGGCCGTCGATCTCGGCGTCTACGAAATCCCCGACGAATTCCTGGCGAAGAAAATCATCTCGTGGTCGACCTTCGGCAGCGCGAGACGGGCCAACCATCCGTTCACGCCGCTGTTCCAGCCAGCGGATTTCGCCGGCCTGGACTATGCGGCGCTGAAACTGGTGCGGACACCGGAGGCGCTGGTCGAGCGGCTGGACAATGGCGCCTGCCAGGGCTGCCACCAGGCAGGCTCGACGGCCGGCTTTCACTTCATCGGCCTCGACGACAAAACGACGTCGCCTCTCAACCGGATCGAGGTCGGCATCTCGCCGCATCTCCATGCCGAGATTCCGCGACGTGAGGCCTGGCTGCGCGCGACGGAAGAAGGCAAGGAGCCGAACCGCTACCGGCCGCTGTCCTTCGCGCCGCCGGCGACATGGACCGATGCCGGCGATGTCGGCTACGCCCCGGCCGAGATCGCGATGCCGTGCCTGATGCCGGATGATGCAAAACGCTTCGGCGCGACTTGGCAATGCGGTGGCGGCACCGTCTGCACGCCGCTGGCGACGGCCTCAGGCGTGCGCACCACGCTGGCGCAATGTCTGTTGCCCAAGGACAGTCCAAAGATGTTTTCGGGCCATCCCTGCCTGACCGGGTCGATCTCCAGCAACCCGTCTCAGCCGTTCAACGACCGCTACAAGATCACCGGCCAGTTCGCCGCTTTTGCGCCGACCCTTTCGCGGACCGCCTACACCTGCCGGCCACCGAAAATCGGCGTACCGGCAGGCATCGCTTATCGCGCCTGCGACGACAAGGACCGCAGCTTCGCCGCCTTCAAGACGGGCAAGCCGATGCCATCGGAAATTTGCGGCATGGTCGGCGGCAAGAAATTCGACACCTGCGTCGCCACCAACAATTTCGACCAGTGCCTCGGCGGCGCGGTCAACCGCGGCAACCGTCCAGCCTGCTCGGCTGATTATTTCTGCCGCGAGGACTATATGTGCCAGTCGCTGCCGCCGGACACGCCGGGTGCTGCCAAGGTGAAAGGCATCGGCTACTGCTCGCCGACCTATTTCATCTTCCAGATGCGCATCGATAATCACGCGACGCCCTGGGCGAGCGCGACCAGCGCCCCCAGGGATGCGAGGTTCGGGGCGGCGGAAGAGGAGTGAGCCTGCGAGTTGGGCGACCACCAGTTCAGCGCTGGAGATAGTCTTCCATCCGCGCAGTCCATTTGGTGTCGAATTCCGAAATGTGGCGCTGTGCTACGCTCGAGTTCAGCAGCGTCGAGAGCGCGGTCACGGCGATCGGGTCCAGGTCGGGCGGCTCCGTGTAGCCAAGCGCCGCCAGCCGTTGAGCCCATGATGGATGGGTGGACTTTGCGTCATCCGGGCTTGCCCACGCCTTGCGGGCGCAAACATCGAGGCAAATGGGTTCTCGCAGCTGGCCGGCAGCTTCCAGCATGCGCTCGAGCGGCGGTCGCGGCGGACGCAAAGCACCTCGCAATTCATGCTGCAAAGGGTCATAGACCGTCTCCGTGAAATGCACGTCTGCCGTGGCAAGAAGCAACAGCGCGCGTGCGGCGTGCTCGGCGTCGCCGGAGGATGCCGCGTGTCGATCTGCCTTGATCTCCGCTTCGCGCGAAAGCCGGATTTCTTCCCGCTCGAACGATTGCGACAGCCAGCCGATAGCGGCGTGGAGCAGGCTGCCTGTGATCGTGGTTCCGGGCGGGGCATACTCGAAGACAAATCCGAAACCGTTTTCGAACTCAGCGAGATTGAGGCTGCCATTGGTATCCTTGTTGCGCACATGCGCGTCCTCATGGGCAAGGATCGCGGTAAGCGCTCTTTCATCGGTCACTGCGAGGAGAGGGATGCCAATGGTTAGAAACAGCCGATTGCCGAGAAGGCCGAGAAGCGTGCGCTCTTCGCGCACGCTGGCGTTCAGGTTGCCCTCTAGTATGACAACCGTGCGCGCAGCACGGCGCGGTCCGGCGACGCTCCGCCACAGCGCCCACAGGCCGGGCGCTTCTGCTTCACTGACGCCTTTGATCTTGCTGCGTCGGAAGCCCGCAAACAATGTGCCGAACAGAAATGCCAAGGCCGTGGTGGCGATCGGCATGACGACAAAGCCGCTGGCGATAAACCAGATCGGATGGTTGTCGAGCAGGGACATCCAGACGCAGAAGATGACGAGGGCGGGAACAACGAAAAACAGGACCGTGAACCTGCCAAACCGCCGACCGGCGCTGATGATCAGTCGCGACATTGGATGTTACAACGGGATGTTGTCGTGCTTCTTCCAGGGGTTCTGCATGTCCTTGTTGCGCAGCATCCTCAGCGCGCGGGCAATACGGCGGCGGGTCGAGTGCGGCATGATCACTTCGTCGATATAGCCGCGCTCGGCGGCGACGAAGGGCGACAGGAAGCGGTCTTCGTAAGCCTTTGTGTGGGCTGCGATCTTCTCGGCGTCGCCGATGTCCTTGCGGTAGATGATCTCGACCGCGCCTCTCGCCCCCATCACCGCGATCTGCGCCGTCGGCCAGGCATAGTTCATGTCGCCGCGCAGATGTTTTGAGGCCATCACGTCATAGGCGCCGCCATAGGCTTTGCGGGTGATGACGGTGATCTTCGGCACGGTCGCCTCGGCATAGGCGAACAGCAGTTTTGCGCCGTGCTTGATCAAGCCGCCATATTCCTGCGCGGTGCCGGGCAGGAAGCCGGGGACATCGACGAAGGTGACGATCGGGATGGAGAAACAGTCGCAGAAGCGCACGAAGCGCGCCGCCTTGCGGCTGGCGTCGGAATCGAGCACGCCGGCCAGCACCATCGGCTGGTTGGCGACGAAGCCGACGGTGCGGCCTTCGACGCGGCCAAAGCCGGTGACGATATTCTTGGCAAAGTTCTGCTGGATCTCGAAGAAATCGCCTTCGTCGGCAACTTTGAGGATCAGCTCCTTGATGTCGTACGGCTTGTTGGCGTTGTCGGGGATCAGCCGATCGAGTGACATGTCATGGTCGGTGACCGACTGGTAGCATTCGATCTCGGGAAGCTCCGACGTATTTGACGCGGGCAAAAGATCCACTAGCCGGCGCATCTGCAACAGCGCCTCGACGTCATTGTCGTAGGCGCCGTCGGCGATCGAGGATTTCGTAGTGTGGACGGACGCGCCGCCAAGGCTCTCGGCCGTCACCGTCTCGTTGGTGACGGTTTTCACCACATCCGGCCCGGTGACGAACATGTAGGAGGTGTCGCGCACCATGAAGATGAAGTCGGTCATCGCCGGCGAATAGACGTCGCCGCCGGCGCACGGGCCCATGATCACGGAAATCTGCGGAATGACGCCGGATGCCAGCACGTTGCGCTGGAAGATTTCGGCATAACCGCCAAGGGCCGCCACGCCTTCCTGGATGCGGGCGCCCCCGGCGTCGTAGATGCCGATGATCGGCGCGCGGTTGCGCAGCGCCATCTCCTGCACCTTGATGACCTTTTCGGCATGCGCCTCCGACAGCGAACCGCCGAACACGGTAAAATCCTTGGCGAAGAGGTAGACCGGACGGCCGTTGACGGTGCCCCAGCCGGTGACGACGCCGTCGCCGGCGATCTTGGTCTTCTCCATGCCGAAGTCGGTCGAGCGATGCTCGACATACATGTCGAACTCCTCGAACGAGCCTTCGTCGAGAAAGACCTCGGTACGTTCGCGCGCCGTCAGCTTGCCCTTCTTGTGCTGGGCGTCGATGCGGGCCTGGCCGCCACCCATGCGGGCGATCTCGCGGCGGCGCTCGAGTTCCTTCAGCACGTCCTTCATCGCTCGGTCTCCAGAAATGGCAGCTGCATTTGTGGTAATGATGCCTGCAGGCGTGTGCAAGCGCCGCTTTCGGCCTCGATTATTGCGCTGCAACATGTGGCCCCTTGCATTCCGGAGCGAACTCAGCCATATGCAGCCCATAGGCGCTTGGGCCGGAGATTCCGGCCTTCTCGACAAATGAGACTGGTTGCGTCTGTTTTCCCTCTTTCCGGTATATCGGCCTCTCTTTCCGATACATCACGAAGTGGCGAAAGAGCCCCGTGGCATGACGCCTGCGGGCACGACAGCGCAGCCGAGTGGACGTTACCGTCCGCCCGCCTTGTCGTTTCATAGCAAATTTTTCGACGGCAGGTTGCGCCCTGCCGCCATCGATGTTTGCGGCCAAGACCGCGTGAAAGAAGACTATTTTGACCAACGAAAACACCTCAGCCGGTAACGCAATCTCGACCGGCACCACTGCGGACCTTACCGGTTTCGCAGCTCTTGGGATCACCGGCGCGCTGCTCAAGGCGACGCATGGCGCCGGCTTCACCGAGCCGAAGCCGATCCAGACGCAGGCGATCCCGCCGCAGATGGAAGGCCGTGATATCTTCGGCATCGCCCAGACCGGCTCCGGCAAGACCGCGGCCTTCGCGCTGCCGATCCTGTCGAAGATCATCGCGCTCGGCACCAAGCGCCGGGCCAAGACCACCCGTGCGCTGATCCTGGCGCCGACGCGCGAACTCGCCGTCCAGATCGAGGACACCATCAAGATCCTCGCCAAGGGCGCACATGTCTCAACCGCTCTCGTGCTTGGCGGCGTCTCGCGCTTCAGCCAGGTGAAGAAGGTTGCGCCCGGCGTCGACATCCTGATCGCCACGCCCGGCCGCCTGACCGACCTGGTGCGCGAGGGCGACCTGATCCTTTCCGACACCAAATGGCTGGTGCTCGACGAGGGCGACCGCATGCTCGACATGGGCTTCATCAACGACGTCAAGCGGATCGCCAAGGCGACCGCGCCCGACCGTCAGACGGTGCTGTTCTCGGCCACCATGCCCAATGAAATCGCCGAACTGGCGAAGGGCCTGTTGAAGAACCCGATCCGCGTCGAAGTCGCGCCGCAGAGCACCGCTGCTGCCGAAATCGTGCAGGGCGTTGTCTTTGCCCGCACCAAGCAGAAGCGCCAGGTGCTGTCGACGATGCTCGCCGACGAAGCGATGAAGTCCGTCATCATCTTCTCGCGCACCAAGCATGGCGCCGACCGGGTGACCAAGGACCTCGAGCGCGACGGCTTCAAGGCCGCCGTCATCCACGGCAACAAGTCGCAGAACGCCCGCCAGAAGGCGCTCAACGATTTCCGCGAGGGCTCGGTGCGCATTCTTGTGGCGACCGATATCGCGGCGCGCGGCATCGACGTCCCCGGCATCAGCCATGTGGTGAATTTCGATCTGCCGGATGAGGCCGAAAGCTATGTCCACCGCATCGGCCGTACCGGCCGTAACGGCATGGACGGCATCGCCATCACGCTTTGCGATCCTTCCGAAAACAGCAAGCTGCGTCAGGTCGAGCGCATCATCCGCAGCAAGCTGCCGATCGTTGCCGACCATCTCGGCAGCCCGGATCCGGTGCGCAATCCGGCCGAAAAGAACGAGCGCTTCGAGCCCGCCAACGATCGCAACGACCGCAATGGCCGTCGCGACGGCAGGCGGCCCGGTGGCCAGAACAACGGCTTCGCCAAGAAGCGTTTTGGTGACAAGCCGGCCTTTGCGGGTGCAAGCGAGCGCAAGCCGGAAGGCGCCAAGGCCTTCAAGGGCAACAACAAGCGCCGCTTCGGCGGCAAGCGGCCCGCGGCGCGGGCTGCGTGATCAGACGAACCGGTCAGGCTCGTCGAGCCTGGCTTGATTGCTGACGATTGTATATGAGGACGGCCGGGGCAATGCTTCGGCCGTCCTTTTCGTTTAGGGCTGCCCGGTAATTGCCTTGACCCAGACGACGATCCGCTGCGCCAGGAAAGCCGTGGTCGAGGGCGACAGCGCGTCGCCGGCAATGACGTGGTCGTCGGGATCGCCATTGTCGTCGACGGGCACCAGTTCATGCGGTGCACCCCAGCGGCCGGCGATTTCGCGGGTGCGATCCTGGCGCACCACCTTGTCGGAATCCGAGAAGATGAACAGCGCCGGTATGGTTGCCTTCTCCACAGGCGCTGCGTAGGCAAGGTTGGTCAGCGCCGCCATCGGTAGCACGGCCGCCATTGGATAGGTGTGCGTCCAGAATTTCTCGTGCAGCGCGTTGCGGGTCGGAAAGCTGCGCTCCTTGCCGCCGACGAACTCGGCGATCTGCCTGCCCCAGGGCATGGTCAGCAGCTCGGCGCCTGAAGCCCTGATGCCAAAATTCGGCGAGATGAATGCGATTGCAGCGACGCCGTCCGATGCGCCAGGCTCAGTCGCCGCCCATGCCGCCAGCGAGCCACCGGTCGAGGTGCCGACGACGATCACCTTGTCGCCGATGGCCCGGCCGATGGCGAGCGCCTCCTCATAGTCATTGATCCAGGCATTGACGCTGCCTTGCGCCATAGCGGCGCCGTCCTGCCCATGACCGGTGAGGCGGGTGTAGAAAAGGTTGGCGTCGAGTTGGTCGGCGACCTCGTCGGCCAGCGGGCGAACCTCGCCCTTCGATGCCGAAAAGCCATGGATATAGACGATCGCCAATGGCGTCCTGGCGTGAACCATCGGATCGGCCCAGATGATTTCTTTCTCGAGCCCGTCGCGGACTTTGGGCACGGCAGCCTCTTCGCGCGCGACATACGCTTGCGGGTCGTCGCCGATCACTTTGTCATCGAAATGGATCGTGGTGTCGACGGGAACGCGCGGACCAAGCAGGAAGGCCAGGACAAGGATGATGACGACGCCCAGCACCGCAAGCACGATCCGTCGCCCCATCTCAGACACCACAACAATTCTAAAGCCTATGGCGGCCGGTGCAGTCAGGCAACAGCCGGGCTGTGGACAGCTATTCGTTCGGCGGCTTGCGGTCGAAATTCAGCGGCCGCCCTGTCCAGCGGGTCGCCGTGCTGATGAACCACCGGCAGACTGGCCTTGGCAGCAGTGCCAGCAGCTTCAGCCCCCAGCTCAGCCGGTGAGGGAAGGTAACCTCGAAGCCGCCATGCTCGATGCCGCGCAGCATGCGTCGCGAGGCGCGGTTGACCGGCATCAGTCCCGGCATCGGCAGCATGTTCTTTTCGGTCAACGGCGTGTCGATGAAGCCCGGATTCATCACCTGGATGCGGACATTCATCTTGTCGAAATCGTATTTCAGCGACTCGGCCAGGATGTTGATCGCCGCCTTCGAGCCGCCATAGGCCGCCGTGGTCGGCCAGCCGAAATAGGCGGTGACCGACCCGACAAGCACGATATGGCCGCGCGCACGGATGCGCATGCGCTCCATGAGTGGGACGAGGCCATTGATGATACCGAAATAGTTGACCTCGAAGGTCTGGCGAAAGTCGCGGACCCTGAGGTCTTCGCCGGGCGTGGCGATGTAGTTGCCGGCGTTGAAGACGGCGAGCACGATCGGGCCGAGCTCCTTTTCGATCGCCGCCACCGTGCTTGCCATGCGCGGCTCATCGGTGACGTCGCAAGGGTAGGCGACGACACGTCCCGGCATCTGCGCAGTCTCGACGATGAGCGCGTCGAGTGGGTCGCCGTCGAGTGCGGTGACCGCGACGACAAAGCCCTTTGCCGCGAGGTCCTTTGCCAGCGCACGGCCGATGCCGCTGCTGCCGCCGGTTATCCAGGCGACGCCGTGCTTCGGGTTGGCCCGGTAAAGTGTCATTCTGCGCCCTGCCGATCTGTCATTAGTGCTCTAGCGGTGAAAAAATCGAATGAAAAGAGCGCTTTTCCGTACTGGTTGAAATGATCGTCATCGCGCGTTGTCCGGCCGCGGGAGATTGCAGTGCCCGAAATGCGACTGGACCAGGCGAATTCTTGCCTTGAAACGCAAGCTTCGGGTTTCTAGGGTCTCGCCGCAGCTACATAAGGAATCCCGGATGCCCCGTTCTGTGATCGAAGCGATCGGCAACACGCCCCTGATCCGCCTCAACAAGGCCTCGGAGCAGACCGGCTGCGAAATCCTGGGCAAGGCCGAGTTCATGAACCCCGGCCAGTCGGTCAAGGATCGCGCAGGCCTGTTCATCATCCGCGACGCCGAACAGCGCGGGCTGTTGAAGCCGGGCGGGGTCATCGTCGAAGGCACGGCAGGCAATACCGGCATCGGCCTGACGCTGGTTGCCAAGGCGCTGGGCTATCGCACAGTGATCGTTATTCCCGACACCCAGAGCCAGGAAAAGAAGGACACGATCAAGCTGCTTGGCGCCGAGCTGATCGAGGTGCCGGCGGTGCCTTACAAGAACCCCAACAATTACGTGAAACTGTCGGGGCGGTTGGCCGAGCAGATGGCGAGGTCGGAGCCGAACGGCGCGATCTGGGCCAACCAGTTCGACAACGTTGCCAATCGCGACGGCCATATCCGCACCACGGCGGAAGAAATCTGGACGCAGACCGGCGGCAAGGTCGACGGTTTCGTCTCGGCGGTGGGTTCGGGCGGAACGCTGGCCGGCGTCGCATTCGGGCTGAAGGCCAGGAGCAGCAACGTCAAGATCGCGCTCGCCGATCCGCTAGGTGCGGCGCTCTATTCCTTCTACACGAGTGGCGAATTGAAGTCCGACGGCAGCTCGATCACCGAAGGGATAGGGCAGGGGCGCATCACGGCAAATCTCGATGGGTTCACGCCGGACTTCTCGTTCCAGGTGCCGGACGAGGAAGCGCTGCCGATCGTCTTCGACCTGATCCAGGAAGAAGGCCTGTGCGTCGGCGGTTCGACCGGCATCAACATTGCCGGCGCGATACGGCTGGCGCGCGAGCTTGGCCCCGGCCACACCATCGTGACCATCCTTGCCGACTATGGCACGCGCTACCAGTCGAAGCTGTTCAACCCGGAATTCCTGCGCGAGAAGAACCTGCCGGTGCCGGGCTGGATGGATGAGCGCAGCACAATTCCGGTGCCGTATGAGAAGGTCGCCTGATGGCGCACAGAACAGAAGCGCTGTTTCGCGACGACGCCTATCTCAGAGCGGCTGACGCCACTGTTGTCGCCATCAACGAGCGCGGCGGCATCATTCTCGACCGGACCATCTTCTATGCCACATCGGGCGGCCAGCCTGGCGATACCGGCACATTAGAGCGCGCCGACGGCAGCCGCATCGCCATTGCCGCCACCATCACCGGCGAGACCAAGGACGAGATCATCCATGTGCCGGCGCCGGAGCAACCGGCACCCGAGGTCGGCGAGCGGGTGAAACTCGCCATCGGCTGGGAGCGGCGGCATCTCCTGATGCGCATGCACGCAGCTTGCCATTTGCTCACCGTAGTCTGTCCGTTTCCGATTACCGGTGCTGCGGTTTCCGAAGATGACAGCCGCGTCGACTTCGACGCTCCCGATGCCGGCTTCACCAGGGAAGACGTCACCGCCGGGCTGATGGAACTGGTGCGAGCCGATCATCCGATCTTCATCAGGCTGATCACCGACGAGGAACTGGCAGCCAATCCTGGCCTGGTGAAATCCAAGAATGTCCGGCCGCCCGCCGGCACCGGCAAGATCCGCCTGGTCTGCATCGGCGACAACGCTTCGATCGACAGCCAGCCCTGCGGCGGCACCCATGTCAAAAGCACCGGCGAAGTCGGTGAAATCCATATCGGCAAGATCGAGAAGAAGGGCCGCGAAAACCGGCGTTTTCGCATTCGCTTCGGACCGCCGCCGGTAGCTTGAACGAACCATGATCCCGAAAAGTGGAAGCCGGTTTTCGGGGACGATCATGGTCAACAGGAAGCAATGCCTCGCCAAGGCGGAGCAGGAGAAGAACAATGGCCGATGACAGCCCTTTCACCGTCGATGCGGACTGGTTGCAGAGCCGTCTTGGCGAGCCCGGCCTGACGATCGTCGATGCATCCTGGTATCTGCCGGCGCAGAAGCGCGATGCGCGCGCCGAGTATGAGGCTGCGCATATTCCGGGCGCGCGATTCTTCGATCATGATGCGGCCTCCGATCCTGATGCCAAGCTGCCGCACACGCTGCCCTCGCCACAGCATTTCGCGCAATATGTCGGCGCCATGGGAATTTCGGCCGACGACACCATTGTCGTCTATGACGGTCCGGGTTTCTTCTCGGCGCCGCGCGCCTGGTGGATGTTCCGCGTCATGGGCGTGTTCCAGGTCTATGTGCTCGACGGCGGCTTCGACCGCTGGAAGGCGGCGGGCCGGCCGGTGACGGCGGAGCCGACCAAGATCGCGCCGAATGTGTTTCATGCCGATTTCGATGCCGCTCGCGTCGCCAGCCTTGCCGACATGCGCCGCATCGTCGAGACTGGCGAGAGCCAGATTGCGGACGCCCGAGGCGCGGGCCGCTTCACCGGCGCCGAGCCAGAGCCCCGCGCGGGTGTTCGCTCCGGCCACATGCCCGGCGCGCACAATTTGCCTTATTCGGCGCTGTCACAGGATGGCGCGCTGTTGTCGAAGGACCAGTTGCGCAAGGCCGTTGAGGATGCCGGTATCGATCTGTCGAAACCGGTCGTCACCTCTTGCGGTTCCGGCATAACTGCGGCTGTGGTCACTCTGGCGCTGGAGACGCTCAGTCACACCGACAACCGACTCTATGACGGCTCATGGACGGAATGGGGCGGGCTGGCAGACACGCCCGTGGTGACGGGCAAGGGATGATGGCGATGGAAAACGGCGCGCTGGACGACATCGAGGTCACCGTCACGTTTCTGGAAATGCATGTGCCGCCGGCCTATTCGCCGCCCTTGCCCTACAACAGGCAGATTGCGCTGCTCAGGACCAAGGACATTCCGCTGCATTTCTACCGTTATCTGATGGATCGGGTCGGGCGCAAATGGCATTGGGTTAATGTGCTGAGGCTGGACGATGACGAGCTTGCCGCCGGCATCCACCGCGAGGACCGCGACATCAGGGTGCTTTATCTCGACGGCGCGCCGGCCGGGTTCTTCGACCTCAAGCCGCATTTGCCAGAGGAAGTCGAACTCGCTTATTTCGGCATGATGGAACATGCGACCGGGCAAGGCATCGGCCGTTGGTTCCTCGGTGCGGCGATCGCCGCAGCATGGTCGTATGGGCCGAAACGGGTGACGGTGCAGACCTGCACGCTCGACCATCCGGCTGCCTTGCCGCTCTACCAGAAGCTCGGTTTTGCGCCGGTGGCGCAAAAGAAGGAGACCGTGCATCCGCTGTCGTTCGCCGAGCGCTCGGCCAGCGTCATGCGGCCGTGACTTTCTCCGACTGAAGGCCGAACCGACCGTTCATGGCGAGGAATTCCTGCTCGTGCGGACCCAGGACGAGAAGTGGCGCAATCGCCGGGTGACGCTGCGCCGCTTCGACGATTTCATCCACTGATCAAGCCAGGGTTCTGAGCAGTCCGGCTTGAAATGGCCGGCAGCCTTGGCAGGAATCGGGTGGGAAGCACCTATGCGGCGGCATATTTTCCGGTCAACGACACCGGAGATTCAGCCATGACCGTTCACTTCAAAGCCTTGCCGACTGAAGATGTGAGAGCGCTGCAGCGCGGCGGGGCGGACGCCTATGGCCAAACGCCTGAGCGGAAGGTTTCAGATGGCGACGGGGTGCCGTGCCGGCATTGCCTGAGAAACGTCGCCGAAGGCGATGGCTATCTGATCATGGCCTATCGGCCGTTTCCGGCGTTGCAGCCTTACGCCGAGACAGGACCGATCTTCCTGCATGCGCAGGAATGCGAACGCGCAGCCGAGACGGAAGCGCTTCCAGAGATGCTTGACAGCAGCGACTATATCGTGCGCGGCTATGGTGCGGATGACCGCATCGTCTATGGCAGCGGCGGCGTCATTCCGACTGGCGGCATTGCGGCGCGGGCAGAGACGCTGTTTGAGCGCGCTGACATCGCCTATGTCCACGTCCGCTCGGCGCGCAACAATTGTTATCAGTGCCGCATCGAGCGTTTCTGACAAAAAGATGCCCGCCGGTGGTCTGGCGGGCAGTTGGGAACCGTGTGACGGCACGAGCCGTCAAGTTGGCAGCTCTGTCTGCGCATGCTTTTCGAATGGCGGATGTGAAGCACTTCACACAGCACCGCGATCGTCGCCGGCCATGGCGACTCACGCCGATGCCGGTTGGGACTTGTCGTACTCCCGTCGCATTCTCGCGCTAAAAGACCAGCGTCGATGGATTGCCGACCGCGGATGAACCGGCGGGGATCTCGATGACCGAGGAAGCGGGGCTTTGGCTCCGCTTTTTTGTTGTCCGCCAGCCTGTTCAATTCCGGCGCCAGGAATTTTGCGCAAAGAAAAAGCCCGCCGGAATTGACCGACGGGCTTCGACCGTTGCCGGAGCGGCTTTTTAGTTGAATTTATACTTCGCGCCGAGGCGAACGGTCTGGAAGGAAGGCTCGTCGGTGAGGAAGCCGCCCGACCCGAAATCCTCTTTCTCATACTGCGAATAGCGGTATTCGAGACCAAGCGTCATGTTGCTGGAAACGGCCGTTTCCAGGCCGCCGCCGACCGAGAAGCCGCTCGAGCCCCAGTCGATGATGTCGCCAACGGGCGAGGAGGCATGCAGGTCGAAATGCTGCCAGCTGTAACCGCCGAGGACATAGGCCAGCGTCGATTCGTTGACCTTGGCGCCGATGCGGGCCAGGGCATCGAAGCCATAGTCGGCATCGCCTTTGATCGACCCACCCGGAATGTCCAGCTTCGAGCGTATGCCGGAATAGCGGGCGTCGACCAGAACGCCGGCGACCCAGCCGCCGAAATCATGGTCGTAACCGATGCTCGCCTCGCCGAACACGCCTTCGCCGCCGATGCCATCCAATTCGAGGGCGCTGGCGAGCGTCAGGTCATGCACCACGGTGCCGGCACCAAGCGCGCCGCCGACATAGAAGCCGGTCCAGTTGTAGGTCGGGGCAGCAAACGAGGCACCGCCGCCATTCTGGGCGCCGAAGCGGTAGTTGGCCGCGATGTGGAAGGTGTGGCTGGACGGCTCGACATCCAGAGAGGTTCCCGGGCCGCCGATAATGCCGAGGTCAGCCACCGAGTCGTCGCCATAGTTGGCGTAGCGGTACTCGGTCTTAATCGTCCAGTTGCCGCGCAGCACGGTTTCCATGCCGACGCCGAGAACATAGCCGCCACGATCCTCGGTAAACTCAAGCCCGTCCAAACCTCCGGACCCTTCCAGCTTGAAATGATTCCAGGTGTAGCCGCCGAGCACATAGCCGAGCGTATCGGGGTTCAAGAGATAGCCGGCGCGCAAGCCGACGTCGAAGCCATAAGCGTTCGTCAGGTCGATATCAGCGCCCGGAAGGCTGATCGACGGACCGATATTCCCGATGTTGGCGTCGATGAAGCCGCCGAGCAGGAAGCGTTCAGAGACCATGTAGTCGTAGCCGGCGGTGATTTCGCCAAACACGCCGTTGCCGCCGATGCCGTTGAAGTCGATCACCGGGTCGACGCTGATGCGGTGCACGGTGGCGCCGAAGCCGCCGCCGATGCCGACATAGGCGCCGCTCCAGTTGAAGCCGGCAGGTTCTTCCACCGGCTGCACAACATCGGCGGCATGCGCTACCGATATCAAAGCCATTGCCGAAACGGCGCCGAGAAGAACGGATTTAGCAGAAATGAACATTTTAGCCCCTTAGCATAGAACAAACCCGTCCGTGTTCTAACAGGCTGCTCGCTAATATTGGAATGACAAAAATGCCACATCGATAGGCAAAAGTGCTGTCGTGAGGGCTGCGCCTTGCCCTGGAGCGGGCGTTTTGCGGTCTTGGTAGCCAAGAAAAACCCGCCGGCACAACCGGCGGGTGAGGGAGGCAAAAATGCCAGGTCTGGTCAGGCCGCCAGAACCACTTTCGGTTCGACCAGCTCATAGCCGAGTGCTTCGGCGACGGCGCGATTGGTGATCTTGCCCCTGTGGACATTGAGGCCGTTGCGCAAATGGTGGTCGTCGACCAGCGCCTTCAGGCCCTTGTCGGCCAGCTGCAGGCCATAATGCAGCGTCGCGTTGTTGAGCGCGTGCGCCGAGGTCACCGGCACGGCGCCCGGCATATTGGCGACGCAGTAATGGATCACGCCGTCGACCTCATAGGTCGGCTCGGCATGGGTGGTGGCGTGCGAAGTCTCGAAGCAGCCGCCCTGGTCGATAGCGACGTCGACCAGCACCGAGCCCTTCTTCATGCCCGACAGCATTTCGCGGGTCACCAGCTTGGGTGCAGCAGCACCCGGGATGAGCACGGCGCCGACGACGATGTCGGCCGAGAAGCATTCTTCCTCAAGCGCCTCGACTGTGGAGTAGCGGGTGTGGACGCGGCCTGTAAAGAGGTCGTCCAGCTGGCGCAGGCGCGGGATCGAGCGGTCGATGATGGTGACGTCGGCGCCGAGGCCGACCGCCATGCGGGCGGCATGCAGGCCGACGACGCCGCCGCCGAGCACCGTGACCTTGCCGGGCAGTACGCCGGGCACGCCGCCGAGCAGCACGCCGCGGCCACCATTGGCCTTCTGCAGCGCGGTCGCGCCGGCCTGGATCGACAGGCGGCCGGCAACTTCCGACATCGGCGCCAAGAGCGGCAGGCCGCCGCGGTCGTCGGTTACGGTCTCATAGGCGATTGCGGTGACGCCGGACGCGAGCAGGCCCTTGGTCTGCTCCGGATCCGGGGCCAGGTGAAGATAGGTGTAGAGGATCTGGCCGTCGCGCAGCTGCGCCCATTCGTTGGGCTGCGGCTCCTTGACCTTGACGATCATGTCGGACTTGGCGAACACGTCGGCGGCGGTCCTGGCGATGGTGGCGCCGGCGGCGCGGTAGGCATTGTCATCGGCGCCGATGCCGGCGCCGGCGCCGCTTTCGACCAGCACTTCATGACCATGCGCGACATATTCGCGGACGGAGCCCGGCGTCAGGCCGACGCGGTATTCGTGGTTCTTGATTTCCTTGGGGCAGCCGACGCGCATAGTCTTCTCCTGATCCGGCCCTTCGGGCTCGTTCCCTGTATCAACCGAGTGAACCACGAATCGTTGCGCAGGTGTTTGCGAATGCGCTTGCGCGGGGTCACGCGTTTCGATAATCGTTGCGCGAAATCAAGGAAATTTCGCAGGAATCACGAGAAATGCCGCTCGACCGGATCGATATCGCCATTCTCGAGGCACTGCAGAAGGATGGCCGCATACCCAATGCGGCGCTCGCCGAAAGGGTCGGCCTGTCGCAGTCGGCCTGTTCGCGCCGGCTCGACAATCTGGAGAAATCCGGCACCATCCGCGGCTATCACGCCCGGCTTTCGAACGCAGCGCTCGGCCACCAGATGACGGCGATCGTGCACATATCGCTGTCGGGACAATTCGAAAAGACGCTGTCGGATTTCGAGGCGGCGATCAAGCGCTGCCCCAATGTGCTGTCCTGCCACCTGATGTCGGGCGAATATGACTATATCCTGCGCATCGCCGCCAAGGACCTGGTCGACTATGAGCGCATCCACAAGGAATGGCTGTCGGCGATGCCGCACGTGACCAAGATCAATTCGTCGTTTGCCCTGCGCGAGATCGTCGATCGCACGGCCATGGGCATGAAGCCGGAACTGGCTTAACGCCAAAGGCATATACGGATGTTCTTTCCGATATAGCACGCGCCTTCGCGGCGAAGTTCTTCCCAACGTTCATCCCCGTGAGTTTCGGGAATGTCCGAGTTCGCATAGCCTGCCCAGATATCACCGTCCTTGTAGACAACCGCCCAGTAATCTTTGGACATTTCGCCAGCGCCACTATGCGGATCAGGATAGTCGATCCCTGCAAAAACTAGCTTGCGTCCCTGGATGTTAAAATCGCCGCCCGTCTCGATTTGATAGGAGCATCTTCCGGATATGCGGGTCTGACCGTCAACAACAAGCAGGCAGCGGCCCCATTTATAACCGCTCGGCAAACGATGCTGTGGTTGCGCATGCGAGGGCGAAAGGGAGAACGCAATTGCAAGGGCAGCCGCTATGGTTCGTCCGATCATCTTGTCATCCGTTGTCGAAACGGTTCTCCGCAGCGTGTTCCTTTTTGAAGATTATTTATCGACCAAGTCGGATTTTTGTCAGGTGACACTGCGCTGCAATACGGCGGAGGCCTCGGTGACGAGCCGGTCCATCGGGATGTCGTGTGGCTGCGGGTAGATGGTGGCTATGCGCTGCAGGTCGTAGCCGACGCCGATGACCAATGGCTTGAACGGCATGGCAGCCAGCGTGCGGTCGAAGAAGCCACCGCCATAGCCCAGGCGGTAGTTTCGCGGGTCGATGCCGACGATCGGCGAGATGACGATGTCGGGCAGCACCGGCTCGCCTTCGGCCGGGATCGGGATGTTCCAGATGCCTTTTTCCAGCCGGTCGCCGGGTACATAAGCGCGGAAGATCAGCGGCTGGCCTTTCTCGATCACGATGGGCAGCGCCGTGCGGCCGCCGCGTTCGTTGATCGACGCCATCCACGGCCGCAGGTCCGGCTCGCCGCGAAACGGCCAATAGAGGCTGACCATGCGGCCGGCAATGTCGCCGATTGCCGCGTCGAGCCCTTCGGCGATAGCCCGCGACATCGCCACCCGCGCATCGGCGGAAACCGCCAACCGTGCCGCGATCAGACGCTCGCGCTCGGCCTTGCGCCAACGGCGCACATCGGTCCAGTCGGTCAATGGCGCGCGAAATTCCGGATCGAGTTCGTGCATGAAGCAAGGTGGCGAAGAATATTGCGCCCGCCCTTTGCCATCTTTGTCATCGTCGTTGGCCATGCTTCACTCCCGTGGTTCCAGCCCCTGCAAGGCTATACCCGTCCATGCTTGCCGACATAGGCATTCGCGACATCCGGCGACGAGTCCTGGGCAGCCTTAAGCGGCAATCTAGCTCGCCCCGACATTGTTGCGGTGCACAAAAATCACTAGATAAAGGGAGACAAACAGGGGTGAATGCGATGAGTGAAACCAGCCATCATGTCGTTGTCGTCGGCGCAGGGTTCGGCGGTCTCGAACTCACCCGGGCGCTGGCCGGCGCACCCGTGCGCATCACCATGATCGACAAGCGCAACCATCACCTTTTCCAGCCGCTGCTCTACCAGGTGGCGACCACCTCGCTGGCGACCTCGGAAGTCGCCTGGCCGATCCGTCATCTGCTGCGCAAGCGCGAGGACGTGACGACCCTGCTCGGCAACGTCACCGGCGTCGACCGTCCAGGCAAACGCGTGCTGCTTGAGGACGGCAGTTCTGTTCCCTACGACACGCTGGTGCTCGCCACCGGCGCGCGTCATGCTTATTTCGGCCACGACGAATGGGAGCCTTTCGCGCCCGGGCTGAAGACGCTTGAAGACGCAACCACCATTCGCCGGCGCATCCTGCTCGCCTTCGAGCAGGCCGAGCGCGAGACCGATCCGGCCAAGCGCCAGGCACTGCTGACACTGGTCATCGTCGGCGGCGGCCCGACCGGCGTGGAGCTTGCCGGCACCATTGTGGAACTCGCGCATGAAACGCTGCGCGGCGAATTCCGCAACATCGACACGCGTGAGGCGCGTGTGGTGCTGGTCGAGGCCGGAGACAGGATCCTAGCCAATTTCGCGCCAAAGCTGTCCGACTATGCCCGCAAGGCGCTGGAGCGGCGGGGCGTCACGGTCGAGCTTGGCCGCGCCGTCACGCGCCTCGATGCCGAAGGCGTCGTCTTTGGCGATACGCATCTGCCGGCGCGAACCATCCTGTGGGCCGCCGGCGTAGCGGCTTCGCCCGCGGGAGAGTGGCTTGGCGCGCCGGTGGACCGGGCGGGCAGGGTTATGGTCGAGCCCGATCTGACCGTGCCGAACAGTCCGGAGATCTTCGTCATCGGCGACACAGCGCATGTCTTGCGGCCGGACGGCAAGCCGGTGCCAGGCGTGGCGCCCTCCGCCAAGCAGGAGGGCAAGCATGTTGCCGCGACGATCAGGGCGCGGCTGGCCGGCGATGGCGCGCCTCGCCCTTTCCGCTACAAACATGCCGGCGACCTGGCGACGATCGGCAAGTGGGCAGCCGCGATCGATTTCGGCTCGATCAAGCTCACGGGATGGCTCGCCTGGTGGCTGTGGGGCGTGGCGCATATCTACTTCCTGATCGGCTTCCGCAACCGGCTGTCGGTGTCGCTTAGCTGGCTATGGATCTATTTCACCGGCCAGCGCAGCGCGCGGCTGATCACCCAGGGCGATGATAACAAGGGCTGAGGTTCTCAACCGCGGCCAAGGATATTCATCCAGCCGTCACCTTTAGCTGATCGACTGACTTCCCGATGGACATGGCCGGTTTTCGGCGCGAAGCTTCCGCTCGGGGCTGGGATCTTGTCACGTCGCTGGGAAGGAAAACCAATGCCGCATCTCAATTACCCCGTCTCCCGCCGTAGTTTTCTTGCCGGTACGGCCGCCAGCGGGGCGCTGATCATGCTCCATCCGTTTTCCGCCCGCGCGCAGGCCAATCAGGCGCATCTGAGGATCATGGAGACCACCGACATCCATGTGAATGTGCTGCCTTACGACTACTACGCAGACAAAGCCAACGACACGATGGGCCTGTCGCGGACGGCCTCACTGATCGCGGCGGTGCGCAAGGAAGCCACCAATGCGATGCTGATCGACAATGGCGATCTTTTGCAGGGCAATCCGATGGGCGATTACATCGCCTATGAAAAGGGCCTCAAGGAAGGCGATCTGCATCCGATCATGAAGGGCATGAACCTGCTGGGCTATGAATGCTCGACGCTCGGCAATCACGAGTTCAATTACGGCCTGTCGTTCCTCGACAAGGTGCTGGCCGGAGCCAATTTCCCCTTCGTCTGCGCCAATCTGATCCGCGGCACCGAGCTTGCCGCCAAACCGCGCGACGACAAGCTCTACCTCAAGCCCTATGTCATCCTCGACAAGAAGATCAAGGACGGGTCGGGCGTCGAGCAGCCGATCAAGATCGGCATCATCGGCTTCGTGCCGCCGCAGATCATGGTCTGGGACCTGAAGAACCTGGAAGGCAATGTCAGGACGCGCGACATCGTCGAGGCGGCCAGGGCATGGGTGCCGCAGATCAAGGAGGAGGGCGCCGACATCGTCATCGCGCTCTCGCATTCCGGCATCGATATCAAGCAGGGCGACGGCATGGAGAACGCCTCCTTCTTCGTCGCCGGCGTCGAAGGCATCGATGCGGTGTTCACCGGCCATCAGCATTTGGTCTTCCCCGGCAAGAAGGATTTTCAGGCGCTCGATGGCGTCGACACCGAGAAAGGCACGCTGCAGGGCAAGCCCGCCGTGATGGGCGGTTTCTGGGGCTCGCATATGGGACTGATCGATCTGCTTCTGGAACGGGACGGATCGAAATGGCGCGTAGCCTCGGCCACATCTGAGGCAAGGCCGATCTACGAGCGCGTCGACAAGGCAAACAAGCCGACGGTGGCGGACGACCAGCGCGTCGTCGATGCGCTGAAGGCGGACCATGAGGCGACACTTGCCTATGTCCGCCGACCGGTCGGCAAGACCTCGGCGCCGCTCTATTCCTATTTCGCGCTGGTCGCCGACGATCCGTCGGTGCAGATCGTCAACCAGGCGCAGAGCTGGTACCTCAAGGACATATTGAAGAGCACGCAGTGGAAGGATGTGCCGCTGCTGTCGGCGGCAGCACCCTTCAAGGCCGGCGGGCGCAACGGCGCCGACTACTATACCGACGTGCCGGTGGGCGACATCGCCATCAAGAACGTCGCCGACCTCTATCTCTATCCGAACACGGTGCGCGCCGTCGAAATCACCGGCGCGCAAGTGAAGGAATGGCTGGAAATGTCGGCCGGCATTTTCAGGAAGATCGAGCCGGGCAAGGCCGACCAGGCGCTCATCGACACCGAATTCCCGTCCTACAATTTCGATGTGATCGATGGCGTCAGCTACGGAATAGACCTGTCGCAGCTGCCGAAATACGATGCCAAGGGTGGCGTCGCCAATGCCGGCTCGAACCGCATCGTCGGCCTCAGCTTCGACGGCAAGCCTATTGATCCGGCAGCGAAATTCGTCGTCGCCACCAACAATTACCGCGCCGGCGGTGGCGGCAATTTCCCCGACATCAATGCCTCGAAGATCATCTACGAGGCGCCGGACACCAACCGCGACGTGATCGTGCGCTACGTCGTCAGCGAAGGCACGATCAATCCCTCGGCCGACGACAATTGGTCGTTCACGCCGCTGCCCGGCACCAGCGTCGTGTTCGAGACCGGCCCCAAAGCGAAGGATTTTATATCGGGAGTGAAATCGCTCAAGATCGAGCCGGCCGGCGAGGGCGAATCCGGGTTTGCGAAGTATCGCATCCTGCTTTGAGGCAACGTGCAGCTAACAGGGAAAACGAGCGGGCATACGCCCGCTCAATCACGCTTCGGATCAGGCTTTGTAGACCACTTGGCGCACGTCGATGTAGCTGGCTCTAAAGCCGGCTTCGCAATAGTGGAGATAAAATTCCCAAAGCTTCTTGAAGCGGTCGTCGAAGCCGAGCGGGACGATCTTTTCCCACGACGCCCAGAAGCGGTTGCGCCATTCGGCAAGCGTGCGGGCATAGTCGTCCGGAAAGACGCGCTCGCGCAGATGGGCAAGGCCATGGTCGCTGCCCAGCGTCTTCAGGATCGACGGCGTCGGCAGCATGCCGCCTGGGAAGACATAGCGCTGGATGAAATCCGGCCTCGCCCGATAGGTGTCGTAGGCGGCCTCGTTGATGGTGATGATCTGCAGGCCGGCGGTGCCGCCGGGCCTCAAGCACGCCTTCATCTTGCCGAAAAATACCGGCCAATATTTTTCGCCGACCGCCTCGAACATCTCGATCGAGGCGATGCGGTCGTAAGTGCCCGTTTCGTCTCGGTAATCCTGCAGCTTGATGTCGACCTTGTCAGACAGTCCCGCCTTCTGGATGCGCGCCTTGGCGAAATCGTGCTGTTCGCGGCTGATGGTCAGGCCGGTGACGCGGCAGCCGATCTCGCGCGCGGCAAATTCGGCAAAACCGCCCCAGCCGCAGCCGATCTCGAGCACATGGTCCTTCTTGCCGATGCCGGTATCCTTGGCCAGCGCGCGGTATTTGGCGGCCTGAGCGCTTTCCAGGTCGTTGGCGCCGGTCGCATAGAGCGCCGACGAATAGGTCATGCTGGGATCGAGCCATTGCTTGTAGAAGGCGTTGCCGAGATCGTAATGCGCCGAGATGTTGCGCTTCGAGCCGGTGCGGGTGTTTTCGTTGAACCAGTGGCGGATGCGCTGGACCGTGTTGATGAGCCAGTTGGCGCCGCCGGCAATGCGTTCCCCAACGGCCGAGTTGACGACGAACAGTTCGAGGAAGCTGGTTACATCAGGGCTTTCCCAGTCGCCGTCCATGTAGGATTCGGCAACGCCGATGGTGCCGCCGGAAAAGGCACGGCCGGGCAGGCGCCAGTTCTTCAACACCAGCTCGGCATCCGGCCCGGGTCCGTTGCCGCCGACAAGCACCGCCCGGCCATCCGGCATCCTCACCTTCAGCGAACCGCGCGGCAATTTCATCGCCGCCGACAGCACCATGCGCGCCTTGGCCGGCAGGCCCTTGACCATCTCGGCGAAATTGAGTTCGTCCAGCCTGATGGCGTCGCCGAAGCCTTTGTATTCCCTGACAGCCATCTCACACCCCCCCTGGACTTCCGCGGGGGCGGCGCAAGATCTGCCGGCCTCCACATCCTCCACTTTCATTCGCCATGCGCGAACGCCGTAGCCTGCGTGAATTTTCCCCACAATCTTCCATGGCATTGGCCGAAACTTCAAGAGGCAAGCTTCGTGCGGCGCTGGCCCAGCTTGCCGGCCTGAGGCCAGAATCCGCGGGAGAGCGCGGCCCTCGGCGAAATCGCTATGGTTACGAACAGCCACATACGTTAGTTTCAGCCATGCGTTATGTCATCGTCATCGTCGCCATCGCCTTTTTCCTGATCTGGGACGGCCTCTACAATCAGGGCCGCTATCTCGACACGACGGTCAGGGAGATGTCGCGCGTCGTGCGCTACGTCACCGGCAAAGCCTAGCTTTTTGCGCCTCTGCAAAGTCGCCTGCCGGCATTGCCGGGCGCGACATCGTGGCGGTTGACGCGACGGTCCCGCTCACACAAAACATGCCGCAAATCGAACGTGGAGGCAGGCGTGATCCGGCATATCGTTTTCTTCAGCGCGCGGCGCAAGGACGATGTCGAGGCCGTGCGCACGGGCTTGCTCACACTGGGCAAGATCCCGCATTCAAGCCTCTTCGAGGTGACGCTCAACACCAAGGTCGATCCGCTGTCGGATGCGATCGACGTGGTCGTCTATGCCGAGTTCGAGGACGATGCCGCGCTTGCCGCATACAAGGCGCACCCGCTCTATGCCGAGACGACCAGCCGGGTCAAACCCTTGCGCGAATTGCGCTATTCGGCCGATATCGTGGCGACGGCCTGATCGGGCCGGCAAGAGGCCTTGAACCAATTTCGGGAATGATGCACACCGCGCCGGCATGACCAGCACGACCCATCCGCTTGACCATCTGGTGCTGCCGACGGCGAGCCTCGCCGTGGCGCGGGCGCGGCTGACATCGCTTGGCTTCATCGTCGCGCCAACCGGCGTTCATCCCTTCGGCACCGAAAATTGCTGCGTCTTCCTTGCCGACGGCACCTATCTCGAACCGCTGGCGGTTGGGAATGAACAGGTGGCAGCGAGTGCGATCGCCGGCGGCAATGTCTTTGTCGCCCGCGACCGGCTCTATCGCGCCAGCCTGGGCGATGAGGGCTTTTCCGCCGTGGTGCTGGCCACCGATGATGCCGATGCGGATCATGCGCGCTATGTCTCGGCCGGTCTGTCGGCGGGGGACGTGCTGAGCTTTTCCCGCGCCTTCACCGACACGGCCGGAAAGAGCGACATGGCCTCGTTCAAACTGGCTTTCGCCGCCGGCGCCGAGACGATGGACGCCTTTCTGTTCGCTTGCGAGCGGATCAACGCCCCTCAAATCGACCGTACGGCACTGCAGGCCCATGCCAACGGCGTGACCGGCATTGCTGAAATCGTCGCGGTCAGCGGCGTGCCATCCGAAAAGCGCCACCTGATCGAGACAGCGACGGGTTCGAGGCAGAGGAGCAGCACGGCGTTCGACCTGGCGAACGCGCGTTTGAGCGTTCTCAAGCCCGCGGCTTTCGCTGAGCGCTTCGGCATGTCGGCTGGCGCGCCGACGGACCTTCGCTTCGCCGCGATCGTCTTTTCGGCCCGCAGTGTCGGCGCTGTCGCGAGGCTGCTTGCAGACAACGCCGTCGGGCACGATATAGCGGGCAACGAAATCGTCGTGCAGCCGGCATCCGGACAGGGCGCGGCTTTCATCTTCCGGGAGACCCCATGAGCAAGCCGCAAGGGCCCAATTCGCTGGCGCCGAATTCGTCGGTAACCGTCGGCAACGTCGTCTTCGACAACAGCGGGCCCTTGGCGTTGATCGCCGGCCCGTGCCAGTTCGAATCGCGCCAGCACGCTTTCGACATGGCCGGCGCGCTGAAGGAACTGACCGGCAAGCTCGGCATCGGCCTCGTCTACAAGACCAGCTACGACAAGGCCAACCGCACCTCGCTGTCGGCAACGCGCGGCGCCGGCATGGACGCGGCGCTTCCGGTGTTCGACGAGTTGCGCAAGGCGTTTTCGCTTCCCATTCTGACCGATGTCCACACCGAGGAGCAGTGCGCGATCGTCGCACACCATGTCGATGTGCTGCAGATTCCGGCCTTCCTGTCGCGCCAGACCGACATGCTGGTCGCCGCCGCCAAGACCGGCAAGGTGATCAACGTCAAGAAGGGGCAATTCCTGGCGCCTTGGGATATGAAGAACGTGGTGGCCAAGATCACCGGTTCGGGCAACCTCAATGTGCTGACCACCGAGCGCGGCGCGTCTTTCGGCTACAACACGCTGGTGTCGGACATGCGGGCTTTGCCTGTGATGGCCGAGATCGGCGCGCCGGTGATTTTCGACGCCACCCATTCGGTGCAGCAGCCGGGCGGGCAGGGCGGTTCCTCCGGTGGTGAGCGCCGCTTTGTCGAGACGCTGGCGCGGGCTGCCGTTGCCGTCGGCGTCGCCGGCGTGTTCATAGAGACCCACCAGGATCCCGACAATTCGACCTCCTCCGACGGGCCCAACATGCTGCCGCTGAAGGACATGCCGGCGCTGCTCGAAAGACTGATGGCATTCGACCGCATCGCCAAGAATGCTGCTGACCTGAACCGAGGCTGATGGTTTCGGCTATGGCGCGCGCGCTGCCCTGCTTGTGGAAGGCATAAGCCGGCTGTAGGCTCGCTCCTGCAAATGAGCGTCTTGGCAGGAGGAAGCCATGTCCGTCGCCCGCGTCACCGAAATCACGTCGTCGTCGAAAAAGAGCTTTCAGGACGCCATCGAGAAGGGGATTGAGCGCGCATCCAAAACCCTGAAGAACGTCGAAGGCGCTTGGATCCAGGACCAGAAGATCGTCGTCGAGGACGGCAGGATCGCGGCGTATCGCGTCAACATGAAGGTGACGTTCATCCTCGCGGAGTAACCGCCCGCTCGAAAAAACGGGAACTTTCGCCCGCGCACCTCATTGTCAAAGTATAGATCAATGACATGAGGAGCATCAGCCATGACCACCCAAACAGGCCACACCGAAGCAATCGCCGCTTCGCGCGTCATCGGCACGTCGGTCTACAACACCGAGGGCACGAGCATCGGCAGCATCGAGGACATCATGCTCGACAAGACGTCGAACGGCATCATGTTCGCGGTGATCGGGTTCGGTGGATTTCTCGGCATTGGCGAGATGTATCACGCCATTCCGTGGGCGAGCCTCGACTATGACGAGGACAAGGGCGGCTATGTCGTGCCGTTCTCGAAGGAGCAGCTGAAGGCAGCACCCGCCTATTCGATCAATGAACTGGCCGGCGCCGATGGCGAGGCCGCACGTGATGCTTCCTATGATTACTACAAGGTCACGCCGTATTGGCATTGATCAGCTGCGCTGACGCCTGACGTGAAAAGGCCCCCGAATTCCGAAACGGGGGCCTTTTCAGTGTAACCCGACAGTTTCTATTCTGCTGCGTAAAGCGTGGACAGCTGCGTCGCCGCCTTTGGCGGCTGCTGCGTATCGCACGACGTCAGGAACGCCGCCGCGATCAGGAACAAACTCACGATACCGCTCAACTCGGACATGGCGAAACTCCTCCTGTTTCGCCCCGCGCATCACCATCCTAATCGACACATAGATTGTTATCTCTGAATTATGATGACGTGGTGTTGTCGAACGTGATCCGAGGCATGCTCAGCCGAGGAGTCCGGCATTCTTCACCGCCTTGAAAACCTTTTCATGCCAGGCGATCCGATCCGCTTCGCCATTGGCCGGCGTGGTGGAATTGGCGTTGCCGACGTTGATCGCGCGCGAGATCTTTTTAATCAGGCCGGCATCGGCAAAGGCATTGCAGCCTGACCCTTTCCATTCGGCGCAAGCTGCGAGCAGCGAAATCTGCGGATCCTCGATCAGTTCAGGATGATTGGCGAGGTCGACCTTGGCGAGCTTGCCCTTGGCCGTGTACGCGTCGCGCCCGGTGGTCTGGAACGTGCCGCCGCCGCGGAAATTGAAGCCGTCCAACGTTCCTTTCACATTGCCCATGCGGCCGCCATAGGCCCAGTCGCCCAGGGCTTGTGGCTTGCGCAGCAGGTTGTCCTCGATCCACTGATCGGTCTTGCCCGCGGCTCGCGACCTCCATGCGTTCCGGATTGCCGCCACGGTCGTGTAGGTCAGGGATTCGCGAACGAGGGTGAAGCCACCGGTTTCCATCGCCGCTTGAGCGAAGAAATGCATCAGCCGATCATAGTTGTTGCACACGCCATGATCGCCAATTGTCTTGAGGCCTTTGTCGGAGGTAAAGGCGCCGATGTAACCGTCATAGATTGTTCGCTTGGAACCGCTTGCCGGTCTCGGCGCGAATTTCTGGAAGACCGCTGCTGGCAAACCCTTGTTCGGATCGCCCGCAACGGCTTCGAGCACGCTCTCGACACTCTCGGTCGACAGCACCGGTTCGCCTTCGACGACCACCGAAGCATTGGGAATTCGCTTGCCGTTGCTTTTCGGGAAGCCACCGCCGGCAAAGGTTTTCAGATCGTCGATGAGGGCGATTACGCGTGTCCGGCTCTCCGTGAAATCCATGTCGGAAAGCGGACCGCTCACCTTCTTCGTCGGGTTGATGCATCCGACGCTGGACAGGAAATTGACGCCCGGATGGATCAGGATTTCGGTGCGCTTGTTGGTCTTCAGCAGTTCGAGTCCAGGTTTGGGTGGCGTCTTGGCGCCAGTGTAGCCGATCGTCACATATTTGCCTCCGGCCTGTGTCGCCAGCGGATAGGTGCCGGGCTCGATGCGCCTGCCATTGTCTTCTTTGGAATTGTCGCCTGGGCCGCGAGATTCACACACGAACCCCGATAGACCCGTTACTGCCGTGCCGTTGTGGAAGACTTTATAGGTACCAACCGTCCTGCGTCTGGTGCCCCTCATATGCTCGACTTTGCGGCTAATAAGAAGTTCCCAGCCAGTGCCTGAAATCGCTGCCATTGCCGCCTCCCCAAAGAGTTCAAGTGTGTTGATTTCACTGTGGTCGCCAAATAGTTCGCGTTGTAGATGTGACGCTAACATCTTCGAATTCTCTGCATTGTGAAGTTTGTCACGTTGGCGGTAGCCTCTTTTGAAGCATCTGCTGGAGTTTGCGTGCCGCCTGGTATTTTGTGATAAGGGATTGCCGCGATCAAAGGGGAGGGGCACCCGCCCCATGCGGCGCCAGACATATGACGTCAGGGCGGGCTGTTTGCGTTCAGATGGCGTCGCCCATGCCCCACGGCCTGAGCGCATGGGGCGATCGTCACTATTATTTCATGCCATTCCTGATTGCCTTTTGCGGCACTTTGGCTAAGAGGGGCGCGACGCTTTCAATCGATCAATCGGGGACATCGCAATGACCGCCATCATCGACATTGTCGGGCGTGAAATCCTGGACAGCCGTGGAAATCCGACCGTCGAGGTCGACGTCGTTCTCGAAGACGGCTCGATGGGCCGCGCCGCGGTGCCGTCCGGCGCGTCGACCGGCGCGCATGAGGCCGTCGAACTGCGCGACGGTGGCGCCCGCTATCTCGGCAAGGGCGTGCTCAAGGCGGTCGAGGCCGTCAATGGCGAGCTGTTCGAGGCGATCGGCGGCATGGAAGCCGAAAACCAGATCCACATCGACCAGACCATGATCGAGCTCGACGGCACGCCCAACAAGAGCCGGCTCGGCGCCAACGCCATTCTCGGCGTTTCGCTGGCGGTCGCCAAGGCAGCAGCGGAAGCCGCCGGCCTGCCACTCTACCGCTATGTCGGCGGCACCAAGGCGCATTTGCTGCCGGTGCCCATGATGAACATCATCAATGGCGGCGCGCATGCCGACAATCCGATCGATTTCCAGGAATTCATGATCCTGCCGGTCGGCGCGCCGACGCTGCGCGAAGGCGTGCGCTGGGGCTCGGAAATCTTCCACACGTTGCGCAAGAAGCTCAAGGATGCCGGCCACAACACCAATGTCGGCGACGAAGGCGGCTTCGCGCCCAATCTGAAGAGTGCGCCGGTGGCGCTCGGTTTCATCATGGAATCGATCGAGAAGGCCGGCTTCAAGCCGGGCGAGGAGATCGCGCTTGGTCTCGACTGTGCGGCGACCGAATTCTTCAAGGACGGCAATTACGTCTATGAGGGCGAGAAGAGGACCCGCGATCCCAAGGCGCAGGCCAAGTACCTGGCCAAGCTTGCCGCCGACTATCCGATCATCTCGATCGAGGACGGCCTGGCCGAGGACGACTGGGAGGGCTGGAAGTACCTGACCGACCTGATCGGCAACAAGACGCAGCTGGTTGGCGACGACCTCTTCGTCACCAACACGGCGCGGCTGCGCGACGGCATCCGCATGGGTGTCGCCAATTCGATCCTGGTCAAGGTCAACCAGATCGGCTCGCTTACCGAAACGCTCGACGCTGTCGAGACCGCGCATAAGGCAGGCTACACCGCAGTCATGTCGCACCGTTCGGGCGAAACCGAGGATTCGACCATCGCCGACCTCGCCGTCGCCACCAATTGCGGGCAGATCAAGACCGGTTCGCTGTCGCGCTCGGATCGCATGGCCAAGTACAACCAGCTGATCCGCATCGAGGAAGAGCTCGGCAAGCAGGCGCGCTACGCTGGCAAGTCGGTGGTCAAAGCCTAAATTCTGCCGAACTGGCGAAAACGATGGAAGGGCGGGATTTTCCCGCCCTTTTTCGTTGCGGCCGCTGGCTAATGCACCTGTCCGTAACCGTCCATTAAGCACAATCGAGCGACAAATGGCGGTCAAAGGATTGCGACCATGTGGACACGCCAGCACAAGCAGAGAAACACCGGCCGGCTGATCATCCCGTCCCTTTGCGTGGCGTTCCTGGCCTATTTCGGCTTCCATGCCTATCATGGCGAGTTCGGCATCAATTCCAAATATCAGCTCGAAGCGCAGACCATCGAATTGCAGGCCAAGTACGATGCCATCAAGGCGCGCCGGGTCGATCTGGAGCGGCGTGTCCAGCTGATGCATGAGGGTACGCTTGAAAAGGATATGCTCGACGAGCAGGCACGCCGGGCGCTCAATCTGTCCCAGCCCGATGAAATCACCATCATGCTGCCGGCCAATTCGAAATAACCACGTTTCAGTTAATCGCTGTTATATCTAATGATTCTGGGCGTTTAGGCGCATGCCAGCCATGCATTTTTCTGCATGGCGAAACGCGGTCTCGCATGTTAGCTTCCCTCCAATCGGTGGGGAGGAGCTGATCCTCCCCGGAGCAGACATGGTCTGCTTTAGTGTCCGCAAAGAGACGCCAACAGGGAGTGATGCATGGCCACCGCCGCCAAAAAAGCGCCTGCCAAATCCGTTAAATCGACGTCCGCCAAATCAACGGGGCTTTCCGCCCCCAAGCCGGCTGACTTCACCAAGGACGAGGAGCTTGCCGCCTACCGGCACATGCTGCTTATCCGCCGCTTCGAGGAAAAGGCCGGCCAGCTCTACGGCATGGGCTTTATCGGCGGCTTCTGCCACCTCTATATCGGCCAGGAAGCGGTCGTCACCGGCATGAAGATGTCGCTGATCAACGGCGACCAGATGATCACCGCCTATCGCGACCATGGCCACATGCTGGCGATGGAACTTTCCCCGCGCGGCGTCATGGCAGAGCTGACCGGACGCCGTGGTGGCCTGTCGAGGGGCAAGGGCGGCTCCATGCACATGTTCTCCAAGGAGAAGCATTTTTACGGCGGCCACGGCATTGTCGGCGCGCAGGTCTCGCTCGGCACCGGTCTCGCCTTCGCCAACCGCTACCGCGACAACAACAATGTGTCGCTGACTTATTTCGGCGATGGCGCTGCCAACCAGGGTCAGGTCTATGAAAGCTTCAACATGGCCTCGCTGTGGAAGCTGCCGGTGATCTACATCATCGAGAACAACCGCTACGCCATGGGCACTTCGGTGTCGCGCTCGTCGGCCGAAACCAATTTTTCGCATCGCGGCGCCTCGTTCAAGATTCCCGGCATTCAGGTCGACGGCATGGATGTGCGTGCGGTCAAATCCGCCGGCGATCAGGCGACCGAATGGTGCCGTGCCGGCAACGGTCCGATCATCCTCGAGATGCAGACCTATCGCTATCGCGGTCACTCGATGTCGGATCCCGCAAAATACCGCTCCAAGGAAGAAGTGCAGAAGATGCGCTCGGATCATGATCCGATCGAGCAGGTCAAGGCGCGGCTGACGGCCAAGAAGTGGGCGACCGAGGACGAACTCAAGAACATCGACAAGGAAGTCCGCGACATCGTCGCCGACGCCGCCGAATTTGCCCAGCACGACGCAGAGCCGGATCCGTCCGAGCTCTGGACCGACATCGTATTGTAACGGGAGGGCAAGGACATGCCGATCGAAATTCTCATGCCCGCTCTCTCGCCGACCATGGAAGAGGGCAATCTTTCCAAATGGTTGAAGAACGAGGGCGACAAGGTCGTCGCCGGCGATGTCATCGCCGAGATCGAAACCGACAAGGCGACGATGGAAGTCGAAGCCGTCGATGAAGGCACGATCGGCAAGATCGTGGTTCCCGCCGGCACCGAAGGCGTCAAGGTCAACGCGGTGATCGCCGTGTTGCTGCAGGACGGTGAAAGTGCAGGCGATGTCGAAAAGAGCGGCAAGCCTGCCTCCACCCAGGATGCCGTTTCCGCTGGCGGTCAGCGGACCGATGCAGCCGAGGAAGGTACAAAAGCGGCTCCCCAGGATGCCGGCGAGGCTCCGAAGGCAGTTCCCGCCGCTCCGGCGGCCAAACCTGCCGCCGATCCGGATATTCCCGCCGGCACCGAGATGGTCTCGACCACGGTGCGCGAAGCGCTCCGCGATGCCATGGCTGAAGAAATGCGCCGCGACGGCGATGTCTTCGTCATGGGCGAGGAGGTCGCGGAATACCAGGGCGCCTACAAGATCACGCAAGGGCTGCTGCAGGAATTCGGGCCGCGCCGCGTCGTCGACACGCCGATCACCGAGCACGGCTTTGCCGGCGTCGGCGTCGGTGCGGCGATGGCCGGCCTGAAGCCGATCGTCGAGTTCATGACCTTCAACTTCGCCATGCAGGCGATCGACCAGATCATCAACTCCGCGGCCAAGACGCTCTATATGTCGGGCGGCCAGATGGGCGCACCGATCGTGTTCCGCGGACCGAACGGTGCGGCCGCCCGCGTCGGCGCCCAGCATTCGCAGTGCTATGCCGCCTGGTACAGCCATATTCCCGGCCTGAAGGTGGTGATGCCGTACACGGCTGCCGACGCCAAGGGCCTGCTCAAGGCGGCGATCCGCGATCCGAACCCGGTCATCTTCCTTGAAAACGAAATCCTCTACGGCCAGTCCTTCGACGTGCCGAAGCTCGATGATTTCGTGCTGCCGATCGGCAAGGCGCGCATTCACAAGCAGGGCAAGGACGTCACCATCGTCTCGTTCGGCATCGGCATGACCTATGCCATCAAGGCGGAAGCCGAACTGCGCGGCATGGGCATCGATGCCGAGATCATCGATCTCCGGACCATCCGCCCGCTCGACCTCGACACCGTCATTGCCTCCGTGAAAAAGACCAACCGCCTGATCGTGGTGGAAGAAGGTTTCCCGCAGAACTCGGTCGGCGACCACATCGCCAACCAGGTTTCGCAGCGCGCCTTCGATTTCCTCGACGCGCCGGTCATCACCATCGCCGGCAAGGACGTGCCGATGCCTTATGCGGCGAACCTCGAAAAGCTGGCTTTGCCCAATGTCGGCGAGGTCATAGAGGCGGTCAAAGCCGTCACGTATCGCTGACGGTCTTTCTTGCGGGGGAGGCAGAAATGGCGACGATGGCAGATGTGAGGAGAATAGCTTGGTCTCTATTTTGGCGGAGCTTCCTGTCTAGTATCGCTTGTGGATTTGTTGCTGGCGCGATTGTTGGGTTCGTCATTGGGTTCATTGGCGGTTTTTTTGGACTTCGCCATGAGGCAATTCAGGTACTGAGCTCTGTTGGGGGAGCATGCCTTGGGCTTGTAGCATCATTCCTTTGTTTGAATTTCTTCTTGGCCCGATCGATTGGCAAGGAATTCAAAGGCAAACGTCTAGAACTTGCCGTGGTTAGCCCGGCTGGCTTGCAGGGAGAGTAACTATGCCAATCAACATCACCATGCCGGCACTCTCGCCCACGATGGAAGAGGGCAATCTTTCCAAGTGGCTGGTCAAGGAGGGCGACAAGGTTTCGCCGGGCGACGTGATCGCCGAGATCGAGACCGACAAGGCGACGATGGAAGTCGAGGCCGTCGATGAGGGCACGGTCGCCAAGCTGGTCGTTCCGGCCGGCACCGAAGGCGTCAAGGTCAATGCGCTGATCGCCATTCTCGCCGGCGAAGGCGAGGATGCAGGGGCGGCGGCAAAGGGTGGTGGCGATGCCGCGCCCGCGAAAGCCGATGCCAAGCAGGATAAGGCGTCAATCTCCCCACCCGTGGGGGAGATGTCGACGAAGTCGACAGAGGGGGGCGCTGTCCCGCCGACCTCTCAGTCTGTCGCGCCCCCCTCTGGCCTGCCGGCCATCTCCCCCACAAGGGGGGAGATCAGCCAATCGTCAGGCGAGCGCACTTTCGCCTCGCCGCTGGCGCGGCGCATAGCCAAGGACGCCGGCGTCGATGTGTCCGCTGTGAGTGGCACCGGCCCGCATGGCCGTGTCGTCAAGGCCGATGTCGAGGCGGCGATTGCCGGCGGTGGCGCCAAGGCTGCACCGGCCGCGAAAGCCGCACCTGCCGGCGCTCCGGCACCTGCGGCTCCGGCTGCGGCACCCAAGGCTATGTCGGACGAACAGGTGCTGAAGCTGTTTGCCGAAGGGTCCTATGAGCTCGTCCCGCACGACAATATGCGCAAGACCATTGCGCGCCGCCTGGTCGAGGCCAAGACAACCATCCCGCATTTCTACCTGACGCTCGACTGCGAGCTCGATGCGCTGCTGGCGCTGCGCACACAGATCAATGCGGCGGCTCCGATGAAGAAGACCGACAAGGGCGAAGTGCCCGTCTACAAGCTGTCGGTCAACGACATGGTGATCAAGGCGATGGCGATGGCGCTGATGGCGGTGCCGGATGCCAATGCGTCGTGGACCGAAAGCGCCATGGTCAAGCACAAGCACGCCGATGTCGGCGTTGCCGTGTCGATCCCCGGCGGCCTGATCACGCCGATCATCCGCCACGCCGACGAAAAGACACTGTCCACTATCTCCAACGAGATGAAGGATCTGGCGAGCCGTGCCCGCAGCCGCAAGCTGAAGCCTGAGGAATATCAGGGCGGCACGACGGCTGTCTCCAATCTCGGCATGTTCGGCATCAAGGACTTTGCCGCCGTCATCAACCCGCCGCATGCGACGATCCTGGCGGTGGGTGCCGGCGAGCAGCGGCCGGTGGTCAAGAATGGCGAGATCAGAATCGCCAATATCATGTCGGTGACGCTGTCGACCGATCACCGCGCCGTCGACGGTGCGCTCGGCGCCGAACTTCTGGTCGCCTTCAAGCGCATGATCGAAAATCCGATGGGCATGCTGGTCTAGGAAGGAAAAAGGCTGTGCGGAAATTCGTCACCAGCCTTTTCGCCCTGATCCTTTCCGGCCTGGCCGGCGGGCTGGTGGCGCTGTGGCTGGCAATCGTCACCAATGCGAATTCCGAATACATCCTGGTCTTCATGGTTTCGGCGCTGGTCACCATCGTTGCGACCGTGGCGTTTTTCATCGCGCAGTTCGTGCCAAACCCGCAAAGGGCGATAAACCTGACGGGGCTTGTTGGGGTTTCGTTGTTCGTGCTGGCCGGAATCGGGCTGATTGCCTGGACCTTCTCGCAGCCGCCTGGCAAAGCCCAGTGGTCGGGCGATCTCCCCGTTGTCGCCGGTCTGTTTTTGCCAAGCATCGCCACGGTTATCGTGCAGTGGCTGTTCGTGGGATGGCGCGTGCGGCGCGGGCTTAGGGCGGAGGCGGGTGCGGGTGCATGAAGACGATCCTCTGCTACGGCGATTCCCTGACCTGGGGCTATGACGCGGCGAGCCTCGGGCGTCATGCGCTGGAAGATCGCTGGCCGAGCGTGCTCAAGGCGGCGTTGGGCGACGATGATATCGAAGTCATTGCCGAAGGTCTGAACGGCCGCACCACGGCTTTCGACGATCACCTGGCTGGTGCCGACCGCAATGGCGCCAAGGTGCTGCCGACGATCCTGACCAGCCATGCGCCGCTCGACCTGATCATCATCATGCTCGGCGCCAACGACATGAAGCCCTGGATCCACGGCAATCCGGTCGCGGCCAAGCAGGGGGTGCAGCGGCTGATCGACATCGTGCGCGGCCACGATTATCCGTTCGACTGGGCCGCGCCGCAAATCCTGATCGTCGCGCCACCAGCGGTCAGCCGCACCGACAATGCCGAATTCAAGGAAATGTTTGCCGGCGGCGACGAGGCCTCGAAGCGGCTGGCGCCGCAATATTCCGCGCTCGCCGACGAGGCCGGCTGCGGCTTTTTCGATGCCGGCACGGTGGCCGAGACCACACCGATCGACGGGGTCCATCTCGATGCCGAAAACACGCGCAATATAGGTGACGCATTGGCGCCATTGGTGCGTGTGATGCTGGAACTCTAGAGAAATCAGGGAGAAACCCCGTGGCAGAATCCTACGACGTCATAATCATCGGCTCGGGCCCCGGCGGCTATGTCACGGCGGTGCGCTCCGCCCAGCTCGGCTTCAAGACTGCCATCGTCGAGCGCGAGCATCTCGGCGGCATCTGCCTCAACTGGGGCTGCATCCCGACCAAGGCGCTGCTGCGCTCGGCCGAGATCATGCACTATTCCGATCATCTGAAGGACTACGGCCTGAAGCTCGAAGGCGGCAAGGTCAGCGCCGACACGGCCGCTGTCGTCGACCGCTCGCGCAAAGTGTCGTTGAGGCTCAATGGCGGCGTCGCCTTCCTGATGAAGAAGAACAAGGTCGACGTTATCTGGGGCGAGGCCAAGCTCTCCAAGCCCGGTGAGATCGTCGTCTCCAAGACGGCCAAGAAACCGATGGAGCCGCAGCCGCCGGTGCCCAAGGGCGTCAAGGGCGAGGGCACCTATACCGCCAAGCACATTATTCTCGCCACCGGCGCCCGGCCGCGCGCGCTGCCCGGCATCGAGCCGGACGGCAAGCTGATCTGGACCTATTTCGAGGCGATGGTGCCGAAGGAGATGCCGAAGTCGCTGCTGGTCATGGGTTCGGGCGCCATCGGCATCGAGTTCGCCTCCTTCTACCGCACCATGGGCGCCGAGGTGACGGTGGTCGAGCTGTTGCCGGCGGTGATGCCGGTCGAGGATGCCGAGGTCTCGAAATTCGCGCAGAAGCAGTTCGAGAAGCAGGGCATGAAAATCATCCTCGAGGCCAAGGTGACCAAGGTCGAGAAGGGTGCCAACTCGATCACCGCCCATGTCGAGATGAAGGACGGCAAGGTCGAGAAGATCACCGCCGACCGCATGATCTCGGCCGTCGGCGTGCAGGGCAACATCGATAATCTCGGCCTCGAGACGCTCGGCGTGAAGACCGATCGCGGCTGCGTCGTCATTGACGGCTATGGCAAGACCAACGTTCCCGGCATCTACGCTATCGGCGATGTCGCCGGACCGCCGATGCTCGCCCACAAGGCCGAGCATGAAGGCGTGGTCTGCATCGAGAAGATCGCCAATTTCCCCGGCGTGCATGCGACAGACAAGCTGAAGATCCCGGGCTGCACCTATTGCAACCCGCAGGTCGCCTCGGTCGGGCTCACCGAAGCCAAGGCGAAGGCCGAAGGCAAGGACATCCGCGTCGGCCGTTTCCAGTTCGGCGCCAACGGCAAGGCGATCGCGCTTGGCGAGGACCAGGGCTTCATCAAGACCATCTTCGACAAGAAGACCGGCCAGCTGCTCGGCGCGCATATGGTCGGCGCCGAGGTGACGGAGCTGATCCAGGGCTTTGTCGTGGCGATGAACCTGGAGACCACCGAGGAAGAGCTGATGCACACCATCTTCCCGCATCCGACGCTGTCGGAGATGATGAAGGAAAGCGTGCTCGATGCCTATGGCCGTGCGCTCAACGCGTGATAAATTGGTGCCGCGAGACTCAGACGCATGCGCCGGAGGAACCTTACGGCAAGACAGTTCGTTTCCGGATGCATTTTCACCTGACACTGGAGGAGTTGGCATATGGACGTGAATGGCGTGGGCTGGATTGCGGCCATCATCATCGGCGGTTTGGCCGGGTGGCTGGCCGAGATGGTCATGAAGAGCAATACCGGCGTCTTGATGAACATCATTATGGGCATTGTCGGCGCGGTGGTGCTGAACGCAATTCTCAGGGCGCTCAACATCGAACCCTTCGGTGTCGGCTGGCTCGCCTACCTGATCACCGGCTTCATCGGCGCCTGCCTGCTGATCTTTGCCGGGCGGCTGATACGCCGCTAGACTACCGCTATGCGAAAAAGGCTGTGGCGGCATGCGCCGCCGCGGCCTTTTTCTTTGCACCGAAAAGTCCTAGATGACGTCAGGAGGGCGAATGCCGACGGGCAGACGCCAATAAGTCAGGTTTGAGATGGTCACCGTCCTCGACACGATCGCCAACGCGCCGCGCCTGCGGCACCCCGAGAAGGCGCACAAGCCTGATCAGGACGTGCTGCGCAAACCCGACTGGATCCGCGTCAAGGCGCCGATGTCCAAGGGCTATGCCGAAACCCGCGAGATCGTGAAGTCGCACAAGCTGGTCACGGTGTGCGAAGAGGCCGGCTGCCCCAATATCGGCGAGTGCTGGGAAAAGAAGCACGCCACCTTCATGATCATGGGCGAGATCTGCACGCGCGCCTGCGCGTTCTGCAATGTTGCCACCGGCATTCCGACCGCGCTCGATGCCGATGAGCCGGCGCGTGTCGCGCATGCCGTAAAGCAGATGGGGCTGACCCATGTCGTCATCACCTCGGTCGACCGCGACGATCTCGCCGATGGCGGCGCGCAGCATTTCGCCGAGGTTATCCGGGCGATCCGGGCAGCGACACCTCTGACCACGATCGAAATCCTGACGCCCGATTTCCTGCGCAAGGAAGGCGCGCTGGAGATCGTCGTGGCGGCCAAGCCCGATGTCTTCAACCACAATCTCGAAACCGTGCCGTCGAACTACCTGACGGTGCGGCCGGGTGCCCGCTATTTCCACTCGATCCGGCTGTTGCAGCGGGTCAAGGAGCTCGATCCGTCGATCTTCACCAAGTCCGGCATCATGGTCGGCCTCGGCGAAGAGCGCAACGAGATCCTGCAGCTGATGGATGACCTGCGCTCGGCCAATGTCGACTTCATGACCATTGGCCAGTATCTGCAGCCGTCGAAGAAGCACCACCCGGTGATCCGCTTCGTCACGCCGCAGGAATTCAGCTCCTTCGCGACTATCGGCAAGACCAAGGGTTTCCTGCTGGTGGCGTCGAGCCCGCTGACGCGCTCCTCGCATCATGCCGGTGACGATTTCGCCAGGCTGCGGGCGGCGCGTGAGGCGCAGCTCAAAAAAGCCAGTTAAATCCTGCTTCAATGCCGAAATTCGAAGCCACACGCCGCGTTGCCCACACGCCGGAGCAGATGTTTGCGCTGGTCGCCGATATCGAGACCTATCCGCAATTTCTGCCGCTGTGCGAGGCGCTGACGGTGCGCTCTCGCAAGGAGCGTGATCGCCGCACCATTCTCCTCGCCGATATGAGCATCGGCTACAAGGCGATCCGCGAGACCTTTACGACGCAGGTGCTGCTGAAGCCGGACGAGAACACAATCGACGTCAAATACATCGATGGGCCGTTCAAATATCTCAGCAATATCTGGCGCTTCGAGCCGGCCGACGGCGGCGGCTGCAACGTTCGCTTCTTCATCGACTACGAGTTCAAGAGCCGTATCCTCGGCGTGGTGATGGGCACCATGTTCGATCGCGCCTTCCGCATGTTTTCCGAAGCCTTCGAAAAACGTGCGGACGTCATCTACGGAACGACGCCCATCTCATGAGTGTCGCCGAGCGCGCGCAGCCCGATCTCCAGCGCATGCTTGACGTCTCGCGGCGGATGAAGTCGCGGCCATTGTCGGCAAACATATTGAGCTCGGCAGCCACCGGCCCACGTCTTAGGGCAACTCCGAACCAGACGAGGCCGACCGGTTTTTCCGGCGAACCGCCGCCTGGGCCGGCAATGCCGGTGACGGCAAGCGCCAGCCCGGCGCGCGAGCGCGCCAGAGCGCCCGCCGCCATCTCCAGAACCGTTTCGCGCGAGACGGCGCCATGCGCCTCGAGTGTGGCGGGCGAGACGCCGAGCATCTCCATCTTTGCTTCATCGGAATAGGTGATGAGGCCGCGATCGACGACAGCGGACGAGCCGGCGATGTCGGTCAGTGCCGAGATGATCATGCCGCCGGTGCAGCTCTCGGCCGTCGCCAGCATGATGCCGCGTTGCTGGCAGACCTGGAGCAGGGCATTGGCGAGATCGCTGTTGTTCATGCGGGAACCTCCCCGGGGAAGACGACACTGGCGGTGGCAATGGCGGCGATGCCTTCCTCGCGGCCGACAAAGCCGAGCTTTTCGTTGGTCGTCGCCTTGATCGAGATGCGATCGCTGGAAATGCCCAGCATTGCCGACAACGCGTTGGTCATCGCCTCGCGATGCGGGCCGACGCGCGGCGCCTCGCAGATCAGCGTGATATCGGCATTGGCGATGCGCCCGCCGCGTTCGCGCACCAACCTGGCCGCATGCTCGACGAAGATCTTTGACGCCGCGCCCTTCCATTGCGGATCGGAAGGCGGGAAATGCGTGCCGATGTCGCCGGCGCCGCAAGTGGCGAGCAGCGCATCGGTCAGCGCGTGCAGGCCGACATCGGCATCCGAATGGCCGGAAAGCTTCTTGCCGTGCGGAATGGCGACGCCGCACAGGGTGACATGGTCGCCGGCCTCGAAGGCGTGCACGTCATAGCCATTGCCGGTGCGAATGTCTGGAAAACGCTCGCCAGTAAGCCGTTGATCTGCCATCGCAATATCCCTTGCCCAGGTCAATTTGACATTGTCCGGCGACCCCTCGACGATTTTTACCGGAATATGCGCCCATTCGGCGATCGCGGCATCGTCGGTGAAATCCGCCTTGCCGAGATGATGGGCCTTTTCATGCGCGGCGAGCAACGGCCAGAACGGAAAGCCTTGCGGCGTCTGGGCGGCATGAAGGCCGGCCCTTGGCACCGTCTCTTCGATCATGCCGGTCGTCGACTCGCGCTTCAGCGTATCGGCGACGGGCAAAGCGGGCAGCGCGCCCTGCCGCTCGCCAATGGCGGCGATGGTACGGTCGATCAGGGCCGCGTCGACAAACGGCCGCACCGCGTCATGGACAAGGACACGGCCGGGCGTACGGTCCCTCAGCGCCAGCAGGCCGAGCCGGACCGATGCCTGGCGCGACTCGCCACCGACCACGGCGGTAACCCGCTCGGCATATACGCCGGCTGCCTTGTCAAAAAGCGCGTGGTCATCGGCATGGATCGCGACGACGACGGGACCAATTTCAGGATGCGCCAGGAACGTCTCCAGCGTGCGCGCGATAACGGCACGGCCGCCGATGCGCTGATATTGCTTCGGCCCGTCGGCCTGTCCGGCACGCGCGCCGCGGCCGGCTGCAACGATGACCACGCCGACCTTGTCGGTCGTCGCCTCGGCCGGTTTTTCGCTTGCGTCTGTCATGCCGAGAGGCTTAGTCGCGGCTTATGGCGAAGGCCAGCATTTTCCCAAATGCGCCGCAATGTGACGTCATTGCGCGTTGCACAATGCCTTTCTTATGGCTAGAGAATGTGCAGCAATCCGATATGCTTGGTTTTTGTGCATGCTTGAAGTGACAAAATTGGCTTCGCCGCTCGACGTTGGCGGCGTGACAATCCGCAACCGCGTCTTCCTCGCGCCCATGTCGGGAATAACGGACGAGCCGTTCCGGCAGCGCGCCTACGCGCATGGCGCGGGCCTGGTCGTGTCGGAAATGGTGGCGAGCGGCGAGCTTGCCAAGGGCAGGGCCGGCTGCGACCTGCGCATCCGTCATTCCGGGCTGCCCGTCCATATGGTCCAGCTTGCCGGCCGCGAGGCCGAGCACATGGCCGAGGGCGCGCGCATCGCTGCCGGCGAGGGCGCCGACATCATCGACATCAATATGGGCTGCCCGGCCAAGAAGGTGACCGGCGGCTATGCCGGCTCGGCGCTGATGCGCGATCTCGACCACGCGCTGTCGCTGATCGAAGCGGTGATCGGCGCGGTCCAGGTGCCGGTCACGGTCAAGATGCGGCTCGGCTGGGACGACAATGCGCTCAATGCACCCGTTTTGGCGCGCCGCGCCGAAGAGGCCGGTGTTAAAATGGTGACCGTGCATGGGCGCACGCGCTGCCAGTTTTATCAAGGCAAGGCCGATTGGGGCGCCATCGCCCGCATCAAGGACGCCGTCTCGATCCCGGTGGTCGCCAACGGCGATGTGGGCTCGCCCGCGGAGGCCGCCGAAATCCTTGAACAGTCGGGCGCCGACGCGGTGATGATCGGTCGTGCCCATTATGGCGCGCCATGGACGGCGGGCCGCATTGCGGCGACGGCTGCGGGCGACGCGCTCTCCGGCGTGCCGGAAAGCCCGCAAGCCATGGCCGACTACATCGTTTCCCACTACGAGGACATGCTGACGCTTTACGGCGTCGAAAGCGGCTTGCGCCAGGCGCGCAAGCATCTCGGCTGGTATCTCGACCGCCACGCTGCTGGCGTTTCCGATGGGCGGCGGAAAGCCATCCTCACCTCTTTCGAACCCGCCCGCGTCATTGCCTTGCTGCATGAGGTGTTTTCCGGCGAAGCCACGCCCTTGCGGAGCGCCGCATGAACGCCACGGTCACACCGAGCTCCGACATGGCGGATGCCGCCAGTATCGTGCTGAACACCATCCGCCGTCCGGTCATCATGGTCGATCCGGACGGGTTCATCACCTACGCCAATGCCGATGCGGAAGACTTCTTCCGCTCAAGTGCCAACATGCTTGCCCGCAACACACTGTCCAAGCTGATCCCGTTCGGCAGCCCGTTGCTGCAGCTGGTCGACCAGGTGCGCGAGCGCCGTGCGCCGGTCAACGAATACCGTGTCGACGTGTCGTCGCCGCGTCTCGGAATCGAGAAGGTCGTCGATCTTTATGTCGCGCCGGTGCCGGAATTCCCAGGCTCAATCGTGGTGATGTTCCAGGAACGCTCGATGGCCGACAAGATCGACCGGCAGATGACACACAGGGGTGCCGCGCGTTCGGTCACCGGCCTTGCCGCCATGCTGGCACATGAGATCAAGAACCCGCTGTCCGGCATACGTGGCGCCGCACAGCTGCTCGAACTCTCGGCGTCCGACGAGGATCGCGCGCTGACCCGCCTCATCACCGACGAGACCGATCGTATCGTCTCCCTCGTCGACCGCATGGAAGTGTTTTCCGACGAGCGGCCGATTGACCGCTATCCTGTCAACATCCATGTCGTGCTGGACCATGTGAAGGCAATCGCGAAGAACGGTTTTGCCAAGAGAATCAGGATATTGGAGGACTATGATCCATCATTGCCTCCGGTTTTCGCCAACCGCGACCAACTGATCCAGGTGTTTCTCAACCTGGTCAAGAACGCTGCCGAGGCGATCGGCGGCGACCCGCAGGGCGAGATCGTGCTGTCGACCGCGTTCAGGCCGGGCATCCGCGTTTCCGTTCCCGGAACCCAGGACCGCGTGTCGCTACCGCTTGAATTCTGCGTGCGCGACAATGGGTCCGGCGTTTCGGAAGACATTCTGCCGATCCTGTTCGATCCGTTCATCACCACCAAGCCGAACGGGTCGGGGCTCGGCCTGGCGCTGGTGGCGAAAATCGTCGGCGAGCATGGCGGCATCATCGAATGCGATTCGACGCCGCGCGGCACCACCTTCCGAATCCTGATGCCGGCCTGGAAAGAAACACCCATCGACACTGCCGATGATGAAGGCGAAGGAGACCGCAAATGACGGTTCGCGGCAATATTCTCGTCGCCGACGACGATGCGGCCATCCGCACCGTGCTCAATCAGGCGCTGTCGCGCGTCGGCCATGAGGTGCGCGTGACCTCCAACGCCTCGACGCTGTGGCGCTGGGTGGCGGCGGGCGAGGGCGATCTGGTGATCACCGACGTTGTCATGCCGGACGAGAACGCCTTCGACATGCTGCCGCGCATCAAGAAGGCGCGGCCCGAGCTGCCGGTCATCGTGATGAGCGCGCAAAACACTTTCATGACGGCGATCCGTGCTTCCGAAACAGGTGCTTACGAGTATCTGCCGAAGCCGTTCGACCTGACCGAACTGCTCAACATCGTCAACCGGGCACTGTCAGAGCCGCGCCGACCGAAGATCGATACGCGACCGGAAGAACAGCCTGACGCGATGCCGCTGGTCGGCCGGTCGGCCGCCATGCAGGACATCTACCGCATGCTGGCGCGCATGATGCAGACCGACCTGACGGTGATGATCTCGGGCGAGTCCGGCACCGGCAAGGAATTGGTGGCGCGCGCGCTGCACGAATATGGCCGTCGCCGCGGCGGTCCGTTCGTCGCCATCAACATGGCGGCGATCCCGCGCGATTTGATCGAATCGGAGCTGTTCGGCCACGAGAAGGGCGCCTTCACCGGCGCACAGAACCGCTCGACCGGCCGCTTCGAGCAGGCCGAGGGCGGCACGCTTTTCCTCGACGAGATCGGCGACATGCCGATGGAGGCGCAGACGCGGCTGCTGCGCGTGCTGCAGCAGGGCGAATACACAACGGTCGGCGGGCGCACCCCGATCAAGACCGATGTGCGCATCGTCGCCGCCACCAACAAGGATCTGCGCACGCTGATCAACCAGGGGCTTTTCCGCGAGGATCTGTTCTATCGCCTGAATGTCGTGCCGCTTCGGCTGCCGGGTTTGCGTGAGAGATCGGAAGACATTCCCGATCTGGTGCGGCATTTCTTCAAGATCGGCGCCAGCGAAGGCTTGCAGACCAAGCGCATTTCGACCGGCGGCATCGAATTGATGAAGCGCTATCCGTGGCCGGGAAACGTGCGCGAGTTGGAAAACCTGGTGCGCCGGCTTGCGGCGCTCTATTCGCAGGACGAAATATCAGCCGAGATCATTGAAGCCGAGCTGAAGACAGGCGAAAGGCCGGTCATTCCCGGCGGCGGCAATTTGATCCCGGACGATCTGTCCATCGGCCAGGCGGTGGAGCACTTCCTGCAGCGCTATTTCGCCTCTTTTGCCGGTGATTTGCCGCCGGCAGGTCTCTATCAACGCATCTTGTCGGAGGTCGAATATCCGCTGGTCCTTGCCTCGATGACGGCAACCCGCGGCAACCAGATCAAGGCCGCCGAACTGCTGGGCCTCAACCGCAACACGTTGCGCAAGAAGATTCGCGAGCTGGGTGTCAACGTGTACAAATCGTCGAGATCATGAGCGCCTGCTGCCCGAAGTGACGCGACGTCATCCCCTTTTCAGGGGATCGGCGGCCGAAAGATTTCCGTCACGGCCACACTTGTTGCATAATCGCCACAATGCGTTGCATACATCCAACGCAATCACTGGCTCTTAGACGGCGACATGGCTTCGCAAGCTCTCACATCAAACGAACCGCTTTTCAGCAGACCCGGCCAGAGGGATGGACGGCGGCTGCTTGCGTTGCCTGGCGTTGTGGCAATTGCCGGCGCGCTGGTTACGGCGGCAATCTCGTTTGCGATTCTTGTCGGCGCCACGCCGATCACGCCAGACGCAAACACAACGCTGACGCTGATTGCGGCCAATGCCTTATTTGTGCTGGCGCTGATTGCTCTGGTCGGCCGCGAGGTGCATCGCATCACCATGGCGCGCCGGCACGGCAAGGCGGCGTCACGGCTGCATGTGCGCATCGTGACGATGTTTGCGCTGGTCGCGGCCATCCCCGCCATCATGGTGGCCATCATTGCCTCGATCACGCTCGATATCGGCCTCGACCGCTGGTTCGAAATCCGCACCAAGGCGATCGTCAACTCGTCGCTGTCGATCGCCGACGCCTATGTGCAGGAAAACGCTCGTAATCTTCAGGGCACGACGCTGTCGATGGCCTATGATCTCGACGCCTCGCGCACGCTTTACGGCCTCGATCGAACCGGCTTTCTCGACCTGATGAACAAGGAAGCCGTGGGCAGGAGCCTGGTGCATGCGGCGCTGGTCAGGGAAGACGGCTCCTTTGTCATGAGCGCGAAGACCGATGCGGATTTCTCTATGCCGCCACCGCCGGAGGGCGCGGTCAGCGCCGCGGCCGACGGCAAACCGGTGCTGATCGAGCCGAAGACGCGCAACATCATGGGCGCCATCATCAAGCTGCGGGAGATCGAAGGCCTCTACCTCTACACCAATCGCCTGGTCGACCCCGAAGTGATCAAGGCGAGGGCGATCGTCCAGTCCAACACCGCCGAATATCGCGGCCTGGAAGACAACAGGCGGACGTCGCAGGTGGCGTTCGCGCTGCCCTATCTGTCACTGACGCTGATCATCATCCTGTCGGCCATCTGGACCGGCATAGCGGTGGCCGACCGTCTGGTGCGGCCCATCCGTCAACTCATCGGCGCGGCTGACGAGGTTGCGACCGGCAATCTCGATGTCGCCGTTCCGGTACGGCCTTCCGACGGCGATGTCGCCTCGCTTGGCGATACGTTCAACAAGATGCTGCTGGAGCTTAAATCGCAGCGCAACGAGATCCTGTCGGCCAAGGATTTGATCGACGAACGGCGTCGTTTCTCGGAAGCGGTGCTGGCCGGCGTCACCGCCGGCGTCATCGGCGTCGATCCCTACGGCATCGTCTCCATCGTCAACAAATCGGCCGAAACGATGCTGGCCATATCGGCCACGGCGGCGCTGGGGCAGAACCTGTCCGCCGTGCTACCGCATGTCGGGCGTGTCTTCGAGATCGGCCGCAAATCCGGCAAGCCGGTCTATCGCGAGCAGGTCACCTTCTATCGCACCGGCGCCGAGCGTACCTTCAACGTGCAGATCACCATCGAGGCCGGCGACGACGGCGAGGAGGAGAAATCCTACGTCGTGACGGTCGACGACATCACCGATCTCGTCCAGGCACAGCGCTCGTCGGCCTGGGCGGATGTGGCGCGGCGTATCGCACATGAAATCAAGAACCCGCTGACGCCGATCCAGCTCTCGGCCGAGCGCATCAAGCGACGCTTCGGCAAGGTCATCACCGAGGACCGCGAGATTTTCGACCAGTGCACCGACACGATCATCCGGCAGGTCGAGGATATCGGCCGCATGGTCGACGAGTTCTCGGCTTTCGCCCGCATGCCCAAGCCCGAGATGAAAGCCATCGATCTGCGTGAATCGCTGCGCGAGGCGTCGTTCCTGGTCGAAGTCAGCCGCGCCGACATTGCTTTCGAACGCGTGTTCGGCAACGAACCGCTCAAGGGCACGTTCGATAGCCGATTGATGGCGCAGGCTTTCGGCAACGTCATCAAGAACGCGGCCGAGGCGATTGACGGGCTGGAACAAAAGGACGGTTCGCACGGCATAATCCGGATTCAAGCTGCCCGGCAGAATGGCGCGATCAGAATCGACGTCATCGACAATGGCAAAGGCTTGCCGCGCGAGAACCGCCAAAGGCTGCTCGAGCCCTACATGACGACGCGCGAGAAGGGCACCGGGCTCGGTCTCGCCATCGTCAAGAAGATCGTGGAGGACCATGGCGGGCGGCTCGAATTGCACGATGCGCCCGCGGATTTCCACGGTGGACGCGGCGCGATGATCTCGATCATCCTGCCGCCAGCTGCCGCAACCGCGCCGCCACGCGGTCAAGGCGAAACGGAACACGAACGAGAAACTGAAAAGGTCGGTAATGGCGTCTGATATTCTCATCGTCGATGACGAGGAAGACATCCGTGAACTCGTCGCGGGCATATTGAGCGACGAAGGGCATGAAACCCGCACGGCATTCGATGCCGACAGCGCGCTCGCGGCAATCGCCGACCGGGCGCCGCGGCTGATTTTCCTCGACATCTGGTTGCAGGGCTCGCGCCTCGACGGGCTGGCGCTGCTCGACGAGATCAAGACGATGCATCCGAGCCTGCCGGTGGTGATGATCTCCGGCCACGGCAATATCGAGACAGCGGTGTCGGCCATCCGCCGCGGCGCCTATGATTTCATCGAGAAGCCGTTCAAGGCCGACAGGCTGATCCTGATCGCCGAGCGGGCGCTCGAAACCTCGAAATTGCGGCGCGAGGTGTCCGACCTCAAGCAGCGCAGCGGCGAAACCTTCGACCTGATCGGCATGTCGTCGGCGATGAGCCAGCTGCGCCAGACCATCGAGCGCGTGGCGCCGACCAACAGCCGCGTCATGATCATCGGTCCGTCCGGCTCGGGCAAGGAGCTCGCCGCGCGCGCCATCCACACGCTGTCGACGCGCAAGGGCGCGCCCTTCGTGACGCTGAGCGCGGCCAACATCACGCCCGAGCGCATGGAGATCGAGCTGTTCGGTACCGAATCGAACGGCACTGAGCGCAAGGTCGGCGCGCTTGAAGAGGCGCACCGCGGCATTCTCTACATCGACGAAGTGGCCGACATGCCGCGCGAGACGCAGAACAAGATTTTGCGCGTGCTGGTCGAACAGCAGTTCGAGCGGGTCGGCGGCACCAAGCGGGTCAAGGTCGACGTCCGCATCATCTCCTCGACCTCGCAGAACCTGGAGGCGATGATCGCCGACGGCCGTTTTCGCGAAGACCTCTATCACCGCCTGGCGGTGGTTCCGGTCATGGTGCCGGGCCTGGCCGAGCGGCGAGAGGACATTCCCTATCTCGTCGACAATTTCATGAAGCAGATCGCTCGCCAGGCCGGCATCAAGCCGCGCCGCATCGGCGACGATGCGCTTGCCGTGCTGCAGGCGCACAACTGGCCGGGCAATGTCCGCCAGCTGCGCAACAATGTCGAACGGCTGATGATCCTGGCGCGTGGCGACGATATCGATGCGCCGATCACCGCCGACCTGTTGCCGTCGGAGATCGGCGATGTCATGCCGCGCACGCCGAACCAGTCCGACCAGCACATCATGGCGCTGCCGCTGCGCGAGGCGCGCGAACAGTTCGAGAAGGACTATCTGATCGCCCAGATCAACCGTTTCGGCGGCAACATCTCGAAGACGGCCGAATTCATCGGCATGGAGCGCTCGGCGCTGCACCGGAAACTGAAGTCGCTGGGGGTCTGACCCCCGTTGTTGTTGGTCCAGCGGGCTGTGGCCCATTCAATTGCCGGTTACGGCAGCGGCGGAATCGCATAGAAAAACCGGGACTTTTCTGAGGGATCACCCATGCCGCGCATTACCTATGTGAACGGGCGCTATGTCGCCCATGCCGACGCTGCCGTGCATATCGAGGATCGCGGCTATCAATTCGCCGACGGCGTCTACGAGGTCTGCGAGGTGGCGCAGGGCTTTATCGTCGACATGCCGCGCCATCTTGCCCGGCTGAGCCGCTCCCTTAGCGAATTGTCGATCGACTGGCCGGTCACCAAGGGTGTGCTGCCGCTTCTTCTGCGCGAAATCGTCCGGCGCAACCACGTCGTCAACGGCCTGGTCTATGTCCAGGTTACGCGCGGTGTTGCCAGCCGCGACTTCGTTTTCCCCGCCGATACACCGTCATCGCTAGTGATTACGGCCAGAAAGGCCGACCCGGCGGCGGCCGCCAAGCGAGCCGAGGCGGGCATCAAGGTCATCACCGTGCCGGAAAACCGTTGGGACCGGGTCGACATCAAGAGCACCGGCCTGCTGCCCAACGTACTGGCCAAGCAGAAGGCCAAGGAGGCCGGCGCCCAGGAGGCCTGGTTCGTCGACACCGATGGCAACGTCAAGGAGGGCGGCTCGTCCAACGCCTGGATCGTTACAAGGGACGGCGTTCTGGTCACCCGGCCGGCGGAGCATGGCATCCTGCGCGGCATCACCCGCACGACCATGTTCGAAGTGGCGGCAAAGCTCGGGTTGACGATCGAGGAGCGCGGTTTTTCAGTCACTGAAGCCAAGGCTGCGCGAGAAGCTTTCATCAGTTCGGCAACGACAATCGCCATGCCGGTCGTGGCAATCGACGGTGCCGCGGTCGCCAATGGGCACCCCGGTTCGATAACACTTTCATTGCGGCAAGCCTTTTTTGACGTTGCGGAAAAAAGTCCAGCCTGATAACCGCACAGACGGACTGCACATCAATATATCTCGTTCTGCTTGTCGTTACTGACGGCAAGGGGGTGTTTGCAAGCTTGACATGTGCCCGCTAATTTGGCGCATTAGCCTGCAAACCGAAGGGGATCGGCGAAAGACAAGAACAATGGCGGAACGATCGCAAAACCTTCAGGACCTGTTCCTGAATTCTGTTCGCAAGAGCAAAAATCCACTCACCATCTTTCTCATCAACGGCGTCAAGCTGACCGGCGTGGTCACTTCCTTCGACAATTTTTGTGTTCTGCTGCGCCGTGACGGCCACTCCCAGCTCGTCTACAAGCATGCCATTTCCACGATCATGCCGAGCCAGCCGGTTCAGATGTTCGATGGCGAGGAAAGCCAGGGCGCCTGATTGGCACGTGAAAAAGACGCGGACCGCGGCGTCCGCGGGAAACCAGCACATAATTCCGGGACGGAAGCCACAGGTCCGACCCGGGCGGTTGTCATTGTGCCGGTGCTTACCCGGCATCAGCGCAACGATGACGAAACGAACCGTCCACGGCTGACGCGTTCGGCGGATGCGCGCCACGACGAAGCGGTCGGCCTTGCCCGCGCCATCAACCTGGATCTGATCCACACGGCGGTGGTCACCGTCAACGATCCACGCCCGGCAACCTTGCTCGGCAGCGGCAAGGTCGCGGAATTCGCCGAGATCGTCAAAGAGGGTCACGCGGAGGTGGTCATCGTCGACCATCCGCTGACGCCGGTGCAGCAGCGCAATCTCGAAAAAGAAATGAATGCCAAGGTGCTCGACCGCACCGGATTGATCCTGGAGATTTTTGGCGAGCGCGCGCGGACCAAGGAGGGCACGCTGCAGGTCGAACTTGCCCATCTCAACTACCAGAAGGGCCGTCTGGTGCGGAGCTGGACCCACCTTGAACGCCAGCGCGGCGGAGCCGGCTTCCTCGGCGGCCCCGGCGAAACCCAGATCGAGTCGGACCGGCGGCAGCTGCAGGAAAAAATCATCAAGCTCAAGCATGAGCTGGAAACGGTGCGCCGCACCCGCGACCTGCACCGCGCCAAGCGCAAGAAGGTGCCGTTCCCGGTGGTGGCGATTGTCGGCTACACCAATGCCGGAAAGTCGACGCTGTTCAACCGGCTGACCGGGGCCGACGTGCTGGCCGAAGACATGCTGTTTGCAACGCTCGACCCGACGCTGCGCCGCGTGCGCCTGCCGCACGGCACGCCGATCATCCTGTCGGACACAGTCGGCTTCATTTCGGACCTGCCGACGCATCTGGTCGCCGCCTTCCGCGCCACGCTGGAAGAGGTCGTCGAGGCCGATCTGGTCATCCATTTGCGTGATATCTCAGATCCGGATACGGCCGCCCAGGCCGAGGACGTCGAGCGCATCCTTGCCGATCTCGGTGTCGACGCTGGCGATGCGAACCGGGTCATCGAGGTGTGGAACAAGGTCGACCTTCTCGACGACGGCAACCGGGAGCGCCTGCTCGCCGACGGCACTGACGCCAACAAGGCGCCGCCGATCGCCATCTCGGCGGTCACCGGCGAAGGCATCGATGCGCTGAAGGCGCTGATCGAGACCAGGATGTCGGGCGAACTCGAGGAATTGACGGTGACGATCGAACCGCCGCAGTTCGGCCTTGTCGACTGGCTATACCGCAATGGCGACGTCGTTTCGCGGGTAGACAATGAGGATGGCAGCGCGACCATCGCACTCAAGGCCACGCACACCGCCCGGCAAGAGATCGAAAGCCGATTGCACCGCAAAAACAGGCAGTAAGCCTGATTATTTCACGCCCTTGGCCTGCTGCCAGAGCACTTCCATCTCGTCCAGCGTGGCTTTTTCGAGCGTGCTTCCCGATGCATCGATCGCGCGCTCGACATAGTGGAAGCGCGAGCGGAACTTTTCGTTGGTGCCGCTAAGCGCCGCTTCCGAATCGAGCTTGAGGTGACGCCCCAGATTGACGACGGCAAACAGCATGTCGCCGAATTCGTCCTTGATCTCAGCCGTTTCGCCCTTAGCCAGTGCCTCGCGCAGCTCGCCGATCTCTTCCTCGATCTTGTCGAGGATGGGTGCTGCCTCGCTCCAGTCGAAACCGACACGCGCTGCCTTTTCCTGCAGCTTCAGCGCACGAGTCAAAGCGGGCAGGGCGACGGGCACGCTGTCCAGGAAACCCTTGCCATGGTCTTCGGGGTCGAGGCCGCGGGCGAGGCGCGCACTTCGCTTTTCGGCTTTTTCCTCAGCCTTGATCTTTTCCCACATGCCCTTTGCCATGCCGGCGTTGCGCGCCTTCTCGTCGCCGAAGACATGCGGATGGCGCCGGATCATCTTGGTGGTGATGGCCTCGACCACATCACCGAAGGCAAAATCGCCGGCTTCCTCAGCCATCTGCGCGTGGTAGACGACCTGCAGCAGGAGATCGCCTAATTCGTCGCGCAGATCGTCGAGATCGCCGCGCGCAATGGCGTCGGCCACCTCATAGGCTTCCTCGATCGTATAGGGCGCGATGGTCGAGAAATCCTGCTCGATGTCCCAGGGACAACCGGTCTTCGGCGCCCTGAGCGCCGCCATGATCTCGATCAGCCGGGAAATGTCGCGCGAAGGTTTCATGCGGCGAATGCTATCCCGCTGCCTGTCGTGCGGCCAACGGCGTCAGCCGGAGAGGGGAGATTGTCCACAGCGAGCTTCAGCCGAGTACCGACACAACCGCCTTGGCGAGGTCATCCATGCCGTCCTCGGGCAGGCCGGCGACGTTGATGCGGCTGTCGCCGACCATGTAGACGCCATACTCGGCACGCAGCCGCTCGACTTGCGCCTCGGTCAGGCCAAGCCTGGAAAACATGCCGCGATGGCTGGCGATGAAGTCGAAGCGGTCGGAGTTGGACTGCCGGCGCAGCGCGTCGGCGAACTGGACGCGCAGCCTCAGCATGCGCAGCCGCATCTCCTCCAGCTCCGCCTCCCAGTCGGCGCGAAGGCCATCATCTTCCAGCACCATGCGCACGGCGGCGGCGCCATGGTCCGGCGGCATCGAATACATGGCGCGCGCCGCCGCCAGCATCTGGCTCATCGCCACATCGGCTTGCGCACCATCCTTCGCCAGGATCATCGCCGCGCCGACGCGGTCGCGGTAGACGGCAAAGTTCTTCGAGCAGCTCGAGGCAACGACCATTTCAGGCACCTTGCCCGCGAGAAGGCGCAAGCCGGCCGCATCGGCGTCCAGGCCTTCGCCAAAGCCCTGATAGGCAATGTCGACAAAGGGCAACAGCCCGCGCTCGACGACAAGATCGGTGACGCTGGCCCATTGCGCGATATCGAGATTGGCGCCGGTCGGGTTATGGCAGCAGCCATGCAGCAGCACGATATCGCCGGGCTCGGCTGCGCCAAGCGTTGCCAGCATCTCGTCGAAGCGCACCGCGCCGGAAACGGCATCGAAATAGGGATAATCGCGCACCTTGAGGCCGGCGCCGCGCATCACCGGCGGGTGGTTCGGCCATGTCGGGTCCGACAGCCAGACGGTTGAGTCGGGGCGGGTCCGCTTCAACAGCTCCGCCACCAGCCGCAGCGCGCCGGAACCGCCAGGCGCTTGCGCGGCGCGGATGCGCGTCATGTCGGCAGCGGGGCCGAAGGCCAGCTTGACCATCGCCGTGTTGAAGCCGGTGTCGCCGGCAAGGCCGAGATAGGTCTTGGTGTCCTGGTCCTGCAGCAACCGCTTCTCGGCCTCGCGCAGGGCGCGCATGACCGGCGTCCTGCCGTCGCGGTCCTTGTAGACGCCGACGCCGAGATCGATCTTGCCGGGGCGCGGATCGGCGCGATAGAGGCCGATCAAGGCGATGATCTTGTCAGCCGGGGCAGGTTGCAGGGTCTCGAACATCAATACGGCTCCAATGGCGGCGGAGTAATACGCAAAGCGGCCGCGTTTCGCCAGTGCTTCCATCTGCGCCAGTCCGCTAGCGTACTGGACCGTTACGCCAAGCTTTGTCTGTACGGCAGGGGTCGGCGGCTATGGCGACGGGTTCATTCCAATCCGCCGGATAAGCACCCGTCCAATCACGGCGAGACCGATGCCGGTCAGCAGGGAGAAACCGCCGAGCATGCCGGCCAGCCCGGCAAGGAACCAGCGTCCGGCGAAGCTGTCGACGGAGGCATTTTGCGGATTGGTTGGGTCGTAAGCGACAGGGACGCTGTCGCCATCACCCCAGAACGAGCTGTGGACGGCATTGTTGAAGCGGATGACGGTGCCGTCGGCGGTCGAGAACTCGATGCGGGGATTGTATTCGGCGGCGACAATCCTGCCTGTCGCCGAAGCGGTACGAGGGCCGTACATCTCGACGATGGCCAGCACGCCGGAAGCGATCAGTCCGACAATGCCAAAGATGATGAACACCCTGCCGACGATCGGCAACGCTGCAAAACCCGTTACACGACTACCATTGGCCATCTTTTGCTCCTGGGACAGACGGATAAGGCTAGACTTCATCCATAAAGCAAACATCTGCCGCACGGGAGATGGGTAAGTGCGCAGCGGACTTCTGATTGCATGATGCCTATTGTGGCGACGCAAAAAAGTTTTGGTGGCGATGGATTAAGATCCCCGCCTGTTTCGTAAACGGGGCATGAAACGGTCGATGCCACGCTTCGATATTGTCGGACAGCTGGGTTCGCTCAGGCGCTACGCACGCTCGCTGACGCGCGACGGCACTGACGCCGAGGATCTGGTGCACGATGCGCTGGTGCGCGCCTACGAGCGGCGCGACACATTCCGCTCGGGCGGCAATCTGCGGGCATGGTTGCTGTCGATCGTCCACAACGCTTTCATCGACAAGATGCGCTCGCGCCGGTCGGAATCAGCGCGTGTCGAGCAGGCCGGCTATCTCACCGATGCCAGCACGCCGGCGCCGCAGGAACATTCCGTGCGACTGGCGCAGGTGCGCGAGGCCTTTTTCAGTCTGCCGGAGGAGCAGCGTTCGGCGCTGCATCTGGTCGCCATCGAGGGCCTTTCCTACCAGCAGGCCGCCGACGCCAGCGGGGTGCCGCTGGGCACGCTGATGTCGCGTATCGGCAGGGCGCGCGCAGCACTGCGCGAGATGGAAAACGCTGCACCTTCGCCGGCCAAAAGCCATCTGAGGATCGTGGGAGACCCATCATGACCGACCTGTTGCGGGACCCGGTGACCGATACCGATCTCGACGCCTATGTCGACGACCAGCTGGATGTCGCGCGCCGCATCGAGGTCGAGGCGTTCCTGTCGGCTCGTCCGGAGGCTGCGGCGCGGGTGATGTCCGACTTGAGGACGCGCGACGAACTGCGCCTGGCGCTGGCTGCTTCCACAGGCATGGCGCGGCCGGCGACGACTGAAGTCGCGCGCCGGCTGGGCAGGGGGCTGGCCAGTCGCCGCGTCTTCGCCGTGCTGCAGCGGGCGGCCGCAGTCGCCGTCTTTGTCGCTGCCGGCTGGCTGGCGAACGGCCTCTTCGGGCCGCTGCTGGTGACCAAGGTCGTGGCTTCGCCGCCGCCGCCCGCCTATGTCGAAGAAGCGATCCGGGCGCACAAGACGACGCTCATGCGCGAGGCGATGCCCTCGCAGCTGGAGGCGCCCAACTACAATGGCGACGAAATCCGCGCCGCCACCGCAATCGTCATGCCATCGCTGCCCAAGGACTGGAAGGTCCGCGACGTCCAGATCTATCCGTCGCGCTTCGGGCCGAGCGTCGAGGTGGCGCTGGAGACGAAGGATATGGGGCTGGTCTCGCTGTTTGCGATCCGGCCCGGAACCTTCGACGTGGTCAAGCCTGCCATCGCGCCCTCCGGCGACATCTCCTCTGCCTATTTCCAGATCGGCGAGGTCGCGTACGCGGTCGTCGCGCGCAGCGATGTCCACGACCTCGACCGCACCGCCGAGACGCTTGCCAAGACACTTTACTGATCAGGACACTTTACTGATCAAGACGCTTTACTGAGACCACATAAGGAGAACCCGCAATGAATACCCCTGACCTCGGATACCGCATGGGCACTGGCGCGCGCGCCGGCGCCGTCTATGACGAGGGCCTGCGCAGCCACATGCTGCGCGTCTACAATTATATGGGCATCGGCCTCGTCGTCACCGGCATCGTTGCCATGGTGGTGTCCTCGACGCCGGCCCTCTACGTGCCGATCTTTTCCAGCCCGCTGAAATGGGTGGTGATGCTGGCGCCGCTCGCCTTCGTGCTGTTGTTTTCGTTCAAGATGCAGACGATGTCGGCGGCGAGCGCCCAGTTGATGTTCTGGGCCTTCTGCGCGGTGATGGGCCTGTCGCTGGCTTCGGTGTTCCTGGTCTTCACCGGCACCAGCATCGCGCGCACCTTCTTCATCACCGCCACCATGTTCGGCGCCACCAGCCTCTACGGCTACACGACCAAGCGCGACCTGACCCAGTTCTCGTCGTTCCTGATCATGGGTCTGATCGGCGTGGTGATCGCCAGCGTCGTCAACATCTTCCTCGGCTCGACCGCGCTGCAGTTCGCCATTTCGGTGATCGGCATCGCGGTGTTCGTTGGCCTGACCGCCTGGGACACGCAGACGATCAAGGAACAGTATGCTGAGAATTTCGACGCGGAATCGCAGCAGAAGCTCGCCGTCTTCGGCGCGCTGTCGCTCTACCTGAACTTCGTCAACATCTTCCAGCTGCTGCTGAACTTCACCGGCGAACGCGAATAGTCGAACCGTAGCAAGGCAACAATCTCGATCTCGCAGTGGCCGGAGGAGAATCTCCGGCCACTGTCGTTTTGGCGTGGAGACATTGCTCCTCTATCAGCGCGATGTCGCTGCGCCCTTGAGTCCATGCGGGCTTTTGCTAACCTGCCGCTCGCACGCAGCTTTCCGCGAGAACGCATGGAACAAGTGACGCTTCAGGGCGACGGCATCTCGGCAACCATTGTCGGGCAGGGGGCCGAGCTCGTCTCCTTGCGCAATGCCGAGGGTCTGGAGTTTTTGTGGCAGGCCGGGCCGGAATGGCGGCGGCATTCGCCGGTGCTGTTTCCGATCGTCGGCCGGCTGAAGGGGGACCAGCTTCGCCATCGGGGCCGGGTCTATCCCCTGACGCAGCACGGATTTGCCCGCGACAAGCCATTTGTGTGGGCTGACGCGAGCCCCCGATCCTGCACGCTGGTGTTGACCGACGATGCCGATACACGCACGCGCTATCCGTTCGCCTTTCGCCTTGCCATCACCTACACCCTCGAGCGTCGCGAACTTGGTGTGAGCTTCGAGATTGCCAACACCGGCGACGAGACGCTGCCAGCCTCCATCGGTGCACATCCGGCTTTCAATTGGCCATTGCAGCCGGGGCTCGCCAAGACAGACTACCACCTGACCTTTGCCCAGGACGAGCCGGCGCCGATCCGCCGGCTGAAGGATGGCCTGGTGCTGGCTGCACCGCGGCCGACGCCTATCGAAGGCAAAACGCTGGCGCTTTCCGAACAGCTGTTCGAGGCAGACGCCGTGATCCTCGACCGGCCGGCCAGCACCAGCGTGCGCTATGCCGCCGCGAACGGTGCGGCGATCGAGATGTCGTGGCAGGGTTTTAAGGAATTGGGCATCTGGTCGAAGCCGGGCGGCGCTCCGTTCCTGTGCATCGAACCCTGGCACGGGCTTGCCAGCCCCGTGGATTTCGATGGCGAGTTCGCGGACAAGCCGGGCGTGATGCTGATCGCGCCCGGTGAAAAGCGCGTGCTGAGCTATCAGGTACGGCTCGAGCATGCGCCGCTGTGACCGATGAACCAGAGACAGGCGCGATGAAACTTGGCTTCATCGGCACGGGTGCCCTTACAGCGGCCATTGTCAGCGGGCTCAAATCCGTCGCGGATAACTCCGTCTCCGTGCTGCTGTCGCCGCGCAATGAAGAGATCGCCGCAGAGCTGGCAGCCCGTTATCCGGATGTGCGTATCGCTGATGACAATCAGGCGGTTCTCGATCAATGCGACCTGGTCATGCTGGCTGTCCGGCCGCAAATTGCGCATGACGTCCTGCCGGGTTTGCGGTTTCGGCGCGAGCATCACCTCATCAGCTTGATCGCCACGCTGCCGCGCGAGGAGATTGCCCGCTTGACCGCACCCGCGCACCAGGTGACGAAAGCGCTGCCCATGCCGATGATCGCCCACCGGCTGGGGGCAACGATCATCTGCCCGCCGGATGCCACTGTCGCTGCCTTGTTCGGCAATCTGGGGAAAGTGATCGAGGTCGAGAACCCAGCCGAATTCAACGCGTTGAGCGTGGCCACCGCAACCTATGCCAGCTACTTTAGATATCTCGATACGATTAACAGCTGGCTCAAGAGGAATGGCGTGGAGGAAGGGAAGGGGCGCGATTACATCGCCTCGCTTTTCAAAGCCTTGGGATGCGCTCCTGATATGTCGCCGGATGCCGACTTCATGCATCTGGCGCAGGACTATGCGACGCGCGGCGGCATCAACGAACAGGTTCTTCGCGAACTCACGGCGCGAAACATGTTCGAGGCGCTCACCGAGAGCCTGGACGGCGTACACCGGCGCATCGTCGGCGATACGCCTTGATGGGCGGTACCTTGAAATTCCCTGATGATCAGGAGTATGGCTCCAACGGATGTTCCGGACCGTTCGGGAGGGTCGGCGGGTGCCTGGATGCTTGAAATTGGGCTTTGTGGCAGCGGCGCTGGCTGTGCTGATTGTCTTTCCGGTCGCTGCCGCCGACATCGACCGCGCCAGCCTCTACCGCGCGCAATCGGTGACCAGCGGCACTGGCGAGGAGAACCGGGCCTGGGGCCTGGCGCCGTGCCTTGAAGAGGTGCTGGTCAAGGTTTCCGGCGACCCGCGGCTGATCGGCGACCCGCGTGTTGCGGACATGAGCCGGCACGCGGCCGACTATGTCACTGGTGTCGGCTACCGCGACCTGCTCAACAACCGCCCGCCGCATGACGAGCAGGGCACCCACGACCGGCCGCATTACATCACCGCCGATTTCGACCCGGACAAGATCGATGCCTTGCTGGCGTCGCTCGGGCGCAAACCGTGGGCGGTGCCGCGGCCAAAAATGGTCGCACTGCTGGATGTAAGGCCGATGAAAGGCGACGGCTTCACGCTGGTGCGCGATGGCGGCGGCGAGCTTGCGGCGGATATGCGCGTTGCGCTGGCGGACGCGGCGCACCGGACCGGTTTGCCGCTGGAGTTGCCTCGGCCGTCCGACGTCGCGCTCGCCGACGTGGCCAACACGCTGGATGGGGACGCCCTGCTTGCCGGCACTTTGGTATGGCGCCAGGAAGCGCTGGGCTGGGTCGGCGACTGGCGGCTCAGCTTCAAGGATAATGAGTATCGCTGGCAGGTACGTGGCGTCAGTTTCGACGATGCGTTCCGCAACGCCACGCGCGGAACGCTGCAGATCCTGTCGGGCAATGGAGAGCCGGAAGCCGTCACGCCCTGACTTCAAGGGAACCTTCTTGCCCGAGCGCCGTAAACAAAGTGGCGGGCAAGCTTTGAGCAAGGAGGTATAATTGCAACATCGCCGGATCGACATTGACGGAAACAGCATCTTCTATCGCGAAGACGGCCCGCCTGATGCTCCCGTCCTTCTCCTGCCGCACGGCTATCCGTGCTCGTCCTATCAATTCCGACGGTTGATGCCGGCACTTGCCGATCGCTGGCATACATTCGCGCCGGACTTTCCCGGCTTTGGCTACAGCGGCACGCCCGAAATGTCGGACTTTGGCTATGATTTCGATGCCTATGCCGGGTTTCTGACAGCTTTCGCCGATGCGCTCGGCACGTCGCGCTATGCGCTCTGGCTGCACGATTATGGCTCTCAGATCGGACTGCGCCACGCCATCGCACATCCCGAGCGCATCGCGGCACTCATCATCCAGAACGGCGATATATACCAGGATGTTCTCGGGCCGAAATACGCTGGGATAAAAGCCTATTGGAAGGAAAAGACGCCCGAAAAGCACCGGCCGTTGGAAGAGGCGGTAAGCGAGGAGGGCTTCCGGCACGAGTTTGTCGGAGAGGTGGATTACGCTGTAGCCGAGCGCGTGCCTCCCGATCTTTGGAAACTCCACTGGCCTTTGATGGACACGCCGATCCGCCGGCGGCTCGCGGTCGGCCTGATGGAGAAGCTGGAGGCGAACCTCGGCTGGTTCCCGCGCTATCAGAGCTATCTGCGCGAGCACCAACCGCAAACGCTCATCGTCTGGGGCCCCGAGGATGGTTACATGCCGGCACAATCGGCGCATGCCTACCAGCGCGATTTGCGGGAAGCGGAGCTTCATCTGATCGATGGCGCCGGCCACTGGTTGCTCGAAACGCATTTCGATGAGGCACTTCCGCTGGTGCGCGATTTCCTGGCGCGCGTCCACAGTCAGGAAGCGAAAGGGACGGGCAGGGCGGCCGGCCGGGCGTAGACCCCTCCGTTGCGATCATCGGATCGATCTGCAACCATGGCGTCATGATAGAAAAGTCTGCCGCGCCCTGGCCTCTGCTGCAAATCGCGATCGAGCCGAAGTCGCGGGCGGATCAGGAGAAGCTAGCTACTGCCTTGTCGAAGCTGGCGGACGAGGATCCCTGGTTGCACGTCAAGCAGGATGCGGAATCGGGCCAGACGATCGTCGCCGGCAGGGACGAACTCCACCTCGACATAGTCATCGACCACCTGCGCCGCGAGTCTCGCATTGAGGTGAATGTCGGCGCGCCCAAGGTAGCGTATCGCGAGACGATCACCCGTAAGCACGAGCAGGACTACACGCACAATAAGCAGTCCGGTGGTACGGGTCAGTTCGCCCGCGTCAAGATTGCGTTCGAGCCGAATGGCGGTAGCTGGGACTTCGTCTTCGGGTCCAAGGTCGCCGACGGTGCGCTTCCGAACGAATATGTTGCGGGCGTCGAAAAGGGGCTGCGGAACATTCTGTCTTCAGGCCCGTTTGCTGGCTTCCCGATGCTTGGCGTGAAGGCAACGCTGATCGACGGCGCGTATCACGATACTGATTCCTCGCCCCTGACTTTCGAGATCGCCGGCCGAGCCTGCTTCCGTGAAGCCGCTCCCAAGCTGGGCGTGCAGCTCTTCGAGCCGATCATGCAAGTCGAGGTGAACACGTCGGCGGCCTATGTCGACAAAATCATCGCCGAACTGCACAGCCGCCGGGGCCTGATCCGGAGTCGGGAAATCAGCGGCGTGGTCGTCGTTGTCAAAGCGACAATGCCGCTCGCGAACATGTTCATGCTGGAGGATGCGCTCCGGTCCTGTTCGAACGGACTGGCACGCCTGCGCGCCGACTATTCCGGATACGCTCCCGTACCACTGCCACCCGGCGGCGACCCACCGGCCGCCATGGCCATGGCCAGATGACGTCGCCAAAATTCTCCTCGCGGGCAGGGTTCCTTGTCGGCCTCGGCGTCACGCCGGTCGCCTTTTTCCTGGCGCTCTATTCGGCCGGGGTCGGGCATGGCGACTATGTGCTGGCGCGACTTCTCTATCCGGTCCCCATGCTGGCAACGCTTTTGACCAACACAACGATCACCAGCCTTTCCATCGGATTGGCTGCGCTGCAGTTTCCTGCCTATGGGGCATTTGTTGCGGGCGCCGGCGGCTCCAGATGGCTGGCCCTTGGCGTCTTCCATCTTGTTGCAATCGCAGCAGCCTTCAGCGGCCTCCTGGAAAGCTTTTCGGGATGACGCTCCTGTTCGTTATCCCGGCGCGGGCCGGTCGAGCAGGAAGTCGAGGCCTTTGCGAAAGGCGCCATCCCTTGAGAAATGAAGACCACGCCAACTCATTTCGCCACTGCTTCGTCACGTTCCTCCCGCCAAGCAATCAGAGCCGCCGGCCTGCATCTCAGTCAGCAGGGCGTATATTGGCACGCCGCTAATGGAAGCAGCAGCCACATATGAAAGTCGCATAAGATAGATTATGGAACTTATGCATCAGGCTGCAGCTGGGAAAGGACGCGGACTTTCATAGGGCTTGGCATGAGCCGTTGGCCAACGCTACGCTGTGTCGATGACGACAGGAAAGCGTGACATCGAAGCGGCGATCAAAGTGTTCGTGCACGGCTTCAGCACCGACAAGAGCCGCACCTTTCCATACGAAGCCAGCCGCGTCGGACCCTTGTGGCTGATGCGCGATGCCGAGCGCAAGAATGCACGCGACTACCGTGGCGAAGAATGGATCGTCCATGACGCAGGCGGTCACTTCCAGACGATCAACTCGGCGACGATGCGCCGGTTCGCCAGTATGTGGCGCTCGATGGCGACGCCATCGTCGGGCGTGTGCGCAGCATAGACGCCGTCGGCGCCACATGGTGCTCGGCAATGTTTGTCGAGCCTTCGCACCGGCGTCGAGGCATCGGCCAGGCGCTGATGGCCAAAATGCTGCATGACGACAAAGCGCATGGGTCGCGGTGCTCGATGCTGTTGGCGACGCGTGCCGGAGCGCTGCTTTATCCCCGCATGGGCTATGAGCGGATTGGAACGCTGCTGATCTTCGCGCCGAAGAACCGAACGTCCTTATAAAGATCTGCTCGTATCATGCTGTCTCATAAAGGAATTTCGATCACCATGCCGTCATAGGCCGGAGTGACGTTGGCCGGCACCTCGGCCTTCACCGTGGCATAGTCGAGCGGCACATGCATATGCGTCAGCACGGCCTGTTTCGGCGCCAGTTTTTCAATCCAGCCAAGCGCCTGACCGAGCGACAGATGACTGGGATGGGTATGGTACTGCAAGGCATCGATGACCAGCATTTCCAGGCCGCGCAGCCGCTCGGCGGTGGCATCCGGGAAGTCGCTTATATCGGGGCAGTAGGCCAGCCCGCCGATGCGGAAGCCGAGCGAAATGATGTCGCCATGGATCTGCGGCAGCGGCTCGAGGGTGAGGGCACCGCCCTCGCCTTCGATCGTCACCGCCCTTGCGTGATCGATGATGTGCGGCCTGACGATCGGCGGATAGGAACTGCCAAACGGCGTCTCGAAGCAATAGCCGAACGCTTCGCGCAGCCTGAGCATGGTCGGCTGGTCGGCATGGACATCGATCAAATGGCGCTGCTCCAGCACGTAGCCGCGCAGATCGTCGATGCCGTGGATGTGGTCGGCGTGCGGATGCGTATAGACGACAGCGTCGATGCGCCGGACGGCCGCCATCAGCATCTGCTCACGGAAATCAGGCCCGGTGTCGATGACGACCGTGGTTCTGGCGCCGTTGGCTGCTATCCGCTCGACGAGCGCGGCTGAGCGTGTACGCCGGTTTTTCGGATTGGCCGGGTCGCAATTGCCCCAATCGCCGGTGATGCGCGGCGTGCCAGGTGACGAGCCGCAGCCGAGGATGGTGAGGCGCAGCCGGTCGCTCATGCGTCAGAGCCCGGCGGGCCGCGGCATCTTGCCGAACAGCCGGAAGAAGTTCGCCGTCGTCAGCGTCGCGATCTCGGCTTCGCCAACGCCGACCGTCTCCGCCAGCACCTTGGCTGTATGCGCGACGTAGGCCGGCTCGTTGCGTTTGCCGCGGAACGGCACCGGCGCCAGATACGGTGCGTCGGTCTCGACCAGCAGCCGGTCATGCGGCACATCGGCTGCGATGGCGCGTAAATCGGCGGAGTTCTTGAAGGTCAGTATGCCCGAGAAGGACACATAGCCACCAAGCGCCACGCCGACCTCTGCCAGCCGTCGCCCCGACGAAAAACAATGCAGGATGAAGGGGAAGGCGCCCTTCCCTGTTTCGTCTTCGAGGATGGCAGCCATGTCGTCATCGGCATCGCGCGAATGGATCACCAGCGGCAGCCCGGTCTCGCGCGCAGCTGCTATATGAGTGCGAAAACCCTGCGCCTGCGCATCGCGTGGCGCCTTGTCGTAAAAATAGTCGAGCCCGGCCTCGCCGATCGCCACCACCTTCGGGTGCGCGGACAGACGCACAAGGTCCTCAGTCGTCACATCCAGCTCTTCGCCGGCATTGTGAGGATGAGTGCCGACCGAGCAATAGATTTCGTCGAAACTCTCGGCAATCTCAAGCACTTGCGCAAACCGCTTCACGCGTGTCGAGATGGTCACCATGTGACCTATACCGGCAGCCTTGGCGCGGGCGACGATGGCCGCCCGCTCCTCGGTGAAATCCGGAAAGTCGAGATGGCAATGGCTGTCGACGAGCATCAGGCGCTCGCCTCAGGGTTTTCGACATAACGGGGAAACACGCCCTCCGGCGCGGGCAGCGCCGTGCCGGGCACCAGCGCATAGTCGGCATGGACATGCGCGAAGTCACGCTTGTCCGCCGGCACCGCCAGCAGGTCCAGCAGCTTGCCGGCCGACCCCGGAATGTAGGGCTGGCACAGCAATGCCACGCGCCGCACCAGTTCGGCGGTCGTCCACAGCACTGTTTCCATGCGCGCCGGATCGGTCTTCTTCAGCGCCCAGGGCGCCTGCGAGGCGAAGTAGCGATCCGCTTCCGCCACAACGCCGAAGATCGCCGCCAACGCGAGATGGATGCCCTGTTCCGCCATCGCCTGGCGCGCGGTACCCAGCGCTTCCACCGCCTGGTCGAGGATCGCGCTGTCGGCTTCGGTCAGCTCGCCGCGATGCGGCACCACGCCGCCGCAGTTCTTGGCGATCATCGACAGCGAGCGCTGCGCCAGATTGCCGAGACCGTTGGCGAGATCGGCATTTGTGCGGTTGACGATCGCGTCATGGCTGTAGCTGCCGTCCTGGCCGAATGGCACCTCACGCAAGAAGAAATAGCGCACCTGGTCGAGGCCGTAATGCTCGACCATGGTGAAGGGGTCTACGACATTGCCGACCGACTTCGACATTTTCTCGCCGCGGTTGAACAGGAAGCCATGCGCGAAGACGCGCTTCGGCAGTTCGATGCCGGCCGACATCAGGAAAGCCGGCCAGTAGACGGCATGGAAGCGGACGATGTCCTTGCCGATAATGTGCGTGGCCGGCCAGTAGCGCCATTGCTCGGCCTTGGTGTCGGGATAGCCGGCAGCGGTGATGTAGTTGGTCAAGGCATCGACCCAGACATACATCACATGCTTGTCGTCGCCGGGCACCGGCACGCCCCAATTGAAGGTCGTGCGCGAGACCGAGATGTCCTTGAGGCCGGACCTGACGAAGCTCATCACCTCATTTCGGCGCTCGGCCGGACCGACGAAATCGGGCTGGCTTTCGTACAGCGCAAGCAATTTGTCCTGATAGGCGGAAAGCCTGAAGAAGTAGCTTTCCTCCTCATTCCATTCGACCGGCGAGCCAAGCGGCTCGCGGCGCACGCCGTCGTCGCCGAGCGTGGTTTCGCTCTCTTCGAAATAGGCTTCCTGGCGGACCGAATACCAGCCACTGTAGCGGTCGAGATAGATGTCGCCATTGGCCGCCATCGCCTTCCAGATCGCCTGGCACGACTCGTAGTGGCGTGGTTCCGTCGTGCGGATGTAATCATCATTCGAGCCGCCCAGGACCTCTGTCATCGAACGGAAGATCGCCGAGTTGCGGTCGGCAAGCGCGAGTGGCGTTATGCCTTCCTTCTCGGCCGTCTGCTGCATCTTGAGGCCGTGTTCGTCAGTGCCGGTGAGGAAGAGCACGTCCTTGCCGTCCAGGCGCTGGAAGCGGGCCAGCGCGTCGGTCGCAATGACCGTATAGGCGTGGCCGATATGCGGCTTGCCGTTCGGATAGAAAATCGGTGTGGTGATGTAGAATGTGTCGCGTGACATGAATGAACCGTCATGAATGTCCGAATTGAGTGTGAGCGGTGGATATCGCATCGAGACGGCGATTGCCATCCCGACCCGAGGCCGGATCCGGTCACATTCGCATTGCGGAATTCAGTCGGTCGATCATGGTCAAGGCGTGCTGCTTCTTGTCGAGATTGTAGGTATCGGTCTCAGATATGGCGTTCAGCGCCTCGTGCCAAGTGTCGGACAGCGTTTTCGCCCGCGCGAGATCCCCGGCCAGCGCGGCTTCACTGGCGCCGGTGGAGAGCAGATCGAGCGCGCGGCGGTTGAAGATGTCGAACTGGATCGCCTGGTCGCGGCCGGCGACGGCCTCGGCAAGGCGATAGGCGCCGGCGATGTCGCTCTTGCCCGACGTGACCAGGGCGTCGAGGGTGCCGGCAATCTCCAGCCCGCCATATTGGGTCAGAAGGATCGCATTGCGGGCGCTGCCCCCTGCCCGTTCCGCTAGTGCCGCGCGCGCAGCAGGATCGGAAGGTGGCGGCGGCTCGACGGTCTCCAGAACACTCATCAGGCTGCCGGCATCGAGCGGCGTCAGCCGCACCATCTGGCAGCGCGAACGGATGGTCGGCAAAAGGCTGCCCGGCGCATGCACGATGAGGATGAACAGCGTGCGGCTCGGCGGCTCCTCGAGGTTTTTCAGCAAGGCATTGGCGGCGTTGGTGTTCATGTCGTCGGCCGGATCGACGATCACCACCCGGTAGCTGCCGTCATGCGAGGTCAGCGACAGGAAGCGGTTGACCTTGCGGATCTCGTCGACGGTGACGACGGTCTTGAAACTCTTGGTCTTGTCGTTCAGCGGCCGGGTCAGGTGCAGCACGCCGGGATGCGCCCCGGTGGCGATCTGGCGAAACAGCGGTGAGGCCGGATCGGGAACGGCAAACGTGTCCGGCGCCTGGTCGAAGGCCGGATGCTTCAACAGATGGTGCGCCAGGTGAAAGGCAAGCGTCGCCTTGCCGATGCCGACCGGCCCGGCAAAGATCAACGCATGCGGCAGTTTTCCCGAGCGATAGGCGGCAGCGAGCATCGCGGCCGCCTGCTCATGGCCGACCAGGCGCAGCGTCTCGGACGGCTCCGGTACACCGTCCAGCGTGTCGTGCTGCTCGGGAGCGATGCGTTCGAAGATCATGCGGGCGCCGCCTGTCGGTTGCGCGCGGGCGCCCTCGCCTCAAGTGCGGCGAACACCACCGCGGTGATGACATCCTCCACCGCAGCGGGAGGCGCCGACGCGTCGATCACGATGCAGCGGTCCGGCTCGGCCGCTGCGATCGCCAGGAAGGCGTCACGGCGGCGCTGGTGGATGTCCAGCGTCTCCTTTTCGAAGCGGTCCGGACCGTCCTCGGCGCCACGCCGCGCGGCGGCGCGCCGCAAGCCCTCGGCGGGGTCAATGTCAAGGATCAGCGTCATGTCCGGCATCATGCCGTTGATGGCGACCTCCTCCAGAGCTTCCATGAAAGCCGGATCGAGGCCGCCGGTGACGCCCTGATAGACGCGCGACGAATCCAGGAAACGGTCGCAAAGCACGATGGAGCCGCGCTCCACCGCCGGCCGGATGACCTGCTCGACATGGTCGGAGCGTGCGGCGGCAAACAGCAGCGCCTCCATCTTCGGCCCGAAAGGCTCGGCGGCGCCGGACAGGAGCACGTGCCTGACCGCCTCGGCGCCGGGTGACCCCCCGGGTTCGCGGGTGAGGAGGACATCGTATTTCTTGGCGCGCATCTTCTGGGCCAGCCGCTCGATCTGCGTCGACTTGCCGGCGCCCTCGCCGCCTTCGAAGGTGATGAAAAATCCGCTTGCCAATCGAAAGGCCTTTGTCCTGCTTTGCGCTGGTGTCTTAGTCCGCGCCCGAGAAAAGGTCCACGCCGCAGGAACTCAACGCAGCCAGCCTACGGCCAGTTCCCTGGCGGCATCAAACGCTCGTTGCGGCAGTGTGCCGACGCCAACCGATTCGGCGGCGAAAAGCGGGGTTTCCTGGCTCAGCGTGTCGCCGATCCAGACGCGCAGCGCGCCGACGGGCTGTCCCTCCTCCACCGGCGCCGATACCGGCCCCTGATAGACGATCCTGGCGGTCAGCTTGTCGCGGTTGGCGATCGGCAGCAGGACGTCGATGGGCGCCTTTGCCTTCAGCGCTACGCTGGATTTGGCGCCGCCGAACACCTGGGCCTCGCCGACCACTTCGTTGCTGGCGAAAATCTCGGTCTTCTCGAAGGAGCGGACGCCCCATTCAAGCAGCTTGCGCGCTTCCTCGGCGCGCTCGCGGTCGTTGGCCAATCCGCTCATCGCCGCGATCACCCGCGTCCCGTCATGGCTGACCGAGCCGACGATGCCGAAACCGCCCGCCTCACTCGACCCGACCGCCAGCCCATCGGCACCGATGCCCATGGCCAGCAATGGGTTGCGGTTCTTTTGCGAGATCTTGTTCCAGGTGAAATCGGCCCGGCCGTAATAGAGATAGAGATCCGGATATTCGCGCCATATATGCAGGCCAAGCTGCGCCAGTTCGCGCACTGTCGTCTGCTGGCCGTCGGCCGGCAGGCCGGTGGAATTGACAAATGTCGATTTCGGCAGCCCGATCTGGCGCGCGCGATCGTTCATCTGCGCCGCGAAATTCTCTTCCGAACCGGCCATGCCTTCGGCCAGCACCATGCAGCCGTCATTGGCGGCCTGTATGGTGACCCCCTGGATCAGATCCTCGACCCGGATCGCCGATTTGAGCTTGGCAAACATGGTCGACGTTCCCGAAGGCGCACCGCCCTTGCGCCAGGCATTTTCCGAAACCACGAAGGTGTCGTCGAGGCTCATGCGCTTCGACTTGATGGCGTTGAAGACCATCTCCATCGTCATCAGCTTGGCCATCGAGGCCGGCGGGATCGGTTGGTCGGCATCCTTGGAAAACAGCACCGTGCCGGTTTCGGCATCGATCATGAAAGCCTGCGTCGCCTTGGTCTCGAAAAGCTGCGCGTTGGCCGGAACCAGCGCGGCAAGCAAGAAGCCAAGGCCAAAAAGCCCGGCAAAAGGGTGGAAAAGGCGAAATCGCATGAAGAGGCTCGACTGTTAGCCGGCAGAAACTTGCCGCAACGCTATCAGGCTTCTTCCCGGCGGATCAACCGCGCAATGACAAAACCGGCGTGCCTTTGTTGGTCAGTTGCGCACAGCCAGCGCGTCCGGCGCGCCATGCGACCATGCCGCGCGCAAGAGGTCGTCGACATTGCCATGGCCATCCGGATAGAGATTGACCGCGTACCAGTCATTGCCGTCGAGTTCGGTGCTCTGGATTTCGGTCCTGCCGAACGGTTCGAGAGCCGCAGCCACCCGCTTTGCCTCGGCGGCATCGTCGAAGGATCCGGCGGCGACATAGTCGGAAACGGCAGGCGATGCCTGCGGGTTGGATTTCTTCCACGATTGCAGGATGTCGGCTGGCGACATGCCCTGGTCGTCAAGCGCTGCAAAGACGTCGGCGCGCTGTACGCGCTCATCCGCATAGGAGAGCGAAGCCACGGCAAAGGGCGATTCCGGGCGCTGAGGCACGATCGGCCCGAATTCAGGCAGCGTCACATCGCTTGAGGCCGGTGCCTGCATCGACATCACTGGCTGTGTGTCGGAATTCGTCAACTGACCAGGAAACGGCACTACGGCAGGGGGTGCGCCAACAGATAGGCTCGGCGAAGGTCCGTTCATCGCCACCATGACGCCGGTCGGCAAGCCATCGGACGGGTCCGGGCGGTTGCCCGGGCGGTAGGAGGCGACCAGATATTGGTCGTCGTCGCCGTCGAGCGGTGCGCGGCCAATATATTCCACCTTGACCCTGGCCGTGCCGACCTTGGCATAATCGAGCATTTGCGCGGCGCGTTCCGAGACATCGATGATGCGTCCCTCGTGATAGGGGCCGCGGTCGTTGACGCGCACGATTACCGAGCTTCCGGTCTCGGTGTTGGTGACACGGGCGTAGCTTGGCAGCGGGCATGGTCGGATGCGCCGCCGTCAGATGGGTCATGTCGTAGACTTCGCCATTGGCTGTGAGGCGACCGTGGAAGGCATCGCCATACCAGGAGGCGAGACCGACCTTGGCGTAGCGCTTGTCTTCCTTGGGGTAATACCACTTGCCGCGCACCTGATAGGGCTTGCCCAACTGGTCGCGGCCGCCGCCGCGCCGCATGTACTGAACGCGCGGGCTGGCCTTCACACCGTATTCGGTCTCGGGAAAATATTCCTTCGAGCGAGGCTTCTTGTAGACCATGGCTTTCGGCTCGGACTGCGGCGACGCGCACGCGGCCAGCAACGCAGCCGAAAGAGCGCACAATACCAAAGCAGGAGCGCGACGAAGACGCCGATGCGTCGTGGTCTGCATGTTTTCCGATGTCCCCTACCGTCTCGACACAGGCGCCGCTTCTAGAATTTCGGCGGAGCCAGATGAGCAATGCCTGCGACGCGCCAATCCCCATCCCTTGTGCGCAGGAATTGTTTATCAGCGTATTAATCGATTGTGTCCGGAACCGGGCAGGAATGTGGCGGCCAGGTCCCGGGCTGGCCGGGCGCCTGTGAGGAGGCATCCGAGACCTCTGTCCTTTGGAGTCTGGAAGTGAACCTGTGGCATGAAGCGCGGCTGCCTGGAACCGACCGACCCGAGATACGTTCTGCGCCTCATGGATGAATTCATTGAACGTTTCGGGCAACAGACGTGGCTGCCCTTTTCCGTAATTTCAGCCAGGCTTTTGCTCGCGGCCGTCCTTGGCTCCATCGTTGGGATCGAACGCGAATGGCGTAACCGACCGGCCGGATTGAGGACACACATCCTGGTCTGTGTTGCGACGGCTCTAATTGCTATCCTCACGATCGAGATTACCCATTTTCACGTCTTCGATGGTCAGGAAATCGCCATTGATCCTATCCGCTTGATCGAAGCCACGACTGCCGGCGTGGCATTTCTGGCCGCGGGCTTGATCTTCTTCTCCAAGGGCGAGGTTCAAGGGCTTACCACTGGGGCGGGCATGTGGCTGGCAGGCGCCATAGGCCTGGCGGTTGGGCTCGGGTTCTGGCAGATCGCGGCTTTGGCTACCTTGCTCGCACTTGTCGTGCTGGGTCTTCTGCAACTTGTGCAGGTCGGCAGCAAGGATCGCAATTAGATCCCGGCTCCTTCGAAAACGGGTTCGCAGCTCCGTTCGGGTAACGAACGCCACCCCCTATTATCCATGGCAGCGCCGATGGTTGACTTGGCGATGGGCAACGCTCTAGAGAAATGAACCGCAAGCTGGTCCGGAAGGATAGGTATCATTCGATACCAACTGTCGTTCACTGGGTCGGTTGATGTTCCTAGATGATTGAAAAGTCACGTTGGAGGGATGGCCGAGCGGTTTAAGGCACCGGTCTTGAAATTCGCTTATTGGCGTATTGGTCCGTCCTGCGCCATCCCGCCATGTACCGGAAAATCAATGGGATAGGCGAAGCTCTGCACTATTGCTCCTGTTTCGTACCGGATGCTGCAACCGAGTTCGGTAGCAAAATGGTAGCAAGATGTTCACCGGACGTTCTGGTGGCGCACCTCGTTCGGGACGAGGGGGTAGCAGGTTCAAAATCTGCCGTCAGAAGCTAGAAGCTTCACCAGGAATTCAGTTCGAGTTCGTCGCTGATTGTCGACCAGCAAAATTCTGGGACCAATGCTCGCTTCCGCATATAGTGCCTGGTCGAAGAGCCTAAGTCCGGAGCGGGACTATTGCTCATCGCTCGACAAGGGACGCGATCGAGAAGGCACTCCATCATTCAATGCATCACATAGCGACCCATCCCAAGCTGTCTTTCAAGCGGCGCAAGCCAAAAACTCTTGCCAATCGATGTTGAGTTTTTTCGCGAGGCATGCCCTCATTTCGTCGCAATGAAGGACATCGAAAAGCGACTGCGCCCCGAGTGTCAAATGCGATATTTGCGCGAGATGGAACGTCGCATCCACGCGAGCGAGTTTTGGCACGGCAAGCCGGGTGGCGCGGAAGCGGCCATCCGACGGCTGTACTTTACAGGGACGGGTGACGCCGGCGGCTCTAGTTGGCCCTTCGATGCCCCGAGCGATCAGATTTATGCCCGCATTGCCGATAACCGCGCACAAGAGTGCGAGTTCGTGGCGTTGTGGAAGCGTGACCGCGAGCGAGCAAAATCTATCGATTGGCAACAGCCTATTGTAGATGATCAAATGGGGTGATCTTGTTCGCCGCAGCCAAGCGACTTTAACCGGAGGCCAAAGTACGGCCAAAACTAAATCTCGTCAGCTTCGAAAGCTGTCAGGATCTTTTTCATCGCCACTACAGCATCGGCACGGTTCTGAGAAAACATCAACTGAGCCACGTCTGCTTCATAGCGCTTGTCGCAGACCGGCCCTTTTCTTTCGTCGTACAATTCTGCGTATCGCGTAAGATTACAGACCTGGATCGTAAAAATCCCTTTCTTGCTACCATTCCTCGGGTAATATACCAATCCCGCATGTAAACCGATGTGGTCGTCCAATTCATCGAAATGGGGATGGGCTATAAGATACGACGACGACCGCTTAGGGAATTTTTTATATTCAAGGCTAACGGTAACCGTCTTATTCGATTTGGCGATATTGCAATCTTTGCAGCTAATAGAAAGGTTGAGAGGTTCGAATATATATTGTGGATAGTTATCTCGGCTAAGCACGTGCTCCAAATCCCATACCGCGTGATTATCGGTGTCTATCTGCTTGTTGCAGTAGCAGCACCGATAGTTTTGTTCGCCTATATAGTATTGCTTCGCATGCGCCTTGAAGGCGTCACAGTTGCCAGATTGCCAGTAGGTACCCACGCGCTGCTCCTCTGGCAGCGCAAAGAAAGTGGACACCGTGTCGGCGTCTGCCTCCGCCACTAAAAATGGGTGCTCAATCACTTGATTACCCCAGTGCGGGCGCTTACGAGCGCCGCTATAACCTCTGTAACCGGCTCGTGTTTATCAATATTTTCCGCCATATCAGAAAGCCCATCAACTACCGTTGCAAACTCGGCACTGCCAACCTTTCCGTCCGCTGCCATCCGAAGCGCGCTGACTATTTCGTCTCGGAGATAGAGATTGTTGGCTGTTGGGAGTTTGAAAAGTCTTGCAAGTAGACGATCTACCGATCGTCCGGCAACATCACCTCCGGAAAAAGTCAATCCTCGATCCAAAGATTTGACCAGCGCCTGCACTGGCGCGTCACTCACGACTAAGGGAGAATGGGTGGCGATCAAATAGTGCACACCCTTATAAGCACGGAAGGTATTGAGTAGCATTTCAACGTAGCTTGATTGCCATTCCGGATGAAGGCTTATCTCTGGCTCATCTATTAAAACCAGGCAATTATCCTCCAGGACCCCCGCGAGACCAATCAATGATGAGGCGATGCTGAGCTCTCCAGAGCTTGCCTCTTTTAAGTCTACCATTTCGCCGGATTTCTTTTCGATTTTTATAGACCGTATACTAAGATACCCCGCTCTTCGCAAAGTTTGCAGTTGCGTTACAACGCTGTTTGCTGGCTGCTCCATTGAAAGATCAGCGGACACTTCGATTAGCCGCTTTTCTTCCATGGAAATTGCAAGCGCAAGTGAGGCACGGAAAGCGTCATACCCCTCACTCTCAACAATCTCGCTTACTCGCCGCTCTTGATAGGGAGATAAGTTTGGCGGAAGATCCGGTGATTTCAGTGCCATTTCGACGGATGCTCTCGACATCCGGAGCGAGTAGGTGATGTCTATCCTTGGGCGATAATCAAGTAGATTGAATACCCCAACTATCCGGTCGCGCCTGTCGCTTCCGCCCTGCCGTTGAAGCAAGTTTTCAAGAGCATTATAAAGAAACGACAGCATGGAGGCGCGGCCGGATCTATCTCTAAGCCCAAGATATTTATACACCAATTCCGTAGGTTGCGGCCGCGAAGGATGGCTGAGCTGATTTAATGGGAACCTATCGTGAGGAGTAATCGTCATGGCGATCACTCTGCTCGGAAGTGCCAATTCTGCTATAGTAGATGGTCGGCCGCCTACCATAAAACTAACGTCGTTGCCGCTTTCCTTCGTAATTTTGTAGCTTTGCCCACCCATATCGTATTCAAGCGTATTCAGGGGAAAATCTCTTGGAACCGACCTCTGGGACGAAATTGATCGCTCAAGCTGGAGAAAAGCTTGGGCAATGTAGCTCAACAGGCGAGATTTCCCAGAACCGTTCCTCCCCACTATAATGGCCAATCGGCCCTGATCATGATCTAGTTCACGCCCGGCCTGAAGCTCCAGGTCCACTACAGGCATCAGGCCTGCGGTTGTCGTGCTAGCTCGCAAGCCCATCCCAGCTAGTTCACTTCTTGTATGGGCATGGCGAAGTCGGAAACCTTTGATCTGGGGCATCTGAGCTCTTTCGACACTGTTCCTGAAAACGATAATATCCGGAGAATTTCTTAGACCGAGCTTGTCCCGCTTATGGTCGTCTCTTTGTGCACTTACTTTAGTCAGCTGGGAGCGTTTAGAAATGATGCATTAAGGCTGGCTCCATGAATTTCCAACCATTTCTGAGGAAGCTCGTAGCTTGAGATCAGCCGGCTCAGAAATTGCCAAAACTCTGGTCCATGCGAACGAAAGCGGAGGTGCGCAAGCTCGTGAACGACGACGTACTCAAGCACCTTTCTCGGCGCGAAAATCAGATGCCAATTGATGAGGATGTTCCCCTCTGGGCCACACGATCCCCAGCCGTTTGCAAAATCAGCCACGCGGATTGTGCGCGGTGAAAGTCCGAACCGGGTCTTGTAGCCTGCGGCGATCTCCGTCACGTCACGCCGAACACGCCGCTTGAGCCACAGCTTGAGTTCACTGGCGACGAGTTGGTCGGTATTATCGCCTGTCCATGACGGAAGATCGACGATGAAGCCGTTGTGGTAAGCAAGCTCGATCCGCTCACCGTCGCTGCGCCGGACGGTCAGCCGCATCCTGCGGCCCCGGAAAGGTATCTTCGAACCGGTGATGAAACGGGGCACGGCATGCCGGTCGGCGGTGATCCGCTCCATCTCGCGGACGGTATTAAACACCCATTGCCGCTTACGTTTGAGAAACGAGTTGATCGCCGCATCGTCATCGGTGGAAAGCGCCAGCACCTCGACGCAGCCGGGTGTCACTGTGATGCGGCGCTCGGATGCCGTTGCGGAGCGGCGAAGCTCATAGGGGATTTCGGCGCGGCCAATGCGTAGCGATGGCATCAATGGCCCCCGACATACGCGTGGAGAGCGAACTCCTCCACTGCCTCTCGGATGCCCTTGCTTTCGCCGATGCCATGCTCCGAGAGGATGCGCCGAACCTGCTGACGCAGACTGCGCAAATATTCGGGCATGAAGGTGAAGGCTGGCTGGCTCGCCTGCGCCCCGGCATAGACCGCTCCGATGGCAATGGCGGCGTCCTGAAGCGGGTCGTGGCCGGTGCCGGGGGCCAGCACCTCCATGATGCGCAGGATCGAGAAGGCCCGTTCGTCCATCCCCAGTTCGGCATGAGCGCCCTTTTCGGCATTAATGCAGCCGGTCAGGTCTTCGAACTCGCGCAGGCCCCCGGCGGCAGCGATCTGTCCCTCCTCGAAGCGGCGGATGATCTCCAGCACGCGTTCGGAGAAGCGGCCGTACTGGGCCGGATTTTTGTCAACCAATTCGCGGGTGACACGGCGAAGCTCGGCGGATTTTCGGACGAACGCTTCCTGCAACTCCGCGTCAGTCTTTTCCTCGGTCGCAAAATCGTCGGCGAAGTTCGGATCGGTGATCGAACGCAGCCGGATCGTGGTAGACAGGCCGGTCGCATGGAGATGCGCTTCCAGCATATCTCTGATCTTGCCGGTGTAATGGCGATGGTCAAGGCTCTCGTCCTTGGCGATCACCTGCGTGGCGAGCCGGAGGAAGGCAGCGGCCCATTTCACTTCATCCGTGAAATCGAGGATCACCGGATCGGGTGAGAGGTCGCCATAGACGCGGATGAAATTACGTGCGAGCCGCTGAAGGTCGAACCATTCATCCTCACGGCCAGCGGTCACGACCTTGCCGACGGCATAGGCCGCCGCCTTCTCATCCATGCCCTCCAGCCCCATTGCGCGCTTCTGCGAACGATAACGGGCGTGGGCTTCCTTCAAATCGTTGCGCAGGATGGCGATGTCGCGCAGCGCATTCTCGACGTCCTCGGAGCGATAGGATTGCAGCGCTTCGTCGAGGTGGCTGGTGACGCCGATATAGTCGACGATCCGGCCATGCGGCTTGGTGACCTCGATCCCGTCCGGGTGCTTCAGCGAACAGGTGCGATTGGTTCGCGCAATTGCCTGCAAGAGCCCGTGCTCCTTCAGCGGCTTGTCGAGATACATCACCGCCTCAACGGGCGCGTCGAAGCCGGTCAGCAGCTTGTCGCAGACGATCAAGAAGCTTGGCTCCTGCCCGAACGCCTTATACGCCTTCTTGGCTTCCTTCTCGGCGGCGTCATCCAGATAGTGCTGTTCAAGCTCGGCGCGAAGGGCGGAGACGTCCGGGTCTTCCGAAGGTTTGTTGTCCTCTTGGCTCTTGGAATAGGCGCAGGCAATCATCGCGTCGGCCTTGGCTCGGGCGGCCTCGGCGTCCATTCCGCTCCTCACCAGATCGACGGCTATCACGGTCGCGAGCGCGGCGCGGTAGAGGATCACCGCCTCGCGGTCCACGGCGACGATCTGCGCCTTGAAGCCATCGGGTGCGCAGACCTGCTTGAAATGCTCCCAGATGTCCAAGGCGATCAGCCGAACCCGCTCAGGGTGCTTGGCGATGGTAGCGACCGTTAGCTTACGCTTCAGTTGCTCGCGCTTGTCGTCGGCCAGGTCGAGGAACCAGCGGTCGAACAATATGTCGATCTCGGCCTCATTGATCGCCCAGTCGGTTTTGCGTCCCTCGTAGAGGATCGATACGGTCGCACCGTCGCGAACCGCATCATCGATGCCATATTTGTCAAGATAGCCCTCGCCCTCGATGCTGAAGCGGGCATAGGTATCCTTGTCGGTGCTTTTGATCGGCGTGCCGGTGAACCCAAAGAAGCGGGCATCAGGCAGCGTCGCCTGAAGATAGGCACCAAGGTCCTTTTCCTGCGTACGGTGGCACTCGTCGACCAGCACGATCCAGTTCTCCGAATTGGGGATGGGATCGCGGGAGCCTGCAAACTTAAAGATGGTCGACAGCAGGATTTGCCCGTTGCCGCCTCGGGCGACGGCTTCCCGAAGCTCGGTGACGGAGCCTGCCTGTTTGGGATTGGGCAGGCCGCAGGCGACAAAGGTGCTGCTGATCTGAGTGTCGAGGTCGATCCGGTCGGTCAGCACGAGAATATTGGGATTATCGAGCGCCGGCGCGTCGAGCGTCAGGTGGGTCTTGAGCTTCAGCGCGAAGAACACCATCGTCAGGCTCTTGCCCGACCCTTGGGTGTGCCAGATCAGCCCCTTACGGTGGACGCCCTCTGCAACCCGCTGGACGGCTTTGTTGACCGCGCGAAACTGCTGATAGCGGCAGACCTTCTTCATCTTTCGCCCCGTCTCCGGATCGGTCTCGAACACGATGAAATGGGCGAGCAGGTCGAGCAGCCGAGACGGCTCGGCAAGGCACCACAAGTCCTTGGCGGGGTCGTTGACGAACTCGGAGCGGGTGCGCGGCCAGGCATCGGGCCACGGCGCATAGAACGATGACGAAGCCCCGGTCGCCCCATAGAGCGTGACGATGCCATCTGTGACGATGTTGAAGGCGTTGGACGCGAACAAGCGGGGTATATCGCGCTCGTACTGCTTGATCTGCTCGAACGCCTCCCCGGCCTTGGCGGTGGCCTTCAGCGGCGACTTTGCCTCGATTACAACCAGTGGGATGCCATTCACAAAAAGCACGATATCTGCGATACGCGGGCGCTGGGCGGCGACCCGGAACTGGCGCACGACGTGGAAACGGTTGTTCGCTGGAACTTTGAAGTCGATCAGCGCGATGGGCTGATCGCGGTTTCTGCCCGCGAGGCGGCGTGAGTAGCCCCCACGCAGCTTCTTTTGCCAATCCTCGTTGTCGGAGAGGGTAGCGAGATCGTTGTAGATCGCCTCGGCGTCGTCTAGGCCGATGCCGTTCAGCGCCTGCAATGCCTCCATCAGCACCGGCTTCAGGATGACACGGTTCTCTTCCATCCGCATCGCCAAGGCCGCTTCGGGTGCAAGCGGCCCGTATCCAAGCACCGCCAACACATCGAGCGCCGGCTTTTCGGCGAGGCGGTATTCGCTCATGCAGCCGCCCGGACGCGGCCGGAGAGAAGGTCGTTCGAGGCCGCCGCCTTAACAGCGAACAATCGCGCAAGCTGAGACCTGTCCGTCCGTATGCTGCCACGAAGATCACCAAAGATATCGCCCAGAGTTTGCTGCATCGATCGGTTGATTGCGGGTATCCGCTTCGTCAGAATATGAGCGCGGGTTATGCCGGGGATCGGGCCCGATGCCTCGCTATTTAGGCTTTCGACAATCGTCTGGATCGCTTCGAAGAGGAAGCTAACGGGGACCGACTTAGTTCTGAGCGCCATTAGCTGGCGACTGATACAATATTGTTGATCGGCAATCACGGACTTACCTACGCCAGACCCTTTCACCGTTATGAGGATATCGTCCGGCTCACACATCACCAAAGGCCGTGTTGTGAACTTCGTAACAACAACATCGCCATCTGGAAAATCTGACGGCCCTGTAAGGTAGGGAACGCCATCACCACTGTCATTGGTTTGGTCTGTCGGAACATGCTGACCTGAAACCAATCTGGATAAGTCTTCTATGGAGACGCTTTCCGGGTGAGCAGCAAACGTATCGCGACGAAGGGTGTCGAGCAATCCAGTTTTCGCGGCTATGACCGCATTCGCTGTTTCAATTGCCTCGTCCACAGACCGAAGCACTTCGGCGATCCGCCTTTGCTCCTCGAGAGGAGGAAGGAGAACGGGGAGTTGGTTGAGCCGCCCCTTTGAGATATTTTTCATCGACCCACTAGTACCGGTGGCGATGTCATCTATCTGACGCCTGAACGCTTCCGACTGCATGTGAAAAGAAAGCCACCGGCAGTCTGCCTGCTCGTTGGTCGCGATCTGCCAAAGGCGATCCGGTAAATACAGTTTCGGATAATCCGCCTCTATGTAAGCATTGGCTCCGACCAGGTTTGGCGTGTTCATTCGGCTGAAAATCAGGGAGTTTCGTCGCACGGGAACACGAACTCGCGACCTCTCGCCTTTCAACACCGCTTTGTGCTCCTCTGGGATAAAGCGCCCGTCAGAAACACTGCTCGTTTTGAGAACTCCGACTTCGCCCTCTTCGCACTGACGTCCGTCGGCGTTAACGCTTACGCCCGCATCCAGCGTTGCGATGAGGTCGCCTAGCCTTAATTCGCGCCATCCCCCCGGTACTTCAATCGACATAGCCGAGCCTCTTGAGATGCCCGAACATTGCTGCCTCGGCGTCGTTGCGCTTGGCGATCAAGTCTTGCAGCTTGGAGACCTCGGCCGCGACATCGACCGCTTCGGCATCGCCGTTGGTCTGCACGTATCGGCTGATGTTGAGATTGAAGCCATTGGCAGCGATCTCGTCAACGGGCACGACGCGCGCCAGTTTTTCGATGTCAGTGAAGCCGTGCATCGCATCGGCGAGCGTCTTCACATGATGATCGGCGAGGAAGTTCTGCGCCTTGCCAAGCTGGTAGGTGGCGTCGCCATTAACGATCAGAACCTTGCCGCGCCGCTCCTTCGGTTTGTTCTTTCGGGCGATAAGGATCGCTGCCGGAATGCCCGCGCCATAAAATAAGTTCGGGGCAAGGCCGACTATGGCCTCGATCACGTCAGCGTTCAGCATCCCTTCGCGGATGCGTCCCTCGGCCCCACCCCGGAACAGCACGCCGTGCGGCACAACGACAGCGAGCATCCCCTCAGGCTTCAGGCTTGCCAGCATGTGCTGGACGAACGCCAGATCGCCATAGCCTTTTGGCGGGCAGCCATATTCATCACGCCCGAACGGATCGCCGTTGGCCCAAACATCATAACCCCAGACCTTCTCAGAGAAGGGTGGGTTGGCAAGCACTCGGTCATAGGCCCCCACGCCCTCGGCGAACTCACGCGCCTTCGGATCATATCGCTTGGGCGACAGGATCGTGTCGCCTTTAGCGATGAAGGCATCGTCGACGTCGTGAAGGAACAAGTTGATCTGGGCGATGCCCCATGTACCGAAGTTCTTTTCCTGCCCGTAGAGCGACAGGCTGCGGGCATCCTCGCCGCGATCCTTCAGATATTGCACAGCCTCCAACAACATGCCGCCCGAACCACACGTTGGATCATAGATCGACATGCCAGGGCGCGGCTCGACGATCTCAACCATCAGGCGGACGATCTGGCGTGGTGTATAGAACTCACCGCCCCTCTTGCCCGCACCCTCGGCGAACATCTTGATGAGGTAGAGATAGGCGTCGCCGAGCATGTCGGCAGGCACGTCGGAATTGCGCAACCGGTGCTTCTCGAAATGGGCGAGCAGTTTTTCCAGCAGCGCGTCTGAGAAGCGGTCGTGATTGGCGAAATCGACATCGCCGAATACGCCCCGCAGGCGTAGGTTCGCATCTTCGATCGCGGCGAACGCGTTGTTCAGGCGCTGACCTATCTGGGTTGATTGCTTGCGCACCGCGTCCCAGCGATGCTCGGTGGGGATGTGAAAGCGATGCTCGTCCGGGTCAGCGGCCTCCTCGCGGTCGCCAGTCTCGGCGAGGAGCTTTTCATACTCCTCGTCCCAAACGTCGCACAGGCGCTTATAGAAAAGCAAGCCGAAGATATATTGCTTGTAGTCTCCGGCATCGACCGTGCCGCGCAAGATATCCGCTGCCTGCCACAAGTGGCGTTCGAGGCTCTGCTGGGAAAGGGTGGGCATGGGCTGGTGCTATACTTTCAAACATTCGCCCGCCTGACGGCGCAAGGAACCCCAGACATGCATCGAACGACGTCTTTTTAAATAGAGGCTCGGACTGCGTGTTTCGAGTATCATAAAAAGCCTTCGCTCGTGCGCGGTTGAACGGCGTCTTCAGGTCCGGTATCTCGCGGATTTGACGCTTCCTCGGCTGCAAGTTTTCCTCGCTCAATTCTTTTGGTCAAGATGAACAGGAAATAGGCGAGTGCTTCTGCAAATTCGACCGACTGTTTCGCTTCTGCTTCGCTTACGTGAGGATTTTCCTTGTCGGCGTGACGCGGCCGGTTTGACCCCAATCGCACCTCATGCGCCCAGGCACCCATTCCCTCCGTCAGTTTGTGCTCGGCTACAGCTTTTTCGATACGCTCGTAGACGCTACCCTTCTCGTAAGTCAAAGTTTTCAGCATCGCGTCTACCGACGCGCCGGCCATTACTGCCGCTGCGTCCGGCGCATGAAGCGTTTCCATTGCTTGCCGGAGAAACGTCCGCGCCGGTTCGGGCACATCTTCGTGAACGGATTTCGGCGCTGGAATGAGCTCTATGATGCCCGCTTTCTCGTCGGCATCCCCGGCCTTGCCCTTGGCCAGAATGCCACCGCCACACGCAGTGCAGAAATAGACACCCCATTTATGTCGCGGCCCCGGCGTGCCGCGCTCTACCAGACCATGGCTCACCCACCATTGTTCAAAACCCGGATTAGGAATTGAGCAATGTGGACAGCGGGCTTGTGTTTGCAAAAACTTGCGAAAAAAGAGCGTTGGCACTCCAAGTGCCTCCGCAAGCTTCTTCAAGTTGGTCTCGCTAGAAGATGTTGCCAAAAATCTCTATGCCCCCACCGCCGACTTCGACTGACCAATACCTCGTCTCCATCGCGCTGTGTAGGAGGTTTAGCCAAAACCCCGGACTTTCAGAGCTTTCTCGGCTTCGAGGGGCGGGCAATCGCGACCCTGCGCGGACGGCGTTTGATTTCAACGTGAATACCAACTTCCGTCTGCCACTCTCGCATCTGAGCCACAAGACGTTGACGTCTGTCCGGCCCGTCAGAAATGCCACGGCGCCGATCGCCTTCATGGCAGTCAAGAACTTCACGCATTAGTTCATCAATGTTGCGTTGCGGAAGCTGCTCAACTGTCCTACCGATTTGATCCACGACGTCCCGAGCCCGAACGACACCCACGCCGTCTGGCCCATATACCCAAACATAAGAGTGCCGCGACAGCTTCAACATTTTCACGCATTGACGGACCAGGTCTTCTTGCTTCTGTGCGGATCGGGCGAGCTCCTTCTTCTTAGACTGAACGAAGAAACCTTTGTCGAACTCCTCGCCAGACCCATCGCGCGAGACCCCAACGTAGAGATCAATTCCGGTTGCACTCTCCATCGTCCCAGGGCCCTTATCTGGCGCTTCCTGAGTGATGATCGACACGTCCCAGGCGTCGAATATGGACAGGCGTTGGAACCGATCCTGGAGCGCTTCGCCCAGGCGGGAGGTGATTTGGTGCTCCTGCGTATAGGCGAAATGTTCGATACTCATTTCGTCCGCAACGCTTCTTATCGCTGCGGCGATAAGGTCTCTTTCCAAAACGAGCAAGCAATCCCCCCAAGTCTATCAGACGCCCCAGTTGCAAATAGCCGAAACACAGGCCACGGGGAAGCGGCGGAAGCCCTAGCCGCCGAGGCGCTAGTAGGCGCGTCACCGTTCGGGAAGGCGCTTCGACAGCCGACTTAGCGTCGACCTAGAGCAGCCCGCAGCATCGATAATGCCGCTCCAGGTTTGGCCGTCTTTTAACATGTTCATGATGGCAGCATTGCGTTTCGCATTCTCGGGCCGACCTCTGTAAAGCCCGTCGCGCTTTGCTTTCTCGATACCTTGCGACTGCCGGCGGCGACGGTCCTCGTAGTCCTTCCGTGCGATCGCCGCGAGCATGTCGAGCATCATGCTATTGATCGCGGCGAACATCCGGCACGTGAACTCGTCGGATGTGGCTGTCATCATCGTGTGGGACGTCGGCAGGTCAAGCGCGACGACGCGCACCTTGCGGTCGTCAATCTCGCGCTTCAGGCGATCCCAATCGGCAGTGTTCAGGCGGCTCAACCGGTCAACTTGTTCAGTCAGAAGAATGTCGCCAGGTTGACAGTCAGCTAGTAGCCGGAACAGCTCAGGACGTTGGAGTGATGCGCCGCTCTCATTTTCAGTATACGTCGCGGCGATTGCCAGCCCCTTTTCCTTAGCGAAAGCCTGGAGATCAGTCTTTGCCCGCTCTGCGTCTTGGTCCTTGGTCGATGCTCGAAGATATGCGCGAACAAACATGAAAACCCTTTGGTTCGATTTAAATGGTTCCCCAATATGCAGTTCGATTTGAGTTGTCAAACGGAATTTATCGAACCAAACCGGAGACGGTTCGTCAAAGGTACACCCTGAAGAACCTCGGCTTTTCAAGCAAACGCGGGGCTTGGTAGAGACTAGCGGTGGGAGGGGGACGCTATGCCGCTGGCTGACACCGTCGACCGGGTACGATCCGGTGTTTTTCACATCGTCTATCTGCGGGACAGTCAACGCATCGCAAGCGGCACCGCGTTCTCGTCCTGCGGCTACCTCATTACAAACTACCATGTCGCTCAAGCCCCTGCCGCTTGCGACGCCTGGATCAGAAGGGCTGGGGACGGAGAACAAGACGGGGTACGAATGACTGGGCAGGCCATCCGATTTCGCCAAGTGGCTGCGTCAACGGAACCAAACTATGACTTCGCGGTCCTTGATCTGCCTGACGTGGTCAATCGACCAAATACGCACTCGTTCACCCTTCGAGGTCCGAGAGGGAAGCGAGTTGGTGAACTGGCTGCGTTCTTGGGCTACCCGTACGATCATGAGAACCTGACGTGTCACTCGGGGGTAATCTCCTCGTTCTACCGATCAGGGCCTGCGGAGGTGATCCAACTCGACGCGAGCGTGAACCCCAGTAACTCCGGAGGGCCGCTGATCGACCCAGAAACGGGCGATGTGATGGGCATCATCACTCGCAGGGCTACGGGTCTAACTCGGGCGTTTGGGCAACTGCGGGCAACGATTGAAGGCAACATTGGGGTCTTGAACGCACCCGGCCTCCCCGACATCGGCCTCGGAGGGATCAATCTCCGCCAAGTCCTGACCGCTGGGCAAAATCAAATGCTGCAGACGCTTGGCGAAATCGAACGTCAGGCCAATGTCGGGATCGGCTATGCTTTCTCAGCCGAACATCTCATGGACGACAACATCATCTTCCGAGCGATGCACCCGTAAGGCGCCAGGAGCCCTGGGCGAGGTGGCCTCCGGAGCAATCCGAGATCTCCCCGATTTGTAGGCCCTACGCACCTATTCACACCCAGCCGGCTCCCCAGTATTGTGAGGAAGGAGTGGGGCAATCGGAATGGAGCGCGAGGACGATCTGAAGTCCCGTATCGAGGCTGCACTTGTCCGCGGCCGCCTTAGCCAATGGCAACGACAATTCCTCCTCGACATGCACGACCGGTTAGTGAAGTACGGCTCGCGCACACGGCTGAGCGCTAAGCAGTGGGCGAAGCTCTACGAGATCATAGGCCCGGCACCGCCGAGCACCTACGCGCCCTCACAATATCGCCCAAACAAGCCGCCATCGTCGCCGCGCTGGCGACCGAGCCGTTGGCGCAACCCACTCGCTCGCGAGGCGCGGTACTTGGCAGGCAGGTTCGCGAGAACCTTCGGGATGGTTCTGGCGCTGGTCGTGGGGTCCCTGATCTACTCGTTCGTCATCAAGGGCGGGCACGTCACTTGGCCAAGCATGCCATCCTTCGCGAGATCAGGCGAAGGGGACAGAGTACCGCTAGTCAGGTCACAGTTCAGCATAACGGACGGAGATACGATCCGCCTCGACGGCACCGCAAAGGGGACCCGGTTGGTCGGCTTTAATGCTCCCGAAAGTATCGAGCCAAGGTGCACGGTTGAGGCAGACCTTGGGCGTCGAGCGAAGGCGCGCCTCACAGAGCTGGTTGCTTCCGCAAAGCTCGAATTGAAGATGGTTCCCTGTTCCTGTCCATCAGGAACCGAGGGTACGGACCGATGCAACTATGGGCGAAGCTGCGGCACGCTCTTTGCCAATGGCCAAAATGTGGGTGACGTGCTGATTGCGGAGGGATTGGCCGTGCCATTTGTGTGCGGTGCTACAAGCTGTCCGCCAACGCCCCGGCCTTGGTGCGCATCCTGAGGGGCCCAGAAAGTGGAGGACCCTGAGCGAGCAGGAAGCATACGATGAAAGAAGACGAACGCATTTCGATCGTTAAGGAACTCCTCTTTGCCCATGTGAAGAGCCCATCGCTGCGACACATCCGCGACCCCTATTCGCTGATCAGGTTGGCGCAGGAGATCGTTAGGCGGGTTGACCGGGGCAATTCAATCTGGAGGAAATGGGACGGGCAACGCGAGGTCCTTCTCAAGTCCGCCTTGGGTTGTTGGATACCAGTCGAGGCTCTGCGCGATTTCATCAACGAGATGCCGGGGCCACAGGTTACTGCGACAGATGTCGGCCAGCGCCTGAGAGCATTCGAGGATGAGGAATACTTCTCATACCCAAAAGAGGAGCTTCGCCCTGGGTGTCTTGCGCTCTACGAGAGGGAAGCGGCCGATGGGACCGAGCTTCCTGCTATCATCGGGCTACTCAGAGACCATGTAGAGCGGGAAGAGGAGCGGCTTCGGGTTGAGCAGGAAGAACGGTACAAGAGATTGCGTGAGGAGGACCGGATAGCTCGCGAACAGCGGCTCCTGTCAGGCGCAGACTGCAGGTGGACGCAGCTCCAGAAATCCCCTCACTGGTTTTGCCGCGTCAATGGCAGGACATACCGTCTCTCACCGACGAAAGACAAAATGTGGAACCTGTACCGCGTTAGTTCCGTCTCGGAGGAAGATGAGAAAGCCTTGATCGGGAAGTACCGAGGGCGCGCCGACGCCACAAAAGTGGTTTCGCAAATGGCATATCAGCCGGAGCCTAGGTGGTAATCTGCGGGGAAATGATAGAGGACGGGGAGGTTTAGGAGCCACGAGCGACCCAGCAGAGAATTTCCCTTGCTTGGGCCGCATGCACCTCGAACCCGTGACAAGTTGTTGCGGGCACGCGCGCTTGAGCGAACCAGCATGGGTGTGTACGCAGCACCCTCAGGTCCGCAAAAGGGAAGCGCTGTGCAAGGCATTTTAAGTTTCGCAGACATAGTCCGTTCGACCAATCGAATAGCCTTCGATGAGAACGATCTTACGGTGGTGACATCAGTCGTGAAGGCGGGCCAAGCGAAGGGCCGCGATCTAATCCTTGGGGCTCCCGGCATCGCAACAAGCCTGCAAGATGTGCTCGATTTGGCAGGCAAAGGGATACTGGTGTTCACGTCACAGCATCAGCTGCAAACGAGCTTTCTCTTCACCAAGAATGACGCTGGCCGCTCGTTTCTGGGTAAGCAAAAGGCGGTCTATACAAGCTATGTCAACGCTTTCAACGACGATGAATGGGCTATTGGCTCCGTCTTCAAGATGTGGACTTTTGCGATGACCTCTATAGGGAATGTTTATCGTCACGAGGGCTACAAATAGGCCAGGCGAACATACCAAGCGAATTATGTGTTGACCAAGTCGGTCCCGACGCTTGCTTTCTCACCCGACGAACTCTAGGAGCCGCACCTTTTATGGCAAAGGATGCAGTTCCGAGATGATGGGGATTGAATTTGGAAGTGACGGCCCGTCGAGCAACGCCGTCCCGATCATCATGATGCTCGTTGTCGGCGGCGTGATTTTGAGTGCCGTCTTCAAGGAGATCGGGGTGGCCCTTCAAAGGTTGGGCCTATCGAAGGATCAGAAGCGCGTGCTTGACCGGATTGCGGTCGAGACAAGACCGAGGGCTGGTGATTTGGACTTCGACATCGTGAGGAAGTTGGTGGAGCTAGGGCTCATCGAAACTAATTGGGGCGAGGCCCTCGACGAGTGGTCGATCATGGTGCTGACGCCCAAAGGTGAAGCCGCCACCGGCATTCCAGGTAAGCGCTGGTAATCGGTGCCCCACTTCAGGGCCTTTTGTCCTTTGCACTCGGCAGTCAAGAAGGTTTTGAGCGCCCAATAGCTTCCCTGACTGTGACAGAAAAAGCGTTGTTCTCGCAGGCGTAAAAACACTCTTTTATTCCAGTTTTTTTCAGCGTGTCCGCCTCGCCTAACTGCCTGAATTCCCTCGTAGAAAACACCTTTTCAATCGAATAAGTTTTCTGCACTAAAAACCTACCGCTGCCGATCCCATAATTAGACCCGGCGTCGGCCGATTTTGTCGATAAAGCGCCGGAAGCTTTCATCCTCAACAGCTCTCCGGGAATGCGGCGACTTCCCTGATTTTGTGGGGTAGCTGATCCCAATTACTGACAATCGACGCGACATTGTGTTCATAACCTCCAGCAGGTTTAAGACTGTGGTCCGGAAAGCAGTCCAGCAACGGCGCCAGAATGTTCGCCCTCGATTATTCCGCCGTATCCATTGCGCGACCATTCGGATGTTCCGTCGTATCCATTGCGCGCCAAATCGGCGAGGACGCTGGACGTAGTGCGGCGCGCGGCAGCAATATTCGCGGGTTGATCGCCCCACCGCTCATCATTAAGCCACGTCGCCGGATTTAACCATTGCCGGTCGGCGGGCTTGGTTTTGATGTACTGGCGAAGGCCATTTGTAAGCCCTTCGGTACCGATCTTCTTCCGTGCCGCCGGGAATGCCTTCAGTGCGGCGGCTTTTCCAACCTTGTGTGGGTAAAGCGACCACCATGCCTCAAAGTCCCTTTTGACCGCTTCGCCCTCCCCCCATTTGGAAGACGCGACAGCGTCTTGCCTTTCTTCTTCTCTCTTCTCCTTTTCAATCTCGTCTATTGGCATTGCATATGCTGTGCTTTTGTCATCCTTTTGCATCGGTGCGGCATTGTTTTTATTCTGTTTTTCCCATCGCTTGTCTGCGGCGGCCGATCGCGTCATGGAAATTCCCTGACGAAATTCGAATTCGTCTCTCGCGATGGGGCTCCAAATGCCGCCCTCGGGCACCCGGATGATTGCACCAATATCGACAAGCTTTTGGAGAGTAGCTTCGAATAACTGGCGGCGCATGTGACATTGACGGGCCAGTCGATCGGGTTGCCCTGGCAGGGGCTCGCCGCGCTGGAACATCAGCAACATGAGTTTCAGGTGGAGGGCATTTTCTCGATCATCTAGGCGGTTCACCAAGTCGCTCCATTGCCCAACGAAGCACCGAAAATAGGGCAGCTGTGCTGCCCCGGCGACCAAACCGGCTGACGATTTGGGGGCTGCGGGCATCAGGCGGCGGCCTTCCCAAAGTTTGCCCGAAGGCCAAGTTTTTCCGCGATCGGAGCCACCGGTACTACGATCTTGCGACCGATGCGGATCGTGGGGATGTCCCCCCGCTTGGCGGCCTCGTATGAGGCGTTGCGGCTCAAGTTATAGAAAATTTCTCCGGCGTCGGGGACGGAGACCGTCGGGCGGGCGAGTGCTTCTTCAAGTGTCATGGGTTTAGGTCTTTCATTCGTAGCAAAATTACACACAATACCTATTTATCCCGTTTCGGATTGACCCGCAACGTTTCGTGTGTATGTTTCACATCTAATTATGGAGGTAGGAGTGGCGCGTCCGAAATTGGGTGATAGTGAAAGCCAGCGGCTACAGATGGTAATCACCGAAAATGAGATTAAGGCGATAGACGACTGGCAGTTCGCAAACCGGGCACCGTCTAGGTCGGAGGCAATCCGGCGGCTGGTACAAATTGGGCTTCGATTTGATCGGGAGGCGGAGCGGCTAAACGCTCTTGCAGAAGCGATGTCGGCTAAGACGCGAGACTACGCAATCTGCATGAACGCTCTGGTTGAGGCCCCGGAAATAGCGGGCACGACAAACGAAAAGCTGTTGAGTGACACCATGGCAGCGCTTCGAGCCATGGCAGAAATGGTCAAAGCAAAATCTGAACTCTCCTATGGCGTCCACTCCATCGTGGCGCAAATCATGCCTTTCAAGGGTGTCGACATCGATCTAGGGAATGCTGCGGCGTATTCGAACCAAGCCAAGGTAATCCTTGATCAAAAGCTGCACGAATTGAGTGAGAAAGGCTTGCGAGGGGGTGACAAATGAAGGGCCACATCACGGAACGCAGCCCCGGCAAGTGGGCGATCGTGCTGGACCTCTATGACGAAGCTGGCAAGCGTCGTCGCAAGTGGCACAGCTTCTCCGGCACGAAACGGCAGGCGCAAGAGGAATGCGCTAGGCTCATCACTGAAATCAAAAATGGTCACTACGTCGAGCCGACCAAACAGACCATTGCCGAGTTCCTTGACGAATGGCTGGACTTTATCAAGCCGTCGGTCGCTCCAAAAACCCATGAACGCTATGCCGAGATTTTGCAGAAAGGTGTCGCGCCGCTCCTAGGCGACGTGACGCTCGCGAAGTTGAAAACCGATAGGATCGACGGCGCATTTGCTAAAGCCCTCACAGCAGGCCGCAGAGACGGCAAGGGCGGGCTTTCACCCCGGACGGTTCATCATATGCGCCGCGTGCTCATCAAAGCCCTGTCGCAGGCAGTGACGTGGGAACGCCTCTCTCGGAACCCGGCTACGGCGACCACGCCGCCGAAAGTCGAACGCAAGAAGATGCTGGCATATGATGCCGCGCAGACGGCGGAGTTGATTGAGGCGATCCGGCCGACGCGCATGTTCATCCCTACCCTTCTGGCTGTTATGTGCGGACTGCGGCGTGGCGAAATCCTTGCGCTTCGCTGGCGAAACGTCGAGCTTGGCGATAACCTCCGGCAACTCTCCATTGTGGAGAGCGCAGAGCAGACCGAGGAAGGCGTCCGCTATAAGGAGCCGAAGTCTGGCCGCGCCCGCACCGTAGCGATGTCATCGACGGTGCTTGCGGAGTTGAAGGCGCATAGGATACGCCAAGCGGAGGAACAGCTACGGGTCGGCATGCGGCCCGACGCCGAAAGCTTCGTGGTTGCACAGTTTGACGGAAGTCCGATCCAGCCCCGTTCCTTGACGCATGAATGGGTGCGCATCATCGGCAAGACAGCCCTGCCCCGTATCCGCTTCCACGATCTCCGCCATACCCACGCGTCACAGATGCTGGCGGCCGGCGTTCATCCGAAGGTCGCTAGCGAGCGCCTTGGGCATTCCACAATCGGGATCACGCTGGACCTCTATTCGCATGTGATGCCAGGGATGCAGGCTGATGCTGCGGAAGAGGTTGACGCTGCAATCCAACGCGCGGTAAAGCCGAAGGCGTAAAAAGGCATTCGGTAGCAAAATGGTAGCAGCAGCCTGAGATTGGGTTGTCAGAAAGCCAGAAAAACTAACGAAATCAATGCTTGGAGGGATGGCCGAGCGGTTTAAGGCACCGGTCTTGAAAACCGGCGTGGGTGCAAGCCCACCGTGGGTTCGAATCCCACTCCCTCCGCCAGATATTTGGCTATCGGATTGTTAAGGCATCGTTTTTTCGGGCAGCAATCCTGGGTGCCTAACTTGGTGCCTAACGTCTCAAATCGATGGAGCGCGCGATGTACGTGAACCCAGACTTGCTTAACCTTGCAGTCGCGGCCGTAGCATTGATCGTCTCAGTGGTGGCCTTGGGATTCTCCATTTTCTTTTGGTACCGGCAGTTTCGGCCGATCCTCACAGCAATGGTTGAGACGCACCACGGGGGCAACGAGGGGATCGCATATGACTTGGTCATCCTTAACTCCGGATCGATCCCTGCAAAGAACATAAGGCTGCTTGTAAGCGATCAGGCAGCGCTCCGGGCGGCGCTAGGCGCCGGCGCCGATGACGAGAACAAGGGCCGATGGTTGGCTTGTTTCGAGCCTTCTAGCGTGATCCGTCTTCTCCAAAACGGTGCTCGGACGTCATGCTCATTTGGTCTGACCCATAGAGATCCGCGCCAGAGCTTTTGGATTGCGCAGGCCGAGTTCCCGATTCAGATCGAATATGAAGGTTGGTTCGGAGAAAAATATCAGCGAGACCTGCCAAATGTTTTGCAGATCGCCGATTCGGACAGTTTTACAGGCGGAATGTGGGGTCCAGTTAAAACACTCGCAGTAAGCCGGCGGAGCTAAATGAAAAGCCCGCCACCGTGAGGCAGCGGGCTTTTCGGAAGGCACTCTCTGGCCACAAGAAACCCGCCGCTGTGAGGGGGGCCCAGGGCGGCGGGTTCTGCACCTTGAATAGAGCGGCCATATTCCTGAGAAAGCCGCTGCACGACATAAACCCGCAGAGGCGGCTCTTTGTTCCAGACAATTTTAAGAACCAGCCAGCACTTCCTGGGATTTCAGATCATCGCCCCACATGACGGTTTCGCCGAAAATGTCTGGACAAGGCTCTGCGTCGGCGCCTTCCTCGTCGTCGGCGTTGTCTAGCTCCAGATCATCGAGGCAGCCAAGCGACGGCTCGTCGTCTGCCGTTTCCTCCAGATCGCAATCTGCCTGCATGAGATCCAGTGCCGTTATCAGGCTCATGGCACGGTCTAGGAGGTCGTTCAGCCGCTTCTCGACAGACTGGCGCCATATGCGCGGGTCGACGCCGTGGGGGCATCCCAGTGGCTTCAGTGTCCGGACGTGCGCGTTCATAGCCGCACCGCCTTTCCATCGCGGTACAGTGGCACATCGAGCCAGCCCGATGGCTGCTTCTGCAGGCCGATAATGTCGTGGTTCCACTCGACAACACCGCTGGGGCAGCGCGGGTCTGTGCCTGCTTCGTAGGTGACCAGCTTCGGCCCGAGCCACGAAGCATCTTCAATCGTACGGCAACCCGGCGCCGAGAACTCGCGACGGTGACCGCCTCCAATGAGCCAGCCGTGATAGCCGGTCGTCAGCTCGTCCATGGCTGCGGCGAACTGGTCGTAGTGGTAGCGGGCTCGCGCCATCGCGGCGTCTGGCTGGGATGCTTCGGCGATGATCGGAACCGCGACGGCCGACGCGAGAGCGCCGACAGCCGAGTTGCGGAGGAACAGGCGGCGGGTGAGGCTCATACCTCGCCGCCCATCCCGGCCAGCCGGGCGATGTCGTTCATGATGAAGTTGAAGTCCGATCCATCGTATTCCCAAATCCGATGCACCCGCACCTTGGAGGCAAGGTCTTCAAGCGTCGCGGCCGGATAGCGAAGAAGCGCGTTGGCCGCATCCGAAGTGCGGTGGGTGGCCTTTGCGTATGCCTTATCTATCTTGCCATAGCCCGTCTTACGGCGAGCAGCAGCATCAGCCTTGTTATAGGCCCGGAGGGCCTCGGCATGCTCTACGCTGGCGCGGCTCGGTTGCATCGTTGCGAGTTCAGCGACAGTCGTCCGGCGCAGCGTTTCGACTTCCTCCGCTGTCATCTCGCCCGCGACTGGTCGCTTACCCCTGACGGAGTAATAACGTAGTTCGGCCGCATTCAGCGCCGGCTCCAACGAGCGGAGCGCTGCCCATTCGGCAAGAAAAGCGGCTTCGAGCTCGGCAACCTGGGCGCTAGGTGCTGCGTCGGATGGCTTCGTAGCCATTGCGGTTGCGGCGAGAGCAAGCCCCGCCCCGGTCAGGTTGAGAAGGCGGCGGCGGCTGAGATTGGGCATGCCTTCGGCGGCTGCCCGAACAGGTGTGTTCGGCATGTTACTTTCTCCCGTTTGCTAGTTACCAGAACTTGTTTACTATGTCCGGTAACCTAAAAGCGCATTCGGGTGTTGTCAATGCCTTTCTAGGTGTGATAACTAGAAAAGATAACTTGAGAGGCAAAATGCTAACTACTGGAAATCAATTGAAAGCCGCACGAGCCTTGATCGGGATCGAGCAAAAGGAAGTCGCCGACCTTGTTGAAGTCAACGTCAACACAATCCGAAGCATGGAGGCGGCCGGAGCCGGACCCATCGCCGGCCGCTCGCAAAACGTGCAGGCGGTACAGCGGGCATTGGAAGGCCTTGGCGTCGAATTCTTGAACCATGGCAGGCCAGGCGTCCAACTAAAGGAAAGGCCGTGACCACCAACACGCCCCGAGCCCGCATGTCGGCCGCGCGCCGGCAAGCCATCTTCACCGAGCATTGCACCGGCCACAACGTCGCGCCTTGCTGCCTATGCGGCGAGCCGATCCACCGCCGCAACGACCGCTGGATTATCGAACATAAGCGCGCCCTCGCCCTGCTAGGCCCGGACTTGAACACCAACTGCGGCCCGGCTCATTTCGCTTGCGGCGAGGTCAAGACCCACACCCAGGACTTGCCGAGGATCAGGAAGGCCAAGCGCCAGCAAGCCCGGCACGAAGGCACAAAAAAGCCGGCGCGAGGGTTTCAGGCCCCGGCCGGCGTTTCGTTCGACTGGCGCCGCAGGCGCTATGTATCTACTGCCCCGAACGTTGCGCCGGACCTGTCAGGTTCCATTGAATGAATGGCGCCCTGTTGCCGGTGATTGTCTCGATCGATTTCAGAAGCGGCTCATGAACGTCTTGAAGCGCGCGGTAATGCTCGCTTTTGTACGACAGGAGCGGCCCGACGATGCTCTTGTGCAAGGCTTCCGCTGCAGCGAGAAAGCGGGCGATTTGTTCCTGGGAAAGCTGTTTTGAAGGTTTAGTCCTAGCCATGGTAGCGAACTCCGTTTCAGGGGATCGCCGCAACGGCTCATTGATTCCTGATCTATTTGGCGCGGGCAAGCCCTACCATCGACCGCCTTACTTGTGCTGCCACACCTTGTAAGCCGAAACTACCAGAATTGCTGCTAATAGCGGGAGCAGGAGTTTTTCAGGAACTATCCCGAGAAACTGCCCTCCGATGAATGTCCCGAGGATTGACCCAACCGCCATCACAAGCAGAAAGGTCTTGTTCCGGCCAATCACTGTAAAACTTTGGTCACGGCTATACCGAGTGAAGCCTACCAGCATCGTTGGTAGGCTCACTGCAAGCGACAGAGAACCCGCCAGCTTGATATCTGACCCGAACAACAGCACGAGCGTTGGGATCAGCAATTCGCCACCCGCGACACCAAGCAGAGAAGCCACGACCCCTATACAAAACCCCGCGATGATGCCTGCAATGATCAGTGCCGCTCCTGTAAAAAGCGGCGACCCGGTAGCCCCAGGATGATGGCCGAAGACCAGGACCACAGCAATCAGGATCAGCAGTGCCGCAATGACCTTGTAGAGTGTTCCGGATTTGAGGCGAGTCGCCCATCCCGCCCCAAACCAAGCGCCAAGGAGGCTTCCGCCTAAGAGGTTGAGGATAATCGGCCACTGCGCTGCCACGTCGCCAAGCGGCACCGTTGCTGCCCGGAAAGGCAAGGCGGACGCAACAACGACCAAGCTGGTTGCCTTATTCAGTATCACGGCTTCGAGGGCAGCGAACCGAAACAGGCCGATAAGGAATGGGAGGCGGAATTCAGCGCCGCCAAGGCCGATCAAGCCGCCAAGCGAACCAACGCCCGTTCCGACAACAAATGCACCAAGGCTGCGACGTTGAATCATCGCGCTCGATATGCCGTAAGTGGAGGCGGATCGCTAGCCCATTTCGCCGGTCGATCGGTTCAGCGTTTCTGCCGACGCTCGGCTTCCATCGTGGCAGTCATTGCAGCCTGCCCGGCTATCAGCGCCCGGATGTCAGATTGCATGAGCCGGAGCTGTTCTAAAGCGTCATCCTGGAATCTCTCCCGCTCTGCCCGGCCGCGAGTGCTGTTGGTTTCCAGCGTCAGCACGCGGTCTTTTAGCTGGGGCAGTTGCTCGCTGACATCCTGAACTTGCGACGCCACGACAGCCGTTGCCTTGGCCTGTTCAATGAACTTGGCATCGAGCCAGCCCATAGCCAGATATCCGAGCATCCCGAGAACCGGCGTTGCGCCGATCATCGACAGACGTGCGATCAAGCGAAGGCCAACACTGTCGGCCAGCTTCTCCATGTTGTCGGTCATAGGCGCTGCCTTTCATGCACTGCTACCAGCATTTGCGGCGCTGCCCGTTACGGTCATTGCCTATAACGCGCTCGTAGCCAGGGCGGTTCGCCTTGATCAAAGCGATTGTCCCTTCAGGGCTCAGGCTGTTCGATTGAAATCCCGCGCAACTGCTCGCAGGCATCGACTGGCATGCCACTCCCGCGCAGGCCAGAAACGCACAGATCATAGTCAGACATACCAGCGAGCTTCGCATTGTCGCCCTTCCTTTCAAGTTCAGCTTTGAGGTCGGCCGCTGCCACTTCGGCGACGCGGCGGTTGTATCCTTGGGTGTCGCCTTTCCAGTGCGCGACCGGATAGACGACAGCGGCAGCAAGCGCGGCGCCGGCCACAGCGGCACCGCCCAGCTTGATCCAGTCCAGCAGGGTAAACATCAGGCCGGCACCGTGCCGAGCGCTTCAGCCAGACGCTTGGCCTTGCGGTTGGTCCACCAGCGATAGGCGCCGCCACAGATCAGCAACAGAGCGCTAACCAGTGCGAGGATGACGACAATCTTGGTAATCCACTCGCTGGCGTAGGACAGCGGCGAGAGCTGTTCCTGAAGGCCTTGGAGCGTACCAGACACACCGAGGCCACCGCCCCCGGCGCCGATGGCGGCATCAGCCGGCGCGGTCGACGGCGCAGTCTTCGCGTCCTGCACGAGCGCCTTTGCCTGCCCGCCCTCAATGAAGTTCGCGGCTTGCGGGGCTTCGCCGGTTGCCCAGGCCTTGCCGATCGATCGGACTTCCTTCACGCGGGCCGACCAGCCCTTGCCGAAAACGGCGAAGGTGCCGAGATGGCGCAGGAAGTTCATCCGCGCGTCGCAGATCCGATCAATCAGCGCGTCGTTGTTGTTGATCGCCTTGAGCGCGGTAATCGTACCCATGCCCATAACGCCGTCGATGTTGCCGGTGTAGACCGGCCGCAGCGCTTGCTGAAGGAACATGATGGAGCGGCCAGGCCCGGAATTGACCGCGCCGTCGAACAGCACGTAATCGACGCCATCGGGCAGCAGATCACCCTTCACCGCGTCCCAATATTGCCGGTCGTAAATCTCGTTTAGCTCATCGGTCGAGATGCTCTTGACCGAACGTGTGGCCTGCCCCTTGCCCTTTCGATAGGCGTCATAGACCCGCTGGGTGACGCCCTTCATGGTCGGGCCGCCAGGGTCCTTCTTATTGTTCGAGTACCCGCCTTCGTGCGCCAGCACCTTGGCAAGCGATTCCTTCTCGCGTGAAACGGCCATGGCTGTTCCTTTCGGCCCGATCGGGCGGCTTTAGGTTTTTGGGATTAGGTGTTGACGCTCTTGACGACCGTGAACCGGATAACGATTGCTTCCGAAAGCGAGCCCAAGCTGACGTTTCGAACGTCTATCGTTGCCGATCCCGCTGCGGGTCGAAAATTGAAGGTGTAGGCTCCGAAGGTGCCGACCGAGATATGGTTGATGGTGCAATTGTCGGTCGCGGCAATCGAGCTATCGGTAAGCACGAAGCTAACCGTTGTTGAGGCCGCCAGCGCTGCCGCGTTCAGCGTGATGTCACCGCAGATTTTGTTGAGCGTGACGCCTGTTGCCTTCGAGGTGGCTTGCGCTACAGCACCGCCGACGCCGGCAGCATATCCAAAGCCGGCTTGTCCGGTGGCGAAGATACCGCCCGCCGCCGAGACGAGGCCAGTGGCAACGAAGTGGCTGGACCAAGACAGGACGCCGGCCGAGTGCGTCAGCGTTTCAGCGCCGAAGGTCAGCACCGCGCCAATCTTGTACCAGGCATTCGCCCAGCGCTTCGACGCCTGCCCCATGTCCGATGAGCCATCAACGTCCGGTTCAATGCGCGTCGTGACGGCCGGCGTTGTCAGCGTCGGGCTGGTGCCGAAGACGTTCGAGCCGGTGCCGGTCTTGGTCGTCAGCAGCGCCAGGAGATTGGCCGATGTCGGCGCGGCAACGAATGCGTCAAAGCCAGATGCGCGAGTGATTGCCACCCAGGAGGTCAGAGCCGCAGTGATGGCTTGGTATGTCGCGACGAGATAGGTGCGAATTGCCTTTTCGGTCGGCAGCTTGGTGTCGACGTTCGCGGCCATCGTGCCATCGATCGAGACCGCAACGCCGCTGTCCTGAATTATCTTGCCGGACGTGCCGCTAAAGGTTGTGATATTGCCAGACACCGAGGACGCCGGGCCAATGGCCGCGCCGTCAAGATTGGTCTGGATCACGTCCCATTGTGCGCCGACAGCGGCTTGCGTTCCCGACGCGGTGCCATCGGTCTGGCAAATGATCAGGTCACCATTCTCGACAACGATGCCCGACGCCCCGCCAATCTTGCCGGCAACGGACACGCGATAAGTCCAGCCCCGATCGGCGGCCGGATAGTTCGGATTGGCCGAGCCGTCGATGACACCCTTGTGGACCATCGCATCTTGCGCTGCGATGCGCCCATCCATGTAGGTTTTGACCGCCTTCTGCGATGCAACCTTTGTGTCGCTGTTGGCGGCCAGCGTGCCATCAGTGTCGAGATAGCTGATCGGAATGGTGGCGCCGTCGACATAACCTTTGTGGGCCGCAGAATTCGAAGTTGCGGGAGCGTCGCCCAGGTAGACGGTGCTGCCTGTTGGAACGATCAGCCCCGTTGCGTCAACGTAGACCTTTTCCACCCCACCAGGCTTGAAGCTAATCCGCGTGCCGACACCCGAAATAATCGAGGTCATGCCCGAGGTCAGCAGGCCCATGAGCCCGCCAGCGGCCGGCGCTTGCGCGAATATCTGCGCAAGGTTCGTGCTTGCCTGCACCGTGCGGCCAATCGTGTTGCTGGCATGGTTGAGGAAATTGTAGAAGAGGTCGGTTAGGGACCGGGCAACGTTCTGCCCCCGCACCACGCCATCTTGTGCCGCGACAAGGCCCCCGGTGTATTCCGTGCCGGTCACCCGGTTGACGCCTGTGTTATACCGCAGGCCGATGCCGTAGCCTTGGCGCGCCAGCTCGCTTGCCATGCCCTGCATGACCATGCCGTCAGGCATCATGTGATAGTAGAAGTCCGCACCGCCCGACCACCACGGATCACGCGCCCAAGCGGCAGGATATTCGAAGCGGCAGCTTTCAGGCGTCTGCGAGGCGAACGTCTCAAGTTGCACGTTCACGTCATCGAATTGCACGTCAGCCGTCTGCACGGAGCTTGTGCAGCCATGGATGACCAGGGGAGTGCCGACCGGCCACCAGTCTTGAGTTTCCAGCCGGGCGCGAAATTCCGCCAGGTCTTGGGGTATCCATGACGGCGCACCCTTGTCGCTTTCGCAACCGCGCCAGTGGCCTTCGTGCAAGATTGTTTCGCCGGCCGCTGCCAGCGCGAGCGGCACATGCGCCTTGGTTGCCTCCCACAGATCGGTTGCCGTGCCGAGCGCCCGGCAGGCAAGCCCATTCGTGAGGCCACCCGGCCCGGTATATGTACCAACCGGGATAGCGTACCAGCCGGAATTGATCGTCAGCGCGCCCGTGACGAGGTATTGCGCCAAGACCGTTTCGGCTTCGTTGCGGATGCGCAGCGGTTGATTGTTCGGCGAGATATTCAGGAAGGTCCAGTCAAAGCTACGGTCGACGCCGTTGCGGTCGATCGCGCTGACATAGATGAACGTTGCCAGAGCCGGGTTTGCGTTGTTGCACTTGATGCCCCCGGCGCCCGGATCGGTGTTTGCCGTGTTGGTGGACCAGGTGAGTTTTTGCCCGCCGAGGAAATGGCTGATAGGCACGCCGCCATAGCCGACAACCACCTGGTTGATAGGCACCTGGTCGTTGGTCGATTCATTCGTCAGCGCACAGGTGATTTCGTTGGTGTCATCGTTGGTGACGAGCGCCCACTCTTCATCCCCGGTGACCGTCTCCGGGTGAGCATTGTCATTGGTCCACATGCGATGCAGAGAGCTTGGCGTCCACAGCGCCGAGGTTCTCTTCAGAACCGCATTACTTTGCCCGAAAACGCCCTTGTTCCTCGGTGCAAGAATGGCCTGATAGACCTGTGACCCTTCCTGCACGAAGGCCAAAACGCTAGTTCCAACGACAATCGGGTTGCTGGTCGAGACCAGCCAGACGGTGCCGATGTTGACCGCGCCATCTGTCACGCTGACCCGCGTTCCCTTGGTCACGTCGCGGTTGCTGTCCAGATCCCGCGCACGCTGCCAGAGGCCGGACGAGGCGATATAGATGCCGTTTTCCCGGCCATCGGTCTGGTCTTTCACCAGCACCCGGTCATCCGCAGCCGTGACGCTTCCGTCGATCAACTGTAAACCACTCAGCGTGATGTTGCCGGTGGTCGCTAGGCGGCAAGGCGCCTTGTATGCTACGGTTTCACCATAGCCAGTCACTTGATCAACCGAAGTGGTCGCCATTTTGATGGACTCCGCAGCTAAAAAGAAGGTTGTCCCGGCTCAGCCGGGGTTCTGGCGCGACCCGCGCTATAGTGGGCTTGGGGCTTTGATCGGGGTTCTAATCTTCGGCGCGATAACGTACGCAATCGTCACCACGTTCATCCCCACCAAAGGGGGATTTTCCGAAAAGTGCTGGAATTACGGTGGCCGGTCGGACGACACCGATTGCTAGTTGGCGACCGTCTGTTTCAGCATCGGCTTTAGGCCGGCATCCCCGAGTTTAAAATCTTCGGTCAGGCCGCCGCCTTCAATGATCCACCGCCAGTATGGCAGCGTCAGAAACGGGATCATTTTTGACGCGCGGTCGATATCGGCCGGCGCCAGATCGGGATTTGTGGTCGGGTCACGGTCTGTCAAGGCCGACAGCGCCTTCAGGGGGACGCCAAGCAATTGAGCCGCGTCAGTTCCCAACTGGAATGACGGGCCGAGCAGCGCGCCGAAGGCGTCGCGGTTCGCATAGCGCGAGGCTGGGGCCTGTTGTGTCTTGCTGGGGAAGGCCGCCGCACTCAAATTGTAGATGCCAGGACCGCCCAGCTTTTCCCATGTGTTGTTCACTTCAAAAGCCAGTTGGAAGATGCCGGACTTATCCAGGCCTTCGGCGATCCAGTGACCAGGGTTATCGTTGAGCGGGCGGCCGGATTCGACTTGCTTGGCGTAGTAGGCAACAGCACCCAATGCACTCATGCCGACCACACCAGTGATGAACGAGCCAGGCCCTTCCTGCAGCCCGCGCATCAAGACCCGTTGATTGGACGCCAGGGCAAAGCTTTTGAATTGCAGCAGCGCCCGCCCGGTCGGCGTATGGGCGAACAGCGGCACATCAGCCACCGATTTGGTGACGATGATGCTGTCAACGTCCTTGTTGACCGCAGCGGCGAAAGCGCGCCGAGCGCCCTCATCCGACCAGCCGGCAATCCCCGGAATGTGGACGTTGCCGTCGACATCGCCGAACTCTGCAAACTGCTTCGAAATCCGTTCGGCCATGTGAGCGTCGATGCCGAGGAAGCCCATATATTTCAGTTCGGCCGGCGCGAGGCTTTCATAATCGACCGCGGCGTTTTTCAGCAGCCGGTTTTGCACCAGCACCGAGGCAATGGACTTGTGCATGTCGTTCCACCAGGGCAGCAGCGTCATCTTGGAAAAGACGTTCGCGGCGTTGTCGATGAATCGTTCAAAGGGCGAGTTGCTGGCATAAGGGTCGGCAAGTTCGGCCATGGTCGCAAGCCGGCCCTGCAGAGACCGTTCCGTCACCGCGCCCAGGAGCTTCGCGTCTTCAACCGCCAGCTTGACCGCATCCAGATTGGTCAGGAGCGGCGCTATCCCCTCGCTCATGTAGCGGCCCATGCCGTGGACCATCGGAGGCCGGGCAGCGTCAGACAGCGACGAGACCACCACACCCCCGAGCGAGCGCATGAAGTTGAACACGCCGGCCATGCGCAGCACCCGAGCGTAATTCGTGTGTTGCGTGTCGACCTTGTATTGACCGCGCAGCAGATCCCGGACGCCGGCTATGTCTTCAACGTCGCTCTTCTCGCTCTTGGCGAGCGCCTTCAATGCGCTGGCTTTCGCCTCGGGATCAGTGAAGGCCGGGTTGTCTTCGATGGCGTTGCGTAGGTTCAGGTATTCGTTTTTCACCCGATCGAGCTGGCTTGCCAGTGTCGGCTTGCCGGCGCCGCCCAGGCGCTTGTCCATATTCGTCAGTTCGACATCGGCCGCCATGACGCGGGCATATCGCCGCCCGATCAGTTCAATGTCGTGTTCAAGAAAATCTTCAATGAGATGGTCGGGAATGTTGAACGTGCGTTCCTTCAGCGGCCCGCGCGAAGACATCGTCATATCGTAGGACGGCATGCCCTGGTTTGCGCGGCCGGTGAGCTGCGAAAAGATATCGTCAACGATGCCCCCGACATAATCGGCACGGTCGGCCGGCGAGACAAATTCGGGAATCTCTTGCTTCACCTTCGGCATCATCGGTTCGAGCTTGTCAGCCTTTGCCTTGAGCCCTCCGATGCTGGCGCGCAGCCGGTCCAGTTCGATCGATTTGGCCGACAGTTCGGCCAGGATTTCATCATTCGCGCCGCCTTCGGCATCGAGCCGCTTCAGGGCTTCGACGCGCTTTGAAAGGTTGCGTTCCTTCAGCTTCGATTTGAACAGGTCGCGGCGGGTTGTGCCGTAGTCGACCACCAGCGCCACGCGCGGCGACGAGTTGGACAGATCCTTCACCGCATCAAGTTCGGCTTCCAGCTTTTCCAGCTCTTCGCCTACCGTCTTCGCTTCGGCGGCAGTGATTTTGCTTTCATTGACGATGGCGTCGGTTGCCTGGTCGAAGGCTTCAATTTCTTGCTCAAAGCGAGAGATGCGCGTGTCGATGCCGGCGGTGTTCTTTTCGGCGCCGGTCACGCGGCCGATGAAGTCGCGAACATCCTTCACCGAGGCGTTGGGAGCCAGCCCCACGCGGTCCAGCCATTCGGCCGCCACTTTGTCCAGATTGTCCATCGCCGCCGCTGTGGCCTCTTCCTCTGGCGTGCGCAGGGGATTGCCGCTCAGCTCCGAGCGGATCGATTCCATAACCGCCACCGGGTCGACATAGCCGTTGCCGTCTTGCGGGAGGTTCGCAAACATTTCGTCTTCGGCGTGGACGAAGTTGTCGACATCGCCGATGCCACTCTTTTTGATGAACATGCCCGGATGGGTCTTAGGCGTGACGCCCATTGCCCGCAGCTCATTGTCCAGTTTCGAGCCGACACGAATGCCGCCCTTAGCCTTGATCAGCGCCAGGATCGGCGACCGTTCAGCGAAGGTCTGCTTTCGATTGGCCGAGCGTTCGGCCGCCCTCGCCTGTTTCACCGTGTCGACCATGACGGCCTTTTCGTCGGCACCGCGCAGCATCCGCACCACATCGGCCGGCGCCCGCTCTTTCAGCACGTCTTGCCTGGTCTGCTGCAGTTGGCCGAGTGAAGCCACCTTGCGTTCCCGGATGCCTTGCCGATCAGTCAGGCGGCTTTCGATATTGTCGAGACGTTCGGAGACCTTGCCGAAGGTTTCGCGCTGCTTTTCAGCATCGACAATCCGGTTGCCGACCTTGATTTCATCGGCCTTGAATTCGAGCTGCGAAAGCTGGTCATCGATCCACGGCTTGACGATGGCCTTGAAACGCCCTTCCCCAGCATTCAGCCGGTTCGAATTCCAGAGGCGGGTCAGGTAGGACGTTGCCGTCTTGACGTTCACATCAGCCGGCAGCAGGCCGGCGGCGATGGCTTCGTCCTTCAGCGGATCGAAGAGGGTCTTGCGCCAGGATTGAGCCGCCGCCGAAACCGCATCGTTTTCGCCGACATCGCCACGGCGCATCGCCTTGCTGACAGCCGTGCGAAACTCTTCCTTTGTCATGTCGAAGCCAGGCTCTTTTCGCGCCTTGGCATAGGTTCCGCGCATGTGTTCCAGAGCTTTGGTCAGCGCGCCCCGATCCCAATACTTGACCGCGCTTTCGACAGCGAGATTGCCTTCGCCCCGCACGTTCTTTTCAAGGTAGAAGCCGGTTTCGGCCATGTTCGCCATTATCTCGCGAGACGGCGCCGAGGGGCTATGAGCAGCACGCAGCAGCGGGTTGAACCCAGACTGAAGAGCGCCGACCGACTTGGCGCCCGAGGCGATGCCGTAGTCACCGAGGACGGGCTTGTCGACCGCCTGAGCGCCCATGCCAACGCCTTCAGCGTGCGCAGCCACCTCTTCAGGCGTCGGAATGTGTTCCTGTAGCGCCTTTTCGACCGAGGCGAATGCGGCCTTTCGCTCAGCATGGGAGAACAGGGCGCCGACACCAGAGCCGAGCAGGCCGCCCAGGATAGTACCAGCGCCAACAGCCATCGCGCTTTCAGCAATCGGCCGCGTCTGTTGCGTCGACTGCAGGGCGATTTCAGAAACGCCGGCACCTAGGGCGCCAGCGCCGGCCGTGCGCAGCGCAGTCTTCAAGACCGTGGCGCCGATGGTCGCTTCGCGGACGACAGCCCCGCCAGGAATAAGCGTAGGCAGATCGACCACACCAGCCAGGGCAGAAGCGCCGGTCCCCCACCAGCCGGCCGCGTCGATGGTGCGCCGGTCTTCGGTTTCCATGTCGATTTGTGCCTTCATGGCCTCGAGGCCCGGCGCGTTGAAGACGTCAGCGAACCGATCCCAATTCTTTTCGTAAGGCGTCCCCTTGATTTTCTCCCACATGACATCGCCAGTGAAGCCGTCTTCACGCGTGGCGAGGTCGACGCCGGCCAGCTTGTTCGAAGCCATCGAACCAATCGTGTTGCCTTGCCGGAAGGCGGCACCGAGCAGCGTTGCCGTATCAGGCGCGACTTCGGTTTCCGCCGGCTTGTAGTCGACGGCGCCAAACGTGCCGAGCGCCGGCCGGTCTTCGGGATAATCGAGAATCGGCATTACAGGTTGCCTCCCGATCCACTACGGAACGCCTTGCCGGCATCAGGATCACCGCCACCGCGCGGGTTCTGTGGCGGCTTGGCTTCGGCCGGCGCGGCCGGTGTTTCGTCTTCGGCACCCTTGCGGCGCACCAGATCCGATTGAACCCGGCCGGCGCCGATGGTCGCTTCCGAATTGAGCGCCCGGATGAAGTCTTGCGTGTTCGGGTCGGCGTTGATGGCTTTGGCCTTGGCGACCGCAGCCCGGTCGATATCGTTGGCCTGGTCATCGACGGCGTGGCGGGTCAGGAAGCGTTTCTTTGCATCTTCCGCGCCCTTCGCTACGCCCACGTTCAAGGTCTTCGGATCGATGCCCCACTGCCCCGCAAACACCTCATCAAACTTGATCTGCCCGCCTTCGGAGTACTGGTAGAAAAGCCGGTAGCGAGGCGGGCGCTTTCGCTCGATATCGGCCCGCGTCGTCGCGTCCGGGATGATGGCGATGTTTTCGACTTTGCGCCCGTCATGGAGGCCGGCCACGTAGGTTTCGGCCGTCTTCATGGCGTCGGTGCGCAGGTAGTCATATTTGCCGTCGATCGGCGGATAATGCAGCTCAGGCGGTAGGCGCATCAGGTTAGGCGCGCCCGATATGTTGCTGACATTCCAGCGGGTTTTCAGTTCGGCCAGGGCTTGAGCCTTCGCCGCGCCTTCGTCGCCGCCGGTATCATAGAATTTCTCTTCCGCGATTTCCTTGTATTCGGCCATCAGCGCGCTTGTCTGCAAAGGCATGATGCCGGCGCCGGGCTCCGGTGACAGGATGCCGGGATCAAATTCGTTGGTGACATCGGCCACGGTCAGGGTCTTTGTGAACTTGTCGAGACCGGGCTTCAGAATCTCACGGTTCACCTTCTTTGCCGGGTCATCCATAAACAGGATGCGCTGCGAAGCCTCTTCGCCGGACATGCCCCGATCATTGACGAAATGGCGGAAGGCCGCGAGCTTGTCGCGAATTTCGGCCGCGCCCTCGACAGCACCGAACGAGACAGGCGCCACAGTCTGCAGGGCATCGGCTTGCGACATGGCAGCGGCGAAGACGGCCGGGTCTTTCGACGCGGCGCCCTGCCTCACTTGAGCCTGTAGCGTGTCGGGAATGTAGCCGGTCGCCTTGACGAAGCCTTGCGTGACAACCGGCTGTTGCTCTTCTGGCGTTACCTTGATCATCGCATCATAGGCTTTGTTGCCAAGCGACTTCTGGTCGCCGTCAAAGCTGTTGATCGAGGCCGCAGGGCTTCCGGCCAGGATAGCCGACACCAGCGCGCCGACGCCGCCGTCTTCCTTCTGCTTCGAGCGAAACGCCTTCAGTTGCTTGGTGATGTCGCCATCGTCCAGCATCGGGTCACTGAGGATCTGGTCTTCACTGACAATTTTGCCAGTTTCGATGTTGAGCCCCATCGCGTCGTCATAGGCCTTGTATTGCGCCTGCTGCTGAATGCGGGTTGCGGTCGCTTCGGTCTGAATGTCCTTTTGCGCGCCCTTGGCGATGGTATCGCGCGAGACATAATCCATATCGGCGAACCGAGAGTCCACCTTGAAGCCGGCGCCGCCGCGCTGTCCGAGCGGAAGGGACTTGCCCGCCATATGCGCGGCGATGGCATCGCGCGCCCAGGTCGGAACACTGTCCGAATGATGAGAGGCGCCCCAGGCGCGGCGCGAACCGATATCGAGATGCAGGGAATTGGCGTAGACGCCGATGCCGGTAAAACCCATCGAGGAAGCAGTCTGGATCAGCCGGACGCGCTCTTCATTCGATAGCTTGCTGACATCGAGGTCCAGCGCGTTGCCGTGTATGTGTTCGGACTTGCGAGCCCCGCCAGCCCTCGCATTGCGTTCAGGATCACGGAAGCCTGAGACGATAGGCACGGACGCTCCAAAGGCGTTCTGCACTTGCTTGAAGCGCGACAAGACCACGCTGTTGACGCCGGCAACGTCAGCGCTGCCGACGCGGCCCGCCTGGTTGCCGATGATGACCGGCTGGTCTTCGCCGCCGTACTGCTTCGCTTGCGCGTTGTGGAGGTCTTGAGCGTATGCCGTGGCGTCGTCGGCATTGTCGAACTTGCCCAGGTGCTTGCCGGTCTGTCGATAGAGCTTGATGGCGTCGGCATCGCTCAGGATTTTGCCATCGTCCGAAACGGTCGGGATCAGAATTTCCTTGCCGTCCTCTTCGAACGACATCGAGCGCACGGTTGAAATCGTGCCGTCAGCATTCTTCACCACCGGCCGCGCGTTCAGGTCGATGTTGCCCGCTTCTTTCAGGCCACGAGGCGCAGACTGTGCGGCGCCGTCGCTGCCTTTGGTCTTGGCGAGAACCTTCTTGTAATAGTCGGCCGATTCTTGCGGGATGACGGCATCGTTGCGACCGCTGGCAAGCCACTTGTCGGCCCGGCCGGCGCCGCCATTGTAGGCAATGAGCGCGGCTTCCATGTCGCCATCGTAGCGAGCCAGCATTTTGTTGAAATAGTACCGGCCATACTTGTCCGACACGTCTTCATTTTTCAGATATTCGGCCTGTGCCTCAGGCGTGCGCGGGAAGTTCGGATCTTGGATTTCCTGTGCAATCTCGACTGCCGTGTCCGGCATGACTTGCATTTCACCGATAGCGCCGGCACCGGAGACAGCGTTCGGATCATGACCGCTTTCGACGCCCTTCATGGCGTTGATGATATCGTCCTGCCCCGGAGCCTCGCCGAGAGCCCGCAGCCGATCGGCCGGCTTCATGCCGTTAAGCGCCGCCATCTGTGCCTTGGCCTTCCAGCCACGGCGCAGCGCATCCTTCTCGATCGGGTTTACGTCTTCGTCTGGAATGGCATCGATGAAGTTATTGCCCTCAAAAACAGCATCATCGAATTTCGACGGGTCGCTATAGAGCCGGCTTTCAATGGCGGTCAGGCCTTCATCGACGTTGGTTTTGTAATAGGCCTTGCGCTGCTTTCGTTCGAAATCGCCCGCGCCACCCTCGCCGTTGATGAGGCTTTCTTCAGTACTGAAAAGCTTGGCGTCATAGACCGGCTTCAGCTCTGCCGGCACGGTCGTCATGAATTGCTTGGCGGCTTCCTTATAGGAGCCCTGGTATTGCTCTTTGAAGCCGAACGCGCCCGGTTCGGCCTTGTCGCCGGCAGCGGTCAGGGCTTGAGCCTGTGCCGATCGAAACTGCTGGTAGCGGCTTTCCGTGTCGAAGAGCTGGGTTTTATCGACGGTCTCTTTTGTCTTGGTCTCCCGGACCTTCAAGCTGTTCGACATCGACTGCAGGCCGGCGCCGAGTTGCGCCACGCCCTGCCCGATGGCCGAGGTGTCAAAGCTCGCAATCGGCCGGCCCGAACGCCCGCTGGTCGGCGCGCTCAGGTCTTCAGCGCCAGGCAGTTTCAGCGCCATTAGTAATAGATCCCCGAGGACGGCGCCGCGTATGGCGTCGGGTTCCAGTCCTTAGCGAACGAGCCCACGCCATCCATCAGCGTTCCGACCGCGCTGAAGTAGGAGCCGGTTTGCGCCGCCTTGCCTTCCATGCGCGCCGAGGCGGCTTGAGCCCGCCTGCCCTTTGCCCGCTCTTCGCCGCCATAGCGGATCATGCCTTCGTTGACCGCGCCTTGCGTGGCAATGTCGCCGGCCAGATCCACCACCGTCTCATCGAGCGCACCGAGGCCGGAAGCGCTGGCTACAGCCTGTTGACGCGACAGAACGAAGTTCTTCTCCTTCTTGGCGCGTTCCGCCTCACGTTGGGCCGCTGCCGTCTCTTCCTTCGCCTGTTGATCGAGCTGCGCCGCCTGGTAATCGGCCGCGCTCTTTTTCGCAGCGCCGGCCGCAAGCGTGCCAGCCGCCGACACGCCGGCACCGACGAGCGCTAGAACCTCAGTTATTCCGAAGTCTGCCATGTCCACACGTCCCCTTCGTCAGGCTTGAAACCAAGCCGCGAGAGCCATTTCGCCGAGGTCTTTTCGTCACGGTCGCAGAGCGCAATGATGCGCTTGTGCCGCGTCTTGGCTTCCTGCATGAGGGCCAGCGCCGTCCGATGAATTGCGTGTCGGTATGGCCGCGCCTCAGGCTTCAGCGAGCAGAACGCAATCACGTTGCCCCGCGAGAACCAGAACCCGGCGACCGCTGCCAGCTTGCCGTCAACAATCCCGGCTATGCCGCGCACCGTTGGACCGCTGCCCTTGTCGCCATACCATTCGGTGAGATGTTCCCGCGTGAGCGGCACGACTTCGTGAGCCATCAGACTTTATCGTTGGTCTCGACGGTGACGACCGCCGCGTTGAGAACGCAAGGCTTCGGCGCCGTGGCACGGATGCAAAGGCGGCTGTCCGGCTTCCATTCGCCGCTGAATGCGGTCGCCGGCTCTTCGTATTCCGTGAAGATTTCATCGGCAGCGACGGGCCTGCCCTGGTAGAGGCGCGGCAGCTTGTCCATGTTGGTGAAATCGCGCCCGACTTCGATGCCGTCATTGTGGACCAGGCCCATGATCAGACCGACATAGTTCACGCGCTTGATTTGGCTGAGAGCGGTACCCGCCGCAGCGGCATAGGCCAGCTTGGTCGACTTGTAGAGCCCGGTATAGGGCAGGCCCACCATGACATCAGCTGCCGCCACCGGAGCGGTGAGCGTGATTGCGCCTGCCGACACCGTATAGGCGCCGACATACTTCCCAGCAGCCCAGGCGACCACGCCCAGGCCGTTCAGATGCGAGAGGCCGGTCACGGACGTTCCGGTAACCGCAGAGATGACCACGAAGCTGTCAGCCATCTTGTTCATCGTGCCGCCAAGGCATTCCGATTCGAGCGCAACTTTGTCGAGATAGCGGACTGTGGAGGCGCTGACTGTCCGGCGCACCCGATAGAAGACTTCATCCTCATCTTCGCCCGGCAACACCGAAACGCCTTCGATGAAGCCAGCGCCGCCCGCGCGCCACCGTGACCAGCACGTCACGTCTTCGGACGGTTCATAGGTGAGCAGCACGACAGTCCCGTCATCGAGCCAGACATGCGCCCGCGTGTCAGGCTGGCGCTGAATTGCCATGCCGACAACATTGGCGTTGCCGGTCAGGTCCGGGCAAAGCAGCGTCAGGTCGCGCGGCAGATAATCGTAGGTGGTTCCATCCGGGATCAGTTCGAAAAGGCGCTTGCCGGATCGTTGAGCAAAGATGCCCCGACTGTCTATTTTCACAGCAGCCACGCCCGCCCGAGAGCCTTGCGTTGAAGGCGTTCCCGCTTGCGCATTTTGAGGCGTCAACGGCTCATCGAATGAGGTCGACTTGATTGAGAACTCAGCGCCAGGCGTTCCGATGATCGGCCGGCTAAGCGAGAGCATGAAGTTGATGGTATCGACCGGCCCAGAGCCGAGCGTCCGGTTGATCGGCCCGCTATCGCCTTCAAAGTCCGGGTCGAAATTCTCGTAATCATCGGCTACCGAGAAGATGAACCGCGACTTGCCGGCCCAGCCGAGCCGGCCCTTGTCGAAGGCCACGCCGCTGGGCCACCCCTGTTTGTCGGACCAGATGCCTTCCTGCCAATTGTCGGAATAGCCAGTTCCGTTGAAGCGGCTCAGGACTTCGACATCAACTTCCGTGGCCGAGGTGTAGCCGACCACACGGCAGATCCCGTTGCCGCCACCGCCATCATAGGTGACCGTGACGATAGCCGTTCCAGACGTATAAAGCCCAGGCTTGAAACCCAGCTTGTAGTAAATGATGGCGTTGTCGTCGTCGTCGTTGTTTTGTGTCGATCCGGTGTTGCCCGTTATATCTTGGCCGCTCGTTCCTGTAGCCCTTCGGAAGTCCTTAAACCCTGTGTCCGGCCCATCGAATGAACGCTGCCAGCGCAAGGTTCCAGCCCAAGTTCCGCTCACAGTGTAGAACCAATTCCGGTCGAAATAATCCGAAGTGTTGAGCCCGGTAACGCGCATAGAATCAGTGAAAGTCAGTTCGGCGCCCAGCCGATAGCTTTGGTTGACGCCCTCATTGAAGACGCGAAACAGTGCGCCAACGTGTTCGGGCTTGAAGAACGGCAGATCGGATGTCAGCGTCGTGTTGCCGTTAGTCGCCGCCACCTTCAGTTTAACCTTTGCCGATCGGCCGGCGAAGAACGGGCCGTTAACAGGCGCATACCTAACAATTGACCAGCTCCGGCCAGCTCCGCGCCGCTCTACGCGCCGCTGCTGGAAGCCATCGCAGGCCAGGAAGAGAACGTCTGCCGATTGATCCCACCGCACATAGGGCAGATCGGCCGCCGCATACGGGATATCCAGTTCCATCGTGCCGGTGGATGCGACCTGGCAGGAGGCCACAATCTTGTTGATGTCGAGGTCCGTCTGAAACTGGACCCAGAAATTGCCGGTCGGTGTGAAGGCGAGGCTATGAGAGCCTGTGCGCAGGGTGGTTTCAGCGATGTATTCGTCGCCGCCGGAGGTCGAGCCGCAGCGGAAGGTCACCGGGCCGCGCGTCACGCTGATGTTGAGCGCATGCTCTTTGTTCACGTCGCCGCCGGCCACAGTGATTTGACGGCGGCAGACGGCCAGACCACCGACATTGACCGCGTTCAGGATCAGCCCTGTGCCGCCGAAGGTGAGAGTGCCGCCGTTGGTCGATGCGTCGGTCCAGCTTGCCGAGGTGGCAAAGGCGCTGTTCGATATCGTGGTGGCGACGGAGACGCGGGAAATCAGCACGTCATCGATGCGAACTCGCATCTTGCCATCGGCCATTTCGATCAGCGCCGTGTCGGTGGTCGACGCCACGAAGGGAATGTCGATGCCGAACGCGTTGTTGCGGCTTGTGCCGAGGTAGCCGGAGCCGGGACGGAGGAACATTGAGCCCGCCGTCTTGGGTAGCCAGTTTTCCATCACTTCCGCTGACAAACGAATGCGATCGACATCAACCCGCGTCAGCGCAGACGTGGAAACCAGCCCCCGGTTGAAGGCCAGCAGTGGCGCATTGGTTTTTGCCATTTAGCGGAGCCCGTAGGGCCTGCTACGCGAGGAAGAGCCACGGCTTTGGACCAGCCGGCCAGGGGGCGGGTATCTGGTTACCGCCTCATTCATGGCATCGGTATTCGAAGCCTTGTATTTCGCCTTGTCCCGCGCCTTTTCTAGTCGGTCTTTCCGCTCAGCCGAGCCCGTCACTTCCTCGCATGTCGCCCAGGCAAGGCACGTCTCGACGTAATCGACAAAGGTTTGCGGCCAAAGACCGAGATCCAGGCCATAGTCTTCGTCGTTCGACACATAGCGAAGGTAGATGATGGACTGCCCGGCCAGGATGCGGCTGGTTCGGTCGTCATAGTCCAGCAGCGGCACCTTGCCGAAATCGTCAGAGGTCACGCCAGCGGTGCGCAGCCAGTCGTCCGGCTTGTCGAACGCGTATTGATAGCCGAAATTGGTTCCGACCGATGGCGTGGCCTCGAGCTGGACGAACCGCATGGCGAAATTCCAGAACGCGGCTTCGAGACAGCCCTTCACGGTCTTTGCATATTCGGCATCGAGCGCACGGCGCGCCTTCCCCTCATCCGTGAGGGCGCCAAGGCGCGGCTGACCAAGCTTGATCAGGGCGCCATTGTAGAGGGAAAGCTGGTCGGTCATCGGATCAAGCCGCCTTCAGGTTTTCCGCGATCCAGGCAACGCCGGCTTCCTTCGAATCCAGCATGTCGGCGATGACCGCCTTGTCCTTGGTGCGGACGACGCGCCAGCCGGCATTCGGGCCGCCCCAGCGCACTTCATGCTCGGAAGGCTTGGAGAGGGTGTTTTCGTTAGTCAGCGGCGTAGGGCCGGCGATATAGGCCACCCGAGCCCCGCCAGCAGCGCCCTTGCCCACTTCCAGGACCAGCACTTCGCCGAACCATACCTTGTCGAAGCCGACGACTTCGATGCGGTCATCAGGGCGCATCTGAGGCCCGACATGGACCCAGAAGCCAGGGTCGAGAAGGTCTTCCGGCTTGGTGTTCGCATAGAGCGAAACCCGGTAGATCGTGCGCTTGCTTTCGGCCAGCAGCAGGCCGTTGACGTTCAGAGGCATGGTAGCTCCTTCAGGTGAAATTGCCGGTGGCAATGACGCTGACGCCCGCCCCGGTGGTGATTTTCCAGGCGCCGGCCAGCGACCGCAGATTGAACAAAAGCGTATAGGTGCCGACGCCGCCGCCGGGGCTGTTGGGCAGAACGGTTATCGCCGATCCGGCGCCGTCTTTGATTTGCACTTGAGCGGTGGCAGCGGTTGCCACCACACAGACCAGCGAGGCCAGCACGTCGCCGATGGCGCCGGTTGTTCCCATCACTTGGTCGGTCTGGGATGCAGCGACGGTTTCAAACTCGCCGTTGCTGGAAATCTTGCCATCCGGGTCAACGAGGATGACCGGAGTGGACTTCGTAGACCCGGCATCGCCGGCAACAATCGGGATCGCTTCGGCCATTGCCGGTTCCTTTCGATAAAATGAGAAAGGGCAGGAGCCGAAGCCCCTGCCCTGTTGACGCCTTAGTCGGTGTCGGTGGTGCCGACAGCCACGCCATCGGTCAGGTCGACGCCCGAAACGGTTGCCGAGTTGACCGTGTGGATGGTCGTGGCGTTCGAGCTGTCCGTGTCAGTGACGAAAATGATGTCATTGGCACGCATGCCGAGCTGCCAGCCGTTGGTGAAGTAGCCGGAGACGCGGACCAGAGTGGCCGCATCGACGGATTCATACTTCCACAGACGGAAGCCAGCGATGCCCTGAGCGATCAGGACCGGAGGGTTGGTAGTTGCGTAAGCCATGGTTTCAGCCCTCCTTAGACGCCGACGATGGCAGAGCCATCATGGTTCATGACGACAACGCCGCTGTTCTGCAGCAGCTTCGAGCCCATGAAGGCGCTGGCGCGAGCCCAGGAATAACCCTGCTCTTCGTCATAGCCGACCTTGGATTCGAGGTTCTCAGTGTCCGCCGCGTGGCCAATGGCCGAGCGATGGTAGAGGAACGCCTTTTCGGCATTCGTGCCGACGCCCGGAAGCGTCGGATGCACCAGCCAGTTGACGCCTGCCCAGCGCATGACGCGCTTGATAGGACCGCCGGCCAGCGGCTGCACGTCGACGTAATCGCGAGACGTGAAAGTCGCGTCGCGCATGAAGTACGTCAGCATTGCGGGAGTGATGAGCCCCCACATGTTTTCGATTTCCTGGATCGGCACGGATGCCAGGCCGAGGATGCCGATTGCCTTGGTGACGAGGGTAAGCGAGCCGGTCACAGCGGCGCCGGTGTCAACGGTGCCGTTCGCCAGTTCGGTGATGATGTCCGCGTCTACCTTGCGGTTCATCACCTTGAGCGAAGTGTCCTGCATGATGCGCTTCTGGTCGCCCTGGGAGGCGAAGATATTGAAGTCGGTCTTGCGCACCAGGTCGTGCCATTCCACCAGCGTTGCGGTGTTCTGGGTCAGGTTGTCGCCACGAGCCGTGATCAGGCCGTTGACGCCACGCGTGCGAGCTTCCGCGCCGCCACTGTCGGCCACGAGGAAGATTGCTTCGTTGCCCTTGCGCACAAACTCGGTCGTAACCGACATGCGCAGCGGGCTTTCACCGGCTTCGAAGCCGGCGATGTACTCTTGACGATATTGTTTCTGGAATGCCGTGTCGGCCATGGTCCAGATTCCTTCTATGGAGGGATCGGGAGCCGTAGGCAGGTTGTCCGCAGGCCAGGGTCGCGGGTTGTCCGGGTTGAACCGGAGCCGCTAGACCGCCCTTCGGCGCTGACTTCGTGCTGGTTTGGGTAGAGCCGCTATGGACGGAGCCGCGTGGCGGGTTGGCCGTCTTCGAGCGGGATATCAGGCCTTGAGCTTGTCGCGGGCCGTGATCAGTTGCCGATAGCGCTCTTGCGCCTTCGTATCCTTGTGCCAGGCGGCGCGCTCGGTCTTCATGCGCTTTTCCATCGAGGCAATTTCAGAGTGGAGGCCTTCTGCCGACGAGCCGCCGGCCGGAACAATCGTAGCCATCGGGTTTTCGGCGACAGCCTTTGCAGCGAAGAAGCGCAGCGCGTCGGGATGATTGCCGATTTTCCGACCGTCAGCCATTCGGCCGCCCATCATATTGTCGAACAACTCAGGGCTGACAGTCTCGAAATAGGGACGCATCGCCGCAAAGTTGCCGGCATAGTCGCCGCCCCATTCCTTTTTCAGGTCGGCCTCTGCAGTCTTCTTGAAATCGGCGTCAGAGGTCGCCTGCTGAAACTGTTGTTCCTCCTGCAGCGCATAGTATTCATCGACCATTTCGGCCATGTCGGTCGGGGCAATGCCCTTCTTGATGGCACGTTCGGCAAAGGCAGCGACAATCGGCTTGTCATCGTCGCCGATCACCCGCTTGTCAGGCAGGACAATGGCCTTGACGAACTCATCGACCGCTTCGGGGATATTGTGTTCCTTGCGGTACGCCTTCCAGTCGTCATCGGTCGCCTTGTCGCCGGGCTTGCCCTTCGGCTTCAGCCCTTCGGAAATCTTGCGTTGCGCCTCTTCTTGCGCCTGTAGCAGCGCCTCAGGAGAGGTGAACCGCTTGAGCATGGCGAGTTTCTTTTCATCGCCCTTCGCCAGCTTGTCGCGCCAGTCCTTGCCGAAAGTGCCTTCCTCTTCGGCGGCGGCAGCCACCGGAGCGGCGGCAGCAGGCGCAGGAGCGGCGGCAGGAGCGGCTTGCGCCGGTTCGGTAGTCACAACGGCGGCAGGCGTGGCTACCGCTGCGGCAGCACCCGGAGCGGGGTTTTCGGCCGGAGCCGCGCCCGCAAGAGTGTCATCGGCCATCAGGTGTTCCTTTCGGTTTCGTCAGCAAATGGATAGGCGTGTTGACCAGCTTCAGGATCTGGTTCCCGACATTGCGCCGGCCGGTCAGGTGGTGGCCGACATCAGGTTGCCCAGCGACGAAAACTTCGTCGTATGTCATCGCGGCCTTGTGGACGATCCAGGCGATTGCCCGCTTCTGCTGTCCCTCAGAAGCGTTGCCAGCGGCGACCGCCTTGATGGCTTCGACATCGAGGTCATCGTATGTGGCAGGCGCCATCGGATTTAACCGCGGCGTCCCGTTTCGCGTTGAGGGTTGCTTCATGCGGCTTGCGCACCCTGTAGAGCCCGGACCATCGGAGCGGCCTTGCCAGCCACTTCAGCGGCGCCGCCGACGCTCGCAGCGACGCTTGCCGCTTGCGCGTCGGCCGCCATCTGGTCGGCCGCTTCCTTCATCATCTTGTCGTTGTTGAGCCATTCTTCCGGCCAGCCAGTGCGGCGCAGGAGGTCTTTGGCAATCGCCATGGCGTTCGGCAGCTTGGCAACCATCGGGTCGAGTGCAGCGGCTTCCTTCACCACGCCCAGGCCTTCGATAAGCTTCTGCTGCATGCCCTCGTCTTCCAGATCCTTGATCGGGCTCTTGAAAGAGAACTCCACACCGGAGCCCTTGAGTGCGTCCGGTATCTCATTGGCAGGGAACGCGCCGAGGGAGCGCATCACCTTGAACGTTTCCGCGCAGAGCGGTTCCGAATATTCGATTTCGACCGGCTCAAACATCGGGATGTGAGCCCGCATCTGTTGTTCGACCACCTTGCGGATTTGGTAGGCAGTCATGCCGGACGTGTCCGGGATCTGCACCTTGTCGGTCATGAAGCCCATGCGGATGGTCTGGTCGAGACGATCCGACATGTTCTGCCCGGCAGGCAGGCCCGAGAAGTCCAGTTGTAGAGGCCGCAGCGCTTCGCCCAGCCGCTCATCATACTCTTTGTCCAGCCAGGTAATGCCGCCGGCACCGAGGCCGATATCCGAGCGGATGACATCCATGGCCGCAATCATCGGCGGGTCGATCGCCTTTTCACCGGCTTCGAGCAGGATGCGTTCGATGGCCTGTTGCGTCCGGCTATCGGGCAGGATGATCGAGGTGAAGACAGAGCGAGCATATTGCGAACCGGAGACGGTAGGACCGCGAGGCACGATATAGCCGCGATAGGTGCGGCCGATGTTTTCGAGGACTTCGCCTTCGCAGTCGGGCAGCACCCACAGCGAAATGAACTCGTGTTCGGCCCGAACCGAGATGCCGGTAGCGTAAGACGCCGAAGGCACCACCACATGCCGGGCAGAGATTTTCTTGTAAGGGTCTTTCGCAGCGTCACGCGTCAGCGCCTCAGGCACCTTGCCAGGGAAAAGCTGCATGAGCTGGGTAATCGTCGGCTTGCAATTGCGGTGCACGTCCGACACCGAGCCGGCATAGTCTTCCGACCAGGCGCAGTCGCGCAGATGCCAGTTGCGATAGAACAGGTTGCGACGGTCAGACGTTGGCGTCACTTCGATAACCGCCTGCCCGAAGGTCAGGTGATCATGGTCCCCTGCTTCCGTCGCCTTGGTGAAGCCAGCGCCGTTGCGGTACATGACGGCGCGCTGCATAGCCGTGGCATATTCGAGCCATGCACGGGCGTCAGGCACCTTGTTGCGCGCATCATCGAGCGATTTGACTTCGAAGAAATCGGAAGGCCGCAGCATCGTGCGGTAGAGGTCGGCCATGTCGCGGCGATAGATGGCGGCACGAGACGAGAACGAGCCGGAAGCATAGTCAGAGCCGATGTTGAGCGGCCCGGTAAAGTCTGCCCGGTCGTAATAGAAATGCTCTGCCAGCTCCTGCCAATGGCTCAGCAGCGGCGTCTTCTCGCTGAAGAGCCGGTTGCCGTTGTCGACAATCGTTTGGACGGCGGCAGAGGTCGCGGTCATTTAGGCGCCGAGCTTGCCAACAGAACCGGTGAGATTGTCGGACATGATGGTCGAATCCCGACCACCGCGCGCCCGCATCTCTGCCATCTGGCGGCGCTTCTCAGCCAGGACGGCCGGGTCTTGCGCATCCGGCATACGAGCCGGCTCTTCCACTTTCGGAGCTTTGGGCTTGAACAGGCTTGCCATGGTCTTGGTCCTTTTCAGACGATGAGAGCGAGGAAGGCGGCGCCGATTGCCACCCAGGACAGCACCGCCAGGCAGACGTGAAGCACGGCAGCGCCAACGGTCCCGACATCGGAGAACTCTTCAGCCAGGAAGGCGAGCGCGCACGTGGTTGCGGCAAGGCCCCAGGCCCATAGATTGTTCAGATGGAGGCCGGCGGCAGCGATGATCAGCACCAGCACGGCGCCAGACGTGTTCTTGTTCATGGCGCGCCTCAGTTGTTCAGTTCATAGGCCAGGCCCTTGGCGTCCAGCGCCCGGCCGTTGAGCCCATAAAGAACCGACACAGCACCACCGCCGCGCTCTGCCCGGATCAGGCCGAAGCGGGCTTCCCCGAACGCCTTGCCGGCCAGGGCGAGCGATGCTGCAGCCTGCTTTTCTGTGATCGAGCCGCGCGTTGCGCCCTTCGGCGGCTTCGGAACCTTGATCGAGTCTTCGAATGTCATCGTCTGCCTGCCTTCTGTTGGGAGTAGCCGACCTTGACTTGCGGCAGCCGGCCGCCGAGTGCCGCGTCATGCATCTTGCGGATTGCCAGTTTCGAGCCTTCCGACCACGACATGACGGTTGCATCGCCACGGTCAGGAGAGCGGCCGAGCCGGACCTTGATGTCGTCTTTGCTTTCGATTTGAACCTTTGCCGTACCCACCGGCTTCCACCGGATGGCGATCAGATCGGCGAGCAGCAGCGGGTCAGGTGGCAGAGCTATGGGCGAACCGCCCTCTTGCGACGGGTCTAGAGCCTCACGGAACCGCCAATGCGCTTCAGCCCGCTTGTTGAGGAAATGCCATTGCCCATCGGCTGACTTCGCCGTGGACGTGTGGGAGGCGTTGTAGCCCGAGACAGCGACACCGTTGTCCTTCAGGAAAGTGACAGCACCACCGCCATACCCGCCGCCGACATCGACAATGACGCCGGCACCGTCGCGGCGAACTCCGAAGACCATGGCGCCGATCGATGGACCGTCTGGCGTTTCCTTCCCAGGCTTCACCACCAGGGGCGCGAACCATGTCCCGTAGCGTGGCGCTATGGTCGATTCGTCAGCGCCACCTTGCGCCACGTCGACACCCAGCGCCGTCATCTGCAGGCCCTTGAACCCGTCAGGCTTCCATCGAGCTTGAGCAGCCTTGACCCATTCACCGGGCAGCAGTTGCCATTCGTCATCGGCGCGGCCGGCTTGGAAATCGCCATAGAGCAGTTGCGACCGGAGCGGTTCGGGCAGGCTTTGCAGCTTGGCCTTGTAATCCGTGTCGCGCAGGTAAGGATTGTCATCGAGGCTTGCCGGGATGAATGTCCGCGACATCGCCTGATATTGTTCACCGCCCCGCTCATAGTCGCCAGGACCGTCGACCCATTCAGTGACGCCGCCGACCACGATGGCCCAGCGCAGTTCACCAGGCATTGCCCGGTTCGGATAGTTCGGATCGAGCCAGGGCGCGAACTCTTCAATTAGCCAGAGGCCATCGCCACCACGCGGAGGGTTTGAACCGAGGATGACGCGGCAGCGCTGCCCTTCCCTGGTCGACCGCAGCCAGCCAATGAGCGAGAACACTTGTTCCCGGAGGAATTCGCCTGCCTCATCGAATGCGAGGTAATCCCGCGCGTTGCCGGCATATTTGCGCCAGTCGTCGGGTTGCTTCAGGCCGGCGAACTTGAGACGACCGCCACCATTGAGGCGCCAGACGTTTTCGTTGCCGCCGACAAACTCACCGTGACCGGCCAGGATTTCCCGCGAGAACTCAATCAGCCCGTCGAGCTGAGTTGCCTCACGGCGCAGGATCAGGCTGGAATGGTGTTCATTGGCCGCAGCGCCCACTTCGAGCGCAGACTTGCCGCCGCCGGCTTGCCCACCGTAGAGCAGGATATCGGCCAGGCTTTGGAGCGCCGCAGTTTGAGGCCCAGGGTTAGGCAGGAAGGGCTTGTCCAGCTCAGCCGCGACTTGCGCAACCAGTTCGGCCCGGTCTTCCGTTGATAGCTTGGCAATGACGGCTTCGAGCGAGCGAAGATCCAGCCCGCTATCCATTGCCCTCTTTCATGCCCTTGGCGAGGATCAGCGCCACAGCCTTTGCCAGCTTGCGCGGCGAATGGTCGGCAGGCATCAGGTCTTTGCCATCCTTGCCGGTCAGTTCGGCCTTCTCAATCAGCAGGCCATGCAGCTTTGCCTTGCCGAGCGTGGCAGAGACGGCAGCAGAGGCGCCCTTCGGTTCGGCCATCGCCTTGGCGCGGGCTGATTCCAGCTCATCAGTGAGCGTTCCGACCGATACCATGAGCAGTTCGCGGGCTTCGGCCTGAAGGTCTTTGACCCTTGCTTTAACCTTGCTGTCAGCCAGGAGGCGCGAGGCGTTCGACCAAACCGTCTCTGGCTTCGTGTCGGCGCCCACATCGTAGGACAGCCGATAGGCCTTGGAGCCGTTCCCTGTCTCGACATATGCGGCAGCGAAAGCTTCCTGTTGGGCGGTCAGCTCAGGCATCTTCGCCTTGGGAGATGACAGCAGCGAGCGCTTCGAGGACTTCAGCTTGCGTCTTGCGCTTGGCGATCGACACAGCCAGGGCGAGTTTCTGGCGCGTGTCTTCCTGCAGTGCCTTGATTGTTGCCGGCGGAAGCTTCAGGCGGCGCTTGTCGAGATAGTTCATGCTCGCGCCCTCCCCGCTGAAACGTTCGGTAACGTGACGTAACGTTACATAACGCGTGACGGTCACGTGACGCGTTGACGGCTCACGTGAGGTCACGTGACCAACGTTTGCAAACAGCAGCTAACGTTTGTTTTGTGGAATATGTCCCGGAGCGCAGGGGCGGCGAAATCTTGCCCCCGCATCGGCCCGGCGAGTGATCCGAAGATCCCGCTCAGTCAGCCGCAAATCGCCTATGTGTGGTATTACGCTACCTTCGCCAGATTTTCAAGGTCTACCGATGTTGGCACCGAGCGGCCGAAGATCGAAACCAGCACCTTGGCCTTCCGGTTATCCTTCACCGCGTCAATGAGGCCTTCGAGCCCGAGGAATTGCCCTTCGGCGATCCGCACCTTGTCCCCGGCACGGAGCCGGTAGCCATGTTCCCGCGTCTCATCGAAGGCGCCGCTATCCACCGCCCGGCGAATCCGTACGACCACATCGTCATTGACCGGCACGGGGAAGCCCTGGACGCGCAGCACCTTGTTGACCCCATCTATGTCGCCCAGCTCAGAGCAGCGGTCAGGTGACGCCAGGCGCACGAACCCGTAGCGGACGAAGAGGGCGAAGTCTTTCATCACCCATTTCTTGGTCCGATGGTGTTTGATTTCCTTCCGCCAGAACGGCCAGAAAACATCGTAGCCGGCGCGCACAAGCTCGTCCCTCGCCTTCCGTTCGGCCGAGGGCGCCGATTCCACCACGTACCAGAGGTTAGCTTGCGCGCGCTGGTTCATTCGTCGCCTTCCTTGTCGGGAGCCCGCCAATAGTTTTTGTATGGCTTTGGCTTAGGGAGGAACTTGCCGCCTCGATACTCGTAGGCGCCGCCCTCTTCGGCCAGCCAGATGGCGTTTGCCATGCGGTGCTTGCTCAGCTTGATGCCGATCGGGCGGTATTCCATCACGTCCCAATAGTTTGCCATCAGCGAAGGAGGATCTATGCGATACCACCGGCCGAGATGCCGAAAGAACCGTTGAAAACCTAGCGTTGTGAGATTGCTTAGGCGCATCTCGCAAATCATGCCGTCTTCGACCGCTTCGCGGACCGGACGCCAAGGGTTTTCCTTCTCGCTCTTTTCGCGAGCCCGCCGCTCATCAATGGTCATGGCCACCGCCTTGAGCGAGGTAGTCTTCTACACTCACCCGCCGAACGGTTGACGCGGCGCCGAATGAACCGAGGCTCTTACCGGGGTAGCGGTTTTCCTTCGCTTGTCGCGGCAACTGGTGCTGAAGGCGCAAGACGCCCTGAAGCTTCTGCAGTTCGGGGAAGAGCGGAGAACGCCGGTCGATCGGCATCTTCACCTTGCGAGCGCTCATCAGGCGTTGTGTGAGGTAGAGCGCTTGGCGTTCGGTCTTCAGGTTATCGACATCGACGCCCTGTCGTTTCAGCCAGTCACGCAGCGGGTATAGGCCTTCCGGCCATTCATAGGCGCGCGCCCTCATGCCGCGTCCCCTTCGTTCGGAAGGTAACGACGGGCCAGAGTTAGGAACACCTCTTGGCCGAAGGCCAGCAGTATGTCGTCTGCTTCAGCCTGGGAGACACCTTGGGCGCTCATCCCGAGGCGCTTGGCCTTGATCAGCCGCCGCCAGTAGGCATCGGCCGCACGGCCATCGAGCCCGGCCAGGGCGGCCACAACTTCCTTGACGGCGCCGTCAGACTTGGCGAGCGGAAACGGAACAATGCTGGACATCGGCACCCCCGATTTGGTTGGTGTAATGTTATCACATTTGGCTTCTGACCCCAACATTTTATGCCCCCTGATTTTTCATGGCGGCGACTACGGCGACAGCGTCATCGACTACAACCACGCCATCCGCAGACAGCCGCGCACCGGGCAATTTGTTGTTGCGGGCTTCTGCCATTATCTGGCCGAGCGGCCGGCTATCTGCCCTATGACGAACCCACAGCCCTGGGACAGTATCAGGCGCCGAAAGGTCGCCGACCGTTCCCCGAATAGTCGCCGAATGCTCATGTTCCACAGGTGGGAATAAAGTAAGCATTACACCTCCCCCTCCCCGTTATGGTGAGGAAGACAGAGCTTGTAGATGTGAGGCTGTCGCCTCTTGCTGACGCTATCGAAGTGCCCGCGACGGACCAAAGCCAAAAGGTTGACCTCGATCAAGGTCAGGATATCGCGGTAAATCCGGCTTTTGCTCTGGTTTGGGAGGTGGCCTTTGGCAATCAAACCCTCCGCCACGACAGTAAAAAAAATTTCGTGTCGATGACCATGGGTTTGGCTGAGGACCATATAGAGCAGCGCTGCATCGTCGCCCTTTTTGTGGCCCGCCAGGGCAGCGGTCGCCGACCGGTTGATGGCGAAGGTTGAGTTGCGGCCGCCCCACAGATAGAGCTTCTCGCGGTGGCGCCATGCCCACTTGGCTTTTGCCCGGACCTCAGCATTCGAAACTCCCTCCGGGTTTTCGCATTCCAGATCCCGGTAAGCACAAAGCTCTTCGAAAACTTCGGCCTCGCTGTCGGCCACAAGAGCGAGCTCAATACCGCGCCGATACAGATGGCGGTCACGTGTGCCTTCCTCTGCCCTTTTGGAGTCCCGCTCCCAAAGCGGCGGCGTTGCCTGGAAAATCGGCAAGCGCGCGGCGAAGCCGAGCGGCGAGCCAGCCGTCTGATAGACCTTGCCATTATCCGGCCTCACTGAATCCGGGCCGACGACAAACGAGCCGGCGCCAGTCTTGAAGTCGATCGAGATATCCGGCAGGCGGACCTTCGGCGGCACATAGAACCCGGCCTTGAACCAATAGTGCAGTCCGCGCGTCGTGCGGGTCATGAATGGCGAGAGGCCGAAGTGCTGTTCGACGTAGTTGCGGGTGGCGGTGTTGTCCGTATCGCAGTCGACCACGACCAGGCCTTCCAGCCGGATGCCGTACATCTGCGAGCCGCGCTTCTGCATCAACTCAATGGAGGTTTTAACCGAGCAGCCGCGAGCTGCCGACCAGTTCGCAATCAACGGTTTCTTGCCGTCCGGCCCGTCGCCGAGCGGGAGGAGCTTGTAGCCCGCGCTGCCGAGGCGGGCGATTGTCTCGACATAGCGAGACGCGGCGACTTCCGGCGCCGCCGGCTGTTTCTGAAAATCGGCCGCAGCGCTCATGCAGCGGCGCTCATGTCGTCAAGGATGGTCACATCGGTTTCGAGGCAATACCGAGAATGTGAGCCAGAAAATTCGCCGCCGTGGCTTTCGCGAGGCGATGAAATGGTTAGGCCGGCTCGCCGACACATCATGACGTAATGCGAAATTCTGACGCCGGCCGGCAGCTCGATCGTGGTGACGCCACGCTTGCCGGCTTTCACCAGCTCCCGAAGCATCCAAGCGGGGCGGCCTTCGAGTTTGATGATGCGCCCATCGGGCTCGATACAGACTGTGACTGTGGACTTCTTGGCCGTCAGGCCATTTTGTGAATTAACGCGAGGCTGTTCGCCTGCTATGTCGTGCATTGTCTGGTTCCTTTTTCAGATCCCTGGGGAGGGGTTTCGAAAACTTAGGTGGCAGATTGGCTTGAGCGGTTTGCAGACCGCTCAAGCTCCCCTCGCCGAACCCGGCTGAGGATTTCCTTTTGGAAGACTATCGAGCCATTTGTCAGCATCGACCTTGCGCACAAGGACCTTCCTTGTGCCCGCACGGCGGGTCTCCAACAGACCAAGCTTGATCTGCTCATAAACGAACGATCTGCCGAGACCGTACGCGGCACACAGGTGCCGGATGGTAAAGGCGTGTGGCGTTACTTCCATTCCGTCTAATCTCCTTCTTGGTTCACGACGCATTAGCTCGGATTACAGTGGACATAATACACCCTGCGTTGACTCGCTGTCGAACCCTGAAGCGAGTGTTCACAATTATTTTGCGCCGGGCAATTATCTCCGTTTTTCCAATAAGTTAGGTCTCAAAACAGGGTACTTTTCCACAGGTTATCCCCAAAGGATTTGTTCCCCTTTGGTTCTGACCTTTACCCACGGTAAAGCGGCGTCGGGAAATCCCCGATTTTCCACCCTCCCAGGCATGCAATGAAGTATGAGGAAAGCCGCTGCGCCCCACGCAGCTATCACGGCACCGCACAGCCGCGAATCTTGGTCCTCAGACCTTTTCCCTCGAAACCAGATAAGTATGTGCTTAGTGATTCCGCGGGTCAAGAGTCCCGGACGTACGTTAACAGGCGAAAGCGGATGCTGCTGACTCTGTGCCCGTCAGCAGGGTTTAAGCGACGATGCGGAGATTGATCTTGCCTGTGGCGCCTAGATAGTTCGACCAAGCTGCCATTAACTTTCGCCGCTTTTCCAAGGCATCGGAACGCCGATAGGCATTCTCCACCGCGTCGCCTGTCTTGTGCGCGAGCGCGGCTTCAGCCACTTCACGCGGGAAGCTGGTGTTGTCGCCAGCCCAATCCCTGAAAGCCGACCGGAAACCATGTGGCGTGTACTGCCCGACTTCCATGCGACGCATCTGCATCGTCATCGCCATGACCGAGAGCGGGCCGAGGTTGCCGCGCCGATCCTCACTCGGGAAAACATAGCCGTCATCGGATAGCCGCGCCTCATAGAGCGGCATCAGGATCGTCATGGCGGCATCGGTCAAGGGAACACGATGCACCTTGCGCGCCTTCATGCGCGCCGCCGGCACCGTCCAGAGCTTTTCGGCCAGATCCAGTTCCGGCCATTTCATGCCGAGGACTTCGCCCGAGCGCGCGGCCGTCAGGATCAGAAAGTCCAGCGCCTTCGCAGACAGGGCTTCAGATGCCCTCAGGCGCTTCGCGAACGCCGGCACGTCGCCATAAGCCATCGCGCTGTGATGCCCGCGTGACAGCTTCTGTCCCTTCGCCAGCAGGTGTTGAAGATGGCCGCGCCACAATGCAGGGTTTTCGCCCGATCGATGACCCGAGGCCTTGGCGAAGTCCAGCACCCGTTCAATCCTGCCGCGCAGTCTTTGCGCCGTTTCCGGTTTCTTTTGCCAGACGGGTTTCAGGATTTCGAGAACATCGGCGGTGGTTACCTTGTCGACCGGCTTTTTCAGGATCGGCTTGCAGTAGGCTTCGCCCAGGGTCATTTCCCATTGCGCCTTGTGCTTGGGATTCGACCAGCTCTTGCCGACTTCGGCAATGAAGTCTGCAGCGCATTCGGCAAAGGTCGGCACTTCGGCCTTGGCTTCCGGGTCGATTGGTTCGAGGCCGCGCCGCAGACGGTCGCGACAGTCGGTCGCCGCGATCCGGGCATCCTTCAAGGAAACGGAGGGATAGGAGCCGAGCCCGGCTTCCTTCCATGCGCGGTCGGCGCCAGAGCCCTTGAAGTGAATGAAGGCCCAGGACTTGGTCCCCTCCTTCTTGACGCGCAAGTAGAGCCCGCCCCCGTCGCTATACCGACCAGCCTTCAGGTCTTTCTTTCGGATGGTCGTTTCGGCGAGCAGATTGAGCGAGCGAACCATTTCCCAGCAACTCCGTGCCTAACTTCGATGCGCGATGTTAGCGGATTGCACCGGATAGCAGCAAACGAAGAATGCCGAAAAGCCAAGGGAATCAACGCTTATTTCATACCCCGGCAAACACCAGCGGACGTGGGTTTAGAAGACACTCCCTCCGCCAGATATTTGGCTACCGTGCTGAATTGCCTCTGTATTTTCAAAGAGGGCCAAATCTTTCCTAAGTTATTCCTATCTTCCTAAAACGAAGAAGCCTGCCACCGCGAGGCAGCGGGCAAGCGTGAGCGCAAACGTTGCGCCAGCCTCAGGATCAACGTTCGTCCTGGCGATAGAGCCGTTTGGTCGCGCGGTCGCTTTCCATGCGTTCTGCAGGACCACGGTGGCGTCGGGTCATAAGAACGTATGCCATCAATAGGGCCAGCAACAGTGGCCCACCAGCAACGACGATCAACCACATCACACTTTCAAACATGAGGCATCTCCTTCACGTCACAACCGTCAAGGAGAAGAACCGTTCCGTTCAAAGTTACAGCAACACCAGCACCTCCTGCGACTGAGGGCCGTTTTCCCATGTGACCGTTTCGGAAATCCGGGCTCCGCTGCAACAAAAGGCTGCGGCTGCACGTTGCGGTTGATCATTCAACCAGGAGCAAAGCAAATGGCCGACGACAAAACGAAGACGGACTTCCGCGATCGGGACCGCGTCTCTGCCGATGAGGATTATGAAGTCGAGTATTTCGCCACCAAGGCCGGCATCACCCCGCAGCAGGTCAAGGAATTGATCGCGAAGCACGGCAACCGACGCGAGACGCTGGAGCGGGAAGCGAAGGCTCTGGGGAGCGGTAGGTAGGCCGGCATGCCAGAGTACCAGGTGGAAGAGTGGCATGGAGAGGAGTGTGTCTCAACTCAGGCCACGAGCGCCGATGATCCGTTATCTGCGGTAGAGAAGGTCACGGGCCAAAGGGTGTCGCCTAGAGCGCTTCAGGAGCATTGGTTTCGTGTGGTCGATGAAGATGCGCGAAGCACGCATGAATTCAGCCTTGAGGACGGCGGCCCGGCTGGAGATTTCGCAAAATAGCCATGACCAGAATCTCGGACCTGCATTGGGACCAACGCTGCAGATAGGCGAGAAAGGTGCAGCCGCCGGGCGGACCCGACGGCTTATCGTCGATTGGATCGCTGCCGCCGCATGGGGCCTTAAGGCGCGGCCGGCGCCAGCTTGGCGGCTACTTGGTCGATCTTGTCGGCAAGTACGCTATTGGCCCAATCTGTCACCTCAGGGTCAACGGGCTTGTTGGCCATTTGGGCAAGGGCTGCATCGATCGATGGGACGTTGGCAGCGGCAGCTGTGGCGGCGGTCTGAGCAGCGGCCGCATCCTGGGTGGCGTCATCGAGCGCTGCCTGTGCTGCATCGAGGTCGGCCTGCGTCGGGACATCTTCGGGCAGGGTATTCGGGTCAGCCGCTTTCGCATTCAGCGCGTCGAGCGCCGCTTTGGCGTCGGTAACCGCCTGATTAGCGGCATCGAGCGCCGATTGAGCGTTCTTGGCTATTGCCGACTGTGTCACAAAAGCCTGCACGCCAGCGAAGTTCTTGCTCTTGGAGTGCATAAAGGCGTTGGCGTTGCGCTGCAGCGAGTTCAACCGGCCGAGCTTGGCATGGATATTCTTTTCCTTGGACACAGAAGGGGTAGCGGCCTTGGCGACCTGGCCCTTAGGGGCCTGGCCCTTGGCGGATGCCGACTTGCCGACCGAACCGCCGCCTCCGCCATTGCCGCCAGCATTACCGTTTCCTCCGCTATTGCCATTGCCATTGCCGTTACCATTGCCATGGCCGTTACCATGGCCGTTGCCACCAGCAGCAGCCAGGGCCGGCGACACCAGAAGCGAGAACACCGCAAATGCAGCAAAAAGGGTCTTTCGGGATGTCATAACTACCTCCGAGATTGCCACCGCCACGAACCGCTATAGCGGGCAACATGAGGAATCGCTAACACAAAGGGTAAACTTAGATATAGATGTGCTTTCATTGCGAGAACGAAGCGGCCGGCCGGCGAAACGCCAACCAGCATAACTCTTTGAAATTGCTGAAGTAGATCACCCTCCTTGGAACCGGCCGGCCTTCCGAACTCAAAGGTCCTAGACCGCTCGGACCAAGGTCTTAAGCCGTGGTTTCGGCCGCGACTCAGAAGTCGCGACGGCGCGGCGACCTTCGGTAGTCGGCACCTATCGGCCTGAGGCCGAGCTCGACATCGATCCGCTGCAGTGTTCCCAAACACCGCCTAAGTGGTTGTATTCCCTGTCTTTTGATATAAGCGCTAGTCTGAGGTAAAATTTCGACCGGCATCTGGCGGGCTTACGTTATGCAGCATCGAACGTTCTTTGGCGGCAAGGTCACCGAGATCCCCACTTCGTTACATAGCGATCCCAGGGGAATGCTGACAGCTATCGAGTTCAACGGTTACAATTTCCAAGCCGTGCGGGCGTTCGTCGTCACCGCGCCGCGCGGCACGTCGCGGGGGGGACATGCACACGGCTCGGGCCGGCAATTGATGATGCAGCTGTCGGGCGAGATCGGCATCGAATTTCGCTACCAGGAACAGATCGAACGGCTGACGCTCACCGCATCGAACCGCGCGGTGCTGGTCGATGCCGCGGTGTGGGCGCTGCAGACCTATGAAGGCGAGAACCCGTCTTTGCTGGTTTTCTGCGATACCGAATACGACCCTGAAAACTACGTCTCGTATCCCTGATGACAATCGTCAGGAAAGGAGAGGCCGCGATGCGCGCCAGGACATGACAGCGCCTCGCGGCAGAATGGCTATTCTCGGCGCCGGCATCATGGGCGCCAGCCTCGCTCTCATGATGGCCCGCAGAGGCTACGCGGTGTCCCTCTTCGACAAGGAGAGCGAGCCGATGGCCTGCGCCAGCCGTTGGAACGAGGGCAAGATTCATCTCGGCTATCTCTACGGGAACGATCCCTCGCTGCTGACCGCCCGGCATCTGCTTTCGGGAGGACTGTGTTTCGGCAGGCTTGTTTCCGAGCTGATCGGAAGCAATCTGGAAGCGCACACGACCTTTTCGGAAGACCTTTATCTGGTCCATCGCAACTCGGTCGTCGCTGTCGAGGCGCTGGGGGCGATCTTTGAACGTGTAGATGTATTGGTGCGCAGCCACGCTGACGCCACCAGCTACCTTGCCGACGTATCGGCGGCGCGATCGAATCGGCTTTCCAAAACTGAATTGGCCGATGTCACCAACTCGGACCAGATCGTCGGCGGCTTCCAGGTGCCGGAGCGATCCGTCAACACGCGATGGGTTGCCGACCGGCTTTGCGCCGTGCTTCGGAGTGAACCCAACACCAGCTTGCGAATGGCGGCCAAAGTCCTGTCGGCACAGCCGGTGGACGGAATTGACGGGAAATGGCGCGTGGCGGTCGCAGGCGAAAAAAGTGAGGCGTTCGACATCGTCGTCAATTGCCTTTGGGAGGGGCGGCTGGCTGTCGACCGCACGGCCGGCATCGAGCCGGTTCCCGGATGGTCGCACCGCTACAGGCTTTGCCTGTTCGGCCGCACCAGCCAGCCTGTCGATGTGCCGTGCGCGGTCGTCGCCCTTGGCCCCTTCGGCGACATAAAAAACTATGACGGGCGCAACTTCTATCTCTCCTGGTACCCGAGCGGGTTGCTTGCGGAGAGTGGCGAATTGTCGATCGAAACGCCACAAGCGCTCGATGCCGACGCACGACAGCGGTTCATCGGCGACGTTCGCGCCACGCTCACTCGGTTGGTGCCCGTTGTTTCCAGCATGTTCGACGATGCCGAGGAGCTTGAGGTACGCGGCGGCTTCGTGTTTGCGCAAGGGCGTGGTTCGCTCAGCGACCCGAAAGCCACGATCCATCGCCGCGACCAATTCGGGGTCAACCGCCTGGGCAACTACATCTCGGTCGACACAGGTAAATATTCGACGGCGCCGTGGCTTGCCGACAGGCTGGCGCGGCAAATCTGCGGGATCGACTGAATGGGTGAGACAGAACAGGGCGGCGCGAAGCAGGTAGCGCAGAAACAAGTCGAGCTTCGATCCGGCTGGCGGCCGAAGGTCACGGCGCTGGTGCCATGCTACAATTCGGCGGCATTCATTTCGCGTACGCTGGACAGCCTCGCCGCGCAGACCTGGGACAATATCGAGATCCTGGTCGGCGAGGACAATTCGACCGACGCGACATTCGAGATCGTTTCGGCCTTCGCCGGCGGCCGCGACGATGTCCGCATCCTGCGTCGGGACAAAAACCTGGGATGGCTGAAGAATTCCAACGATCTGATGGCCAATGCCAGCGGCGAATTGATGTTCTTTGCCTTCCATGACGACGTCATCGATCCAAACTATATCGAGGCGCTGGTGCGGGCGCTCGATGCCAATCCCGAGGCCGTACTGTCGTTCAGCGACGTCGAAGTGATCGAAGTCAGCGGCGAAAGTGCCCCGTGGAAGTTCGACCTGCTGGAGGGCTTGCAGGACGGTTTTGCGCGTGGCCGGGCGATGGCGCGCCAGCCGCATGGATGGTGGGTTCCCAATCGTGGGATATTCAGGGCCTGGGCGTTCCACCGTAGCGGCGGGATCAAGCCCAACAGCCAAGGCGAATTCAGCGCCGACTGGACCTGGCTTCTGCATCTGTCGCTGCTCGGCGGCTTTGTCCGCGTGCCGCAAGTGCTCTGCCACAAATACTATCGGGCGGGCAGCATCAGCCGGCGCTGGGAACGCAACAGCACCCAACGAAGGGCATTGAGGGCGGCGGGGATAAGGGAGGTCTGGCACAGCGAGGCCGGCCTGGCACAGAGAACCTTCCTCGCTGCCTATATCGCCTTGCGGCCGTGGCGGTGGCTGCCGCGATCGCGAGAAGCGGAAAGACGGGGAAACAGGCAATCGGTGCATGGCAGCCCGGACAATTAAGAATGGCGCCGGCGACGTGTCAAAGCGGCTGCGTCAAGACACCCTGCCCGGCCAACGACGATTTCCGCGCATATCCGGCTGCCCCAAAATGGCACTCCGGTTGATTTTTCACGCGAGTTATGGTCGTTCTCCCGCCCATGAAAAAACTATTCCTTGCGGCGCTGGCCTCGGTGACGCTGGCCTGGCCCGCCCACGCGATGGACGCCGCCCTGCGCGCCGGCCTGCTGAAACTCGACCCGGAGACCCGGCTGGAGCAGAGATGCGACGCCGAAGTGCTCGACCGCATCAGCCATGACGACCACAAGTACAAGGCAGACCGCGTCGTCGCCTACGCCTTCGCGACGCCGGAAATGAAAGCCGATGTCATCCGCAGCCCGGGTGCTGCCTTCCGCAGCAAGGGACAGTGGTACCGGCTGAAGTTCAAATGCGAGACGGCGCCGGACCATATGGAGGTCCTGCAGTTCCGTTACCGCATCGGCGACGAGATTCCGGAAGCCGACTGGGCGAAGTACAATCTCTACGACTGAATTCGCTGCGACCAGAATTCTCTCTGGCAGAACGACCTTCCCTATTCCCGTGGCTTTCAGCGTCGGCCGTTAGAGCGGTTCAGCTTTTTATGGAGCAGCTGACCCACTCTAACTCTTTGTTTTTGCATAATTCCCGACGGAAAACCGCTACGCACTTTTCCTGGAATTGCGCCGGCAGTCTCTTGACGCGCGGGAACCATACACGTTAGGGCGTCGGCATATCCGACGACGAACACGCCGATACAGCAAGGGGCTCCGGTCGATGGACATTTTCAGCGCTGCAAGCATGACGGCCCTCCTCCAGGTCATCGCCATCGATCTGGTGCTTGCCGGCGACAATGCCATCGTCATCGGCCTTGCCGCCGCCGGCCTGCCGGTCGAGCAGCGCAAGAAAGCCATCCTGATCGGCGTGTTGGCAGCGACGGTGCTGCGCATCCTGTTTGCCGCCGTCACCGTCAAGCTTCTTGCCATTGTCGGCCTGCTGCTGGCCGGCGGCATCCTTTTGTTGTGGGTGTGCTGGAAGATGTGGCGCGAGCTGCGGACGTCGCATGCCGACGAGTTCGAGGCGACCGAGGCGCTGTCCGATTCCGACCTCAACAGCGACAGAACGGTGGGTGGCAAGGCGCCGCGCAAGACGCTCGGCCAGGCGGCCCTGCAGATCGTCGTCGCCGATGTTTCGATGTCGCTGGACAATGTGCTGGCGGTCGCCGGTGCGGCGCGCGATCATTTTCCCGTGCTTGTCATAGGCCTGGTGCTGTCGATCGCCTTGATGGGCTTGGCCGCGAGCTTCATTGCCAAGCTGCTGCATCGCCACCGCTGGATCGCCTATGTCGGCTTGCTGATCATTCTCTACGTCGCGATCGATATGGTCTATCGCGGCGTTGTCGAGGTCTGGCCGCATGTCAGTCCTGTGGTGAGCTGACGCTGCCGGTCCCACAGCTTCTGTAGCAGCATGGTCGCGTTCGCCGCAGCCGCTGCCCATACCAATGCCGCAATAAGTGTGGTACTGGCCGCCGATCCCGAAAAACCCGGAATGTTTTCTCATGTCTGCGCCTCGCGTCAGTTTCGTCAGCCTTGGATGCCCGAAGGCGCTTGTGGATTCCGAGCGCATCATCACGCGCCTGCGCGCCGAAGGCTATGAGATCGCACGCAAGCATGACGGCGCCGACCTTGTCGTCGTCAACACCTGCGGCTTTCTCGATTCAGCCCGCGACGAATCGCTCAACGCCATCGGTTCGGCGCTTTCGGAAAACGGCCGGGTGATTGTCACCGGCTGCCTCGGCGCCGAGCCGGACGTCATACGAGAGAAGCACCCCAACGTCCTCGCCATCACCGGCCCGCAGGCCTATGAGAGCGTGATGGCCGCGGTGCATGAGGCGGCGCCGCCCAGCCACGATCCCTATATCGACCTTCTGCCGCCGCAAGGCGTCAAGCTGACGCCGCGGCACTACGCCTATCTCAAGATTTCCGAAGGCTGCAACAACCGCTGCACCTTCTGCATCATTCCGGCACTGCGCGGCGACCTCGTCTCGCGCCCGGCGGCCGATGTGCTGCGCGAGGCCGAGAAGCTGGCCAAGGCCGGCGTCAAGGAATTGCTGGTCATCTCGCAGGACACCAGCGCCTACGGCATCGACATCAAGTACCAGACTTCGATGTTCGGCGACCGCGAAGTGCGGGCGAAATTCCTCGACCTGTCGGAGGAGCTGGGCAAGCTCGGCATCTGGGTGCGCATGCACTATGTCTACCCCTACCCGCATGTCGCCGATGTCATCCCGCTGATGGCGGATGGAAGAATCCTTCCCTATCTGGACATCCCCTTCCAGCACGCCTCGCCCCAGGTGCTGAAGAACATGCGCCGTCCCGCCCATGGCGAAAAGACGCTGGAGCGCATTCGCGGCTGGCGCGAGGTGTGCCCGGATCTGGCGATACGCTCGACCTTCATCGTCGGTTTCCCCGGCGAGACCGACGAGGATTTCGAGATGCTGCTCGACTGGCTGGACGAGGCCAGGATCGATCGCGCCGGCTGCTTTAAATACGAGCCGGTCCGCGGCGCCCGCTCCAACGATCTCGGCCTCGAACAGGTGCCGCAGGAGATCAAGGAAGCGCGCTGGCATCGCTTCATGCAGCGTCAGCAGAAGATCTCGGCGACGCAGCTGGCCAAGAAGGTCGGCAAGCGCCTGCCGGTGCTGATCGACGAGGCGCATGGCACGTCTGCCAAGGGCCGGACAAAATACGACGCGCCCGAGATCGACGGTTCGGTGCATATCCAGTCGCGCCGTCCGCTGCGCCAAGGCGACATCGTCACGGTCAAGATCGACCGCGCCGACGCCTACGACCTTTACGGCTCGGCGGTTTAGAAGATCACCAAAAAGGCGTCTCCCCGGCGCCCTCGAATTTTTGGCACAGCCCTCGGCGCGGTTTCGCAGTCGAGGCGTGCAGCCCGCGAAATGAAAAGGGGCGCCGCGCGGCGCCCCTTCTCTTTTGCGTTTCCGATACTTACTGCGGCAACTTGTCGTCGACACCCTTCACATAGAAGTTCATGCCGAGCAGCGTGCCGTCGTCGGCTACTTCGCCGTCCTTGAGCCACGGCGTGCCATCCTGCTTGGCGACCGGTCCGGTGAAGGGGTTCCAGCCATCTGCGATTTTCTTGGCGGTTGCCTCGGCCATCGCCTTCACATCGTCCGGCATGTTGGTGAAGGGCGCCAGCTTGACGGCGCCGTCCTTGATGCCGAGCCAGACATTGTCCGGCTTCCAGGTGCCGTCGAGCGCTGCCTGGACGCGGCTGATGTAGTACGGCCCCCATTCGTCTGTCAGCGAGGTCAGCTGCGCGTTCGGCGCGAACTTGATCATGTCGGAGGACTGGCCGAAGCCGTGCAGCTTGCGCTCTTCCGCCACCTGCAGTGCCGCAGTGGAATCGGTGTGCTGGACGATGATGTCGGCGCCCTGGTCGAACAGCGCCTTGGCCGCGTCGGCTTCCTTGCCCGGATCGAACCAGGAGTTCACCCAGACGATCTTGGCCTTGAAGTTCGGGTTGACCGACTGCGCGCCGAGCATGAAGGAGTTGATGCCCATCACCACTTCGGGGATCGGGAAAGAAACGATATAGCCGGCGACCCCTGCCTTCGATTCCTTGGCGGCGATCTGGCCGAGCACGTAGCGGCCCTCGTAGAAGCGCGCATTGTAGATGCCGAGATTGTCAGCGGTCTTGTAGCCGGTGGCGTGCTCGAACATCACTTTGGGGAACTTCTTGGCGACCTTCACTTCCGGGTCCATGAAGCCGAAAGAGGTGCCGAAGATGATCTTGCAGCCTTCGCGCGCCAGACGCTCGAAAGCGCGGTCGGCATCGGGACCTTCCGAGACGTTCTCGAGATAGGCGGTTTCGACCTTGTCGCCGAGCGCCTTCTCCACCTCGAGGCGGCCTTGGTCGTGCTGGTAGGAATAGCCGAAATCGCCGATCGGGCCGGTGTAGACCCAGCATGCCTTCAACTTGTCGGCGGCCTGCGCGGACGCCGCCAGTGACATGGCGGCGGTCGTGGTCATCAACGCGATAAGCAGTTTTTTCATTGTGTTACCTCTCTGAGTTTAGCCTTGGAGCTTCCCGTTTGTTTTTGTTGTCAACGATCCGGAACGAATGGCTGCCCCAAGGAAGCCGGCGTGTTCATCATCGTCAGACGCTTGTTGCGCGAGATTAGAACGAGAACCACGACGGTTGCCAGATAGGGCAGAGAAGAAAGCAGCTGCGAAGGCACCGGAATGCCAAATGCCTGTGCATGAAGCTGGCCGATCCACACCGCGCCGAAGATGTAGGCGCCGGCGAGCACGCGCCACGGCCGCCAGGAGGCGAAGACGACCAGCGCCAGCGCGATCCAGCCGCGGCCCGCGCTCATGTTCTCTACCCATTGCGGCGTGTAGACCAGCGACAGGTGGCCGCCGGCAAGGCCGGCGCAGGCGCCGCCGAAGATGACCGCGAGATAGCGGTAGCGGATGACTTTGATGCCGAGCGCATGTGCCGATGTGTGGCTGTCTCCGATCGAGCGCAGGGTGAGGCCGGTGCGGGTCTTGAACAGGAACCACATGACGGCCGCCGTCAGCGCGATCGAGATGTAGAAGATTGGATCCTGGCCGAACAACAGCCTGCCGACGACGGGAATGTCAGTGAGCACCGGAACGTAGAGGTTTGGCAGCCGCTCGCCCGGCTGGCCGACGAAGCTGGTCCCCATCATGCCGGAAAGGCCGAGGCCAAGCAGCGTCAACGACAGGCCGGTCGCCACCTGGTTGGTGGCGAGCGACAGCGTCATCACCGCAAACAGCAGCGAGAACACGGCACCCATGGCGATTGCCGCCAACAGGCCGATCCAGGGCGATCCCGTGAGATAGCCGGCGCCGAAGCCGCCGACGGCGCCCATGATCATCATGCCTTCGACGCCGAGGTTGAGCACGCCGGAGCGCTCGACCACGAGTTCGCCGATTGCCGCTATTAAAAGCGGCGTTGCCGCCGTGGCGATGGTCAAAAGGATGTTGACGGCGATGTCCATCAGCGGGCTTCCTTCAACTTCGGCGCGGCTTCAAGCTTTGCCGCGCTTTTCGTCAGCGCCATGCCGACCAGGCGAATGCGGTAATGGATGAGCGTGTCGCAACCGAGCACGAAGAACAAAAGCATGCCCTGGAACACACGCGCCACCTTGTCGGAGATGCCGAGCGCGCTTTGCACCGCCTCGCCGCCGAGATAGGTCAGCGCCAGCACCAGGCCGGCGGCGACGATGCCGAGCGGATTGAGCCGGCCGAGGAACGCGACAATGATCGCTGTGAAGCCGTAGCCGGGCGAGATCACCGGTTGCAGCTGGCCGATGGCGCCGGAGACTTCCGAAATGCCGGCAAGCCCGGCCAGCGCGCCTGACAGCAGGAAGGCGAAGAAGACCATGCGGTTGAGGCCGAAGCCGGCGAACCGCCCTGCCCTCGGGCTGGAGCCGAGCACGCGGACCTCAAAACCCTTGAGCAGGCGGCTCATCAGCACCCAGATCAGCACGGCTGCAACAAGCGCGAAGACAAAACCCCAATTGGCGCGGCCGGCATCCGGCATCAGTTCCGGCAGGACCGCCGAGTCGTTGAACTGGATCGTCTGCGGAAAACCATGGCCCTGCGGATCGCGCCAGGGACCGCGCACCAGCCAGTCGAGGAAAAGCTGGGCGACATAGACCAGCATCAGGCTGGTCAGGATTTCGTTGGTGCCGAAGCGCGTCTTTAAGAGAGCCGGGATTGCAGCGTAGGCGGCGCCGCCGACCATGCCGAACAACAGCATCAGCGGCAGCACCAGCGGGCCTTCGAACCCGGGAAACAGCACCGGAATGGCCGAGCCGAAAATGCCGCCGAGGATGAACTGTCCCTCAGCGCCGATGTTCCAGATGTTGGCCTTGTAGCAGACCGACAGGCCGACCGCGATCAGGATCAACGGCGCGGCCTTGATCGCCAGCTCATGCAGCTGCCAGACCTGGCTGATCGGCTCGATGAAATAGATCTCGAATGCGCTCAGCGGGTTGACGCCGAGCAGCGCGAACAGAACCGCGCCGGCGATGATCGTCACGGCGAAGGCGATGAAGGGCGACAGCGCCGAAAACAGCATAGAGCGCTGCGGGCGTTTGACGAGTTCGAGGCGCATCATGCCGTCTCCAGAACATGTTCGGCGTGGCCGGGCTCGGCGCCGCCCATCAACAGACCGACCTTTTCGAAAGTTGCCTCGGCGATCGGCAGCGGTTTCGACAATTCGCCATTGTGCATGACCGCGATCGCATCCGAAATCTCGAACAGCTCATCGAGGTCCTGGCTGATGACCAGAACCGCCGAGCCACTGCGCGCCAGTTCGATCAGAGCCTGGCGGATATGAGCGGCGGCGCCGGCGTCGACGCCCCAGGTCGGCTGGTTGACGACCATGACGGCAGGGCTGCGGTCGAGTTCGCGGCCGACGATGAATTTCTGCAGATTGCCGCCCGACAGGGCCGCGGCTTCCGGATCGGGCGCGCTCTTGCGCACATCCATCGCCACGATGATGCGCTGGGCGGCGGCATAGACCGCACCGCTTTTGACTGCGCCGCCGACGCCGACAAAAACCTTGCCGTCGGTGGCGTGCCGCGACAGAAGCAGATTTTCCGAAAGCTTCATGCGTGGCGCCGCGCCATGGCCGAGGCGTTCTTCCGGCACGAAGGCAGCGCCCATCAGCCGCCGGCCTGTGATCGAGAGCGAGCCGGCATCCTTGCCGCGGATGCGCACGGATGCGGCGTCCTGCTGCAGCACCTCGCCGGAGACGGATTCGAAGAACTCGCCCTGGCCGTTGCCGGCGACACCGGCAATGCCGATCACCTCGCCGGCGCGCACAGCGAGGTTGATATTCTTCAGCGGGATCGAAAACGGCGTTGCCGGCTTGCGGCTGAGGGCGCGAATTTCGAGCAGCGGCTGCGCGGCCTCGATGCCTTCGGCCGGCGCACGCACCACGGCCTTCACCTCGTTGCCGACCATCATGCGGGCCAGCGACGAAGCCGTTTCCTCGCGCGGATTGCAATGGCCGACGACCTTGCCGTGACGCAGCACGGTGGCGCGGTCGCAAATGCGTTTGACCTCTTCCAGCCGGTGCGAAATGTAGAGGATGGATTTGCCCTCGGAGCGCAGGCGCTCTAGCGTCTCGAACAGCTTGTCGGCTTCCTGCGGCGTCAGCACCGAGGTCGGCTCGTCGAGGATGATGAGCTGCGGCGTCTGCAACAGGCAGCGGATGATCTCGATGCGCTGGCGTTCGCCGACCGAGAGATCGCCGACCAGCGAGTCCGGATCGAGCGGCAGGCCATAGCTGAAGGAAAGCGCCCTCGCCTTGGCCGCGATCGAGCTGATCGGTGAGCCGTCATCCAGAGACAGAGCGATATTCTCGGCCGCGGTCAGCGCCTCGAACAGCGAAAAGTGCTGAAACACCATGCCGATGCCGAGCTTCTTCGCCATGCCCGGACTGGTGATCCGCACCGCTTCCCCGTTCCAGAATATCTCGCCGGAATTGGGCTCCAGCGAGCCGAACAGCATCTTGACCAGCGTCGACTTGCCGGCGCCGTTTTCGCCAAGCAGCGCGTGGATCTCGCCCTTGGCGATGTTGAGGTCGATATGATCGCACGCCGTCAACGTGCCGAATATCTTGGTCAGGCCACGAACCTCAAGCAGGTTCGCTCCATCATGATCTGCACTCACAGTGCCTCCCATCCGGTTCCCGGACATGTTCTGTGTTCCCGCCAGCATGGTATGCGCTGGCCGCTCTCGTGCGAAAGCAGTACCCACCTTGAAAGAGCTTCAAGAATTTCAGCGGAAACTCAAGGGGTAAAGACCGACCTGCTTCGTACAACAGACCGATCGCCCGGTTTTTCGGGTAAACAGTGCCTAGCGTCGCGGCAAAACACTGAACAGCAAGGCAGATCAGGGGATCAGTATGGTCGTGCCCGTGGTCTTGCGCCCTTCGAGATCGGCTTGCGCCTTGCCCGCGTCCTTCAGCGCATAACGCTGGTTGATCTTGATCTCGACCGCACCGCTCAACACCACGTCGAACAATGCCGCGGCGGAGACTTCGAGGTCTTCACGCTTGGCGTTGTAGACGAACAAAGTCGGCCTGGTAGCGAACAGCGAGCCCTTCTGCGCCAGCAGCGACATCGAAAATGGCGGGATCGGTCCAGAGGACTGACCGAAAGAGACGAACATGCCGAGCGGCTTCAGACAGTCGAGCGAGGCCGGGAATGTGTCGTTGCCGACCGAATCGTAGACGACGTCACATTTCTTGCCGCCGGTGATGGCGGCGACCCCGGCGACGAAATCCTGCTCCTTGTAGTTGATGACATGGCCGAAGCCATGCGCCTTGGCGAGCTCGATCTTGTCGGTTGAGCTTGCCGTGCCGATCACGGTGGCGCCGAGATGTTTTGCCCATTGTCCCAGGATCAGCCCGACGCCGCCGGCGGCGGCATGGAACAGGATGGTGTCGCCTGCCTTCACCTTGAAGGTCCGGCGCAACAGATACTCCGCCGTCATGCCTTTAAGCATCATGCCGGCGGCCTGTTCGTCGCTGATGCGGTCCGGCACCTTGACGACGCGGTCGGCGGCGACGACGCGTTGTTCGGCATAGGCGCCGACGTTGACGGCATAGGCGATGCGGTCGCCCGGCTTCAGCCAGTCGATGCCTGCGCCGACCTCGAGAACCACACCTGCCGCCTCGCCGCCGGGGATCAGCGGGAAGCCGCCGGCCGGCGGATAGAGGCCGATGCGGTGATAGACATCGATGAAATTGAGGCCGATCGCGGTATGCCTGACCAGGATCTGCCCGGCGCCGGGTTGTCCCGGATCGGCGTCTTCATAGGTCAGGACTTCCGGACCGCCATGGGCGTGGATACGGACTGCTTTGGACATTGTGGGCTTTCCTGCGGTCAGGCTTTCTTAGTGTCCGGCTTGGCGCCGAGTTTGGGGAAGAACTGCATGATACCGCCGATGCAGGCGAGGTAAAGTCCGGTGATGGTGATGCCGACCTTGGTAAAGACGCTGACCTGTTCGCCCAAAACGCCGATCTGGTCGTAGAAGGCGGCAAGGGCCGCCTGCGCCAGCGCCAGCGCACCGAAAGCACACCAGAGCAGCGTCATGCCAAGATTAATTGGCCGCAGCCGCACCACCCGCACGGGATGAATGAAGTTGATCGGCACGAAGGTGAGGATGCCGGCCGCCACGACGACGCCGAAGGACACCCACTGTCCCGGCTCGATGACGAACAGCGTGAACACGACCATGTTCCAGACCACCGGAAAGCCTTTGAAGAAGTTCTCCTTCGTCTTCATTCCGGTGTCGGCATAATAGATGGCGCTGGACACCACGATGATGGCCGCCGACAGGAAAGACAGCCCTTCGCCCATGAAGCCGCGCTGGTAGAGCGCGAAGGCGGGGATCAGCACATAGGTGACATAGTCGATGATGTTGTCGAGGAGTTCGCCCGACCAGGTCGGCAGGATCTCCTTGACCTCAAGCTTGCGCGCGATCGGCCCGTCTATGCCGTCGACGAACAGCGCCAGCCCCAGCCACCAGAACATCGCCGTCCAGCGTTGCTCGCTTGCCGCCACCAGAGACAGGAAGGCCAGGAACGAGCCAGACGCGGTCAACAGATGCACCGAGAATGCCCGCGCCTGCGGCCAGGTGACCTTTTTCTTCGGCCTGGGTATCCGGTCGGTGATCTTTTTGGCGGCATTCCTGGCGGTTGTGTTCTTGCTCACGGGCCCCGCCAATCCAGTTTGCAGATTTCGGCCGAGCGGCCGGCAAAGTTCCAGTTGTGGCCGAACGCCCGCATCTTGCTTTTGTCGGACCTGGCCACGATGATCTCCGGCGCGATCCAGTATTCCGAGTTGCCGATCACGGTATCCTTCTCGCGATCCTTGCCGGGAATCGGTGTGACCGCCCCGTCGATGATCTTCGGTATCTGGAAAATACGGGTCTTGTCACGCGTCTCGTAGGTGATCGGCACCTGCTCGACACCGAGGAACTTGCCGACAAGGATCGACAACAGCGAGGTTGTTCCGCCGGCCTTCCCGGTGAAGATCCTGGTCAGCGCTTTCACCGCGTAGACGGAGGCGCGCTTGTCGATGAACAGGCCTGCGGTCCAGTTGCCGCGGCTCATAAAGCCGGGGATTTCCATGACCAGACCGAGATTGAGGCCGGACAGGTCGACCTCGCCGAAATGGCCTGCGTCGATGCGGAAGCCCGCCCAGGTCTGACAATAACCCTCCGTCGGCGGATGGCTGCCAAGCGACAGCACGCAAGGACAAAAAACCGTGCAATTGCAGGAGAGTACGAGCTCTCCTTTCATTGCCCAGCCTTGCTCTGCCATGGAATTCTCCCCCGTCATGCCGAGACTACTAGCAGGGCGACTACCCAGACAAGCAGTATCGCACCGGCCACTCGGGTTGGAAGGCTGCCGGTGGTCTGTTTTTCGATCAAGGTGAACAGGCCGATCAGCGCCATCCAGAACACGTTCATCGCGCCGACGGCAAACATCACCAGCATCAGCGCCCAGCAGCAGCCGAGGCACCACAGGCCCTGCTTCAGCCCTAGCCGGAAGATGCCACCCGGCTCCGCGCTCCAGTTGGAAAACAGTGTCGAGAACGGGTTCCGGCATTTTGTCAGGCAGGCCTGCTTGAGGCTGCTGAACTGGTAGAGGCCGGCAACCAGCAGCGCGGCCGCCGCGGCAAGGCCGCTCACCGGATCGAGCAATCGAGCGGAGGACGTAAATGCGTGGACGAGCAACGTCAGCACCGCGAAGCCGATAGAGGCGACAAGCCATGTCGAGAGGTAGCCGGCAGCCAGGACCAGCGGATGGGCCACCGGCTCGCCCTTGATGCGGGCGGTGTCGGCGATTTCACAATAGGTACGGATCATCGGCGCCGCCGACGGCAGCATCGTCGCCACGGCCATCAAAAACCACATCACGATCAGCGCCAGAACCGGTGCGCCGCCGGCATCAAGTGGTGCGGGCGTCAGGCACATGCCGAAGAAGCGGTCGAGGACATCCGGCAGCGGCAGTTGCGGCAGATATCGCAGGACCACATCGCCTGGTACGCCGGGGAGCCGGGCTTCGGCGCCGCGGATCGCCATGGCGCCGAGAATGAACCAGGCGAGCAGAATGCCGCCGGCGATGGCGATGTTGACCGTCAGGCGGGGGCTGCGGGCCAGGCTTGCCGTGGCGCGGCCGGCGCGGTCGAGATGGCTGAAATCGTCCTGCTGGCCGGTCATGACAACCGAATGAGCCTAATCGCCGCGTTGATCAAGCCGCATGGTCTGACCTATATCCATGGGTAGACACCTGCATCGCAAACTGGAAGTCCAATTTGGATCATCGCGAGACAGCACGGATACTGGTAGCCGGCAGCGGCCCTGCCGGACTGATCGCGGCGCTCGGTTTCGCCGAGGCGGGCTTTCCGGTAACCCTGGTCGGACCCGAAGCAGGCGGGCCCGATGGCCGGACCACGGCGCTGATGAACCCTGCTCTCAAGGTTCTCGATCGGCTGGGCGTGCTGGCCGAACTTGCGCCGAAGGCCGCGCCGCTGAAGGTCATGCGCATCGTTGATGCGACCAGCCGGCTGATCCGCAGCCCGGTGGTGACTTTTCGCGCCATGGAGATCGGCGAGGAGCAGTTCGGGCTCAACCTGCCCAATAGTGCGCTGAACCCGACGCTGGCCAAGTCCGTCGCGGCCCATCCCGGCATCGAATGGCTGACGTCGATGGTCGAGAGTTGGCGTCTGGACGCCGATCAGGCGCATGCCGTCTTGACTGATGGTCGCGAAGTCTCGGCCGCGCTTGCGGTCGCTGCCGATGGGCGCCTGTCGCCGGCGCGCGAGGCGGCAGGCATAGTGGCCTCGGTGCGATCCTACCGCCAAGCGGCGCTGGTGCTGAATTTTGGCCATCGCAGCGAACACGGCTTCACCTCGACCGAGTTCCACACAGAGACCGGGCCGTTCACCCAGGTGCCGCTGCCCGGCAACCGCTCCAGCCTCGTCTGGGTGGTGAAACCGGAGGCGGCGAAGGACCTCGCCGCACTCGATGACGCGACGCTTTCCGAGCGTGTCGAGCAGCAGATGCAGTCGATGCTGGGCCGGGTGTCGGTCGAGCCCGGCCGACAAATTTACCCGCTTTCAGCGGCATCACCGGGGCGCTTCGCGCAAAACCGTGTGGCGCTGGTCGGCGAGGCTGCACATGTGTTCCCGCCGATCGGGGCCCAAGGTCTAAACCTCGGCATCAGGGACGTCGAGGATCTGATTGGAATCGCACGCGAAAATCGCGGCGACCCTGGCGCCGCAAGGGCTTTGGCCGCCTATGATTCCAGGCGCCGTCCCGACATTCTGGCGCGTTCGGGCGCGGTCAACCTGCTTAACATGTCGTTGCTGTCGGACATGTTGCCGGCGCAGATGGCACGCAGCGCCGGCCTCAATGTGCTCGGCAGTTTCGCGCCGCTGCGCGCCTTTTTCATGCGCGAAGGCTTGAGGCCGGGCAGCGGCTTTGCGGCGCTTACCGGCGGTTCAGGGAAACAGGTCCGGCGGTAAGATGCCGTGGCGGATCATGTAGAGCAGCCCGGTCACCGTCAGCACCGAGAGGCAGGTGGTGATCAGCACGCTGGCCGACGCGCGTTGCACCCAGACGCCATATTGCTGGGCGATGACGAAGACGTTGGTTGCGGTCGGTAATGCCGCCAAAAGCACGGCTGAAAAAACCCAGATTTCGGAAAAGTTCCCGATCCAGCTCAGCACGACGTAGCAGAGCGATGGATGCAGGATCAGCTTCAGCGCCGCGATCGACGCCAGCTCATGCGGCACGCGGTTGAGCGGCCGGAGCGCAAGCGTCACGCCCATGGCAAACAGGGCGCAAGGGGCGGCTGCCCGCGAAAGATATTCAAGCAGGCGATCGACCGGCTGCGGTGGGTGAAAGCCGAGATAGGCCGCGCCGACGCCAAGCGAGGTCGCGATGATGAACGGGTGCAGGACGATTTTCCTGACTACGCCGAGGATGAGCCGCCACGGCGATGTCTTGTCGTCGCCCGACAGCGCCATCATCATCGGCGCGATGGCGAAATGCATGATATTTTCGAAGCAGAAGATCAGCGCGACGGGAACCGCCGCTTGTTCGCCGAAGGCGAGCAGCGCCAGCCCCGGCCCCATATAGCCGATATTGCCGTAGGCCGCGGCCAGCGCCTTGATCGTCGACTGGGCGATCTCGCCGCGCGACGCCGTCACCGACCATACGAACATGATCGAGAAGATCGTGTAGGTGGAAAATACCGAGCCGAAGATGAAGCGCCATTCGGTCAACTGTTCGAACGGCGTGCGGGCCAGCAATTGGAAGAACAGGGCAGGAAGCGCGACATAGACGATGAAGGTGTTCATCCAGCCAAGCGCTTCCAGCGGCTGCCTGGTCATGCGCGCGACCAGAAAGCCGATGAAAATCAGCCCGAAGAACGGAAGAACAAGACCGACAATGTCAGACATTTTTGCCCTGGCCCGAAACCCCGGGACCGGGCTAGCCCGTAGCTTCATCGGGCGTCAAGCGCTTCGGCATTGAACTGACACGCCATCTGCGCCAAATAAAGCCTGATCCCAGACCTAAGTCGGGCTCGATTTTTGGCCACGGTGTGTGTAAATTCAAAGCCTTAGAGCGCTCTTCGCACATTCGAGGGGACGCCGGGCGCTCTAGAGGCTTAGTGGTGAGTATGATGAAAACGGCCAAATTTTCGATCGGACAGGTGGTTCGTCATCGGCTGTTTCCGTTCCGCGGCATCATTTTCGATGTCGATCCGCAATTCGCCAACACCGACGAATGGTACGAAGCCATCCCGGCCGACGTGCGGCCGCGCAAGGACCAGCCGTTCTACCATCTGCTCGCCGAGAATTCGGAAACCGAATACATCGCCTATGTCTCCGAGCAGAACCTGCTCGAGGACCAATCAGGTGAGCCGGTCCGTCATCCGCAGATCGGCGAGATGTTCGACAAGCGGCCGGATGGACGCTACGAGCCGAAACGCCAGTCGAGACACTGACATCACCTTGCATCGACGTGACGACAACAAAAAAGCGGGGCATGACCCCGCTTTTTGTCGCTCCGGTATCTGTCCCGGCGATTAGTTGGCGGCTTTGGCCTTGGCCTGCTCGTCCTTGAGCTTCTTGGCGAAGTCCTGGTTGTTCTTGACGACGAAATCCTGAAGTTTTTTCTGCCGATCCTCGATGTCCGACTGCTGCAGCGGCGCGCCGTCAAAGGCGCCGCTGAAGCCGGTCAAGGCAACCTTGATGGGATTTGGCTGACTTTGGAAGTTGATCGAGGTCAGCGTGATCGCCTGTCCCTTCTTGAAGGACGCGACGAGCGCGTCGGTCAGCGGCACTTCGGCAACGCAACGGTCGGCGAAGCAAATGACATAATCCAGCTTCGTCGCCTTGCCGGCGTCTATCTGCAGGGCGATGCCGGGGGGCACCAGGCGACCTGGGGGAACCGTGACCTGGAAGACCTTGCGGTTTACCTTGCCCTTCAACTCGATCAGGCTGACGCCGGTGACGAACTGGCCGTTGCCGGCAGTGATGATGTTCTGGACATTGCAGATGTCGACATCTTCCTGCTTGGTGCAGGCCTTGAACCAACCCTGCGGAATCTGTTGCTGTGCCGAAGCGGTGGGAAGTCCGGCGCCCAGAAAGCCGACCACGCCCGCGGCCAGGACCGAAAGGCGGTATGCGTTGCTGTTCAGGCTCGTCATGTCGTGCATTTCCTCTCAAATGATCCCGGGACCGGCTTCTTCGCGCCGTGTGGTCCTGCTACCTGTTGCCGAATTGAGGCAACAGAATGACTTCGGAGCGCGTGTTACACTGCATGAGCAGCCGAATCCAGCCCGCCGCCTGCAATTCTTGGCCGCGCAATTTGGGTCGTGCGATTTGGGTTGATGTATCTGGCCGGAGCGCCGCGGCGCCATGTTAGGGTGCACTCCGAATCATCAAGCCGCCCAGTAAGGAGACGGTCATGGGCCGCATTCTTGTTTGGCTGATCGCCGCAATTTCGTTCTTCGCCTTTGCACCCGGCGTGGCGATGTCGGAACCGAAACATGCCATCGCCATGCAGGGCGAGCCGGCGCTGCCAGCCGACTACCAGCATTTCGACTACGTCAATCCCGATGCGCCCAAGGGCGGCAACATCACTTACTGCGTCGTCGGCAGCTTCGACAATCTGAACCCGTTCATCCTGAAGAGCCTGCGCACCACGGCGCGCGGCATGCAGGACCTCATTTTCGGCAATCTCGTCTTCGAGCCGTTGATGATGCGCAACTACGACGAGGCCTTCAGCCTCTATGGCCTGCTCGCAGACACAGCCGATATGGATCCCGAGCGCAAGTCGATCGAGTTCCATCTCAACCCAAATGCAAAGTGGTCCGACGGCGAGCCGGTGACGCCGGATGACGTGCTGTTCACCTACGATGTCTTCACCGACAAGGGCCGCCCGCCCTACAGGGACCGCATGAGCCTGATCGCCAAGCTCGAAAAGACCGGCGATCACAGCGTGCGCTTCACCTTCAACGACAAGGCCAATCGCGAGACCCCCTTGATCATCGCACTGACGCCGATCATCCCAAAGCACGCCTTCAACAAGGATACCTTCGACAAGACGACGCTGAAGCCGGTGATCGGCAGCGGTCCCTATACCATCGACAAGGTGCAGCCGGGACAGCGCATCGTCTTCAAGCGCAATCCGAATTACTGGGGCAAGGACATCCCTTCCAAGCGCGGCTTCGACAATTACGACCAGATCACCATCGAGTACTTCCTCAACGCCAATGCCAAGACGGAAGCGTTCAAGAAAGGCATCTGCGCCATTTACGATGAGGGCGATCCGGTCAAGCGCGAGCGCGATATCGATTTTCCCGCCTTCCATCGCGGCGAGGTGATCGCCGAGACCTTCGACACCGGCATACCGCCCGTGGTGACCGGCTTCCTGTTCAACACGCGACTGGAGAAGTTTTCCAATCCGGAGGTGCGGCGCGCGCTCGGCATGCTCTACGACTTCGAATGGGCCAACAAGAACCTGTTCGGCGGCAAGTACACGCGCACGATGAGCTACTGGCAAAACTCCGAACTTTCCGCGCTCGGCCATCCCGCCAGCGACAGGGAAAAGGCGCTGCTGGCGCCCTACCCCGGCCGCGTGCCGGCCGATGTCATGGACGGCAGCTGGCGCCCGCCGGTGAATGACGGCACCGGCCAGGACCGCAAGGTGATGAAGGTGGCGTTCGACCTGCTGAAGAGCCAGGGCTACGCCGTTAGGGATGGTGTCCTGCTGGACCCAAAGGGAACTCCCTTCGGTTTCGAGATCCTGACGGCCTCGCAGGACGAGGAACGCTTTGCCGCCATTTATCAGCGCTCGCTGGAAAAGATCGGCATCGCGGTGACCATCCGCAGCCTCGAAGCCGACCAGATCCAGTCGCGCAAGCAGCGTTTCGACTTTGAGGTTCTTGTCGGGTCGAGCGGGTTCAGCAACTCGCTGTCTCCCGGTATGGAGCAGAACCTTCGCTGGGGTTCTTCAGAGGCCAAAAGAGAAGGTTCATTCAATCTGGCCGGCGTCGCCGATCCGGCGGTCGACGCGGCGATCGACGCGATGCTGAGAGCACGGACCAAGGAAGACTATGTCGCCGCCGTGCGCGTGCTCGACCGATTGCTGATCTCCGGCAATTACATGGTGCCGATGCAGTACAACGCGCAGCAATGGCTCGCTTACTGGAATTACCTGGATCATCCCAAAAAGACACCCATATTCGGTTATCAATGGCCGACATGGTGGCGCAAGCCGAACTGAGCGTAGCCGAGATCATGCTCGGTAAAACGCTCGGCTGCAGGAGATCAAGATGAGCGATGACAATTCCATTACGGTCGACGTGGTTTCCGACGTCGTCTGCCCCTGGTGCTTCGTCGGCCAGAAGCGGCTGGATAAAGCGATTGCCGCTGCCGGCGACGTTGAGGTTCATGTGCGCTGGCGGCCGTTCCAGCTCGACCCGACCATCCCGCTCGAGGGCAAGGACCGGCGCGAATACATGCTGGCCAAATTCGGCAGCGACGAGCGCATCCGTCAGATGCATGCCCGCATAGAGCCGCTCGGCGAAGCCGAAGGCATCGATTTCGCTTTCGACGCCATCAAGGTCGCCGCCAACACGCTGGACGCGCATCGTGTCATCCGCTGGGCCGGTGCCGCCGGTGAAGCCGTGCAGAACCGGCTCGTGCGCCGGCTGTTCCAACTGTATTTCGAGAAAGGCGGCAATATTGGCAACCACGCCGTGCTGATCGATGCCGCCCGCGAGGCCGGCATGGACGCTGCCGTGGTCGAAACGCTGTTGCCGACCGATGCCGACGTCGAGGAGGTGCGCACAGAAATCGCCACGGCATCGCGGATGGGGATCACCGGCGTGCCGTGTTTCCTGCTCGAAGGCAAATACGCCGTCATGGGCGCGCAGGACGCCGACACGCTGACTGATGCCATCCGCCAGGTCGCGGCTGCAAAGGCCAAGGGCGAGCTGGAAAAGGCCGGCTAGAGCCTGTTCCATCCCGATGGAAATCGGGATGGGGCTCTATTCTCCTTGTTTGAGCATGATCTCTGGACAAAACGGTTCCCGTTTGTCCGAGAAAACCGGCAACCACTTTTCGGGATCATGCTCGGGTTATTTCACCGTTACCTTGGCTTTGCTGAGGAAGAATCCGTGGCCGTTGCTGCCCGTGCAGGTCAGTCCCTTGGTTGACGACTGGCAGGTAAACGGCCCTTTGCTCCAGCTGTTGCCATAGGCCAGCTTCGCCACATCGCTGCAGCAGCCCTGCTCGCCCGGATTCTTGATCAATGTCGCCGGGCCGTTCGGCCCAAGGATCACGGTGACGTAGCTGGGCTCGACGCGCGAACAGCTCAGTTCCGGACCGCCATCCTGTGGCTCGTAGGTGCTGGTGCCGCCCTTCGGCGTGTAGATGCAGCCGATGTTGCCGGACGGAGCATTGAACTCGATTTGCCCTTCGGCGCTTGCCGGAATGGTCTGGCTGCCGGCATGCGCAAGAGGCAGCCAGGCAAAGAGCGTCACGATTGCGGGAACGGCTGCGCGTGCAAGCATTGGGGAGCTTCCTTGTTAGGGACCGGACATGCATTGGTGCCGACAGTGCCCGGCAAGGTTCATTCCAGTGCGCTTGATTGTCAAACGGTGTTGAACTGCAGCTAAAAAGCGCGTGCCACCTCATGAACAGTCGCTTTACAGCAGCGACGATCTTGCGTGCCCAACCATGATGGCCGGTGAGATGATTCGGGCGGCCTGGGGCGATCATGGACGGCAATTTTTCGGGCGATCCGGTTAGCGCGCGGTGGGAAAACCGGCCGACGGGCAGGCCTTTTGGTCACAAAGCCGTGTATGAGCCTTCCCTCAGGGAATATATTCGCACATCTGAACGTTCTCGCAACACGTTGAAACAAAGGACAAATTTAGCCCAAAGACGGCGCTCTCGCAGCGCCAACTGTTGCCTCATGGCAACGGCGGGTGGGCTGCTTCACATCCGTCGGGATAAAATTCATAGAAAATGATCAATTGGTGTTACTATCCGTAACAAAACTAAAAAAGGTTTGGGCGGGATTGTGATTCGGGTCGACAGACCGCGACGTTCAATATCGGCACTTTGGAACCGCGACGCCCCCGTCGGGCCGTCGCCCCTGACGCCAGTATCGTCGATGCGGACCTTCTGGGGACTGATGCGGGCCTACTGGTTCTCGGACCGGTGGAGGGAGGCCTGGGCTCTCACCGTCGTCCTCGCACTCATCATAGCCCTGTCGAGCAAGGCCGACGTCTGGTTTACCGTGTTGGCGGGCGAACTGGCAGCCTCAATCGCTTTTTTTCACGACGCCGCGAATACCACGCCCCTTGAATCGGTGCTTACCAATGCCGGCCTGCTTGTGCTGCTGGTCGTGTTCAAGGACATGGGAATCATAGGCGCCTGCAAATTTGTATCGGCGACATTGCATCGCAAATGGCGCGCCTGGTTGAACGCGCGTTTCAATGCGGCGCTGCTCGATACCAACCATACGCACTACCACGCTCAGAATGGCTCGCCAGATGCGCCAGCGCCCGACAACATCGATCAGCGCGTGCAGGAATCCATCAAAGACATGGCGGGTGGCGCCATCGGGCTTGCCCAAGGTGTCTTCGGCGTCTTCACCTCACTTTATTTTGTCGGCGGCGCTTTGCTGGCGAATTCCGTGGAGGTAAAAGGCCTGGATGCCCTCGGCAGCTATGGCAGCGCCGTCCTCGCTCTGCTGGCGGTTGCCATCTATGTGCCCGTCAATACCTGGATCGCGATCAAACTCGGCGGAATGCTGGAGTGGCTCAATGTCAGGATGCAGAAGGCCGAAGGCACCTATCGCAGCGAGCTGATCACCTTGTTGCGCCGCAGTTTCCATGTGTCGGCGTCGCAAGGCGAAGACGTGCAAAAGACGATACATGGACGGCTCTATCTCGATATCGATACCACCTGGTCGAAGCTCAACATCGTCAACACCCTCTATGCGGGATTCGAATCGGTCTATAATTTCGTCGGGGCCAAAGTTGTCGCCTACGGACCTGGTCTGGTGCCGTTCATCCACAACGGCGTCGACCTCAAGGGCTACATAACCGGTTCCGAGCAGGTCAACGCGCTGATCAGCAAATGTTCCTGGTTCATCCATGTCATGCCGAGTCTCGCCACGTTGCGGGCCAACAGCCAGCGCGTCATTGAGTTGGCGAACGCCATCGAAAACGTCCAGCAGCCGCAAGACTTCTACAGCCAGACCGGCCAGTCCGACTTCCACTATGCCAGCCAGAACCCCGTCTTCGGCCTGACCATCCAGAAGCTCGAACTGGCGCATCAGGGCGAGGACGCCACGCCATTCCTGAGTGCTGCCAATCTGCGCTTCCGGCGCGGCGAGTGGGCATTCCTCAAGGGCGAATCCGGCTGCGGCAAGACTTCACTGATCAAGGCGATCAACGGCCTGTGGCCCTATGGCCGCGGCACCATCGTCTTCCCTGACGGTGTGAAGAGTTTCTATGCCGCCCAGGAGGTCAAGCTGCAGCAGGTGTCGCTGAAGCAGCTGGTATCCCTGCCCGGCTCCGAGCAGGACTATGGCGATGCGCAAGTGGCGTCTGCCCTGCACAAGGCGGGCCTTGGCGACTTCATCGAACACATGGCCGATGAAAGCCGCGAGGGAAAGATCTGGGACCAGCTGCTGTCCGGCGGCCAGAAGCAGAAGCTGGTTGTGGCCCGCATCGTGCTGCAGCAACCGGGACTGTTGTTCCTCGACGAAGCGACCGGCGCGCTCGATCCGGATGGCAAGATCGCCTTCCACCAGGCCATCAAGGACAACTGTCCCGATGTCACGGTGATCAGCATCATGCATGAGGCGGTGCCGCCACGTTCGGCCTCGGGCGAGGAATTCTACCATAGCGTGGTCGCGATCGCCGACGGCGTCGCCACCAAGAGGCCGCTTGTTCCGAACCTTCCGCGCGAGCTCACCACCATCCTTACGCAGCCGCGGCCGGTCGAGGACAAATGGATGCGTTTTTCACGCCGGCTGAAGCAGAAATAGCAGCCACGCCGAAGCGCGTTCCGCCACTGGCGGCGGGGCACTCGCTCCCTCCCCCTTCAATAATCATCACAGTCTCGCGATTGGGCCGGCTCCCGGCTGTTTTCCGCCACCCCCGCGATTGACTCGCCAAGATGCGCTCCTATGTTGCGCCCGCTCGCTGAATTCCAACTCGAACCCGCGAGCAGAAAGGTCACCGCGCCATGCCTGGCGACAGTAGTCGAACGCAACCGCCGTCCGCCTCGATGTGACCTCTAACGGCTCACGTCCCGCCGGACGGCAAGGAGTGAGCCATGAACGAATTTACCCCCGTCGTAGCGGGCGACGATGCCGTCGCTATCGCGCGTATCCTTGCCAATGATCACGTCGCCGATGTCGTCGAGGCCCTGAACCGGGAAGCTCGCGATACCGCGATAGAACTGCTTTGCGAAATGCCGTTCGAGCGGCTGGTCGAGATCTTCGACCAGCCTGAACTCGACGGCGCCTCCGATCTGGCCGAGGCGCTGCCGCGCGCCAAGGCGTGCAAGCTCCTGACCGCCATGTCGGTCGACCGCGCCGCCGATATCCTGCGCGAACTGGACGAACCGGCGCGCTCCGAGCTGCTCGGCGGGTTGGTCCCGCCGCTGCGGGCAACGCTGCTTTCCATTCTCGGCTATCCCGAAGGCAGCGCCGCCTCAATCATGACGACCGAATTCGTCAGCGTGCCGTCGGACTGGTCCGTCGGGCGCACGCTCGACTACATCCGCAAGGTGGAGCGGACGCGGGAGACCGTCTACGCCATCTACATCGTCGATCCAGACACGCATGTGCTGGTGCGCTCGACCGGCCTGCGCCGGCTGATCACCGGCGAGCCGGACGATCCGATCCTGTCGGTGGCGCCGGATCGCGCCCCGGTGACGGTGACGCCGCTGACCGATCGCGAGACACTGGCGCAGACGATCTCCAAATATGACCTGCTCGCGGTTCCCGTCGTCGACCACGGCAAGATCCTCGGCATCGTCACCATCGACGACATCATCGACACCATGATCGAGGAGACGACCGAGGACGCGCATCGTTTCGGCGGCATGGAGGCGCTCGACGAGCCCTACATGAAGATGAGCTTTCTCGCGATGATCAAGAAGCGCGGCGGCTGGCTGTGCGCGCTGTTCATCTCGGAGATGCTGACCGCCAATGCCATGCAAAGCTATGAAGGCGAACTGCAAAAAGCGATCGTGCTCACTCTGTTCATTCCGCTGATCATGAGCTCGGGCGGCAATTCCGGTTCGCAGGCGACCTCGCTCGTCATTCGCGCGCTGGCGCTGCGCGAGATCGGCCTTCGTGACTGGTGGCGGGTGGCGTTGCGCGAATTGCCAACCGGCCTGGTACTCGGCGCCATGCTTGGCGTGGTCGGCATCTGCCGCATCGCGCTCTGGCAGTATATGGGCTTCTACGATTATGGGCCGCATTGGCCGCTGATCGCGGCGACCGTGGGGGCAGCCCTTGTCGGTATCGTCACCTTCGGCTCGCTGTCGGGGTCGATGCTGCCGTTCGCGCTGAAACGGATCGGCTTCGATCCGGCGAGCGCCTCGGCGCCGTTCGTCGCCACGCTGGTCGATGTCACCGGCCTGGTGATCTATTTCTCGGTGGCGCTGGTCATCCTGCGCGGCACTTTGTTGTAATAAGCTTCAGGCCTCCCATCGCGGTGGCACAGCGGCTGCCATGGGGGGTTCTTCAAGATCGAGCGCGCGGGCGTCAATCGACCCGCACGCCGTTCTTCACGCGGTAGGTGGGCTTGTACATGGTGACCAGTTCCTCCGCTGCCGTCGGGTGGACGGCCATGGTGCGGTCGAAATCATCCTTGGTGACGCCGGCCTTCAGCGGAATGCCGAGCAACTGCGCCATCTCGCCGGCGTCCGGCCCGAGGATGTGCGCGCCGAGCACTTTTCGCGTGGCGCCATCGACCACCAGCTTCGTCAGCATCCTTTCGTCGCGGCCCGACAGCGTGTGCCGCATCGGCCGGAATGTGGCGCGGTAGATTTCGATATCGGCGTAGCGCTTGACGGCATCGTCCTCGGACAGCCCGACGGTGCCGATCTCCGGCTGTGAGAAGACGGCGGTCGGAATGGTGTCGTGGTCGGGCGCGGTCGGATTGCCCTTGAATGCGGTCTCGATGAAACACATGGCCTCGTGGATCGCCACCGGCGTCAACTGCACGCGGTTGGTGACGTCGCCGATCGCCCAGATGTTGTCGATGTTGGTGCGGGAATATTCGTCGACAACGATGGCGCCGGTTATGCCGAGCTCGATACCGACGCCTTCCAGGCCCATATTCTCGGTGTTTGGGAGGCGGCCGATGGCGAGCATGACCTGGTCGATCGTCAGTACCTTGCCGCCGGTGACCAACGCATCCAGCCTGCCGTCCGGCCGTTTGCGGACCCATTCCGACACGGCGTGGCAGAGGATCTTGATCCCCTTCTTTTCCATGGTTTCGTGCAGCATGTGCCGCAGGTCCATGTCGAAGCGTGACAGTATCTCCTTGCCGCGATAGACCAGCGTGGTGTCGACGCCCAAGCCATGGAAGATATTGGCGAATTCGACGGCGATGTAGCCTCCGCCCTCGATCATGATCGCCTTCGGCAGTTGCTTGAGGTCGAAAACCTCATTGGAAAAGATGCAATGCTCGTGACCGGGCAGCGCCGGGTGCGGCGCCGGCCGGCCGCCGGTGGCGATCAGGATCTGGTCGGCGGTGACGGTGCGGTCATCGCCCAGGAGATGCACGACATGCGGGTCGACCAGCATGGCGCGCGAGTGGAACGTCTCGCCGCCGGCGCCTTTCACGTTCTTTTCGTAGATCGCTTCCAGACGGGCAATCTCGCGGTCCTTGTTGGCGACCAGCGTCGGCCAGTCGAAGCTCGCCTCCGGCACCGTCCAGCCATAGCCGGCGGCGTCGGCAAAATGCTCGGGAAATTGCGAGGCATAGACATAGAGTTTTTTCGGCACGCAGCCACGGATGACGCAGGTGCCGCCATAGCGGTATTCCTCCGCGATGCCGACACGCTTGCCGAGCGCTGCCGCCACGCGCGCCGCTCTCACCCCGCCGGAGCCGCCGCCGATGACGAAGAGATCGTAGTCGTAACCGGCCATGCTGCTGTTCCTTGCCTCAGGAAATGTTTGCGACAGGTAGGCCGCATGAAGCCAAAAGAAAAGCCCGGTTTCCACCGAGCTTTCTGGTCCAGCGGCAAGGATGCCGGTGGCGAAATCAGACGTCTTAGTTCTTCGGCGCTTCCGGCTGGTCACCGTCTGCGGGCGCATCGCCGTCGGCAGGTGCAGCGCCATCGGCGGGGGCAGTTGCGTTATCCGGCGCAGGCGCGGCCGGAGCAGCGGCCTTCGCGGCTGCTGCCAGCGTTTCGCCGACCTGCTGGGCGAGATCGCGCGCCAGGCCGTTCTGCCAGATGTCGGCGGCCTTGACCAGTTCGCGCGTCACGTTGGGGCCGTTGTCGAGCAGCTTCTTGCCGGCATCGGAATTGTAGAAGGCGGCGATGTCGGTGAGATCCTTCTCGGAGAACACCTTGGCATAGGCGAGCGCTGCTTCCTTCTCCAGATCGGCACGGCGCGAAGCCAGCGCCAGTGCCTTCTCGCTGACGGTCTTGCCGATCAGCTCCTGCATATCAGGGTTCTTCTGGATGAGCTGCTGCTCGAGCGAGGCCGCCGCTTGCGGCAGGATGTTGTCGAACGAGTCGGTCGCGTGGATTGCCGTGACCGCCGCCCGTGCCGCCTTCAGATGCGATTCCGTGATCTCCTGCGAGAACGCCGGGGAAGAGAAGGCGAAAACGGCCGAAGCCGCCAGAACGGCGCAAAGATTGCGAACCCGGTTATGCAACATCATGATCGGTAGAACTCCCTGGTTTTCGGGCGGCATGGACGGTTTGGATTCCGTCGCCGCCGGCGATGATGGCCGCTGACGCCAGCCCGATGAAAAGACCATGCTCGACCACACCAGGAATGGCATGGAGAGCATTCGAAAGCGCTCTTGTATCCGGAATGCGGCCAAAAGATGCATCGAGGATAAAATGGCCGCCGTCTGTAACAAAAGGCTGGCCCCCCGTCATCCTCAATGTAACCGGGCCGGAAAGGCCGAGACTTTTGGCCGCTGCCGCGACCGCGATTTCAGTGGCGCGCAGGCCAAATTGGTTGACTTCGATCGGCAACGGAAACTGGCCAAGGGTGTCGACCATCTTCGAGCGATCGGCAATGACGATCATGCGCTGAGATGCCGCCGCGACGATCTTTTCGCGCAGCAGCGCGCCGCCGCCGCCTTTGATCAGCGTCAGCGCCGCGTCGATCTCGTCGGCGCCGTCGACGGTGAGGTCGAGCTCGGGCGTTTCCTCAAGCGTCGACAGCGGCACGCCGAGTTCGCGGCAAAGGGCTGCAGTGCGCTCCGACGTCGGCACGCCGATGACGGACAAGCCGGTGGCGATCTTTTCGGCCAGCAGCCGCACGAATTCGTCGGCCGTCGTCCCGGTGCCGATGCCGATGCGCATGCCGTCGCTGACATGGGCAAGGGCAGCCCGCGCGGCCTCGACCTTCAACTGCCTCGCATCCATGCTCGCCCCGGGGATTTGGCTTGGTTCTGATTTTTCTGGATGCGCGCTCCTAGCACTTTTGCCCGCAGGGTCAAAGACTTTGGCTCGCACCGGCTTGCCTGAAAGAAGCGCAGCCGCTATCGCCTGCCTGCAATGCATCAGCCACAGGACAGGCCATGACCCAACCGATCATCGTGTTCGACCTCGACGGGACGCTGATCGACACGGCGCCGGACCTGCTCGACAGCCTCAACCACAGCCTTGCCGCCAGCGAGCTTGCCGCTGTCGACGAGGCCGGCTTCCGGCGTTTTGTCGGCCAGGGCGGACGGGTGATGATCGAGCGCGCGCATACCGCGCAGCAGAAGTCGCTGGCGGTGGAGGAGCACGACCGGCTGCTGAAACTGTTCCTCGACCACTACACGCTCAACATCCCCGGCAAGTCCCGCCCCTACCCCGGCGTGGTCGAGGCGATCGCCCGCTTCGAGAAGGCCGGCTACCTGCTTGCCATCTGCACCAACAAATATGAGGCGAATTCGAAAGCGCTGATCGAGGCGCTCGGCCTGACAAAGCATTTCGCCGCGATCGCCGGCCAGGACACGTTCGCGTTCCGCAAGCCCGACCCGCGCCATCTGACCGAGACCATCCGGCTCGCCGGCGGCGATCCGCATCATGCGCTGATGGTCGGCGATTCGCAGACCGACATCGACACCGCCAAGGCCGCCGGCATTCCGGTGGTCGCCGTCGATTTCGGCTACACCGACCGCCATGTCAGAGAATTCGAGCCGTCGGCGGTGATTTCGCATTTCGACGCGCTGACGCTCGACCTGGCGGAACGGCTGATTGCAGCGGCGGCCGGCTGAGCGAAACGGGCGATTGCGCGGCAGCGTCCGCCCTCGGCCTATTTCAGGCGTAGAAGGCAGGCGCATCGCCTTGACTTCAACGGCATGCCTCTCTTATATCGCGGCTCGCTTGGCCTTCGGGCAACGAGCGGGCGATTAGCTCAGCGGGAGAGCACACCCTTCACACGGGTGGGGTCGCAGGTTCAATCCCTGCATCGCCCACCATCTTTCTTTCCCTGAACAGCGCACTCCAAGCCAGCACTCCTAGCAGCTGCAACTCGCCCCTTCCCCACCAAAATTCTTCTGCGCGAAGTTCAAGGCGCTTGAGTAGCTCGTGTAGCTCTGGAACTGGCAGACATCGGAGCCGTTGCGCACCTTCATCTGCTCGAGATCCCAGAACGAAACCTCGATGTGATCGTTGGCGCAATAGACCGTGTATTTTTCAGGCTCCAGCGCGTTGGCTTTCTGCAGCGGCATGGAGACGGCTGGAATGCAAAGCGCGGAAAGTGCAAGCATGACGGCGTGACGCGTGCGCATGTAAAAACCTCTGGAGTGAGAACAGCCCGTATTTGTCGCGACGATAGTGAGCGGCGCATCGCGGCTTTTTTACGCGCCCTTGTCTTCGCCCCGCTCGGGCCTTCAGTGTTTCTATATGCTGGTCCATATCTCCAATGTGTTGGCCTTGATGATCGGCACCGCACGGGCTGTCACCAGTCGGCCAGCGGCAACCGTGAGGTCGGCGGCCAGCAGTTCGGCGGCGCCACGGTCGGCGTCGTTGTAGGGGTTGTAGCGAACTTCGTTCTTGCCGGCGGCAGCGGCGACACGTTCTTCGCCAGGGTTTGGAATGCCCCAGCCCAAGGCCCGCATTTTTGCGGAAAGCGCCCCGGCGTCCTCGCGCGCCATGCCGGCGAACTGGACGTAAACCGTCTGTGGGCTCTGCTGGATACGCAGCCGGTCCTTCAGCGTGTTGAGTGCGTTGCGATCCTGCTCACCGATAACAGTCTGGCCGTCGGCTGCCGAAAGGGCGAGATCGGCAACCGCCCGGCGCGCGCCGGCAAACACAGCCAGCCAGTCCGGGCGTTCCCACAATTCAGGCGGTACCCCAAGCAGGGTCTCAAGCACGTTGCGGCGCCCCGCCGGTGTCAGCCCGCTTATGCTTTGCAGGCCGGCCATCTCGACGAGAGCCGCGACGATCTTCTGCCGTTCGACCACCGGAAGGTCTGCGTCTTCGAGGACGGCAATCAGGTCACCGCGCAGTGCATCATTTGCGCCGTCGAGCAGCTTGACGCGAGCCGCCAGTTCGTCGGCCGCGGTTCCATTGGGGCCGCGGTTCTTCAGTGAATCCGTCCATTCGATGAGAGGGTCGAAATTGAGGCTCGTGAGCCTTTCAAGCTCGGCAACCGGGAGCCGATACTGCTCGACGTTGAACGCCCCCGTAGCGTCGGCTGGAATGAAGAACGCATCGACCTCAAATTCCGGCTCCCTCACCTCTCCCTTCACGGCCGCCGACACCGAGGACACCGCGAGCTTCCAATAGGCATAAGGGACCGGCACGCCGTCGACCGGCTGGTCCGCGGGCCGGAAGACAGGACCACTGAAGATGGTCACCCGATTGGCGAGCGGATTGTGCTGCGAGCGAACCCAGTTTTCGAGCGGCACCCATCGGCTGCCGTAGAAAGTACGCGGCTGCGGCATCGTGTTTGGCAGGAAAGAGGCATACTGCGCCAGCTTGAGCGCCGCCGTTGCCGGATCGCCGGCGAACTCCGGACCCCAGGCGATGTCGCTGGCACTTGCAAATCGCGCCGCCAGCCAGGGCCGGTCCGCGCGAAAGTACCAGTTGGGACGAGGCTGGTAGTCGACCGACAATCGGCTGTCGGGTTTCAGTCTGCTGGCGGTGAATTGCAGCGGCAACCTCTGCGACCGATCCAGGTTGACGGCCGAATAGATGGCCATGCGATGAGTTCGGCCCATGACCAGCGAGTAGTTGATGTAATCAAGCGGCGGCGCCACGGCGTCGTTGGCCAGGTCGTCGGTTATCCTGGGCAAGCCGATCGTGGCCCCTATGAAATCGACCTTGTATCCCGAAAGAACGTTAGGCTGTTTGTCTATGTCTTTGCCAAGCAGCGGTTCAAGCGCGGCGCGCAGCGGCGCCGGCAATTGGTCGAGCGCGACCTCGCCGCTTTTGACCTGCCCGGCCAGCTCGACCAGCACCCCCTGTCGCAAATCGGGCGCCAACTTGTCCAGGGACACGCTGCCGAGTTTGAGTTGTTCGACCACAAGCAAGATCGCGGATCGCAAAGTGGCCTGCGTGGCTTGCTGCTCGGCCAGCGTCTTGGCGGCGTCTTCCGCCTTCTTCTCGGCAACGGCAAGTGCAGCCTCGGCTCGCTGGCGTGCGTCTTCCGTCTTTTCAAGGGCGGTGGAAAGCTTTCCATTGAGCTTTGCGACCTCACTCGCCGTCGTCTCGGCATCCTTGCGCGCGTCAACAGCGTCATTTCTCTGGACGTAGGCGAAATAGGTGGTTGCCCCAAGGATCGCGGCCAGGATGGCAAACAGCGCGATCAATATATTCTTGCTGCGATCGCGCTGCTTCTGGCTGTCGGTCTCCGCCTTGGCGCTCGCCTCGACGAACTCGGCGATGTCCGGCCCCTGCGGCAGCTCCGCCGCCTCCTTCAGCGCTTCGCCGCGCAGGAGATAGCCGGGATAGCCGGTGTTCTTCCATTGCCGCGCCTGGGCGGCCACGCGAATGCGAAAGCGCTCGGTCAGCTCGTCCGAACTCAGTTCGTCGTCCGATGCGAAGCCGTCGCCGGATTCGGCACCGTCTTTGGTCGCGACGGCCATTGATTCAGGAACGGCGATGGCGACCGTTCCTGAATCGTTGATTTCACGCGATGCCGATTCGGAGTCAACCGCGACGGCAATTGGCTCTGTTGTTTCGAGCCCACCGCCACCTGCGAAAGACGCGAGCCGCGCCGGGCTGACGTCGGCTGAGGTGATGCCCGGCCGCGTGACCAGTTCGGCGGACCAATAATCGAGTATGCGCTGCGCCGCGCGCCGGTCGGATTCCCGCGCGATGGTGCTGCCGGCGCGCCGTGCCTTGGCCAGGAAGTCGCGGATGGCCTGCGCATCGGGGGCCGTGTTGTCGATGCTGGCTTCCGTCGTCTCGGCGCCGGCCTTGTCGCTGCGGCTCATCGATGGGTCGACGGCTTCATTGCTGCTGGCGATGCGCATCAGCTCGAGATGTGCGATCCGGATGTCGCTCAGCGAAACAAAATCGGCCGGAGTTTCGGTCTCCGTGCCTGTCGCAAGTTCATCGCTCATGGCCCCAGGTCCTCAATGATCTTATGCAAAGGCGTGCTGACGCGGACGATCGAGGCACATTCCGTTTTCAGCGCCAGATCGACCTGGACGAAGCGTTGCTGGGCCTCGTCCCGATAGGCTTCGAAGGCAAGAATGAAGGCGGTATCGACGGTCTCGCGCGATAGCTGGTCGTTGACGTCGGTGGAGTAGTCGACGAGCGTCGTTCGCCAGGCGCCATTGGGATCGAGATCGGCAAGAACCTTGACCTTCACTTCCAGGTTTCGCCACAGCGGCGAAAACTGGAACGGCAGCGACTTGTCCGCCGCGGCGCCCTCTTCTATCGGCTCGATCATGTCGGTGAGGCTGGCCAGCTTGTTGTCGACGTCCTGCCAGAGCTTATGCTCGACGACGCGCGCATAGATGGTCGACGACAGCACCATGATCGCATCATGCGCAGCCTTTATCAAAGGAACATCCGGGGCACCTGCTGGAAGCTTGCCGGCTATCGTGTCGAGACCGGTGGCAAGAAGCCCGAACGGCAGATTCTTCGCGGTAACGAAAATCTGCTGGTTGAGCCGCGAAGGCACGACGCGCAGCACGGTGCGCACGTCAAACAGCGCGTCGTAGGCGTCCGGAGACTTGTTATCGATGGCAGCCTGCAACTTGATCGCAGCCGCCTTGAGGTCGTCGAGCCAGGCCTGCTCGATATCGTGAAGCGCCGGCCCCGCCGGCAGCTCCATGACCGACTCTCCGCTCGAGACACAGAAGAGCTTCAATATTTTGAGGAAATTGCGCAGGACGCGGACCTGTTCCAGGTCGGCCCCCATGTCGCGGGCGGCGACCAGCAAGGTCTGGAAGCTGCCGATGCCATATTGGAAGCTCTGCAGGTGGTCATGCAGGTCCTTGTAGGTCTTGAGGACATCGATCTGGCTGGCGACGGTGGTGAGGCCATCGCCAGCGGCGAGTTGCGCCTGAATGTCCTTGGGCTGCTGGTTGACGGCGTTGAAGCCTGCGAGCGCGGTGTTGACCCGATCGTCGGTGGTCAGGCCAGGCAGTTCGGGCGTCGGTTTCTCGCCCGCGGCAAGTTCATCCAGATAGGCATTGCATATTGCGGCGCATTGCGGATTTTGCCGAACGACAGTGTTCATCAGCGGCTGCGACAGCTTCTTGGTCAAGGCATAGTCGAGGATGTTGAACCAGACTGTGAGCGCCGCGCCCTGGAGGTTGATGGCGCCAGCGACGATCCCAGCGTCCTTGGTTACCTGCAACCAATCGGGAGGCAATGGGTAGAGATCAGCCAGTTGAAGCCTGAGGTCGAAATAGGCGCTGATCTCTGAACTCCCTGGTGTTTGGTGTGTGGCGTTATAAACCGTCACATCCGAAAAAATTTACATGCCGTAGTCCCAAATCGCCGCGCATCGAGCTGCGCCATCGGTCTGCATAGCTCACCATCTACACAGGCTTGGCCGCGAGGTCTTGGATGATGGTGTCGATCGCAATGCCTTCGTTGCGATAATATGTGCTTTTGGTAGGCGCGTTGGGCTCGGTGAGCCAGCCTCCGCTGTGATGCAGCGCAATCAGGTTCCAGTCGGTGTCGAAGACCGGCGAGCCCGACGAACCCGGCAGTGTGTCGGTGAGATACTGGACGCGGCCGCCGCCGACGAAGGCCACGACATTGGCGACGAACGAAATCTGTTTCTGCGCACCGCCGGGATGCTGGATGATGTTGACATGGTCGCCGGCCTTGACGGTCATGGGTTTCAATTCCAACTCGCCCCATTTGGAGGCATCGCCCTTGATGCGGACGGCGGACCAATCATTGTCCTTGGAGGTACGAAGAGGCACGGCGGTGTCGATGTCGAACTGATCGAGCGGCGCGTCGAGCCCGGCAACGGTGCGCTGATAGTTGAACTGGACCACCGTGCCGGCCAATGAGGCATCGTCAGGCAACACATGGTTGTTGGTGATCAGGATCCCGCCGGTGGTCATGAAGCCGGTGCCGGAGCTGCCATCCGCACGCTTGATGCGCACCACCGATCTTGCCCTGACAAGGCCGAGTTCGAGATAGCTGATCGGCACCAGCGTGCTCTTGTCGCCAAGGATTTTTTCGAGCTGGGCCGGCGCCGTCGCGCCGCTCCAATTGGCGGTCGCGGGGCCTTCGACCGGCGGCGGCGGGGCGTGCTGCTTTGCCTGCAGCAGTGCCTGGTCGCCGGGATTCTCTTCGAGTGCAAAGGCGACGAGGTCGTCGGCCCTGGTCTCCTGCTTTGCGCGCTGGACAATCGCAAACCAGTTGTTGATCGCCTTGTTGTCAAAGGCGATCTGGGCCGTCGAAAGACCGACACCTTTGGCAACACGCACGCCATCGCCGATCATCGGGTAGAGGTTGGCGAGGATGCGGTTGAGACTGTTCAGTTCGGATTGCGTCCATTCGGTCATGGGATTCCCTCCGACCCTAAGCCTTCTTCTTCCGCTTGCGTGATCCCGCCCGCATGGCAATTTCGGTGCCGCGAACCGTTTCGTACTGGTCGGCATCGACCAGCGACTGGTCGAAGCTGACGCCGGTCATTTCGGAGATTTCGGTCAGCGGGTACATGGCGCCGATGAACTCGTCGGAGACGGCAAACTCAAGCTGCGTGTCCGACAGATCCTGTTCGAGCACGAAGCCGTAGCTGGCGATGCCGTCACTGACGCGGGCGACCACCACCTTCCAGAAGCGGCGCGGCACTAGCGCGCGAAGACTGGTGCCTTTGGGACCCTTGCCGGCAAAGGTCCGGTCGTCTTCGGCGAGGACCGGCCCGGCGAAGACGCAAAGCCGCTCGCTCGCCGCCTCCGACAGGACGTGGTTCTCAAGATCGCCCCAGTTCTTCTCGCCGCTGTCGGAGCGGTTGTAGCCTTCGACCTGGGGCGAGCAGTTGGTGACATGGAAGGAGCAGACATTGCCCCTGAGCAGCAGCTCGAAGGTGCTGCCCCAGGCCACGTCATCGCGCCTGACGATATGGCCCTTGTCGAAGGCGCCCTGATCCTGGGTGTAGAAGACATCGGGGATCTGATACTTGTCGTCGAGCCGCAGATCCGGGAACCAGCGCTCGCTGAACAGGCCGCCACGCGAATAGTTGCGGCCCTTTTCCGGCTCGCGCAGATTGCTCTCCTCGGTGACGTTGGAGGCGGTGAACAGCGCCAGCCGCCGCTTGGCGTGCATCTTGAGTGAAAAATTCTGGTAATCTAGCCGCGTGCCCCCTGCCTTGAGCTGCGCCAGCACGGACAGGTCGGTGGCCTCCGGCATCGGCACCACGACGGGCGCGAGCTTGGTGCCGCCGGACAGGAATTTTTCGTCGTAGCCCTTATAGCCGGCATAGTCCGCGACCGTTTTGGGAACGAATGCGCCGCCTGGAGGGGTCGGCTTGGCCGCTTCCAGTTCGACCGATTCCGTGACCGCTTCATGGCCAGGCGTTGCGCCGAGCGAGACGGTGATGCGCAACGGCACTTCGAAGGTGACGCTGCCGCCCGGCGAAACGACGACGCCTCCGGATGGAGGCGTCTGGGTGGCGACGCCCGGGATCTGCTGGGCGCCGCCGACTTCAACCAGGTTTACGCCCTCGGCCGGCGACCCACTGTCCGCCTTGTTCCACCATGCGCCCCAATCGTTGGGGCCGCCGCTGGCGGCGCCGGCGAAATTGAGGCCGAGGTCGACGACACGCTGGTCCTTGGCGAGCGCGCCGGTGGGCACGGCGTAGTTGCGCTCGAGATAGCGGCCGGCAAAATGCAGCGCCACGACCTCGCCGGTGGCGAGGTTGATCATGGCGGTGCCGGAGTTGCCGCCAGTGGTCGAGCAATCATGTGTCGCCGCGCTGACGATCTTGCCGAAACTCTCCGTATCGAAGCCGCCCTGCAGCATGCCCGGTTGCAGGCGCTTGACCTGGAAACGATTGCGCATGAGCTCGTTCTGGACATCGACCGCGTTGCGATTGTCGAACGCCGGATAGCCGATGGCGACGACTTCCTGGCGCAGCATATCGCGCGCGTCGGCGACCGCGAGCGACAGCGGCGTGATGTTGTCGGGCAGGCCTTCGACTTCGAGAATCGCCATGTCCCAATAGGGATGGATCATCCGGACATTGCGGATCTTGAAGACGTTTCCTGCCGCCGAATCGCGCTTGAAGTCGATGCCGGCGGCGCGGCCGTTGATGAATTGCACATTGCGGTCGCCAAGGCCGTCCGCAAATATCTGCGCCACATGACGGTTGGTCATCAGCAGGTTGCGGCCGACGACGAAGCCCGTGCCGCCGTAAGGGATATTGGTGTCCCACAACAGTTCGATACGCCCGATCGCCGGCAGGGCGGCTTCGATGCGCTGCTTCAATGCGGCCTCGCTGGTAAGCTTCGTCCACAGCGAATGGCCAGGTGTCGGAGCGCCGTCGAAAGTCAGCGTCGTAAAGGTGCCATCCTTGATGTCATAGACCGGCCGCAACTCCGGGATGATTATGGCTTCCAGATCGGAAAGCTGCTCGGGCGCGACTTCGGCGCCCCGCGCGAGGCTCTCCATGCCAGCGCGCGCCGATTCAAACGCCGCCTCCGTCTTGCCGGCTTCCGCAGGCGCAAGGGATTCCAGAGCGCCGCCTGCCATCGTCTCCACGTTGCCGAGGACCGATTCAGTCCCCTCGCCCCCGGTGACGAGATCGAGATATCGACGGATTCGCTGCTCTCTGCTGACCGGCATAGTCGCCCCCAAAGGTTCTGTCGAAGTAAATGACTGTATTGCCCCATTTTAGACTGGTGCAATTCTGATTGGCAGGCAAGGAAACAAATCAACTCGCGTCGAAGATGACCGGAGTGCAACGTCGGCATGTCTCTTTGCCGCAGTCGCTCGCGCGGTGTATGACGCTCGCATTATTTCAGCGATGCCGTATGTGATCTCCGTCACAGACGCTCACGCTGTTTGCGCCCAGCTATCGCAACAGGCGGAAAGGCCATTGCGGCCGCTCGGTTTTACAGAAATTTTATCACCTAACCATTTTAATCAGTTGGCGCCTGCACGCGCGGCTCCTCCCGCCGCGCGTGCAGACGGCTTTCCGCCCGGCACGAGCCAGGCACTGGGCGCGACCACTGCGCCACGCCTTTAGAAGGCGTAATCGCAAGGGATGAACGCCGGCCTTTGACGCGGTGCACTCTTGCCTTAGACTTCGGCCCTTAAACTTCGCCGATTGCGGCAATTGGGAATTTGGAACATGGCTTTTGGCGGCCCCAACGACAGAAACGATCTGCCGCGCCTGGCACGCATCGATCCAAAGCTGTTCGATATCCTGTTCAGCGGCTGCAAGGTCGAGCGCTACGCCGCCGGCCAGCATCTATTCGTTCAGGAAGATGCCGCCGACCGGATCTACGGGGTCATGAGCGGCACGGTGGAAATCTCGATCTATTCGCCCGGCGGGCAGAAGCTGGTGGCCAATATCGAGCTGTCGCGCAGCCTCGTCGGCGAGATCGGCGCGCTTGACGGGCGGCCACGCACCGCCACCGCCATCTGCCTGACCGCTTGCGAGCTGGTTTCGCTCAGCAGGACACAACTATTTGATCGCATTGAGAAAAATCCACCGCTGGCACGCGCGATGATCGAACTTCTGTGCGCCCGGCTGCGCTGGGTCAGCGGCGAACTCGGCGACCAGGCCTTCTTCGGCATCGAGGCGAGGCTCGCCAAACGCCTGGTCTTCCTGGCCAAGGTGATGGCCGACAGCGCCGGCTGGATTCCGATCTCGCAATCGGAACTCGGAGAGTTCCTCGGCGCCACGCGCGAGTCCGTCAACAAGACGCTCAACGACTGGCGCAACCGCTCGTTCATTGCCATCAAACGCGGCGGCCTGCGCATCACCGACACCGGGGCGCTGCGCCATATCGCCGAATCGCAGGACGACGACTGACGCCGAATCAGAGCCGCGAAATCAGATATCGCAACGCCGAGCGGCTGGGCATGAAGAAATACCCACCCCCCTTGGTGGTGACGAATTGCGGCATGTCACGGAGCGTCGTGACCTTTTCCCATGACGGAATGGTGAACCTGCCATCGCCGCCGCGCGAACCAATCGTCGGGTCCTTTTCAGCGACGAGGCCCTGGAACGTGGCCGACGAAACCCAGGTCTGCTGAATGAATTCGTATTGGCGCTCTATGTCGGCGTTGAGGCACATGAACAGCAGCCCCTTTTCGACCTTGCCATTCTTGCCGTCCTGCTTCTGATAGGTGCGGCCGACCCGCAGGATACGATGGCGCTTGCCGATATTGATCTGCGTATCGCGGTCCTCACCCAGCGAGTCGCGTGGGTTGGAACGGCGAATGTGGGCACCAAGCGGGCAGCGATGGCCTTGCGGATCCTCGGCGCCAGCGGCGAAGTTGTTGTCGATGACGCGTCCCGGATGATTGGGGTTGCGCACCAGCGAGCTACCGTTCTGCCAGCGGCCGAGCATCTTGGCGGCAATCCAGTCTTGCGTGATGGCTTGGTTGCCGAGTTGGCTCGCGACCAAGGCTGCAGCCTTTTTGCAGTAGTTGTTGAAGACGTCGACGTGCTGCTCGAACTGGCGAATAACCAGGAATGAACCGTTGCGCCCGAAATCGCGCGGCGGTGGCGGCAGGCCCGGAATCAGCCGGCTACGGCGCACCTGCGAAAGGATTCCAGTCCGATCGCGTGATGCGCTTACCGAGGGCGAGGCTGGATAGAACCCATGCTCATCACGATAGCCGAACAGGAACTCGCCGGGCGCGACCAGATGCATGGGCGCGGCGCCCCTGCTGGCGCGGGTCGTGCCCCGGACAATCGGCTGCGAAATCCCGTCCGCGAAACCGAAATGCTCGTAGGCTGGCCCACGTTCCGACCGATCGTCACGCTTTGCCCCGTCGGACGATTTCGTCTTCGTGTCGGTCGGACCCCGGTTTACGGCGAGCGGCAGTTCGGCGACGACCTTCATGCCTGCACCGGTCGTCTTTCGTCTCACGGTGGCAATCTCGGTCTTCAACCGTCCCGGGTCTTCAGCATAGCAGACGATGACCAGGTCCACAGGGTTCTCCAGCGACCCCCACTCCCATTCGTCCGGGCCGTCGCGGCCTCGGTCGTCCAGTATGCGCCCACGCTCGGGGTTGCCCATGCCATGGCGAAAGGCGATCGGAAATGTTTCCAGTGGATCGCCCTCCACACCCTCGTCGAGCCCAAACTGCCGCAGGCCACCGGGACCAAAGGCGACTATCATAGCGCGCCCGGCGGGCCTGCCTTCGCCGAAACTCGTCTGCTCGACGACGAAATCGAGCCAGGCTCTGCGCTTGGGCGCCGGCAACTTGTCCGGCACCCGGATCGCAAGCATATGCGAATAAGCGAGCGGGCCGAGCGGGCCGAAGAAGATGGACTGGATCTCGCCGGTTTCCAGCTGCTGTTCGAGAGGCGCCGGAAAGGCAGAGCTGATATTGGCCAGCAGCGAAGTGGTCTTTTGAACGGTGGTTGTTTCGCTCGCCGGGCGCCGTAGCGAACCGAACAAGCTCAGCCAGTCGCGCGCCTCGTTGCCGACGGCGGAAGCAATGCCGCGCCTGACCCGGGAATTGATCCGGATGCGCTCTGTGTTGATTTGGGGATAGGCGGAGTACCAGAACAGGGTCGGCACCTGCTGGCGCCGCGCCCAGCGCTTGAAACGATCGCCGTCGCGCGCGCCGTCCAGGAACAGCCATCGTGTGCGTGGATAGCCCACGGTGTTGCTCCACACGCCGGTCAGGCCAGCGGACGCCTTGGCGATGAAGTCCTCAAGATAGCTTTCCCAGCTGCCGCCGTAGTTGGAGAAGAACATCAATCGGTTGGAGCCGGGCAGCAGTATCCAGCGGGCGAAATGGATAGTGTTGATGGTGTTGAGGAAGCCTGGCTTGAATACCTTCTGGGCAGCTATCGAGATCAGGTAGAAAGAAAACCTGAGCGCCAGCCGCCGCAGAATGCCGGCCTTCATCGTCGAAATCGCAGTCAGATGGTTTTGTGCCGCGTGGCCCTCCTTGACGAGTATCGCGTTCAATTCAGATATGCCGATCGATGTGCTTTCCGGCCGATCCCTGTCCTCGCGGCGTCGCAGCGCCAGCAAGCACGAAAACGCCAGCAGCGCCGCTGCCACCAACACTCCAAGTCCCGACAACAGAAGTGAGGTGATTGCTACCGCTATGGCGGTGAAGGAGATTTCCTGGGAACTGATGTCGATAGATCTGCCGAACACCACACTGTAGGTCATGTACCAGCAAGCAGCCCAGATGATCGCCACCGTGACGAAGACCGGTGGTACCAGCAACGTCGTCATCAGGGCACGGCCCCAATGACCCGGCGGCTTTTCCAGCAGGCTCTCGGCCGGCTCGAACGCCCAGGCAAACGTCCCTAATGACTGGACATGCTGGCGAACTTCAGCGAGCACGGCAGGAGCGTTGCCGGCGCCTTTGCGTGGCCGCTCGACGATGTCGCGCACGGCTTCGAAAAGCTGCTGCTCGGCCTTGATACGCTGGACCGAGTGCCCCGGCGTGCCCGAAAACACCAGTCCGGCATTGCTGCCGAAGGACGGCGATATGTCGACATTGTGCTTGCGCAGGAAATCGTTCAATGCGCCGCCATCGCGCAGATCGCAGACATCCTTGAAGATCGGCCGCAGCCGGTGCCCGATGGCGTGCGTGACCGCATCGATGACATCGTCGATGCTGCCGTCACCGGAAATCTCGAGAACCAGAGCTCCTTTTTCCTGACCGGAATCAGCGCCGATCTCGCCGGTGCCGACCACGGTCAGGCTGGTGAAGTGGACGGTGCCGGCAATGTCGAGCGCGGTGCGGATATCTTCGACGGCCGGGTTGCCGAGGCTGGCAACCTTGTCGCGGACAGCATCCAGCGACGCGGATCGGGTGACCGGGCAGACCACCGTCACCATAGACTGCGTTACGGTGCGGCAGAGTTCTGCCCGTTCGAAATCGACCTTGAGCGTTTCGGGATAGGCGCCGATGCGGGTCATCCGCCCGGCCTTGCCGGGCATGCGGCGCACGCCCTGCTTCTGGAACAGGGCGCGCAGGCTTTCGCCGATCTGGATCCTGGCAATCTCGGCGCCGATGCACTGATGAATGCCGTGGCCGAAGACCATGTAGTCGCGATACGGGCGCGATGTGTCGAACTGGTCCGGGTTCTGCACGGCGTCGGCATCGAACATCGCCGACAGCGTCGCCGGCATCACCACCGTGCCGGCCTTCACCAGGCGCTCGCGGCGCGTACCCTTGCCGATGATCGCGTCGCGGGCCGTGTAGCGCCAGGGGCCGACCCAGATCGGCTTGAAGCGCATGGCTTCAAGGACGGCCCTGTCGAGCTTGGCGGTATCGTTTTCGGCCAATGCGGCATCGATAGCCTGCCGTGCGTCGGGCCGCGACAGGATCACGTCGAGGCAATTGCCGGCGGCCAACACATTGGTCGGGACGAAGCCGGCGATCATGCCCAGCATGATCGAATTGAGGTCGTCCCGCGACAGGCGGCCCTGATCCGTCTGGACAACCAGCCTCGCCAGCGGTTGCTCGGCCTTCAAGCCCCGGTCCCTCGCCGACTGGATGGAGCGATCGATGACTTTGAGAAGACGGTCGCCCGCCACCACTGCGAGTTCGCGCATGACGGGGCTCGCCGTCGGGTCCGAAAAGAACAGCGCACTCAGCGCGATCGCCCAGTCGGCGAATTCGGATTCATCGTCGATCTCGACGCCGAAATAATCGCGGCAGATGTGCACCGGGACGATCTTCATCAACTTGGAGATCGCATCGAAGCCGGGGCTGGCGCGCGTCATGATCTCTTGCGAATGACGCGCCGCGATCGGCCTGACGGCGGCTTCGACCTCGGCCGGCGGGAATGCACTCAGCACCGACGATTTCATGCGCCGGTAGTCGGCGCCGTCCTGCATGCCGAGGATGAAGTTGGATCCCCGGGCAAGCTCGGTCATTTCCGGGCCGTATGGGGTCTGGAATTCGTCGCCGCGCTCCAATATGTCGCGGACATCGGCGTTCTTGGTGACCACGAGAACACCGAAGAGCTTGCCGGTCGGCCGGAAACGCCGCAACAAGGAAAGCGCCCAGCGGGGGTCTTCGGCCAGAGACCCGACGATGCGCGCAATCAGCCCTGTCTTCCGGATCCGGCCGAGATCGAACGGCGGTATTTCCGACAGCGGGCGCTGGTTTTTCTGGGCCGCGCGAATAGCGTCGAAATACTTCAGTTCGGTCATGCGCGTTCAAGCCCCCCGGCTATCCACGTTATTGCGATGCCGGCCGTTCAACGCCTAGGTTTGCATCGGTTGCACGTATGTGAATCTTTTCACAGTTGGTCCATGTTCCAGCCAGCATTGACGCCATGTTCATTTGGCCAGTCGGAAATTGGCGACGAGGAACTCGTTCGCGGCCTTGTCGGTGAACGGTATCCAGCGCACACGCTGTTCTGAAAAATCGGGATGCCGGGTGGTGAAAATGGTCATCTCGCGCCGCGCCTGTTCCGGCCGGCCGCTTCGCATCAGCGCGCCGATCTTCAGGAACCTGGAATAAAAATAGCCGGGAGACAGGTTGAGCGAGCGATCGGCGGCAGCGATCGCCGCCGGCCAGTTCTCGACCAAACAGTAGGCCGCCGTCAGTTCCCCCAGATTGTGGAAGCGGTAGAGGTCGAACGGGCTCAATCGCTCGGTATCGAGAAAGAACGGTATTGCTGACGCGGCATTGCCGAGCAGCAGCTGGGCGCTGCCCATGGCCGAGCGCGCGAAGGCAAAGCTCGGATTGATGTGGATCGCTTCCTCGAAATGGTCGACGGCCGATCGCGGTTCGCCGCGCATGATGTCGACGGCGCCGAGATGGGCGTGCGGGCGTGCATCCAGGCTGTCCACCAGCAACGCCTTGCGGGCAAACTGCTCGACCTTGTTCAAATCGTCGCTGTCGCCGAAACGCAGCCATGCCCGCCAGAAATACCACCACGCCAGTTCATTGAGCACGGCGCTCGAGTTGGCGTCCTCGCGGTACGCCTTCTGGAAGAACTCGAGTGCGGTTTCGGTGTCGCCACGGGTGCGCCGGTTCATGTGCCAGCGGCCGCGTCGCACCAGTTGCCAGGTCTCCAGGCTTTCCCAGGGAACCTGGAAGGTGCGTGCCTGTTCCGCCCGGTCGACCTCCTTGTCGAGGATCGAAACAATCTCAGCGCCGATCTGGTCGCGCAGGTTGAAGATGTCGACCAGATCGCGATCGAAGCGCTGCGACCACACCAGCCGCCCGTTGGACGCGTCGGCCAGCGAGGTGTTGAGGCGGATCTGGCCACCATTGCGCATCAGCGTGCCGCTGACGATGTAGCGCGCGCCGAGCGCGTTGCCGATCACCCGGGTGCCCAGCGTGTCGTCGCGGAACTGGAAGCTGGAGCCCTTGGCGATGACCGAGAGCCATCTGGTGTTGGATAGACCATAGATGATGTCCTCGGCGATGCCGTCGGCCATGTAGCCGATGTCATGCTCGCCGCCATCGGCGTGGAAGGGCAGGACGGCGATCGCCGGCGGCCCCTTGGACGACAGCTTCTGCTGCGCATTGGCCTGGGGAATGGCCGCGAACGACGCCGCCGGCGAGGATCCGTTGCCGCTGCGGCCGGCGATCAGAACGCGCACCGGCAAGGCGATGTTCTTCAGCCTGAATTCGCCGAGATCGGTGAATTCGGCCGCCGTCTTGTCCTTCACATGGTGCCAGGTCGTCTCCGAAACGGCGAGACCGTCGCCCGGCGCGAATTCCTGGATTCTCGCGGCGATGTTGACGTCGTCGCCGTAGAGGCGGCCACCACGCACGATGACGTCGCCGGTGTTGATGCCGGCGCGAAACGGCATGCGCATATCGTCGGCAACCTCGGCGTTGAGGGCGACGATGCGGCCCTGGAAATCAAAGGCCGCGCGCAACGCCTCGATCGGATTGCCGAACTCGGCCATGATGCTGTCGCCGGCGTCGCCGAACGTGCGGCCGCCAAATGTGCCACAGCTGTCGGCGATGATGTCGCGCCGTTCCTCGAATGCCGCGACAGCAGACTCGTCGTCGATGCCCATCAGCCGGGAGAACCCGACGGCATCGATAGAAATGATTGTCGCCAGCTGACGGGTGTAGTTCCGTACAGCCATGTTCGAGCCCCCGCTCCCTTTCTGGTTCTGGTCCAGCACAGGCGACGACCCGTTCCTGAAACACTTCGCCGCGCGCTGAGAGATGAAGATTCCGGCGGGGTTGGCGCGCCATGCCACCCCGCCAGGACCAGAAGTCTAGCAGGGTCTTGGGCAAAGCTCTACCACCATCGGGTTGTCCAGCGCGGGCCGTGGCAGCACTCATGGTTGGCCGGCGGTTGGCGCAAATATTGGCGTGCCGTAGCTCTGAGCGCGGCGATCCAGGGCTTCACGGAACCTGCGCGACGTCAGCACTCGGAACAAACTGTGCTGCCTGCGAGTTTCCGGTGCGGTTCATACCAACGTGAAATGAGGGTAATCATGCGAAATCTTGTTCTGGCGACCGGCGTCGTCGTTCTTCTGGCCGGCTCGACGGCCTTTGCCGCGGATGACAGCCCACTGCCGCCGACGAATGCCCAGAAACTGTCGGCAATCATCGCCAAGGTCGAGCAGCGCGACGGCTTTCGCTATGTGAAGGAGGTCGACTGGGACAAGGACGGGTACACCGTCACCTATTACACCGCCGACAAGGCGAAAGTCGAAATCACCTTCGATCCCGTAACAGCCGAACCGAAATAGCGCTGATACCGCACCGCTTCGGCAATTCCGTCCGCCGCGTTTTTTGCCTACGATGGTGGCAGTTGTCGGACAACGGGGCGACCATGCTTTCTTCCAATCGAATTGCCAACTCGCTTGCGCTTGTCGTTGCACTGGCTGGCGCGGCGGTCTGCCTTGGTCCAGCGCGTGCCGACGGGCCATCCTTCGACTGCCGCAAAGCCAGCCTGCCGGTGGAAAAGGCGATCTGTGCCGACCCGCAACTGTCGGCAATTGATGCCTTGGTCGCCAAGGCCTTTACGGGTTTCGAGCCAGCCTTTGGCCGCGACAAGCGCAAGATCGCCCGTGCGCTCATCACTGACAGGAACGCCTGCGGGCAGGATGCCGCCTGCATCGTCAGCGCCCAGAACAATGCGCTGCAGACCTACGGCAATGCGCCGTCCTGGGTGCAGGATTACAACATCGCCCTGATCGGCAAGAAGGCACTCGACACCGCAGCCCGCCATCCAGGCAGCCCCGACCAGCCCCTGCCCTCGTCGATCGGGCAATGCGCCTTCACCCACATCACGGCGCTGACTACGCGGCTTGGCGACGACCCGCTGGAAACGGCCAGTCCTGAAGCCGGCAGTGTGACGCGGTTCAGCAATGGCGGCGCCGGGGTTTCCTACGAGCGGGAGCCTGGCCTTGCCAGTTCGAAAGCCGGCGATCCTGTCGTCATGTGCCTGATATCGATCCCGAGGGATTGTCCGCAGGGCGACGAGCGCGGGCGGGTCTATTACGGCGTCGACCTCACGATAAAAGGCACATGGATTTTGCCGGATTCGCAACATCTATGCGGCGGCGCCTGAAGATTTGCCGCAAAGCCCTGCTGGATGCACTCTTGCGCCGATCCGCCTTTGATGGCTGAGTGCGCGTAACAGTTGCAGGGCACGGGGGTGCATGGCCATGGTTAAGCATGTTTTGAAGCGCATCCTGATGATGCTTGCCGGCTATTTCGTTTCGGTGCTGATCGGATTGTTCGCGGTCGTGGCGATATATTGCGCACTCGCCGTATTGCCCAACGCGCCGGACTATTTCGGCGCCATGCAATTTTCGCCCATTGTCGTGCTGCTGTGGCCGCCGCTCGGCATGGTCGTCTATTTCTTGACGATCGTGCTGACCGGCCTGCAGACGCTGATCTTCGCGCTGCTCGCCGAATTCTTTGCCCTGCGCAATTTCCTGGTGCACATGCTGTTTGGCGCCGCTGCCGCTGCAGCCGGCTTTTTCCTGGTCTGGCCGGCCGCGGAAGAGGATGCCGGACGCTGGGCCGATATCGGCATCATCGCCGCCGCCGGCCTCGTAGCCGGTCTGGTCTATTGGCTGATCGCGGGCCGCGACGCCGGCTTCCGGCGTCCGCTCATCCAGCGCTGATCGCAGGAAACGGGCGACCGTCCATCGGCCAAAAATCTAATAAAACCAGAGAGACAAAGTGAGTTCCTCGTTCGTTGAACGAGGAACTCCGCTGGTTTCAGCTCGTCGGCGAGCGCACCGCTTCAGTCGCTTCCAGCGCCTGCATCAGCCGCGTGTCGCGGTCGTAGACATCGTTGAAATATTCGACTTTGCCGGACAGGTCCGGCCAGGCAGTGAAGTAGGAGACATAGACGGGAATCGTGCGTGTCACGTCTTCGCTGGCATGGCCGTGCTTGAGCTTTTCGGCGATGTCGTCGACCGAGACGCCGAGCACCGCCGCCGCCATCCCACGTGGATCCTGAAGGCGAATACAGCCATGGCTGAGCGCCCGCATATCGCGCTGGAAGAAGGATTTTTGCGGCGTGTCGTGCATGTAGATGGCGTGCTTGTTGGGGAACAGGATCTTCAGTTCGCCCAGCGCATTGGCTTCGCTCGGCTGCTGGCGCACGCTGTAGGGAATGTTGGCGCCGTAGGCGCCCCAATTGACCGAGGAAGAGGGAACCCGCCTGCCGCGCGAGTCGGTCACCTCGTAGCCGGCACGGTCGAGATAGCCCGGATCGCCACGCAGCCTTGGCAGCATCTCGTTGACGATGATCGACTGCGGCACGCCCCAATAGGGATGGAAATCGACCTGCTTGATCTCCTTGAAGAAGAAGGCGGTCTGGTTGGTGGTCCGGCCGATGACGACGCGGGTCTTCAGCTTCTCCTCGCCATTGTCGATATAGCTGGCGGTGAAGGCGGGCTGGTTGATGAACACCCGCGGGCTGCCGAGATCGGACGGCATCCAGCGCAATTCTTCCAGCGCGACCTGCACCTTCTGCAGCCTGTCGGCCTTGGACGTGCCGGCGAGCGAGGCGACGGTGCGCGGGCCGATGACCCCATCGCCCTTCATGCCGGCCTTCACCTGCACGGCCTTGATGATCGGAACCAGTTCGGGAACATAGACATCGCTGGTGCCGAGACGAGACAGGATCTCGCCATAGGCGCCGCCCATCTCGTCGTCGAGATTGCGCGCGATCAGCGTCAGCAGCTTCGGCAGTTCGGCGCTGGTCTCGCCGGGCTTCAGCAACAGCTTGGGATCGACGACGATTTCGTTTTCGGCGCTCGCCTGCAGCGATTCAAGTTCGACGCGCAGCGCCTGATATTCCGCGTTCTGCGGGTGCCGCGATTCGAGGTAGGTGCGCACTTCCTGGGTGTGGGCCAGCGTCTTGAGCGCGCCTTCCATGTCGACCGGCTTCGGCGGAAATTCATAGTAGCCGGTGATGCGATTGGGATCGACGCGCCCGCTCTGGGCGTCACGGGCATAGCGCAGTACGCGCGCCGACAGCGCCATCTCGAAGCGGACGAGTTCCTTCAGATGGGCGTCGGCATCGACTGCCGATGCGTTGGCTGCCGGCACCTCGACCGTGTAGTCGGCCGACGTGAGACCATAGCTTGCGGCTTCGCCAAGCACCCGCACCGCATCCTGGGCGCGGGCATTGGGATTGCCCTCGTTCACCCAGATGAAATCAGGATTGGCAGAGTAATAGGCAATCAGTGCCTTGGCGATATCGGGCTCGGCATAGAGTTCATAGTCGCTGAGGCCTGCAACGGCTTCGCGGAAGGCGGTGCTGGTCGCCGACGGAACAAAGGCGGCGTCTTCAGCTGTTGCCACCTGGGGAGGTGCTGCCACCAATGCGGTAAAGTCGACGCGCACCAGCCGGTCGGCCTTGTAGGTGTAGTAGGACGGGCTGCTGATCCTGGTGCCGCCACCGCCCGATACGGCGGGCTTCGGCTTGCGCTTCGGCGGCGGCGGGAATTCGCCTTGCGGCCTGTGCTTGACGCCACCGCCGAACAGCATGTCGAACAGGCCTTGCGCGCTTGCCTGCGGCACACCGAAGGCCAGTGCTGCCGCCACTGCAAGCGGCATCACGGTGGCTTTATTTCCGAGGAATTTCATTAATCACCCGCTCCGGCTGCAAGCCGGCTCCCGTTCCGCGCCGCTAGACGATCTTGCCAACCGCATGGCGGATGTAAGGCGCTACTATACCGATTCATACCGATTTCGTTAAGCTTCCATAAATTTCCGCAGGCCTGTTGCAGAACGGTTTCACAACATCGTGACGTCTGGAGCGGCGTTGCCGCTCCAGACCGGTCAAAGCGGCCGCTGCTTCAGGCGTTGGCGCCACCGTCGATGGTGAGCGCGGCGCCGGTGACGAAGCGCCCTTCCGGACCGGCGAGCCAGGCAACCATGCCGGCGATCTCGTCAGCCTTGCCGAAGCGGGGCGTCGCCATCTTCCGCCGCTGGTGTTCGGCATGCGGGCCTTCGGCCGGGTTCATGTCGGTGTCGGTCGAACCGGGATGAACGACGTTGGCGGTGATGCCGCGCGGACCGAGGTCTCGCGCCAGCGCCTTGGTCAGGCCGACCAGCGCAGCCTTGCTGGTCGAATAGGCGCTGAGGCTGGTGTCGGTGACGCGCTCGGCCAGATTGCTGCCGATCGAAATGATGCGGCCGCCCTCGCCCATGTGAGCCGCTGCCGCCTTCGAGGCTACGAACGGCGCTCTCAGATTGACCTCAATGGTCTCGTCAAAGTCGGCCAGCGACATCTGTTCGATGGGCGCCGCGCGCCAGATGCCGGCGCTGTTGACCAGGATGTCGAGCCGGCCGAAGGCATTCACCGCCTCGGTGACCGAGCCTTCGATGGCGGCAGCGTCGCGATTGTCGGCTTGGATGGCGATCGCGCGACCACCTGCCGCTATAATCTCGGCGACGACAGCTTGGGCCGGCGCCGAGCTGTTGACGTAGGTGATGGCGACGTCGGCGCCATCGGCCGCAAGCCGTTTTGCTATCGCAGCACCTATGCCGCGGCTGCCGCCGGTGACCAGTGCTGCCTTGCCGTTCAATCCGTTCGCTGACATGTCATTTCCCCGTTATGTAACGATCGATACATAAATATCTGGCAACCTTGCCTGGCGATGTCAAGTGAATTATGTATCGATCAACACAGAAAGATCGGTCATGCCGGAAAGAGGCCGCCCCCGCACCTTCGATCGAACCGCCGCCTTGCGGCAGGCGATGGAGCTGTTCTGGGCCAAAGGCTATGAGGGCACCTCGATCGCAGACCTGACCGCGGCGATGGGGATCAGCTCGCCCAGCCTCTATGCCGCCTTCGGCAGCAAGGAGGCGCTGTTTCTGGAAGCGACCGAGTATTACACCCGCAACGAAGGCACCGAGATCTGGAGCGCGCTGGACGAAGCGCCGACGGCATGCCAGGCGATCGAGAATTTCCTGCGTCAGACGGCAAAAGCGTACTCTCAGGACGACCGCCCGCAGGGCTGTCTCATCGCACTGGGCGCACTGCACCAGGATTCAAGCAGCGGCGCGATCTGCGATGATTTGCGCCGCCGCCGCGCCGAAAACCACACCCTCTTGCTGAGACGGCTGGAACGCGGTGTGGCGGAAGGCGAATTGCCGGCGGGCTTCGACAGCAACGCGGCGGCGACCTTCTATGCGACGGTCCAGCACGGCATGTCGATTCAGGCCCGCGACGGCGCCTCGTGCGACGCGCTCATGGCCACAGTGGCCGGAGCGATGGCGGCGTGGCAGGGGCTGGTCGGAACAGCGTGACAAAGCGCGGAGCTTGTGCTGGAAATCCAGTCGGCGGCGAAATGCGCCGGGAGGGATCATCCGTGAAAAAAGGGTATCGCGAGTTGCTCGACGAGGCCAATGCCGAGATCGAGGTGGTCTCGCCCGAGGAAGCGGCCGGGCTGCTCGACGACGAGGACACCATCTTCGTCGACCTGCGCGATCCACGCGAGATCGAGCGGGACGGCCAGATCCCCGGCGCCAAACATGTCACTCGCGGCATGCTGGAATTCTGGATCGATCCCGAAAGCCCCTACCACAAGCCGTTCTTCGCCTCGGGCAAAAGCTTCGTCTTCTTTTGCGCCGGCGGCTGGCGCTCGGCGCTGGCCACCAAGACGGCGCAGGATATGGGGCTGTCGCCGGTCAAGCACATCCTTGGCGGCTATACCGCCTGGAAGGCGGCCGGATTGCCCGTCGAGCCGGGCGGCAAGAAGAACGGTTAGCTCACCGCTCCGGCGTTGTCGGAGTCGACAATACACCCATTGGAATCAATGCAGTATCGGCTCGCGCTCGTTTTTGACAAAAGTCACAGCGCGTTCGACAACACCTTTGTCGGCGAGAATGCGACGGTGGCCGAGCCCATCGGCCCAGTGCAGCCGCACATGGCTGCCGGCGCCGGCATAACGTGTGGCATGATCGGCGGGGACTTCGCGGTCGTCCGGCGCGTGGATGACCAGCGTCGGCACCGGCGCCTCAGCCAACTGGCGGTCGCCGGTGAATTCATGCAGCGGCCGGCCCGACAGCCTTTTCACCTGATCGGCCATGGAAACCTGCGAACGCGGACCGACATTGAGCATGCGGCTGAAGTCGGCGAAGATCGCCGGCAGGGAACTTGGCGCGGCGACCAGCACCAGCCGCTCGGCCGCGACGGGCTGGATACCCTTGATCGAACCGGCAATGGCATTGGCGGCGACGGCGCCACCGAAGGAATGGCCGACTATCGCCTTGAACGGACCGAACCATTCGCCGGCGACCCTGACCGCCTCGACCGCATTGACCATGTTGAGATGACGGCCCAGCGACTGGCCATGGCCCGGCAGGTCGAGCGAGGCGACCCGGTAGCCCGCATCGCGAAAGCCTTCGATCAGAGCCCGCATATATTCCGTGCGCGAACGCCAGCCATGGACGACCAGCACCGTGCCGGCGGACGCCCTGCCCGGCTCGGGCCGGAATTCGTGCACCATGACGCAGCCGGCCTTGGTCGTAAGCCGATGATGGCGCGCCTCGGCCATGAAGCCGGCGGCGCGGTCGACCGCACGCCGCTCGCCGTCACTGAGCGCCTTCACGCTCGGCGTGCGGCAGAACAGTTCGAAGGCGGCGCGCCCGCTCAGGCGGGGCGCCACATGCTCGGCGGCGCGGAACACGCCCCGGATGACCTTCAGTCCAAATGATGCCATAGTGGCGATCCATCCATTCCGTTCAAGCATGAACATAATAGTTCAAACATGAACATTAAACAAGAGCTGCCCTGGGACAACCCGCGCTTTCGCAACTGGGTCGCGGTGGCGCGCGCCTGCCATGTGCTGGAGCGTGCGCTGGCGGTAAAGCTGGCGCCGCTGGATCTCAAGCCGGCGCAGCTCGACGTGCTGATGAACCTCTATCGCCATCCCGGCATGTCGCAGCACGATCTCGCCCGCAAACTGCTGGTCGGCCGCTCCAACATCACCATGCTGTTGCCGCAGCTCGAGGCGCGCGGCCTGCTGCGCCGCGAAGGCGACGAGAAGGACAAGCGCGTCCTGCGGCTGACGCTTACCGAGGCCGGCACGGAGCTTTTGATGAAGGCGCTGAAGGTGCATATGGCGCTGATCGAAAAGGCGATGAGCCAGTCGACAGCGGAACAGTGCGACATGATCGGCGAACAGATGCGCAAGATCTATGACGTGCTGAAGGATACCTGAGCCGTTCGATCCACGCGCCTCCCACCTCACCACATCGTCTTCTTCGCCCGCTCCGGCCATTCCTTGTCGTAAGTACCGGCATCGATATTCTTGCGGCTGGTGACTTCCAGGATTGTTCCGGGTGTCGGCAGCGATTTCGGGTCGACGTGCTTTGCCGGGTTCCACAGCTCCGAGCGAACGATGGCGCGGGCGCACTGGAAATAGACCGAATCGACATCGACCAATGTGACCGAGCGCGCCGGCTTGCCTTCGACGGCGAAGGAGGCGCAAAGCGCGGCGTCGGTGGTGATGCGGGCGCGGCCGTTGACGCGCAGCGTCGTGCCCGAACCCGGCACAAGAAACAGCAGCCCGACGCGAGGATCGCGGATGATGTTCTTAAGCGAATCGGCGCGGTTGTTGCCGCGCCTGTCCGGCATCATCAGCGTTTTCGGGTCATGCATGCGCACAAAGCCGGCGAGATCGCCGCGCGGCGAACAGTCCAGCCCTTCCGGCCCGCTCGTCGCCAGGGCGACAAAAGGCGAGGCTTCGATGAAGGCGGCATATTCGGGAATGACGTGGTCGAGTTCCTTGACCGTCGACGCTTCGCCGGGCAGGCCGTAGAGGGCTTCGAGCTGTTCGACCGTGGTGATGTCAGACATTTTCCCGTCTCCGAACCGTTGCCAGCGTTACCCCCAGTCAATGACGTTTTGCCGACAGTGCCGAACTAGCGGTCGCGGCTCAGTCCCTTCTCCTGGAGCTCGGCGAGATAGGCATTCCAGCGCGCGTCCTTTTCGTGGCCAAGCGTGTGCAGGTAATTCCAGGTGAAGATGCCGGTGTCGTGAAAATCGTCAAAGGTGATGCGCACGGCGTAGTTGCCGACCGGCTCGATCTTGAGGATGGCCACGTTGCGCTTGCCGGGAACCGTCACCCGCTGGTCCGGCGAATGGCCCTGCACCTCGGCCGAGGGTGAAGCGACGCGCAGCAGTTCGGCCGGCAATTCGAACGGCCGATGATCGGGAAAGGTGACGGACAGCAGTTTTCTGTCCTTCGAGACCCTGAGTTCCTTCGGCGCCGTCATTGTTCTGCATCCCGTCAATCCGCCCTTCCCTACGCTGCTTCGCGCGAGCGGAAAAGGCCATTTGGACCCGGCCGACACCGGATGTCGGCCAGGGAATGTCACCAAAGATCGAGAGCGGCTATCTTGAATGGCGGGTTGGATCGTATCACATAGCCGTATATAACGGCGCCACTCGCAGCCACGGGAATGCTTGAACGCATGGACATGATCGATCCCTTCGGTCGCACGATCAGCTACTTGCGCGTGTCGGTCACCGACCGCTGCGATTTCCGCTGCACCTATTGCATGGCCGAGGACATGGCGTTCCTGCCCAAGAAGGACCTGCTGTCGCTCGAGGAACTCGACCGGCTCTGCACCGTCTTCATCGAAAAGGGCGTGCGCAAACTGCGCCTCACCGGCGGCGAGCCGCTGGTGCGCAAGAACATCATGCATCTGGTGCGCCAGCTGTCGCGGCACCTGAAGAGCGGCGCGCTGGAAGAGTTGACGCTGACCACCAATGGCTCGCAGCTGTCGCGCTTTGCCGCCGAGCTTGCCGATTGCGGTGTCGAGCGCATCAATGTCTCGCTGGATACGCTCGATGCCGACAAGTTCCACGCCATCACCCGCTGGGGCCATCTCGGCAAGGTCATGCAAGGCATCGATGCCGCGCAGGCGGCGGGGCTGAAGGTGAAGCTCAACGCCGTTGCGCTGAAGGACTTCAACGACGTCGAGCTGCCGGAGATGATGCGCTGGGCGCATGGCCGCGGCATGGACTTGACCGTCATCGAAACCATGCCGATGGGCGAGATCGACGCCGACCGGACCGACCAGTATCTGCCGCTATCGCTGCTGCGCGCTTCGCTCGAGCGCCAGTTCACGCTGAGCGACATCCCCTACAAGACCGGCGGTCCGGCCCGCTACGTCCATGTCGCAGAGACCGGCGGCAGGCTGGGCTTCATCACGCCGATGACGCATAATTTCTGCGAAAGCTGCAACCGCGTGCGGCTGACGTGCACCGGCACGCTCTATATGTGCCTGGGTCAGGAGGATGCCGCCGACCTGCGCGCGCCGTTGCGTGCCTCAGAAGGCAACGAGCTGGTCGCTGCTGCCATCGACGAAGCGATCGGCCGCAAGCCGAAAGGCCATGATTTCATCATCGACCGCCGCACCAGCCGCCCGTCGGTGTCGAGACATATGAGCGTCACCGGCGGCTGATTTTCTCCGCGATTGGTGCAGAATGCTTCCGTTGGAAGCGAGGGGGATTTCCATGCAGCGTGTTTGCCAAACCGGGCTGTCAGCGCTGGTCGTGGCCCTATCATTGGCGACCACAGTGGCGCCCGCAAAGCCGTTCACCTACATCAATGCGCGCTATGGCACGGTGTGCACGTTCCTGAGCCAGATTTTCAGCAAGCCGATGCCTGAGTCCCTCAATGGCGACGGTCGAAAATGGCTTAGCCCCGATGGTGCGAGCTTGTCCTGTTACGGCGGATACAAGCTGACGGAAGATACGCCCGACAGTCTGGTTGAAAAGGAAAAAGCCGACCCTGACTCTGGGGAAAAGGTCACTTACAGCAAAACCGGTAAGAACTGGGCAGTGGTCTCAAGCACCAAAGGCGACAAGATCTTCTATACCCGAATCGTCTTCGAAAAAGAGGATGCAATCCATACAGTCTGGATCGAATATCCCGCCTCGCTCAAGGCCAAGTACGACCCACTGGTCGGCGCTATCGGCGACAGCCTGCATGGGGCTGAGCAACACTGGGAATAAATCGCTCTCCACGCTGCAAACCCGATTTACCGCCATCGCGTTCCGCCCTAAATTTCGGCCTATAGCGGCTCGTCGCTCGGTTTGGGGGAATACGACATGCGCACATTCTTACTTTCTCTTGCAATGCTTGGGTTTGCCGCCGCGCCGGCAGCAGCACAGTCCATCGGCGGCAGCTACACCGTCGCGGGCACCAATTTCGACGGCTCGAAATATGGCGGCGAAGCCACCATCACGCTGACCAGCGAGACCACCTGTACCATCCATTGGGAGACGAGCGGATCATCGTCGGACGGCATCTGCATGCGCAACGACGATGCCTTCTCCGCCGGCTATGTCATGGGCAAGGAAATCGGTCTCGTCGTCTATAAGGTAGAAGATGACGGCTCGCTGCACGGCCTGTGGACCATCGCCGGCAAGAACGGCAGCGGCACCGAGGTGCTGACCCCGAAATGAGCCTGCTGATCATCCGGCCAGCCCTCTTAGCGATTTTGTGGGCCACGGGTGAAAATCCGTGGCCTATTTCTTTGACGTTGCTGTCTTGCCGCCGGCTGCTACAGGCTTGGGCGGTTCACCGTTTCGCCGAAACGTCGAACCGCTTTATTCTTTGTTTTCACGCAATTCCGGACGGAAAACCGTTTCACACTTTTCTGGAATTGCTCTTGCAAACCGGTAACGCCCTTGCCTCTTTCCCCAAACATTCGCGGCGCGCTGTGCATGATGGTGGCCATGATCGGCTTCACCCTCAACGACGCCATCACCAAGTTCTCGTCGGAATCGATGAACATGGCGCAGGTGATGCTGGTGCGCGGCGCCTTTGCGTCGCTGCTCGTCGGCCTGCTCGCCTGGCAGCAAGGCGCGCTCGCGCGACCGAGGTCGATGCTGCAGCCGCTGGTGACGCTTCGCGTGGTCGCCGAGGCCGGCGCCACCGTCGCCTTCCTTGTGGCATTAGCGCATCTGCCGATCGCCAATGTCTCGGCGGTGCTGCAGGCGCTGCCGCTGGCGGTGACGATGGGGGCGGCACTCGTATTCAGCGAAGCGGTCGGCTGGCGGCGCTGGCTGGCGATCGCGGTCGGCTTTGGCGGCGTGCTGATCATCGTGCGGCCAGGCTTCGAAGGCTTCAGCATCTATTCGCTGTACGCACTCGTCAGCGTCGCCTGTTGCGCAGTACGTGACCTCGCCACCAAGCGCATCCCGAGGGCTATCCCGACCTTGCTGGTGTCGACGGCAACGGCAATCGCCATGACCATCGTTGGCGCCGTGCTGCTGTCGCCGATGGGCGGCTGGACGCCGATGTCCGGCAAAGGCTCGGCACTTTTGGCATTGGCGGCGGTGCTGGTGCTGATCGGCTACCAGTTCATCATCATGGCAATGCGGGCTGGCGACATCTCCTTCATTGCGCCATTCCGCTACACGGCCCTCTTTTGGTCGATGCTGCTTGGCGTCATCATCTTCGGCGATGTCCCCGACCTGCCGATGATCTTCGGCTCCGCCATCATCATCGGCTCCGGCCTCTACGCGCTCTATCGCGAGCGGGTCGCCGGCCGGCAAAAACCCGCAGCCGAAAGCGCTGGACCCGACATGGCGCCGGACGGCATATAGCTTGGCCATGAGCCAAGACATTGCAGGAATTATCCTGGCCGGAGGCCTGTCACGGCGCATGGGCGGCGGCGACAAGACTTTGCTGGCGCTTGGCGGGCGTCCGCTTCTCGACCATGTCGTTGCCCGCCTGGCGCCGCAGGTCGGATCGCTGGCGCTCAGCGCCAATGGTGACCCGGCGCGCTTCGAGGCGGCCGGTCTTCCGGTTCTCGCCGATGCGGTGGAAGGCTATGCCGGACCGCTTGCCGGAATCCTCACCGGCCTCGAATGGGCGGCAGCGAATACCGCTTTCAAGGCATTGGCGACGGCCGCCGGCGACACGCCGTTCCTGCCGGTGGACCTGGTCGAGAGGCTGGCTGCGGCTGTTGACGAGCGACCAGGCTCCATCGCTGTTGCCAGTTCCGCCGGCCGGCAGCATCCGACCTTCGCGCTGTGGCCGCTCGGGCTGCGTGAGGCCTTGCGTCATTTCCTGATCGACGAGGACAACAGGCGCGTCTCCGCCTTCATCGAGCGGCACGACTGTGTCGAAGTGGAATTTCCGTTGCTGACCCACGGCAGTGACGAGATCGACCCGTTCTTCAACATCAACACACCGCACGACCTTGCGGTGGCCGAGCGTCTGTTGCAGAGCATCGGCCCATGAACATCTTCGGCATCACCGGCTGGAAGAATTCCGGCAAGACCACACTGACCGAGAAGCTGGTCACAGAGCTCGTCCGGCGCGGCTGGACAGTGTCGACGGTCAAACACGCCCATCATGAGTTCGACATCGACAAGCCTGGCGCCGACAGCTTTCGTCACCGCCAGGCGGGCGCCACCGAAGTCGCGGTGGTGTCGGGCAAACGCTGGGCGCTGATGCATGAATTGCGCGGTGAGGACGAGCCGACGCTGGAGACGGTCCTGTCGCGGTTGGCCCCGTGCGACATCGTGCTGGTCGAAGGCTACAAGCGCGAGGCGCACAAAAAGATCGAGACCCGGCGGCGGGAGGCCAAGGACCGCTCGCCGCTGTCGGCGAACGACGGACATATCGTGGCGATTGCCGCCGACTTCGCGGTTACCGGCGAAAGCCTGCCTGTGTTCGATCTCGACGACACGGGAGGGATAGCCGACTTCATCGAGCGCATGACCGGCCTCAAACCTTGAGGTCCCTGCCCTCGCCCGGTTCAGCCGCCCTCTTCAGCCGTTGCATTGTCTAAGCGCGTCGCGCCTGAACGGCCATGCGACGCGCTTCAGGTTGTTTTATTTATGCATGTCGTCGTCCCAAAACCGCTGCGCACTTTTGGGCGACATGCATTAACCCGGCGTCGGCATTGGCTGGACCCGCAAATCCCGCAAGCAACGGTTTTACAGTTGCTTTTCTCCCGAAAACAGTGGGAGTATCGCGCCAGCGGGCGGTCAAAAGCACCGCCCCACAGAGCCGTTCCGGAACGACGGCCGGGAGCCATAAAGAGAGGACTATCATGCGTATTGCACTGCGTATCGCGCTCGCCGCATCGGCTGCGCTGCTGACGCTCGGCGTCGCCCAGGCTCAGGAAACGACCCTGAGAATCGGCACCGAAGGCGCCTACCCCCCATTCAACAACCTGACCTCCGACGGCCAGCTCGTCGGCTTCGACATCGACATCGCCAAGGCGCTCTGCGACGAGATGAAGGTCAAGTGCACCTTCGTCGCCCAGGATTGGGACGGCATCATTCCCGCCCTGCAGGCCGGCAAGTTCGACGCCATCGTCGCCTCGATGTCGATCACGCCGGAGCGCGCCGAGAAGGTCGACTTCACCCACAAATACTACAACACGCCGTCGGCGATCGCGGTACCCAAGGATTCGACTCTCAAGGGCGTGACCAAGGAAGACCTGGCCGGCAAGACCATCGGCGTCGCAACCACGACGACGCATTTCAATTACGCCTCGAAAACCTATACGGACAGCACGGTCAAGGGCTATCCGAGCAGCCCCGAAGAGCAGGCCGATCTCGCCAATGGCCGTCTCGACGCGATCGAGGACGATATCGTCGTGTTGCAACAGTTCCTGGATTCGCCTGATGGCGCCTGCTGCAAGATTCTCGGCCAGCCTTCGCCGCAGCCGGTCGATATCTTTGGACCGGGCGCCGGCATCGCCGTGCGCAAGGGCGAGAAGGATCTGGTCAACAAGTTGAACAGCGCCATCGACGCAATCCGCGCCAACGGAAAGTACAAGGAAATCAACGACAAGTACTTCAAGTTCGACGTCTTCGGCGCCGAGTCCTGATCGTCTGAAACAAGGCGGCAGGGGAAGTTTCCTGCTGCCGCCTTGGCCTGACAGAAGTGGAGACAAGACCCGTCAATGCCAAGCCAGAACATATGGATACTTCTCACTTGGGGACCCGATGGCTGGATTGACGATATTGCCTATGGCGCACTGGTCACCATTGCGCTCGCGCTGGCGACACTGCCGATCGGCCTGACGATCGGCTTTTTCGTCGCCTGGGCAAAACAATCCGAAGAGCCGTCGCTTCGCGTGGCTGCCAACATCTACACCACGGTGTTTCGCGGACTGCCGGAACTGGTGACGCTTTTCCTGTTCTTCTTCGGCATGCCGATCCTCTTGCAGTATGTCATCCGTCTGTTCAGGCCGGAAGCGACGGTCGATGTCGACAGCTTCCTCGCCGGCATGATCGTGCTGTCGTTGATCTTTTCGTCGTATTCCAGCGAAGTCTTCCTGTCGGCCTTTCGCGCCATTCCGAAGGGCCAGTATGAGGGCGGCTATGCGATCGGGCTGTCGAAATGGCAGACGATGCGCAAGGTGATCCTGCCGCAGCTGCTGCGCATCGCCTTCCCCGGCCTTGAGAATTGCTGGCTGAGCCTGCTCAAGGACACGGCCCTGGTGTCGGTCGTCAACCTGGCTGAAACCTTGCGCAACGCCGGCGTGGCGGCCCGTGTCACCAAACATTCCTTCCTGTTCTACAGCGTCGCGGCGATGGTGTTCCTTATCCTTGCCATCCTGTCGTCGATCGCCACCGGCTTCATCCTGCGTTCGCTCGGGAGGAGGGAGGCACGATGAGCGTCGTGACGCGCGCCGCCGTCGACATCGAGAAGCCACCACCACGGGCGCGAGGCTGGCCGCGGGCCCGTATCGTCGGCTACGCGCTGGTCGGCTTCTGGATCCTGTTCGGCATCGGCATCGCCGTCTATCTGGTTTACGCTTGGAATGGCGAATTCTTCGCCAGATACGCGCCGGCCTATCTGCAGGGCTTGGGAACCACGCTTGCGCTGGTGGCCATCTCGATGGTGCTCGGCGCGCTTTTTTCGCTGCCCGTCACCTATGCCCGCATGTCGAAGAACCGCTATCTGTCCGTCCTGGCCTATTGCTACGTCTACTTCTTCCGCGGCACGCCGCTGCTGGTCCAGGTCTATCTCGTCTATTACGGCCTGGGCTCATTCCGGGTGCAGCTCGAATCCGTCGGGCTGTGGTGGTTCTTCCGCGACGCCTTCAATTGCGGTGTGTTCGCCTTCGCGCTCAACACCGCCGCCTACCAGGCCGAAATCCTGCGCGGCGCCATCGAGAGTGTTCCGAGGGGCCAATGGGAGGGCGCTGCTTCGCTCGGCCTGCACAAGCTGCAGACGCTGCGCAAGGTCATCCTGCCCCAAGCGTTTATCGTGGCGCTCCGACCCTACGGCAACGAGCTCGTCTTGATGATCAAGGCCTCTGCCATCGTTGCCATCATCACCGTCTATGATTTGATGGGCAACGCGAAGCTCGCCTACGCCAAGTCCTTCGACTTCCAGGCCTATGTCTGGGTCGCCATCGTCTATCTGGTGATGGTCGAGATCCTGCGCCACGGCGTCGAATGGATCGAGCGACGGATCACCATTCATCTGATCCGCTGAGCGGTCGGCTGTACCAGTCGATCGGCTCATGCGCGTCTTGACGAATTGTGTGCAGTGCCTAGAGCTTGCGCTGACAATTTCGCTTTCATCTGAAGGGCAAACCCATGGCATCTGTGGCATTTCTCGGTCTTGGCGTGATGGGCTATCCCATGGCCGGGCACCTCAGGAACAAAGGTGGCCATGAGGTCACCGTCTACAACCGCACCGCAGCGAAAGCCGAGCAATGGGTTGCCCAGCATGGCGGCAAGCTTGCTTTGACGCCGGCAGAGGCCGCAGAGGGCCAGGATTTCGTCTTCTCCTGCGTCGGCAATGACGACGATCTGCGCTCGGTGACGACCGGGGCCGATGGCGCCTTCGCCGCGATAAAAAAAGGCTCCGTTTTCATCGACAACACCACCGCCTCGGCCGAAGTCGCGCGCGAACTGGCCGACGCCGCTGAAAAGGCCGGCTTTTCCTTCCTCGACGCGCCGGTTTCCGGCGGCCAGGCGGGCGCCGAGAACGGCGTGCTGACGGTGATGGTCGGCGGCGAGCAGGCTGCCTTCGACAAGGCCAGGCCGGTCATCGACGCCTTTGCCCGGATGGTCGGGCTGATGGGGCCGTCGGGCGCCGGCCAGCTCACCAAGATGATCAATCAGATCACCATTGCCGGGCTGGTGCAGGGACTGGCCGAAGGCATCCACTTCGGCAAGAAGGCCGGGCTCGACATCGAGAAGGTCATCGAAGTCATCTCCAAGGGCGCTGCCGGGTCCTGGCAGATGGAGAACCGCCACAAGACGATGAATGCCGGTAAATATGATTTCGGCTTTGCCGTGGACTGGATGCGCAAGGATCTCGGCATCTGCCTCGATGAAGCCGACCGCAATGGCGCGCGACTGCCGGTGACCGCCCTTGTCGACCAGTTCTACAAGGATGTGCAGGCGATGGGCGGCAAGCGCTGGGACACCTCGTCCTTGCTGGCGCGCCTGGAAAAATAAGCGTTCGCAATGGCCGAGCTTTCGCCCCAATCGAGCGCCGATGAGATCGTCGCCCATTTGCGCTCGATCGGCTCGGAGGACAATCGCCGCGGCATGTTGCGCTACGGTATCAAGACCGAGCGCGCGCTCGGCATCTCGCATGGCATGCAGCGGCAGATCGCCAAAAAGATCAAGCGCAACCACGAGCGAGCTTTCGAACTTTGGCAGACCGGCATCATGGAGGCGCAGTTCATCGCTTCCGTCACGGCCGACCCGAAGCGCTTCTCAGCCGCGGATGCACGACAATGGGCCGCGTCCTTCGATTCCTGGGATATCGTCGACGGCGTCTCCGATCTCTTCGTCGACACGGACGCCTGGAAGGAGCTGATTGAAGAGTTCGCGGCGGACGAGCGCGAGTTCGTTCGACGCACGGCCTTTGCCATGATGGCGTGGTCCGTCGTGCACCGGAAGCAGGAGCCGGTGGCGACTTTCCTCGGCTTCCTGCCGATCATCGAAGCGCATGCCGCCGACAGCCGCAATTTCGTGAAGAAGGCGGCAAACTGGGCGCTTCGTTCGATCGGCAAGCGATCGTTGGAGATGCACGGCGCTGCCCTTGCCGTGGCCGAACGACTGGCCCAGTCGGCCGACAAGACGGCGCGCTGGATTGGCAAGGACGCCGTACGGGAACTCACCAATGCCAAGATCGTCGAGCGGATCGCCGCCAGAAAAGGCTGACCTAGCCAACGTCCGGTTCACCGAGGTGACGCGGCAGACGCGCGCCGATTTCGAAGGCCTCTTCGAAGCGCAAGGCGGTCCGAAGTATTGCTGGTGCATGGCCTGGCGGCCCCTGCCCGGCCGCCGCGAGCATGTCCAGCACGCCGAGTTGAAACGGGCCATGATGGCGCTTGTCGAGGCCGGTACGCCGGTGGGAATCTTGGCCCAGATTGACGGCAAGACCGTCGGCTGGTGCTCGGTCGCGCCGCGCCAGACCTATCGGAAGCTGACGTCGCAACAGGACGATGACGAGACCGGCATCTGGTCGATCGTCTGCTTCTATGTGCCAAGGGCGCTGCGCGGCGGCGGGCTGGCGGCAGCGCTGCTTGACGCTGCCATAGATCACGCCTTTGCCAAGGGCGCCGGCGTGATCGAGGCCTACCCGGTCGACGAGGCATCGCCGAGCTACCGTTTCATGGGGTTTCGCGGCGTGTTCATCGCTCGCGGGTTCCATGAGGTCGGCATGGCCGGCTCTCGCAGACATGTGATGCGGCTCGAGCGTTGACGCGATCGGCCGCGGCGTCTTTACTCCTGCACAAAGGAAGCGGCCGATGAGCAGTCCTCTCAAATCGACCTTGGCGCTTGCAGCCGCGTTGTTGGTGTTCACCGCTACCAACGCCTCAGGCCAAACCGCGCACATCTTCTGGAAAGATCTGCGTCCTGCGACGCAGGCGGTGGCCGAAGATGCCGGCCTGCCGATGATTGCGGCAAAACTGCCCGATCGTGGCGAGACATTGTCGCTCAACCTGCAGGACAAGATGGTACAATTAGCCGGCTATGCATTGCCGGTCGACCGCGATGGCGACCTCGTCTACCAGTTCCTGCTGGTGCCGTGGACAGGCGCTTGCAGCCACATGCCGACGCCGCCGCCCAACCAGATCGTGCTGGTGACGCCGGCCCGTCCCTACAAGATGTCGCAGGCCTATGAGTCGGTTGCCGTGACCGGCGCCTTGCGGCCCGGCTTGGAGAAGAGCCAGTTGTTCATTCTCGACGGCGTCAGCATCATCCAGTCCGGCTACACCGTACGCAAAGCCGATGTGGTGGCAGTCGACACGGTGCCGGACACGATCACGCTGCCGGTCAACTCGCCCTGGAGTTTCCTCAACAAAAAGAAAAACTAAGCGCCGCCGGCTTGTGCAGCGTCACCGCCCAGTCACGGACAACCGCGCTCAGGCCGCGTTGGCGCCGGATTCCTTGTCCAGCAGCATGTAGTCGAGCGGCATTTCGGTCGTGTACTTGATCTGCTCCATGGCGAAGGACGACGACACGTCGCGGATCTCGATCTTGGCGATCAGCCGCTTGTAGAAGGCGTCATAGGCGGCGATATCGGGCACCACGACGCGCAAGAGATAATCGACGTCGCCGCTCATGCGGTAGAATTCGACCACCTCGGGAAATTCCTGGATGACTTCCGAGAAACGCCGCAGCCATTCATGGCTGTGCGAATTGGTGCGGATCGACACGAAGACGGTGACGCGCACATTGACCTTTTCGTGGTCGAGAATGGCGACGCGCCGCTTGATGACTCCCTCTTCCTCCAGCTTCTGGATGCGGCGCCAGCACGGCGTCGTCGACAGGCCGACTTTCTTGGCGACATCGGCAACCGCGAGCGTCGCGTCCTCCTGCAGGAGGCGGAGAATTTTTCTGTCGAGGCGATCCATTGAGGTGCTCCTGGTGCAGGCCGCGTTCCCTCGGGCGCGACGCGCTTTGGGAATAGATTGGCTATACTCCCTCTTATTTCGACCTTTCACAAGAAAGAAATTCTGCCGGATGGCACAAAAGCGAGTGATATCTTGCTTAAAGTCTAATCTATGCGATAGCGGATTTCCGATCTCAGAAACGGCAGCAAATCCATTTCAAACCATGGATTCTGCTTCCGCCATCCTGAGTTGCGCCATGACGGGTGTGGCAGCGGCAGCACTTTCAGGCTGGCCGGCGCATCCCAGATGGTGCGCCAGTCCTTCACGGTTTCGGTCAGCGACGGCCGGCGCGTGGCGCCCATATGCCAGGATTGCGCGTAGGAGCCGATTGTCAAAACGAGGTCGATCTGCGGCATCAGCGCCATCAGCGGCGCGCGCCAGGCCAGCGCGCATTCTCGGCGCGGCGGCAGGTCGCCGCCCTTGGCGTCCTGGCCGGGGAAGCAGAACCCCATTGGCACGATGGCGAATTTATCCGTGTCGTAGAATTCCTCGCTTGTCACGCCCAGCCAGCTTCGCAAGCGGTCGCCGGACGCGTCGGTGAACGGCATGCCCGACAAATGCACCTTTGTGCCTGGCGCCTGGCCGGCGAGCAGGATGCGGGCACTGGATGATGGCAGCAGCACCGGGCGCGGCTCGTGCGGCAGTGGCCTGCCGACCGGAGTGTCGACGCAGATGCGGCAGGCGCGGACCTTTGCCGTCAAGCGTTCGAGTTCCGCCTCCATCAGGCGGAAGCGCTCGGACGGCTCGAGACGGCGCTGTACCAGCGCAGCACGTTGGTGCACTCGTCCGGCACTTTGATGCGCGCCGGTTTCATGAAATCCATGGCGATCATGCCGGTGATATCGGCGATCGAATAGGCGTCGCCGGCGGCGAATTCGCGGTTTGCCAGTTCGGGGTCGAGCAGTTTCAGGAATTCGACCGCTTTCGCCTTGTTGGCCTCGCCCCATTGGGGGATCTGCGGAATTTCCCATTCCTTCATCGCCGGATGGATGTGGCGAAAAGCCTGGGCGACGCAGCTGAGCAGATTGAACTCCATGCGCCATTGCCACATCTCGACCTTGGCCCTGCCGAGCGCGCCTTGCCCGAACAGCGCCGGTTCGGGATGCAGTTCCTCGAAATAGCGGCAGATGGCGACGGATTCGGTGAGGATGGTACCGCCGTCGAGCTCGAGCACCGGCAGCCGCTGCAGCGGGTTGCGCGACCTGACCGGCTCCTGCTTGTGCCCCATCGCACCCATGTCGACCGGCACCAGCGGCACTGCGATGCCCTTTTCGGCGAGGAAAACCCGCACGCGCCGCGGATTGGGGGCGCGGCCGCCGTCGAACAGTTTCATGCTTATCCTCCCGATCTGGTCCTTCAACTATAGTGCTCGTCACCAGAAGCGAAACATCTCTCGCAAGGCGTCACCGACCGAAGCCAGGGTGCCGTGCTTTCTTTCGAGCGGGCCGCCGTGGTGGCTTTCGCGCCAGTCTTGCGGCTCATCGAACGTGCCGGCCCAGATGCCAACCTTGCCGGCGCGGGCAATGGCCTGCTCGGTGTCGAAATCGCCATAGGCAATGGCCCAGCCGGCCTCAACCTGGGCCCGGTTGAGATCCTTGCCGCCGGCCTTGCAATCGCCGAGCAGGCGGCCGTAGCGGTCGCGCTGCCAGCCGCTGCAGGTCACCGGATTTCCTGATATCAGCCGCACCAGCGCCTGGCGCGCCAGCCTGCCGCAGGCGTAGTCTGCGCCATCCCTACGGCAGATCTGCTGGTATTCCGGAGCGTCGATGCCGCGCATGCGGATACGTTCGGTGCCAAGAGTGAGTGAATCGCCATCGTTGACGATCGCCACCCCTTGCGCCTTGCGCGTCTCGAAACGGTCGAGGCGTGCGGCGAGCAGGATCAGCAGGCCGAGCAGAATGACCGTCAGCGCGTAATCCAGCAGCTTGCGCCACAGGCTTCGCGGCGGCGGCGGATAGTATCGCCGGCGCGGCCTTGGCGACCACGAACGGCTCATATGGCAAACAGTCTCTTAATCATTCGAACGTAGCTTAACGAATTGAGATCGCTGCGCGCATAAATCGAAGTTTCCATGCCTCTGCTACGCTCGAACACAGCGGATAAATTCATTGTGGACCGCCGGAAACCGCACCGCAACAGCGATGTGGCGCGCGCGGTGCGCAAGACGCGCGACCGTCTTTCGCAGCAGGTTGGCAATCTCGACTTCGACCGTGAACTGCTGAAGCTGCATGCCGGGACCATGGTGCGCGGCGCAGCCGTCATCCCACTGCTGGTGTTGGCGGTCGCGGCGGCCGGGCTGCTGGCCGGTGTGGACAAACAGATCAGCGTCTGGGCGCTGTTCACCCTGATCTGCTATTCGATCGTCGCCTTCATGGCGCGCCGCGTCGAGCGCACCGAAGCCGCCGAGCTCAATCCTGTTCACACCCGCAGGGATTTCCTGATCGGACATTCGCTGTGCGGCCTCGGCTGGGCGTGGTTCGCATGGCTCGGCTGCGCCACCTGCCAGATCGACCAGTTCCAGGCCGCCAAGGCGGTGGTGCTGCTGCTGGCCATGGCGGCGACCGCTATCATGGCGTCGTCCTTGCGCGGCTCTCTGCTTGCCACCTTCGTCGTTCCGGTGGCGGTCTATGCCTATGCTGAAACGAAATTTTGGGTGCCGGTCGGGACGATCATGGTCGCCCTGCTGGTCGCGGCATTGCCGTTCTTTGCCTATATCGCGCGCCATCTCAACCGCTCGTCGCTGATACTTCTGTCCTTCCGCTCCGAAAAGGACGCGCTGCTCGCCGAGGTGGAGACAGCGAAATCAATGTCGGACGAAGCTCGTCGGCGGGCCGAAGACGCCAATCTGGCGAAGTCGCGCTTCCTTGCTTCTATGAGCCATGAGCTCAGGACGCCCCTCAACGCCATTCTCGGTTTTTCCGAGGTGATGGCCAATGAGGTGCTCGGGCCGATGAGCAACCCGACCTATCGCGACTACGCCCGCGACGTGCACGATTCCGGCCAGCATCTGCTCGACCTGATCAACGAAATCCTCGATCTGTCGCGCATCGAGGCCGGCCGCTATCAGCTCAACGAAGAGCCGGTGATGCTGCTCAACATCGCCGAAGATTGCTGCCACATGATGGAATTGAAGGCGCGCAACAAGGACATCCGCATCGTCCAGGATTTCGAAAGTGCCCTGCCGCGGCTGTTCGCCGACGAGCGCGCGGTGCGGCAGATCACGCTCAACCTCCTGTCCAACGCCATCAAATTCACCGCCACCGGCGGCGAAGTTCGCGTGCGCGTCGGCTGGACGGCGGGCGGTGGCCAGTACATTTCGGTCAAGGACAATGGGCCGGGCATACCGGAGGACGAAATCCCGATCGTGCTGTCCGCCTTCGGCCAGGGCTCGATCGCCATCAAGAGCGCCGAACAGGGCACCGGGCTCGGGCTGCCGATCGTTCAGGGCCTGCTCGCCATGCATGGCGGCGAATTCGAACTTCAGTCGAAATTGCGCGAAGGCACCGAGGCAATCGCCATCTTCCCGCTCGCCCGAGTGATGGAGGAACTGCCGGCGCTGCCGACAAAGGCGGTCGCGGCGGCTCGCCGACGCTGACAGCTTGTTCTAGGCTTTGACCGCCGCCGCCATGCCCGAACTGGTAAGCGCCGCCGCCTTGACCAGACCGGCGGCAAGGGCGGCCCCTACCCCTTCGCCGTGGCTGATGCCGAGATCGAACAGCGGCCTGAGGCCGAGCCGCTCGGCGGCAAGCCTTTGGCCGGGTTCGGGCGACTGGCTGGCCAGCAGGCAATGGTCGAGCGCACCCGGGTTGGCGGCATGCAGCACGGCAGCGGCAGCGGTCGCGGCGAAGCCGTCGAGCAGCACCGGGATTTTTTGCATCCGGGCGGCGAGGATAGCGCCGGCAATGGCCGCGAATTCGCGGCCGCCGACCCGGCGCAGTGCTTCCAGGGGGTCCTTCAGAGCCGCACCATGCAAGGCGACGGCTTTATCGACTACATCAGCCTTGCGCGCCTGCATGGCCGCGTCGGCGCCCGAGGCGGGGCCGACCCAGTCGGCGCCGCTGCCACCGAACAGGGCGGCGCACAAAGCCGCCGCAACGGTGGAGTTGCCGACGCCGAGATCGCCGAGGCAAATCAGATCGGAGCCACCGGCAATGGCTTCCATGCCGAAGGCCATGGTGGCGGCGCAGCCGCGTTCGTCGAGGGCGGCGTCCTCGGTGATGTCGGCGGTCGCAATGTGCAGCGCCAGATCGAACACCTTGAGGCCAAGATTGTTGGCGACGCAAATCTGGTTGATTGCCGCACCGCCGGCGGCGCACAGCTCAACGGCGTTTGCGGTCGCAGCGACAGGGCGCGGCGAGATGCCGTGGCGGGTCACGCCATGGTTACCGGCGAAGATCGCCACTAGGGGCCGGTTCACCGCCGGCGGGGCGCGCCCGCTCCAGACAGCAAGCCAGGCGGCGATGTCCTCGATACGTCCAAGCGAGGCTTTCGGCTTGTCGGCCTTGGAAAACAGGGTGCGCACCCTGTTTTCCGCGACTGTATCGGCAGGCGGCAGGCTCGCCAGCAGATTGCGAAAGTCGTCGAAGGGCAGCGCGCTGGTCATGTCGGTCCTGATCATTCCCTGTGGTTGATCAGCGGCATAACCGCCTTGCCCGGCCGGCACAACTCCCCTCGACATTGGCGCGAAAGCGGTTGCCCGCGCCGCATTCCGAAGGGCTTGCATTGGCTTTGCCGTTGCACCATGTGGGGATGGAACGAGGGATTCCGGACGGAACCTTCAAGAGAAAGTCATGACGGCCATCGAATCCCCGTGCATCCTGGTCTGTTCGATCGACATGAAAACCGGCTTCTGCTTCGGCTGTGGCCGCACGCGCGATGAAATCGGCGCCTGGATGGGGATGACGCCGGAGGTACGCCGCAGCGTCATGGCCGAGTTGCCGGCCCGATTGGAAACGGTCGAGCGCCGGCCGCGCCGGGAAACACGCCGCAGCCGCATGGCGCGCGAGCGCGACGTCCTCTCTTGAGGCGGCAGGTCCAATGAACCGACTGTTCTGGATCGTGATGGCGGCAATCGGCCTCGGGCTGGTGCTGCTGATGATCAACAACGACGCCGGCAGCACGTTCGGCATCGAGAATTACGATTTCAGCCGTCTGGTCTGGCTGGGGGCGATCGGCTTGCTCGTCAGCGCCGGCCTTGTCCGGTCCGGCAGGCCGCTCGGCGTCATGGCCCGCAATCTCGGCACGTGGGCCCTGATCGTGCTGGCGCTCGTCGCCGGCTACCAGTACCGCTACGAGTTGCAGGATTTCGCCAGCCGGGTGACGGCGGGCCTCGTTCCCGGCAGCCCGCTGGCGCTCGGCGTCGAGGACGGCCATGCCACCGTGACCCTGGACAAGGCCGACAGCGGCCATTTCGAGGCCCGCATCACGATCAACGGCGCGCCGATCCGCACCGTCGTCGATACCGGCGCGACCAGTACAGTGCTCACCGCCGAAGACGCGCAGGCGGCCGGCTTCAATCCGGCCGCGCTGAGCTTCACCGTCCCGGTCTCGACCGCCAATGGCATGGCACGCGCCGCTTCGGTGCGCACCGACGAACTGGCGATCGGCGGCATCGTGCGCAAGAACATGCAGGTGATGGTCGCCGCGCCCGGCGCGCTCAGCCAGAGCCTGCTCGGCATGAACTTCATCGGTTCCTTGTCGGGTTTCGACGTGCGCGGCGACCGGATGATTCTGCGCGACTGAACTGCTTAAGCGGCCTTTTCAACACGGTCGAAATCGACGGCAGCGAACGCTGCCTTCAGCACATCCGGTCCGGCGCCGGGTTTCGTCGCGTCGGTGGACAGTATCTGCCGGAAGCGGCGCGCGCCCGGCAGGCCGTGGAACAGCCCGACCATGTGGCGGGTGACGTGGCCGAGCCGCCCGCCCTGCTCGATATGCCGCGCGGCGTAGTCGGCCATCGTGTCGATCAGCGCGGCAAAATCGTAGGCGCCGGCCTTGTCGCCGTAGAATGCCGCGTCGACGCCGGCCAAGATGCCTGGCGTGTGGTAGGCGGCGCGGCCAAGCATGGCGCCATCGACATGATCGAGGTGGCGAGCCGCCTCTTCGAGCGATTGAACGCCGCCGTTGATGCCGATGAATTTGTTCGATTTTCCCGCCTTGAGGCGATAGACCCTGTCATAGTCGAGCGGCGGGATGTCGCGATTTTCCTTCGGGCTCAGACCCTCCAGCCAAGCCTTGCGCGCATGCACCCACAGCGCGTCGGCGCCGGCCGCGAAAACGCCGTCGGCCAGCGCGTCGAGCGCGGGCTCCGGATCCTGCTCGTCGACGCCGATGCGGCATTTGACCGTCACCGGGATTTTCACCGCCGCCTTCATCGCCGCCACACAATCGGCGACGAGGTCAGGCACTTTCATCAGGCAGGCGCCGAACGTGCCGGACTGGACGCGGTCGGACGGACAGCCGACATTGAGATTGATCTCGTCGTAGCCGAAGCCCTCGCCGATGCGCGCCGCCTCGGCCAGCTTTTGCGGATCGGAGCCGCCGAGCTGCAGTGCCACCGGATGTTCGGTCTCGTCAAAACCAAGCAGCCGCTCGCGCGCACCATGGATGACAGCGTCCGCCACCACCATTTCGGTGTAGAGCAGCGCACGCTGCGTCAACTGGCGGTGGAAGAACCGGCAATGCCGGTCGGTCCAGTCCATCATGGGTGCAATAGCCAGTCTATGATCTTGATTTTTCAGCATTTTTTCTTTAACATCAAATCGTTAGAGCAGCCCGAGTGCACGCGAATTTACGCCAGAATACGACCCTTTTCGCCACGTTTCGATCTCTCAGTGCACACGGAGCGCACACGAGAAAATGGCCACCTACACAAAACTCTCGTCCGGTTCATGGCGTGTCCAAGTCCGTCGCAAGGGTCGCTACGTTAGCGAGACCTTTCTGCGCCGAGACGACGCCAGGCGCTGGGCAACCTAAACCGAGCGCCAAGTCGATCGCGGTGAGACGCCGACCAAGTCCGTATAGCGCGCCTGAAAACTTTCGGCGAACCCATCGACCTTCATATCGACGACATGTGCGATGTAGGCAAGTCCCCTCGCCGCTCCAAGGCCGCAGCCCTCGATATGCTCCAAAGACATCTGGGGAAGTGCAACATAGCTGCCCTTGATCGCGAACGGCTCATTCGTTTTGGTCGCGACCGGGCCGCCCAAGGTGCCGGACCGATGACGCTCGGCATCGACATTGGCTTTGTAAAACTCATTCTGGCTCATGCCGCTGCGGTGCACGGTCTGCCCGTCAAGGTCGAACCGGTTGATCTCGCGCGTATTGCCCTGAAGAGGCTTCGCGTGGTTGGAAAGGCCATCAGCGCGACAGGCGCCCGACGCAGGATGAACTCGACAGGCTCATCGGTCACTTCGTGTCACCATGACGACGTTTCAGATAGCCCATTTAGATGGACCCGTTGCCATCCGATGATTTAGCGGGCTTAGGTTATACTGGCCCGAAGGTGGAGGAGCGCATGCCGGGGCAGTTTGCAATCGGGGTCATCGGCTACGCTGTCGCGGTAAACTTGCTGGCTTACGCCACCATGTCGTTCGACAAGGCTAAGGCCAAAAACGGTGCCCAACGCATTCCAGAGTCGACGCTTCTTACACTCGCCATCATTGGCGGTAGCATCGGGACTGTGATCGCGCAAAAGACGATCCGGCACAAGACGCGCAAGGAGCCGTTCCGCTCCAGCCTCGCTCGCATCGTCCTGCTCCAAGTCCTCGCGGTAATCGCGATTGAAGTGGGATTGCTCTTTCCGGGATTGCCCGAAGCGCTCTCGCAATTACTGACATTCGGAGGCGAATTCGGGGGCCTCTAGTTTCAAGGGTGTCAAGAGCGGACGTTCAAGCGGCACCGGATCAGCGATGAATGCCGGCGCGCGCCCTACCGGAACCGACCCCGACTGCTGGCCATCAATGCGCGGCTAGCGTCAACCTTCGCGAAAAAGGGACGAGCATCGGCACCTTTCGCGAGTACGCGTCGTATTCTGGAAAGGCGGCCAAGGACAAGACGCGTACTTCGTTCAACATCCGCCGGTATTGAATGGCAAAATTCACTGCGAGGAGCCAAGAATCGCGATCGTGGTTACCCGGTAGCCAGGCCATTGGAACCAGTTCGCGAATTCGGCGTTGCGAGCGGATGATCAGAAGTTTCGCTTACGCTCTTATCCTCGTCCAGGTATCCATGGCGACCGCGCTGGCTACACAGGTATTCCTGTCGACCGCCGAGGAAGCCCGTAGCTCAGAACTCTCGCTGGCGCCGGCGCCAGGCGAAGAGGGATGCGCCAAGGCGATGTGGCCCAATATTCCGGAACGATGTCTGCAACGAGTCGAGCCGAAGGTGGTGACGCTCGTGCTCACCCAAAACAACTAATGGCGCATGCCGCTTTCTGATATGCAGCTGCCATGCGCCGCTGGCTGCGCTGCCGCGGCACCACCAACGCTCCGTTAAGCCTCGCTCAATCTCTGCAAGCTATCTTGTTGCCAGTTTGTCGAGGGTGACATGAAGCGCAAGTCGATAATGCTCTTTGCCTTCCCAGCTCTGATCCTGCTTATCTTGGCAGGGGAGCGCATGGCGACTTTCTTGCTGGGAGCATATCCGGCCAGTCCCACAATGTGGCGGTTTTGGCTTGAACTAAGGCCGCTGTCGACCATGTTCTGGCAACAGGTCGATCTTTATCTCGGGTCGTCGATGGTTTTTGATGCCTTGATGCTGGCCGCCGCGTCGACCGCTTGCTGGATGGCGTGCCGCACAAGAAGGTCGGCCGCGTTCTTCTTCCTTGCCAACCACGTCGCCCTGCTTTTCGCCGGGTTGATGATCGCTGTCACCAGCCATTCCGAAACAGCCAGCACGATCGCCTCTTTCACGGTACCCGGCGGCCTTCCGTTCCAACTAACGGTCGATTTCACCTTGAAGAACAGTCTTGTGCTGTTTCTGGGCGTGACGGCATGCGCCTACTGCCATGTCATCTTCCTCAGCGAAACCCGACAGCGGTCCGAAGCGCTGGCCGCTAGGCTCGTTGCTCTGCAGCGAGATCTCTAGGATAGCCCCACCTTTTTCCGGCGTTAGTTGATCTTCCGGTAGTAAACCTTGCCGTCGGCCTGCTCTATGCGCTGGTAGTCGGGGCTTGGGGCAGGCGCTGCAGCTGCAATCCTCCTTTTGGGCGGACGCGGTGTATCGACGACGCTGGGCTCGGTCGCGTCTTCACCATCGAGAACAGCAGGCGCCTCCGCCATGCTGCTGGTCGTGTCGACGGAAGGTTCCGCTGCGCTCGACGTGATTTCGTCATGGACAATAGGCTGGTTCTGTTCCAGCCGGGCTATGCTCCGGTTGATTTCGCCAAAGCTGCTCTGCAGTTGAGTGTCCAGTTTTTCAAATCGGCTCTGAAAACCGTTGTTGACCGTGTCCAGCCGGCCCCCGATTCGTTGTTCAAACGTCCCGAGTTGTTCCAGGCGCCCTTCCAGAAAGCGCATATCGCTGATGCCGCGGTATAGATAAACCGCGGCTACCATATTCACCAAAGTGAGCAGGGACGTGCCGATGATGACCGCGCCGATAATGCTTTTGTCGCTCGGTTTCACAACGGCAGCTTGCTCTCCGGTGCGGGCTGCTGTCCCAATCTCGATTGCCGGCATGTCCGGTTCGCTGATCATCGTCATTGAACCACCACCTTTGCGCCGATCGCGACGCGCTTGAAGAGATCGATCACATCGGTGTTGGTAAGGCGAAAACACCCCGATGTTCCGTCGAAGCCAACACCCTTGGGATCGTTGGTTCCGTGTATCCGATAGAGCGTGTCACGCCCGTCCCGAAGCAGATAGAGCGCCCTGGCGCCGAGTGGGTTGTAGGGACCGGCAGGCACCATTTGCGGCAGGTCCGGCTGGCGGGCGCGCATTTCGCGGGGTGGGCGCCATTCCGGCCATTCGGTCTTCGCCCCCACCTTGACGACCCCGGTCCAGCCAAATCCGTCGCGTCCGACGCTGATCTGATAGCGAAGCGCCTGGCCCTGTCGGGTCACCAGGTAAAGCGCTTTCTCGCCCTTGCGGATAACGATTGTTCCGGGCTGTTCTGTCGTCTCGAAGGCAACTGTCTTGCGCAGGCTGGGGCCCATTGCCGGCAGCGGCGGCCGATCCGAAAGTGCCGATCGCGCGCTGGCAAAATCCTGGACCGACATCGCCAGCGCCATGCCCATGGCGCAGACCAACCCAAGGACGATCCGATACCTATTTGGCAGCAGCGTCATCGAGCCGCTCTTTGAACATCCGCTTCAGGTCCTTGTTGAAGCGCGCACGCCCATCCACCTCGGCAGGCAGGATAGCACGGTTCAACGCATCGGTGAGGAGCGCATTGTCCAGCGCGACCGACTTGATGTGCGGCGCCTTGAAGATCTTTTCGAGTTCGCTGCGCGAAAAATGGTTGCCGAACCATTTGCGCTTGTGCTTGTTGGCGACCAGCGTGATGCTGACAGCATTGCCGCGCAACTCACGGATCTTCTTGTAGAGCCGTTTGCCTTGCCGCAGCGAGGCGACGTTGAGTTCGAAGACGATGAATATCTCATCGCTCGTCGACAGCACGGAATTGTGCCAAGGCGTCTCGATGTTCGGCAGGTCGATGACGATGTCGTCAAACCGGTAGGCGACGAGGTCCAGCAGCCGGAAGACAAAATCACTGCCCTGCGGTTCGAAAGGCAATTGCGGCCTCTCGAAGGAATAGAGCGTCAGCCCGGACGGGCGCGAGAGCTTGATGACATCCATCAGCTCGACGTCGAGCCTCTCCGGCTGGCCGATGATGCCGCCGAGGTCGAACTGGTTGAACTGGTTGAGATAGGCGCCGCAATTGGCGCTCTGGAAATCGAGGTCGACCAGACAAGTGGAAGCCGCCCGCTCTTTCGACTTCGATGACAGGAACTCGGCCGCCGAGAGAGCAAGCGTCGTCGCGCCGGCGCCGCCGCTCGCACTGATGAAGGTGATGATACGGCTTTTGGTTCCCTGGTTGCCGGTGTCGTGGAAGGTCACCGCATTGAGCAGTTCCTTGCCGTCGAGCGGCTTGTGCAGCCAGTCCGAAGCGTTCATGCGCACCAGCACACGCGTCTGCTCCGACGACAGTTCGTCCGAGACCGCGATAAGCGGCACGGTTGCCCAAAGGGCGCGCACTTCGACGATGCCCGGCCTGCCGAGCAACTCGCCATTGCCGAGGTCGAGGATGACGATGCCGGGGCGCGTGTCCGCGGGCGGCCCTTTAAGGAAGTCACCGGTCTCGGAAATCCGGACATCATAGATCGCCAGCGCGTCGAGCCGCGTCGCCACATCGCGCTTGAAATTCGCATCCGACGAGAACAGGGCGACCTGCTTGCGTTTGGTCGGTGTAACCTTGGTGTTGATGGCGTTCATGGTGTCCACGTGCTCTTCATGTCTTCGCCCGTAACCGTGCTCAGCATCGAGGGCATGGTGATGTCGCCGAACCCGAGCAGTCCGCCGAGAAAGAAGAACTGGAAAGGATGATTGACTATGCTGACCGTTATCGTCGGAACCGGCCCGCTGGGACGCGTCCAGTAGCCGAGGCCGGAGGCGGCGTATTCTATCTGAATCTCGGATTTCTGGAGGGTGGGCAGAAGAGTGACCATGCCCGCCCGCCCCCCGCCACCGCTGAAAACAAAATCGAATGAGACCTGGCTCGCTGTGAGGTCCTGACATGTGCTGCCTGTGCGGCAAACGCACGAAACGGTGCCGGCGGTATTGGCGGTGCAGATGTAGTCGTACGTGCCCGCAGGAACGGCGGTTCCCACCAGCAAGGTGTCGGAGGGTGTCTTTGCCTCCTGCGCAAGCCCACTCGCGACCGGCGTCGAAACCTGCGCCAGTCTGGCGCCCATCTGTACGGCCTTGTTGCCCGCGTTCCATTGGTACAAGAGATAGCCAAAGTCGACAAAGCCGAGCAGCAGCGTCAGCAGCAACGGCATGGCAACGGCCATTTCAACCATTGTAGCGCCGGACTGATCCGCGCCGAATTTTGTCTTAGCCGTCACCATCCGAAGACTCGCTCCTGATGCGACACGGTTATTGTGAGAGCCCCGAAGCCCAGATAGCTCCAAAGCCCTAGATCGCTGTATGGGAATGAAGTGCTGACCTCTACGACATCCACTGTGCTGGTGCTGCTGAGGTATAGTTCGGTGCCAGTGGAGACATCGACCGCGTCAGCGAAACTCTTGGTGACCGTGACCTGTCCATTGGTCCAGCCTTTTACCCTCGCGATGCTGCCGGTCACAGTGCCATTTACAGCCAGGTTCGTTCCCAGGGTAACGCAATTGGCCCAGTTGGTGTCGTTACAGCGGGCCATGTAACGTGCGCCGTCCTCTACACCAGCCTCGAGCAGAAGGCGCGTGTTCAGGATGTTGGACAATTCGAACACACCCGCCGACAAAAGCAGCATTAAGGGTACGATGAGCGCCACCTCGACCAGTGCAGCGCCGTTCTCGTCGCCTCTGAAACGCCGGGTGATTTGCCTGAGCCTGATCATCTGCTCTACCGGTAGAGCTGGGCTTCATTGCGCTGAAGCTTCTTCAGCGTATTCTGACCGACGACCGTGCTGATGTCCTCGATCTCGCCGTAAATGTCGGCGTTGGGCGCACCGCCCGCCGGTTCGGTTACGAACACGCTGGCAAAAGCCTGCACCGGCAAAGTCTGCCCACCACCTTGGACTGTGTTGGCCACGCAGTCGATGATCGCCACGTAAAGCAGTCTTCTGTCGGCACCCTGCGTCGTCGTGTTGCACTGAGGGGCAGTCGCCTCCTGCCCGCTCTTCAGGGTGGGATTGGCAGTTTCAAACTTGTAGACACAGTATCGGCTGGGATTTGCGCCGCACGAGGTAATCACCCCGGCAGTGCTGGCGTTCCCATGGTTGACGGTCCAGTAACCTGCGAAGTCCCAGCTGCCATCTCCCAGCACGCCTGCCTGCGAACAACTGCCCGACGTAAAGCAATTGTCCCGGGGAAGCGCCTTATAATTGTTCGCCTGCCCGCTGTTGGGCGCATCATAGCTGCAGTTTGACTTGCCCGCATTCTTCACAACCATGCCTTTGCGGACATTGGGCGCCGGCGGGTTAAGTGTGGGATCGGTCTTATATGGCCCGCCATTGTCGTAAATGTCGAAACGGGTGTTGATTCCGGCATTTACTGGAGGAATGTTGCCCGGGCGGGTCTTTACGCCGTTCTGACTATAGCAGGCAGGCGGGCTGGTAACCGCGAACATTTCAGTAAGCGTCTCCGTCGATTTGTCGCCCTGCGGCGATGACAAGAACCCATAGTTGCCGGGACCATATTGTGCGCTGGAGCCGCCGGTCTGCTCCTTCAGCCAAATCATCGGCTTAGTGGTTCCCGACACGGCTGTCTGGAGAGCGCCGATAGACGTATAGGGATTGCAAATGAACATCGGTGTGAACTGACACAGGGCGTTGTTAAACCCTGCCACCGCCTGCGTCTGCAGGTTCATGGTGTCATTGCTTCCGACAAAACTCGCCGGGAAGATTGTAGCAAACGCAGTGGAGTTGACAGTTACCTCAGCGAATCTCGCCACCTTCGGATCTGTGGTGCTCCAGTTCACGCCGTTTTCGTCCACGCCGGCGGCGTTGAGCCCGATGCTGTCACTGGCGGGAATGCCGGACAGGTAGGTGACGGTCAGGTCGGCGGGAACCAGCTTGTGATAGTCAGCGGTAGAAAATTTCGTGGCATTTGTCTTCAGAAGATTGTCGCGAGCCCGGTTGGCCCTGGTAATAGCGTCCGTATTGCCATCCAGCTCGGCCGCTGCCGCCAGCGCAAATGCATCGGCGCCTTTCTGCATATCGTTATGAAGACTATTGGCCCGGCTCATGTCGATCGCCAGAAGCGCGAAGCCAACGAGCACCGGCACCATGATTGCGGCGAATAGCATCGCTACGCCGCGTTGATCGTTCCAGAACGCCCTAATGGTCCCCAACATGACCTTACTCTCTGCTTCCTTTCACCGGGCCCCTCGCTCACCCGGCGCAACGCGACCGCATCCTTCTGTTCAATTCGCTCCGTTGGTCACACCCGACCCGCCGACATTGACCGTTATCGCTGGCGGCGGCGGTGGTGGCGGTGGAAATTTATAGCTCTGGGCAACAGCGGCAGCCCGCGTGCCGTCGCCTTCGATATGTGTGTTCTTCGCGTTCGGATTGAACGGATCCACCGTCTGCAGCAGCGAATTGTATTTCTGCGTGTCGCCGGCGGCGAGCGTCACTGAATCGTAGTGGTTCAGATAGTCGGCGGCGCAGCCCGATAGTGCACCGGCGCACAGAATGAGGATCAAGGCGCTATTTCTTGACATAGAGCATCTTGTCCTTCGATTTGAAGTCCAGCATGTGGCCATAGGGGCCAGTCACGCCGTCGCCCGTTTCATATTTTCGTATCATGTCCTTGTTCACTTCGAGCTGACCGAGGATGAAGAACTCCGGGTCGTTGGCCGGACGTGTCTTGTCGAATGGTGTCGCCAGCTGCTCGCCGGGCTTCACCGGCCGCACGATGTGCGGCGTGACGATGACGACCAGTTCGGTCTCTTCCTTCTGGTTGCTCGAATTGCGGAACAGCGAGCCGATGACCGGAACCTGGCCGAGCCACGGAACCTGGTTCTGCAACTTGGTGGTTTTGGTGGACAGCAGTCCGCCGACGGCGAAGCTCTGGCCGTCGCGCAATTCGACGACGGTTTCCAGCTTGCGGTTGGTGAAGATCGGGTCTCCGGCGGTGGTGAAACCGGTGAGGTCGCTCACCTCCGGCGCAAGCTTCATATGGATCTTGCCGTCGTCGAGTACGACCGGCGTGAAATTGAGATTGACGCCGAACTGCTTGTATTCGATCTGGATCAGCCCATCGGCGGTGACGCTGCGGATCGGGACCTGGCCTCCAGCGTTGAAGCTGGCCGGCTCGCCCGAAAGCGTCGTCAGGTTGGGCTCAGCCAGCGTGCGCACCACACCCTTGGCCTCGAGTGCTTCGATGATCAGATCGACCTTGATGTTGCTGTCGATGACGCGGGTGATCAGCGCCGCGAAGGGATTGGTGTTCGACAGCAGGCCGGTGATCAGATTGCCGGGCCCCAGCACCACATCATCTTCGTCGACGGCAGCAACGCCCGTGCCTGTACGGGTCGTGCCGCTGCGATTTGTGCTCTTGATCGACACACCGAGGTCGCGGCCAGCATTGCGCTTGGCTTCCAGCACGCGGACCTCGAGATTGACCTGCTGGCTATCATCCACAATGACGGAATTGATGATGGCGTCGGGACCATATTGCTGCGCCACTTCCATGATGGACGCCAGCGTGGCGCCATCCTTGACGTGACCGCCGAGCCTGACCTTGCCGTTGATCGAACCGATTTCGATGCGCGCCCTGGGCGCTACCTGGCGGATCGCCTGCGCCATGTCGCTGACATCAACGCCGACTTCGATCTGGATGACGCCGAGTGAGCGCTTCTCAGGCGAGAAGAGATTGACCGTGGTGGTGCCGGCGCCCTTGCCGATGACATAGAGCGTGCGATCGGTCATCGGCTGAGCATCGGCGATCTTCTCGTCGCCGACGACGATATCGCCCAGATTGGCGCTCACCTGAATCGTGACCGATTGCGAGATCGGCAGAAAAACACGATGGACACTGGGGTTCGAAACGTCGATGAAACGGTCAGCCGCATCGGCTGCAAGGCCCGATAGCATCAGCGCAGCCATACCGGACAACGCGGCCGCCCCCATCCTAGCCCAAAACCCCTGCATCCCCATCTCCCCAATCACTGCCGCCGGCAGCCCTCGATTACCGCGTGTCTTCTATGGTTGTCGCGGCACATCGTAGGATTCGAGCTTTACGCCGCGAAACACGCCCACTGTAACATTCTTCGGCGGTTCCGGCTGTACGTATTTTATCACTTCCTTAACGACTTCCCGGACTTCCGGCGCGGACGCCACGGCCGGAGCCGGCTTCACTTTGCCCAACTCGTCGAGGCGGCTGCCCACTCTGTCCACCGCCTGGGTCAATCCGGCAATCTTGTCGTCGGCGCGCTTGCGCTCAGCTGCGGCCTCCGCTTCGGCGGCTGCCTGCTTATCCAGTTCGGCCTGCCTTTTAGCAACATCGTCAGGCGTTTCGCCGGTCAGATCCGAGAGCGTGACGCGTTCGGTCGTCTCGCCCTTGCTGGCCGCTGCTTGGCGAAGCGCCAGCGACAATTGGCCGGCGCCCGCCGCCAGGGTCAGCTTCTGCGCATCCTTGGTGCTGGCCTCCAGCGTTACGGCCTTGACCACGGTCGGGGCGTCCTTGCTTTCATCCGCGACCTGGTCGACGGCAAGCACCTTCATGCTCTGTAACAACACATCGACAAAACTCTTGTCCGTACCGTCACTGTCGCGCACAGTGCGCGTCAGCAAGACATCGACCCGGTCACCCGGGAAGACGAATCCGGCGACGCCAAGCACGTCGTTGACGCGAATGGACACTGCTTTCATGCCTTCGCCGAGCACTGCCGAAAGCGTGGCGCGCTGGCCTGGGCCGGTGATCTTGTTGGCAAGCAGCGGTTCGTTGACGCCGATCATCTGCAGCGCCTGCTTTGCGCCTTCGCCCGCGAGCGCGTCCTTTGTTGTCTTGAATGCGCCTGCTGGAACCGCGCCCGCCGGCCAGGCGATTTCGCGCAGCTTTTCTGATGTCAGCGTGTCGCCGAACTTCAACGGCACCGCCGCCACCACGACCGTGTCGCGCTGGACGCCGTTTGCCTCGGCCATGGCGCTGCGCTGGTTGGCCAGCCAAATGTTGACAAGCACCACCGCGAGCACGCCAAACACGCCGGCGAGCACGATCATGATAAATGTATTGGCACGCATTTGACCCAAGCCCCCAGGCCACTGCGGGAACTCGCCCGCCTCGATTTAGGATCAGGCCCGGATTTTAGGATCCGGGCCTGATTTCTTGTCGATCAGCTGCCCGTCCCGGCGGCTGCATCGCAAAGTCCGCCGGCTTTGCCGTCGAGCTTGCCGCAGAGACCAGTAAAGCGCCCGGTCACCCAGCCACCGATCGCCAGAATGGCGAGAATGGCTGCACCAGCGATGATGCCAACCAAAATCGAATATTCGACCATGGCAGCACCACTCTCATCATCGCGAAACTGCCGCGTGATCGTCGTGAGTTTTTCCATGTCAGTTGTCCCGATGTCAGTTGTCCCGATCAGGTGCCGGCGCCGGTGCCCTTAATGCAGGTGCCGCCAGCCTTGCCATTCAGGGTGTCGCAGAGACCGCTGAAGCGGCCGCTGACCCAGCCGCCGATGGCGAGGATCGCCAGGATCGCCGCGCCGGCGATAATGCCGACGAGGATGGAATATTCGACCATAGCAGCGCCGTTTTCATCGTCGCGGAACTGCCGGGTCATCGTCATGAGCTTCTTCATGTCAATGTCTCCCTTTGGAGGTTGAACCCGACGAGACAGAGCCAAGGATGAACCCCATACCCAAGCATCCCCCGTCGTCTCGATCCTAGGTCGCACGAAAAAGCAGAGTCAAACGGATTAACGGTTCCTTAACCTTCCAATACCTGAACTTGCGAAATCAAAAGCCATTTGGATTGTAACAAGAGCTTGATTCGGCTGGATTTTCAACGGTCCTTAACCATTCGTTCACAATTTGGCCGCAGCCAACGCAAAACGACAGTCGTATTAGCAAATCTGCATATTCCTTTATATCTAAGGGTTTACGGGGATCTTTCACCCGCATCTCATTTGTTGCGGTATGAAAGGTCCCGTGAGGTGGAAGTTGGGGAGACGGTCAAGCGCGCGGCATCGAAATAAAACGATATTTTTCTGGCCTCCTCCTTAACTATGTTGAAAGCATTGGCCTCACGCGAGACCCTCCAGCGCTTGTGCCTCGCTTGGTTAACGTTTAGTTTCCGCTAATAAGGGCTAGCGGGGGTATAAGGGATTATGCTGGGGCGGTTTATCAAGGGACCAAGCGAGCAGCAGGCTGCGATAAGGGCCGAGCAGCCGACGGTGCTGCCTGCCGCTCCGGCCCTTTCGCCGGCCGCTGATATTGAACCGCGCGGCGATGATTTTCTGATACTCAAGGTCGAACTTCATCGGCACCTTATCGATCGGTTCAATCTGACCGCTCTTGAAAATGCCAGCAAGGACGAGATTCTGAATGAGATCCGTCCGATCGTTCGCGAGTTCGTTCGAAATCGAAGTGTGCCGCTGAACGCCCGCGAGCTCGACCAACTGACCAGTGATACAGCTGACGAAATGCTGGGGCTCGGGCCGATCGAGCCGTTGCTCAAGGACGACTCCATTACCGATATCCTGATCAACACCCACAAGCGTGTCTTCATTGAACGGCGTGGCCTGGTTGAAGAGACGGCTATCCGGTTTCGTGACGAGGCGCACCTGCTGCGCGTCATCAACAAGATCGTTTCGGCGATCGGCCGGCGCGTCGACGAATCGTCCCCGATGGTCGATGCTCGACTGGAGGACGGCTCCCGCGTCAACATCGCGGTTCGGCCGATATCGGTGGACGGCCCGCTGGTCTCAATCCGCAAATTCTCGAAGAATCCGTATTCGCTCGAACGACTGATGACGCTCAATTCAATCAAGCAGCCGATGATCGATCTGCTGCGGATTGCCGTTCAGGCGCGCAAGTCGATCCTGGTTTCGGGTGGCACCGGCAGCGGCAAGACGACCTTGCTCAACGCGCTGTCGAGCTACATTCCTTCCAGGGAACGCCTGATCACCATCGAGGACGCGGCGGAACTGCAATTGCAGCAGCCGCATGTCGGTCGGCTCGAAACACGGCCGCCGAATGTCGAGGGCAAGGGCGAGGTCCGTCAGCGTGAGTTGGTCAAGAACGCACTGCGCATGCGGCCCGACCGCATCATCGTTGGTGAGGTGCGTGGCGAGGAAGCCTTCGACATGCTGCAGGCCATGAATACCGGCCATGAAGGCTCGATGACCACCATCCATGCCAACACACCACGAGACGCCATCTCGCGCCTGGAGCAGATGGTCGGCATGGCCGGCATGCCGATGACACACGAATCCATCAGAGCTCAGATTGCCTCGGCCATCGACATCATCGTGCAGACGCAGCGTCTTTCGGATGGGGGCAGACGGGTCATTTCGATATCGGAACTGACCGGCATGGAAGGCAATGTCGTTCAGCTTCAGGAAATCTATCACTTCGTCAGACGCGACGTCACTGCGGACGGTGCGATTATCGGCGATTTTCGAGCAACTGGTGTCCGTCCGCGTTTCTCATCGGAGGCGGCGACGCTCGGACATCACTTTGGCAAGGACGCCTTCAATCCGCAGGTTCCGCTCTGATGCTGTCCGGCCAGCCCTTGCTCTATTTCATCTATACGGTGGCGGCAGCGTCAGTCATTCTCGCCGCTGAGGCCCTGTATCTTTCTTATGCCAGTCGCCGCTCGCGCGCCGGAGCGGTCAATCGCCGGTTGAAGCGCCTTGCTGACGAAGTTCCGGCCGAGCAGACCCTGCAACGACTGCTGCGCGAGCGTGGGCTGACAAGCTCCGGTGACTTCCTTTTTGGTCTAGTGGGTCTGAATAGGCTCTACACGCAATCCGGCATCACAGGGAATCCCGTGACTTTCGCGGCGACATTCATTGTCGTTGGGCTTGCCCTGGCAATGGTTCTCTCATTGTTCCTGGGTGTCTCGACCCTGATATCGTTCATCATTTTCCTGGTGATTGGGCTTTTGCTGCCAATCCTTGTTCTGCGACGCGCCCGAAACAAGCGTATCCGGAAGTTCGCCAGGCAACTTCCGGATGCGCTGGACATGATCGTGCGCTCGCTGCGGGCTGGACATCCCGCCACGGTGGCAGTTGGTCTCGTGGCCCGGGAGATGCCCGATCCTCTCGGCACCGAGTTCGGCATCGTGTCCGACGAAATCACCTTTGGTCTCAGCATGGAGCAAGCGGTGCGGAAGCTGTCTCAGCGTGTCGGCTTCGAAGGCCTTCATCTGCTGTCAGTGTCACTGTCGATTCAGGCAAAAACAGGCGGCAATCTGACGAATATCTTGCACAATCTCTCATCGGTGCTGCGTGAAAGGCATAAGCTTGGGATGAAAATCAGAGCGCTTTCAGCGGAAGGTAGAGTGTCAGCATGGATCATCTCGCTATTTCCAGTCGTTATGTTCTTCGTTCTACTGGTTCTTGCGCCAGCGTACTATGGCGATGTTTTGGGTAATCCAATAATTATGCCTGTATTCGTGATCTTTGGGACATGGGCGCTTCTTGGTGATTTCATCATGTATAAAATGGTCAACTTCGACTTCTGACGGGAGGTAAGAATAAACATATTAACAAATATGCCTGATGTGGGCCTTCTTGTCTCCCTTGCCGTCTTTATGGCGGCGGTGGCGCTTTTCCTTTTCGGCGCTCTTGTTTTCTTGCCCGCGTTGCAGACACGAAAGCTGGTCGCACAAAGCCTGACAGCCGAGGGGATCGTCGATCGCCGGTCAATGCTCGGCCTTGAGCAACAGGCTAAAGTCTTGGCCCAGCGACCCATCGAGGCGTATTTCCGGTCCGTAGAGAAAGAGCGGGACGAGCCCAATGCCCTTGAGGCGAAGCTTTTTCGCGCCGGCTTTTATCAAGCAAGCGCTCCTTTCATATACACCTTGTCACGATTTGGAGCGGTTTGTGTCGGCTTCTCGTTGATGTATGCGCTTCTATCTCAAGTGCTGCCCCCTGATTTGCCCGCGTTTGTGACCCTTGCCGGGTCCGCTTTGTTCGGGCTTGCTTGCATCGTTATTCCGAGCATCATGCTCGATCGTTTCGAAAATTCGCAGAAGCGAATCTACCGGCGCGGCTTCCCCGATTTCATGGACATGATGATCACCTGTGCCGATGCCGGCATGAGCCTGGAGGCCGCTGTCGAACGGGTGAGCCAGGAACTGGTCGCGACCCACAAATGGCTGGGGATACAGCTTTCGATCATGACGTTGCAGCTGCGCGCGGGTAAACCGTTGCGAGAGGCTTTGCGTGAACTGGCGGACCGCATCGGCCTGGATGAGGCGCGAGCTTTGGCTGTGTTGTTTCGTCAATCGGAAGAACTCGGCACCAGCCTTACGGATGCGTTGCGCGTCTACAGCGATGAAATGCGGTCACAGAGAATCCTTCAAGCGGAAGAGCGTGCGAATGCGCTGCCGGTCAAGATGATGATCCCGTTGGGTATCTGTATCTTCCCGGTGGTGCTAATGATCGTCCTTCTGCCTGTTGTTATTCGGATGCAGGCCATTTTCAATCATTAACCTATATGCTTTGGTTCTAATAAACCGAGTCGAAGGAACCCTGGGGAACGAAATGACAGGGCCAATACGTCTCACCGCCGCAGCCAGCGTGTTGCTTTTCGTGCTCGCCGGTTGCCAGTCGACCGATAGCAGCTTGGGTGTCGTTCGCACCAACGAGCCATCGAAAGGCGACGTAACGTCCTTTGGCGATGCTTTCGACGGGCTGAAGACGGTCGGCGACGTCGAATACTATGCCTCGGACCAGGCCGTCGCCGAGGCCAAAAATCAGTTCCGTACAGAAAATTACGGCAATGCCGGCGCCCTGTTCTTCAAGGCGACGCAACTGGCCCCCAATGATGGTGGCGCCTGGATGGGACTGGCCGCCTCATGCGACCGGATCCACCGCTTCGACCTCGCCGATCGGGCCTATGGCCGAGCCTTCAAGCTGGTCGGCGCGACGCCCGAATATTACAACAATGTCGGCTATTCCTACCTGCTGCGCGGCAAGCTGCAGGACGCACGCGCGAATTTCCTCAAGGCCTACGAACTGGCGCCCAACGATCCGACCGTGGTCAACAATCTGAAGCTGCTGTCATCCAGCGTGCAGAACATAGAGCGGTAGAGCCCCAGCATGTTGCTTGCCGCGTCGCTGCTGCTGAAGGTGCTCGCCGTTCCGCTTCTCGCGAGAGTTGCATGGCTGGACTTCACGACACAGAAAATATCCAATCGTGATGTGCTGCTGCTGTTGTGCCTGGGAATCGGATCGATGCAATTTATGTCGATTCAGGCCGGGTCATGGTGGGACATGGGTCTGAGCTTCATTGTGGGCTTTGCCCTGTTTGTCGTGCTCTTTCCCTTCTGGGTCTTGCGCAAGGTCGGGGCCGGAGACGTCAAGCTTATAGCGGTGGTGCCGTTCCTGGCCGGCGGGACCGACCTCGTGTTGTTTACCTTGCTGTTGCTGGTCTTTGCGCTCATCACGGCAGCGGTCGTGAAGAATCCCTTCATGCTGCCTGCCGGTGCCTTTCGGCTTTACGCCGAGCATCTCGATCGCAAGGGTGTTGTTCCGTTCGGCGTGCCGATCTCAATCGCGGCGATCTGCTCGATCGTATTCCACATCGTCAGCCGACTAACGGGCTATGGCGGTATTGAGAATTTCCTCTGATGCGCAACGGGCTAGCCCCTATTCCACGCTGAGCCGATACCCAATACCGCGCACCGTCTGCAGCCAGACCGGATTGGACGGATCGCGCTCGATCTTGCGGTGCAGGGGGTTGATCTGGAGTCGATGGTGCGCTCGCCGACTTCGGAATCGTCACCGGCGAGTTCATAACGCCGCATGGTTTTCGCCGACCCGTGCGGCGAAGACCGCCAGGGTCTCCTGCTCGCGGCCGCGCGCCCGCCACCCCGCCTCAGTTCGCGCCTGGACAGCGTGCCATGCGTTCCCCAGCGCTCCTAACGACATTGGCACGATCATCGAAGATCGCTTCAATGGCAGGTTCCAGATCGAAAAAAGGAAGAGAAGAAGAATCTGTGCGCTCTCTGCACACAGTCTCCCAAATTATCTGCTTTTGCAGGAGTCGCCTGGTGGTGATCTGCCTCGGGAGCCGGCGATCGGCGCGGAGGCGACCATTCCTGGCAAAAAAATTTCCGGCTTCGCATGACCTTCCGCCGCAACACGGACAAGCCGCTGCCGGCAAGGGGCTGAGCAATAAAAAGCCCGCCACCGCGAGGCAGCGGGTTCTCTTTCGGAAATGATGAGCTGCCTTTTACGGCCGGCCTTCATGGGGCGGGGTTGCGGATGCCTCTGGCCGGACATTCGACGTCATTGAAGCGAGGCACTCTTCCAGACGTTCCAGCCGCGCCTTCTGGCATCGCAGTGTGTGCGCGACGTCATGCAGCCTGGATTTGCCCTGAGAGTTGGCGGCAGCGATCAAGTCTATTTGTAGCCGACTGATCTCGCTCCGCAGATCGCGAGCGTCAGCTTCCATCAGACCCCTGATCCATCCAGCCCCGCGCATTCCAGCACACCATCCACCGAGCCCTGCGTCGCACGATAGCAGCGAGTTTGCTAACAACCATGCCATGAACCTTCTCGAATTTTATGCATTGCTAATATATAAAAGGCCCGCCACCGTCAGGCGTCCGGGCAGTTTTTGCCCCGTCGGATCGGACTGTGAGGTTTGTCACGGACGCATCGACGTATCGGCGTAGGCTACGTGCAGTTTCCTGCAGGGGTAAAGGGAGTGGTCCCGATGCTTGTGAACCTTCCTATGCTTGTGAATCTTCGTCTTGTCGCAGTTGGTCCCCTTGCCGATTGGGTCCGTCATCGAGCCGAGCAGAAGGCGCTGTTGAAGGCGACGGACGAGTTGAGCAAGTCACCAGACGACATGCTCAGCGACATCGGGATTTCCCGTGACGACATCACGACGTTTGCGTTCCGCAGCCCGGCGTCGAGACGTTGGGGCTGAGCAACAAAAAAGCCCGCCCACCGTGAGGCAGCGAGCCAAATTATTCAAGAATTAAACTGGATCGTTCCAGGTTCCGTAGCGCGGGAAGCGCGGCCGGTAGCCGAACACCCGGCCGAGGATGCGAATGCAAGAAGATGGCCCTCGTCCGCACACCAGGGAATCGAGAAGGAACGTCTCGTGCAGACTTCCCTTGGCGGCAAAGCGGCCCCCATAGCCTCGCCCGTGATTGTTGCGCCAGCTCATGGTTTGCGGATGACCGCCTCCAAACATGGCGACCACAACGCACCCGTCCTCCAGTTCCGCGTCTGGATCAATGATAAGGCTTTCAGCCCGAAGCTCGGGGTAGGTGTCTGTCACCGCAAACACGTTGTAGGCCCACTTGCTGGCGGCACTGCGAGGCAAAACTGCTGCCCCAGGGTCACGTGACCGTGCCGAGACGATCGCGGGCTATCAGATGCCGTCGACGTTCTGTTGAGCCGCGACCGAAATTCGACTAGTCGAGTCAGCCGCTTCCGATGATCGCCAGTATATCAAGCAAACGACCAGCCCGGCGTACCCGACTTGCAGAACGATCAGCGCAAGGACCGCACAGCCGAGCGCGGTCCAAATTGAACCGGCTTCGATGTAGGTCCAGATCGCCACAATGATCGCAGTGGCAGACATGCCGACCAGAAACTGTGGAAAATACATTCCTCCGCGTTTCATTAATTTAGCGATCGCGCAATTAGCCGATTCTAAAATATCGCTGCAGCATGATGTCGCATCGGCTAGCACTTACCCATCCACAGAAATGGTCGCTGCAGTCTTTGGGTGTGGGGCCGCACCGGCCACCGCGCGCGAAGATAGAGCCCCCGCGCTGCCTAGATATAGTCATATTAGCAATCACGCCATTAACCATGTAGGCGCTCCCAAGCCAAAACTCAGGGAATCCCTCTTGAAGGCTCAAACGAGAGGACAAGCTAATACCGTTGAGAGTCGCGGGCATGGACGACGGTATGGGCGAGCATCTTGGGGTTTTCGACCTTGACGCTTTGCGCAAGGCTTTCCTCGAGTTCGTAGAAGAGCATAAAACCACGGATCATCCTGAGTGGGGCGAACTCGCCAAGCTGTTCCTCGAAAATCAACGAGAGCGGCACCAAGAACCGGACCCTGCCCAGCCGGAGGGGTGAACGCACCAGCGCTGTGTGACCGGACCGGCGCAGAAGCCTCAGGCTAAGTCCACCCTTTCGGCGACACGACGATTCACTTCGATAATCAATTCGAAGACGCTTTCAAGCTCGCCGTTGATCTCGTCGGCAGGAATCCCGGCCTTCTCGGCAGCTGTCATCAACTGGTCTTTCAAGTCGCCAACCGAGATGGGGTCTCCCCGCGCCACAATGGGCAGTTGTTTGGCTACCCACTTATCGAGAAACCTCAGGCCACGGACGCTCATTTGTTAGCAACCTCTCATCCTTGACACTGCACCCGCCCGCGGCCGGGTGACACCCGATCGCATAAGCGTGACGATTCCCTCCTATGACTTCCCGTATGCGGTTGTCGATTCGACTTCGAAGGCCGTGATCGGCCAGATATGGAATTAGTCGGCCCGGTCACGCGACAAGGTAACCGTCAGCCTGCGGCCACTGGTGACTGTCGACGCCGAGCACGTGCGCGTTGTTGAGAGCCATGTGGGGTCGCCACGGCGAAAAAAGCCGATTGTTGACAAAGCCTAACGGCGCTGCTTGAGGAGATCAAAGGCCTCGTCGCAGGGGCAGCCGCCGGAAAGAATGGGATTCGGGCCGCTTTGGATTATTATGCGGTTCCCGAGCCAGCACGGCGACAAGTACCGAGCAGTCGAGTTCCTCGTTGAACGAAAAGTGCGGGTCGGCCTCTGGCAAGATCTGAGCCAAGCGTAGCGATTTCAACCTGGCTGTCTTGGCGGCACGTTCTGTGCATTCAACCTCATTGATCGCTTTCGCGGACCGCACTGCACCTCGGCGTTCTCCCAGCCAACACATTTCCTGGTAGCCTCATTCTCACCTCCCCCCAACGCAAATTTCTACATTCGGATGAACCATGTCGCCCTTCATTCTGATGAAGCCCAAGCTGAAGCAGCGGACCAGATGGCCCGCGATTGTGGGCTCGCACCGCCCGGCGAGGTGACGCGAGCCCGGCCGAGTTTTGCGGGACCCTGGACAAGGACAGCGCCGAGTGGCTGGGTCGGCGCTCCTCGATTTCCTCATGGAAGGCAAACACCCAGAAACACCAAAGATGACTGTTGAATCGGCCGCTGACGCCGCCAGAGGCCGCGACCAAGTTCTAACCGCCATTTTTGAAGGCATAGCAACAGCCTATCAAGCCACGCTCTATGAAAACAATGATCCTTTGGACAGTTGCGCGACCTTTGCAGAGACGGCACTAGCGTCGCTGGAGTCGACTGGCTTCAGAGTGGTGCGTTAAGCCACCTTTGCTGCCTGCACGGTTTCGGGCGAACCGTGCAGGTTGCCCAATGGGGCGACAGTGGAACAAACTGAGGATTCACATTCCCGGAGTTCCGATTTAGAATCATTCCATGGAAACGGTGTTCGATGATATCGCCAACGCCTCAGAGAGCCCCGCTCAGACGTGTGGCGCCCAGTCCGCGCCTTCGCCCTCGATCTTGCCGCCAAGCTGTTCCTTGGCCTCGCTGTCGGCCTAGGCGTTTGCTTTGGAATGGCGCTGGCTGGTTAGCTATCTCGCTGCGGCCGGCTGAATTGCGACAGCAGCAAAATCTGCCGTTGAGTTTCCCGAAAACGTAGCAGTCTCTGATTCAGCGGAGGTCGAACTTGTTGATGCATGGATGCCAAGGAAATCCTTTCCACAAAGGGCACTAAAATCTTCGGTGACATTGCTCATGGACCCGGAGGTGGTGCCGGAAGCGATGAGCGAGATAAAAGCGATGCCATCGGCTGGAATGGTGATGGTAATCCTGTCGCCGCTTTCTGCAGCTATCGCGGCAGGTATCTCAGAAGCTCCAACCACTCTGTAAATCTGCGCCGTGACAGACGGGTTGCCGCCATCAAAAGTGAACCCGATGTCGGTCGACGTTGTGTTTTCCAATATGTCGCCGCTGCCGGCTGATATGAACCAGATCTCGGAATTGGCGCTTGAGGGCACATCATGACTGCGCACCAGGCGCCTTGCCCGAAGGTCGCCGACAGTTACGGTATCTAGCGTCCGCAACTCCCCGAAAAACTTCCATGAGACTTCGAGCCAGATATCCCTACCGGTAGCAACAGCACCAAGGTTTTTCGAGGGCGCCTTAACCGTGGGGCCAGGGACGAGCCCCCCAGTATTAAAGGCCGAGACAGCCGAGACCATGATCGGTGACGAGCGCCGTAAATTCTGAAAGCCAATGATCGCCGCCGTGATCGCCAACGCCGCCAGGACAAGGGCAATCGCTATCCAAACAACTGACCGGCGTCGATTTCGCATCGTTGCCCCAACCCTAGGGGAAATATCAACGTATTAGCAACTGCTTGTATTTCTCGTGAACCAGGATCATTCTGCTGCACGGAGGCCACCAGTAACGATGGAAAAGGGGAACGTCATGGAATCCGTTTGCTACGCCCAAAGCTCGATCTGTTTGCTGTCGCTCTTAGTCAACACCACGATGGCGCTTATTGTTTTGACGCCATTCGCAGCGACGCGCCTGCTGGTGTTGAGGATGCGCGCGGACTCGGGCCGAAACCTTCAACTCGCCTAAGGCGCCGTGGGCAAACCACGTTACCGAGGCGCAGATCATGCGAATATTTCTGTTGATCCTTGCCGCTGTCGCCGTGTTCTACATCTGGGACAACGTGGCGAACAAAGGGCTGTACACTGCCCAGATTGAACGCAGCGTGGGTCTAGTCGCAGGCTTCAAACTCATAAACTAGCGCATCGCGATTGGTTGCACATCATGGCCAGAAGGTTGCCGCAACCATCAGACTGCACCGATGTGGGCCATGAGATCGGCAATGACGGTGTCCCTCTCGGGTGCGCTCGGTACCGTCGAGAACGTTGCAAGCTCAAAAAACTTGCGGTCGAGATAGCCGCCAACCGATTTGCCGAGGCACATCTTGCGCGTCGTCAAATCGTTGATGGTATTACCCGACGCAACGGACGCCTCGATGCCGCCATTGACGGAGAATAGAGGCTCCCGCCTTCGTGGCGCCATGTCGTCACCACAGGCACGCCGGTCGAAATGGCAGTACTGGGAACCTGCCAAGGGTACGACACGAAATTCGATCCTTGGCCAATGGGCCCCGGGATAGAAGTGCCATTTGCAAATAACCAGCGTCGTCACCCCACAGGATGTCATTGTTAGCGGCGTTGCCTGCGCCAGTGTTGTTGGTGTTGTTGGTGTTGATGGCATCGATGTAGCCCGAACAGATCACAAAGCCGGACGACAGCCTCACGAAATTGGGGATGCTCGCGCCTATCAGTTGGCTGGTGATGCCGTTGAAATCGGCGCATGTCCGGCTGATTGGACCTGCAGTTGTAACGGCCGGCTGCGCACTGGTGACCCCAATCTTCTCGAAGTGCCGGCCGCCGCCGGTCTGGTCCTTGAAGGAATCGGTGCCGGGCGTCGGAATCTTCGCCGTGGAAGGGTTGTCGATGTTGGCTTCGATCTTCAGTGCTTCGAGCCTGCCGCTCAGACTCCGCCGAGCGTCGGTTCTTTGCGGTAGGCATTTTCCGCCGCGACGAATTCCGAGGTCGGTCTCGGGAGCTTCAGTGCTGATCTGAAGTAAGCGGCGCTGGCCGTTTTCGAAGAGCGAGATATCTTGGCAGCGATGTTCATTGCCATTATGTCCATCGCAAACGCGATGCGTCCCGTCGCGTTTGTCACGTTTGCCGAAAATATTCCCGCCTAGCCGCTACCTCGGCTTTCCATTTGCCGCCGACGCGCCGGCCGAAACCTTTCCGATCTTCTGGCCGAGAGCCTCGGCGGCAACCGCCGTCTCGACCCAATCTCCAGAACTCCGATCCTCGAACTCCGTTTCGATCTCAGCGACGAGCGCCGCTATTTGCGCGAGTTGGCGTCTGATCGCTGCGAGTTTGCGCACGGTGCTCATGGGCACGTCTCGATCGATGCCGGAACCAAAGTCGTTGAGCAAAGTTTCCTTACCGAAGGGCGTTTTAGGTTTTTGGAGAACTCGAAATGAAGACCATCATCCTTGGCGCATTGGCGCTTTGCTTGGCTGCGCCTGCGGTCGCGTCCGCAGAAGAAGGCATCGTCGTCCAGACCCAGCGACATCACCACCGCCATTATTGGGACGACAACAATAACGACCGTGTGGTCATCTATCGGAACGGACACCGTCTCCATCGCCGCCATCATGGCGAGCAGGCGTTTTACGACAATGGCGAGCGCGCCTGGCGCCGGCATCATCACCGGTCCAGCGACTTTGTGGTCACCGGATCGATCAACCGTCCGATGCATCACCGCCGTCACGTCGTCATTCAGCAGGACGACAACAACGATTATGACACCGACTATTGATCGCAGTCTAACGGCCCGGCCTTCGACGAGAGCCGGGCACCGGAGGGAGGGGTTTCGCCATGACGATGCTGTTTCAATCCTTGGACTTGGACGGTCACAAGCGCAGCGAGCTTTACCATGCGGCGCGGTTGTCGATGCTCCAATGTCGTGTGTTGACGCGCTTCGATCGGGTCGAAGAGGCTGCCGATAAGGTGCAAGCAGCGGCTGAGTTGTTCGCTGAGGCGGCTCGACCTGTCGGAAGCACTCAAACGCTCGGTATGTGAGCGCCAAGTCGGCGGCGGAACCGGCAGGCGGCAACGCGCGTTGCCTTTGCATGGTCGACTATCTCAAATCGGTACTGAAGGAACTGTGTCCTGCCTGGCTCATGCGGAAGGCGGGCGTCGTAGACGTTCGCCCTGTTGAGCAGCAGCCAGCCATAAGCGATCTAATAGGTGCGGCGCCGCCGACGCGATATCGTGGGCCGGTGCGGTCCGAGCCTCCCGACCACAGGCTTAACGAGTCCATAAGCAAGCGCAATTCGGGCTGACCCGCGACGCAGAAAGTTCGAAAAGCTTCCAGGACCCCCAACAAACTGGACGACGCAAACGACGCAAACTGGACGCCGCAGACAACAATCAGGTTCACGGACATCCTGGTGAGCATTCGCATTGGAGCGGATAGTATCGTCGGCAAAAGAGGGTCCGAAAAGGCCTTTCGGCAGCTCCCTCGTAGGAACGAAAAAAGAAGAGAAGCGGAACTTGCGTGTGCAGTATTTGCACACGACCCCTCATAAACATTTGATTTGATTTTCAGCATCTGTTTAACATCAGAACCTTAGAACCTGCCGCACACGCTGCGTCAGCAAGACCTTCCTGCAACGCGACGTTGCGCGGCGCCGGGGCACCGACACCAAGTCGATCGCAGTGAGACGCCGACAAAGCCCTGTTAGCGCGCCTGAAGCCTTCGGCGAACTCATCGACCTCCATATCGACGACATGTGCGATGTAGGCAAGTCCCCTCGCCGCTCCAAGGCCGCAGCCCTCGCTATGCTCCGAACATCTGGGGAAGTGCAGCATCGCCACCCTCGATCGCGAACGGCTCGTTCGCATCGGTCGTGATCGAGCCGCCCAGGGTGCCGGACGATGAGTCTCGGTATCGACATCACCTGGGAAAGTCGTTGAGCGTCGTTCCTGGATGATCTGCCTGGTCGTGATCGCGACAGCCGCTGGCGAGAGCCGCCAAACACGCATGAGATTGTCTGAAGCGGAGGAGCGTCCATGGAAGGACCTATTTCGAGCTATTTTGCATCGATTGAACCCGTGGGCCCCTGACGTTTTTCTGGACCGCTTGCTGCATCCGGCGCGGCATTTCAAACATCCCCACGACGTTTTGGCCGATGTTGCCCTGGACGCTCAGGAGAAGCGCGCCATTCTTCGTCATGGGCATCGGATGCCTGCGCCGTAGAATCCGTGCCAGCGCTTCGCATGCTGCCGCGAGCGGGTGAACCGGTCAGCTTCGACACGATCATGGATGCGTTGCAACAGTTGGATCGATCGGATGAGCGTGCCGGTCCTGACTGCAGTGACAGCGCGGCAGTGGCCGCGTTCATACCATTCGTCGATCGGATTTAAGGGCGACGTAGTTGTTCTTGCACCATGGACCCGTCGGCGAGTGACCCCGCCGGCGGGAGGGGTGTGGCATCGGTGCGTTCGCCCAGATTGCCGATGAAAATTTTCCTATTCTTCCTCTTGAAGGTGCACGTCGCGATTCTAAATTGATGGTCGCCGGCCGCCCAATGGGGCCGGCAACACAGGGAGGCGGCAAGGCTCTTGGCGCCTTCTTGTCCATGTTGCTCAAAGGAGGATGTGGCTATGAAGACAAACCTCGATTTTACCCCTCTATACCGGTCCAGCATCGGCTTCGACCGCATGGTCGACATGCTTGAAAGTGCGAGCCGTGTGGCCTCGTTCGACAACTGGCCGCCCTACGATATCGCCAAGGTTGATGATGATCAGTATCGCATCACGATGGCGGTCGCCGGTTTCTCGCAGGACCAGCTGACCGTCACCCACCAGCCCAACATGCTGGTTGTGAGCGGGTCGCAATCCGGCGATGAGAACGGCCGGCATCTGTACCGCGGCATCAACGGGCGCGCTTTCGAGCGTTGGTTCGAACTGGCCGATCATGTCAAAGTCCAGGGCGCCAGCCTTGAGAACGGGCTGCTGAGCATCGATCTCAAGCGCGAGGTTCCCGAGGAGATGAAACCGCGCAAGATCGAAATCTCCAGCGGGGCTCCCATGCCGAAGATCGAGGCGCCCAAGGTCGAGACCGACAAGCTGGCCGCCTGAGCAATCCACCATGAAGGCTTTCGCTTGAGCCGGGCGTCCCGCCCGACTCAGAGACCTACGAAAGGAGAAAGACAATGAGCGTACGTGACTTGATCCCATGGGGCCGGGGCAACGGAAACTCGGCGCCCAGTCTCTTCCCCGACGGAGATCGAGACCCCTTCGTCTCCCTCCACCGGGAGGTAAACCGGCTGTTCGATGACGCCTTCCGCAGCTTTGGCGCCAGACTGCCGGCCTTCGGTCCCTCTTTCGCCGCCAGTTGGCCGAGTGTCGAAATCTCCGACACGGACAAGGAAGTCCGCGTCACGGCGGAAATACCTGGCCTGGACGAGAGCGACATAGAAGTCCTGCTGGAAAATGGGGCGCTCAAGCTTAAAGGCGAGAAGCGTTCCGAGACCGAGGACAAGGACCGGCAGTTCTCCGAGCGCTTCTACGGTCGCTTCGAGCGCCTCATTCCGCTCGGCTACGAGGTCGAAGAAGACAAGGTCAACGCCACCTTCAAGAACGGGGTGCTGACCGTGACGTTGCCCAAGACCGAGCGGGCGCAGGCGAAGGCCAAGCGGATCGCAATCAACCGGAAGAACTGACGGATGCAGTATGGGTGGCGGCCCTTACGGCCGCTGCCCGTGCGACCCTTCATAACGGGAGGGACAGGCAATGGAGACAGTTCAAAGCAGCGACAACATCAGGAACCCAACCAAGACGTCCGTCCGGCCGGACAATGACAATCGGCCTCGTCTAGACGGGCCGGCTTTGTCAATGGGACGGTCAGTGTTTCCGGAGGGCGCAGTGGCGCGGATCTACCAGCCCTGCCGCTCGGCCATGACCTCGGCAAAGCCCCACAGGGACTGGCGATTGGTCTTCGAACGCCGCACAGCCCCGTTCATCGAGCCGCTGATGGGCTATACCGGTGGCCGGGACACCCTGACCCAGGTTGAACTGAACTTTCCGACGCTGGAAGCGGCGATCCGTTATGCCGAGCGTCAAGGCCTCAATTACGTGGTGCAGGCGGCACCTCCTGCTTCCCCGGCCAAGATCAGGAGACAACATGTATCGGAGGAAAAACAGGCCTTTTCCGACCTGGTTTGGCAGCGGCTGCAGTTGGCTTGGCTCCAGGCAAGTCACGGCTATGGCGCCGGTGCACAGACAGCGCACATACAGACGGCGCTTTCGGAGCCCGAGACATTCTACGCCTCTCCGATGGAGGTCGTGGACGACCCGGTGCTCGCACCCGACGAGAAACGCGCCGTGCTCAAGAACTGGGGCTGGAACGAGTATCTGATCGACCTGGCCACAGCCGAAGGCATGCCGGAAAATGCACGCCCGTCGCGATTGGACGAGGTCGAACTCGCCTTGCTGGCCTTGGAAGTCCGAAACCGGGGCTTCCAGACCAGGACCAGCCCGGTGCACTCCCGGATAGCCGCATGATAAGGCAAGAAGGAACCCACGGATCGTCTTCGACGCCCAACGGACCATCCTGAACCTCTTCCCGCTTGCGGTCGCGGCAGCGGGCGGGCGAGCGCCGACAACTTTCCCAATGCGTGGGCGCCCGATTGCGCCTCGGCAGAACTCGGCCGAGTTGTTAGGATCGCGCTGATATGGACGCTCCAATGAATGGCGACAGAGGTTCCTATGTATCAATCCTTCAACGGCTCCGCCCATCCCCTGGCACCGAAAGAGATCGCGATCGCTGCCGTCCCCGAAGACGAGCGTGTCTGGGTCCCACAGGCGGAGGGCGTGTGGTTCCGACCACTTATGCTCAACACAATGCAGGGGCAGTGGTGCAATCTGCTCCGCGTACGCCGGGCCGGGATATTAAGCCGTCATCTGCATCCGGCCCCCGTGCATGGATATGTGATCAAGGGGCGTTGGCACTATCTTGAACACGACTGGGTGGCAGAGACCGGATCTTACGTTTTCGAGCCGCCCGGTGAAATCCACACGCTCACGGTTCCAAGCGACGTGCCCGAGATGATCACCTTCTTCAACATTTCCGGCTGCATGGTTTACCTGGACAAGGATAACAAGCAGATTGGTTTCGAGGACGTTTTCACCAAGATCGACATGTGCAGAAATCGTTATGCGAGCGTGGGTCTCGGTAAGGATTTCGTCGATCAGTTCGTGCGGTAGACATCCGCCCGTTTGTCTTCCGCGCCGATGAGTTCGCGCTCCGCCACAGAGGCGAAACGAGGAGATCTTGGTGACCGATTCCATATGGGCCATGCCCTTCTTCGCGGGCAAGACCGTCGTCATTACCGGAGGCACGACAGGCATCGGAAACGGCATCGCCATGGCGTTCGCCGGGGCCGGGGCAATCGTCCACGCGACGGGGGCCACGGCCGCCGAGGTAGCGGCCGCTCGTGCATACGGCACCCCCGTCTCGTATTCAGTACTCGACGTCCGGGACATGACTGCGGTCGAAGGATATTCCAGTCAGTTCACATCCGTTGCAGCGCTCGTAAATTGCGCAGGGGTAAACCTGCGCGCCGCCGAATTCACTGTCCAGGGTTTCGAAACGGTGGTCGATATCAATCTCACCGGCTCCATGCGGAGTGCGAGCGCGTTCCGAGGGGCACTCTCGAACGGGGGCGCCATCGTCAACATCGCCTCGATGTTCGCGTTTTTCGGCGCGGCTCATGCGCCGGCTTACGCCGCATCCAAGGGCGCCATCGTGCAACTTACCAAGTCGCTCGCCATCGCCTATGCCGGGGATGGCATCCGCGTAAACGCATTGGCGCCTGGCTGGATCGAGACCGCCATGACCGCCGCGCCACGGGCCGATCCAGCTCGCAACGCGGAATTGATGAAACGCACTCCGATGGGTCGCTGGGGTACGCCGGGCGACCTGACTGGCCCCGCCTTGTTCTTGTGTTCGCCGCTCGCGGGGTTCATCACTGGGGCAATTTTGCCGGTTGACGGTGGCTATCTCATTGCGTGAGGCGTTGGCTATGCTGCGCGACCGATCTCCAAGCCTGTGTCGTCGAGATCAAGATCGAACGCGACCAATCGACCATGCCTGACCGCAATTGCCGCCACCAACTCCGCAAGCTCGCCATCCGTATGCTCGCAAAAAGCTGCCTGTTTCCTGACAATCGTGACCGCATCCCGGGTCGATACGACAGAGAACGGCCTCCGGGATCTCACGAATGATTCCGCAACCTCCGCGACGGATGAAGCTCGGTCAAAATTATCTTGCATAGTTGCACCTCTGTACGACGCTAGCCCAAGCTCGGCCCGCGCAAATTGTTCCCATTGGCCTAATGCAGCCTGGTTGGCATCCGGCTTGGGCTGCTTGTGTGCGAAGGCCGGGAGCAACGCGACATGGCCGTCGCCGTGCCTTGGACAGTGGGCTGGACGCATTCGTCTCCACTCAACGAAAGGTCACGCCATCGGCCAGCCCTCGCTACATGCTTCAAATGCGAACACGAGCCCGACGCTAGAGACGAGGAGGATCAGATGTGTCCAAGCCGCTCGCCAAAGTTTCCGATCCTCGGATCACCGCAGTTCCCGCGCAACAAGTCGCCGGGAGACCTGTTTGCTCGCGTTGATTGCGGTCGACTGACTCCTGGCTCATTCGCCGCCTCGCCGGCTGGCTCCGGTCGGCCGGCCTCGTCCGTCTCCGTCATCGCTGGCCGGCGAACGATCCAATCCACCAAACCGGCTTCGGTCTGCTCGCAGGCCACGAATTCGCGCACCAGACTTCGCGCCAGCTCGCGCCATTGACACTCGGGCACGTTCATCTCCGCGATCAGATCTCGGCATGCAGCGCGTATGATGTCGGCATCGAAGGCTGACACGGCGACAGGACCACGGTCTGTATTCTTTGCTCGAGGAGTGTCGTCGCCCTGACGTTCGCGAAAGCGCCTCAGCACCTCGCGCGATGTGGCGATCGCTTGTCGGGTTTGACTCATAGCCTCGTAAAATCCAACTTCGCGGACCGGTGAGCGGTGCCGTGATAGAATGAAGTCCTCCATAACCGCATGCGCAGTGTCCGTACGCGTTGCAACCATCGCCGCCTCCCTGCAGGCGCACCCAATGCTTGCAGCTTCTGCCGGTGTTCGGGCGGCCGCCTGCATTTGTCGTGTCGCTGCTATGATCGCGTGAGTTAAAGCCGGTGAAGCGTCGCTGCAATTACAAATGTAAGTGTGGCATCCGATAAGTGGTATGCCCGCTGGCTGCGGCGGCGGCGAGTTCGTTCTTCAGACGGTCGAAGTCTTCCTCGGCGAAGCGCTCTCCGCGTTGCCGGAACGAGGAATCAGGATCCGGACAAAATGCATGCGGCCGTGCCGCCGTTCAGGGGGCGCTATTGGCGAAAATCCGCCAATTCGCGCCAGTCGAAGACAACGCCCACTCCAGGCTCGTCGGGTGCTATCGCCAAACCATCCTGAAGCCTAAGCGGTTCGGTGGTGTAAAGGTCAATATCGAAACTATGCGCCTCCACCCAGCCGGCATTTGTCTGACCTGCAACGAGACTGACATGAAGTTCCTGCATCCCGTGACTGCAGACCGGAATGCCAGCCTTGCGTGAGAGCGCTGCCACGCGCAGCCAGCCTGTGACCCCGCCGCAGTTGGAGGCGTCGGGTTGGATGTAGCTGAGATTCGACCAAGCGAAGGCATGCTCGAACTCCTCGATGACATGCAGGTTTTCTCCCATTGCCAAGGGCATTCCGGTCGCCTTGGCAATGCTGGCGTAACCCTCATAGTCGTCGGGTATGATGGGCTCCTCGAACCACAGCAGATCGTAGGCGGCGAATGCTCTCGCTGCCTCGATCGCTCGCGGGACGTCCAGCGCGTAGTTGGCGTCAACCATAAAGGTGACATGAGGGCCGATGCGCTCGCGAACTGCCTTCACCCGGGCCACATCCTCGGCAAGGTCGTCCTTGCCGACCTTGATCTTCACCCCGGTGAAGCCGGCATTGAGATAGGAACCGATGCTGGCCAAAAGCTGATCGAGGGTGAAGTTTAGGTCGATGCCGCCGCGATAGGCCTTGGCGCTCTTCCCGGCCCCGCCCGCCATCTGCCAAAGCGGCAGGCCGCTACGCCGGCCCTTGAGGTCCCATAATGCGATGTCGATCGCCGAGATCGCGAAAGAAGCGATGCCGCCGCGCCCGACATAGTGGATGTGCCAGAGCATGCCGTCGTAGATCGTGTCGATTTGGGTTGCGTCGCGTGCCTTGAGGAACGGCGCGAGGTCGTGATCGATCATTGCCTTGATCGCATAGCCGCCCCTGCCGCCGGTGTAGGTGTAGCCTGTGCCCTCGGTGCCGTCGGCAAGCCTCAGCGTGACGGTGACCAGCTCGAAATGCGTGTGCGCGCCGTGCTTGGCATCGGTCATCACCTCACGCAGTGGGACCCGGAACAGCCGGGTCTCGACTTCCTTGATTTCGGTGCGGCTCATGCTGCGCTCCATTCAGGCTTTTTCATCGGACCATAATTGCACCGGCAGCGCTGACTGGCAACAATGTGGCTCATCTTTCAGCGATTCTGAAGCCAATCAGTCATTTTTGGTCCTACAAAAGCATCAATCCGCTTGTGCTTTGGTCCGATTTACCTTCTAATAACAGGACCATCTGGGAGGAAAAAGGCTTGCTGGATACGGAAGAGCGTCCTGAGATGCCCGCGGCTATTCTCGCCGCCCGCGCGGCCGACGCGATGGTGGCCGGCATAGAGGCCGACATCACGTCCGGAAGGCTTGGCGACGGCAGCTACCTGCCGGCCGAGCGCGAACTGATGATCGAGTATGGTGTAGGCCGGGGCGTTGTGCGTGAGGCGATTGCGCGCCTGGCCAGCCGCGGCCTGGTGGAAGCGCGTCCGCGGTTCCGGCCCGTGGCGCGCCGGCCTGGCCTGGATGCCGCGCTCGGCGCCCTCGACGGCATCGTAGGACATCTGCTGAGCGACCAGGCGGGCGTGAAGAACCTCTACGACATGCGCGTCTTCCTCGAGGCGTCGCTGGCGCGCAACGCCGCCATCCATGCCCGCAAGGATGACATCGCAGCCCTGAGGGCGGCGCTGGCGATGAACGAGGCGGCGATCCCGGATTCCGAGAAATTCTATGCGACGGACGTGGCGTTCCACGCAGCGCTCTATGATATCGCGCGCAACCCGGTGCTGCCTGTCGTGCACAAGGCATTTACCGCCTGGCTGTCGCCGCATTGGATGCGCATGCCACGGTCGCCCGAGCGCAACCGCGTGAATTTCCTCAGCCATCGTGAAATCTGCACGGCCATCATTGAGCGAGATCCTGACGGCGCCGAGCGGGCGCTGCTCAACCACCTCTCGGCGGCCTGGGAGTATGTCCGCGGTACATTCGAAAGCCGTGAGGCGCCGGAAGCATGACGCAGTCCTACGACCATATCGTGGTGGGCGGCGGAGCGGCCGGCTGCGTCGCGGCGGCAAGGCTTGTCAAAGCGGGACGGCGAACCCTGCTGCTGGAGGCCGGCCATTCCCATCATCATCCCTTGCTCGACATGCCGCCCGGCATCTTCAAGATGATCAACGGCTCGAAATTCATGCGCTATCACCGCACCGAGCCGCAGGCCCATCTCGACGGCCGCGTCCATGAAATCTCGCAAGGCAACGTGCTGGGCGGCGGCACCTCGGTCAACGCCCAGGTCTACATGCGAGGCCGCTCGGCCGATTATGAGGAGTGGGACGAACTGCTGCGCGGCAACAATGCCGGCGTGCGCTGGAACTGGCAGGCGGTGCTGCCGCATTTCACCGGCATGGAGGGAAACAACCGCCTCGGCGGCGAACTGCATGGCAGCGAAGGTCCGCTGCTGGTCTCGGATCCAGGCCACATCGATGATGTTTCCCGTTGGTTCGTCCAGGCCGTCCAAGGCCTTGGATTGCCGTACAACCATGACTTCAACGGACCGTCGCAGCGCGGGGTCGGCTTCTACCAGTTCATGAACCGGCGGGGAAAGCGGAGCAGCGCCGCCTATGCCTTCATCGAGCCGCTGACGAATGATCCCAAGCTGACGCTGAAACTCAATTGCACAGTCAGCCGGCTGCTGATCGAGAACGGTCGGGTCACCGGCGTCGTCTATTCGGATGCGTCGGGCGCCGAGCATACCGTCCATGCGGATGCCGACGTGATCGTCTCGTCCGGTGCCCTCGTCTCGCCGAAACTGCTCATGCTGTCCGGCATCGGCCCCGCCGAGGCGCTTGCCGGGCACGGCATTTCCTGCGTCGCCGACCTGCCCGGGGTCGGCGAAAACCTGATCGACCATCCGGAGGTGCCGATCATCGCCACCGCAAACGGCCCATACGGCTATTTCAGGCAGGGCCAAGGCTGGAGGATGATCAGGAACGGCCTGCATTTCAAGCTCTTCGGCACCGGCACGATCCTGTCAGCGGGGGTGGAGGCCGGAGCCTTCGTCAATCCGGCCGATCCGGAGGGCGAACCGACGATCCAGGCCTTCTGCGTGCCGCACGTCTATCTGGACCGCGATATCCTGACCTTGGTCGAGAACACCTATGGGCTTACCGTGACGACAGTGGTGGTGAAGCCAAAGTCGCGCGGTTTCGTAAGGCTGCGTTCGGCGGATCCGAAGGACATGCCGATCGTTTCGCCGAACCTGCTTAAACATCCCGACGACATGAGGGAAATGATCTCCGGCCAGCGTTATTTCCTGCAGGCTTTTCAGACCAAGCCGCTCGCCGATCGGGTCAAGGCCATTGCCGTGCCAAGCCAGGATGATCTCAGCGACGAAGCCATGACAAAGCATTGCAAGCGCTTTGTGAAGACCAACTACCATCCGGCCGGGACATGCCGGATGGGCTCGGACAGCGACCGGATGGCGGTGCTGGACGCGGCGCTGCGCGTGCGCGGAATAGACAATCTGCGGGTTGCCGACATGTCGGCCTGCCCCAACATCAATGCCGGCAATACGGCGGCGCCCGCCATGATGCTGGGCGACCGCTGCGCCGACTTTATTTTGGAGGCGGCATAGCGCCGGATCCAGCTTGCCGACGGCGTCATCGCCGAAGCCGTCTGGGCCGATATCGTGAGGAAATTACACAGTCGCTGAAAGCGACAATAAAGGAGGAAAGAGCATGATCATTACCCGTCGAAAACTACTGGTTGGCTCCGCCGCCGGCGCGGTCGCGCTGACACTCGGCTCACGCGCCTTCGCGGCGCTCCCGCCACTCGCCAAGAAGGACAAGTACAAGGTCGGTTTCGCCCAGACGGAAAGCAACAATCCGTGGCGCCTTGCCGAGACCAAGAGCATGCAGGACGAAGCCGCCAAGCTCGGCCATCAGCTGGTCTACACGGATGCCGCCGGTTCGTCGGCCAAGCAGGCCTCCGACGTGAACTCGATGATCGCGCAGGGCGTCGACGCAATCTTCCTGCCGCCCCGCGAAGACAAGCCCCTGGTGCCGGTCATTCTTGCCGCGCGCGATGCCGGCATACCGGTGTTTCTGGTCGACCGCGACGTTGATCACACCATGGCCAAGCCGGGCGAGGATTATGTCTGCTTCATCGGTTCGGATTTCATCGAGGAGGCGACCCGCGTCGGCGAATGGCTGGTCAAGAACGCCAATGGCAAGTCGAAAATCATCGAGCTGGAAGGCACGACCGGAGCCTCGGCCGCTACCGACCGCAAGAAAGGCTTCGACGATTTCATCGCCAAGCACTCGCAGTTCACCATCCTGGCATCGCAGTCCGGCGACTTCGCTCGTGACAAGGGCCGGCAGGTCGCCGAGACGCTGCTTCAGGCGCACCCTGATGCGGATATCATCTACGCGCACAATGATGAGATGGCGCTGGGCGCCATCGCCGCTTTGGAAGCAGCCGGCAAGACCCCGGGCAAGGATGTGCTGATCTTGTCGATCGACGGCGAGAAGGAAGGCGTCCAGGCGATCATTGACGGCAAGATCGGCGCTATCTGCGCTTGCAGCCCGCTGTTCGGGCCGAAGGCCTTCGCAACGATGGCCGACTATGCGGCCGGCAAGAAGATCCCGCCGTTCATCAAGAACGAGGATGCCTTCTTCGACGCCACGAACGCGAAGAAAGACTTCGATATTGCGTTCTGATATCCACTTTCTTTCCAGTTGCCCTACCCGCTTCGGCGGGTAGGGTTTGGGAGTTTGACGATGACCGCTCAGCCGGACCAAGCCGCGCTGCTCCTGGACATGCGTGACATCCAGAAGCGTTTTGCCGGCATCCCTGCCCTGGCCGATGCCTCGCTCCAGGTTCTTCCGGGCGAGATCCACGCACTCATCGGCCAGAACGGTGCGGGCAAATCGACGCTTATCAAGGTGCTCACCGGCTATTACCGCCGGGATGCGGGGCAGGTGCTGTTCGAACGGAAGCCGTTCGAAGTTGGGTCTCCGCATCAGGCGCAGGTCAGCGGCATCAGCACCATCTACCAGGAGATCAATCTCGTACCGCTGCGCTCGGTGACCGAGAACATCTGCCTTGGACGCGAGAAGCGCCGCCGCGGCCTGCTCGACTGGAGCGCGATGCATGCGGAAGCCGAGCGCCTGCTCAGCCGCTTCTCGATCGGCATCGACGTGCGCCGCCCGCTCAGCGATTTCAACACCGCCACGCAGCAGATGGTGGCGATCGCCCGCGCCATCGGCTTTTCCGCCCGCCTCGTGATCATGGATGAGCCGACCTCCTCGCTGGACGAGCGTGAAGTCTCGGTCTTGTTCAGCGTTATCCGTCAGCTCAAGGCCGACGGCGTCTCCGTTCTGTTCGTCAGCCACAAGCTCGACGAGTTGTATGAGGTCTGCGACCGGGTCACGATCATGCGTGACGGCCGCACGGTGCGAAGCGCGGCGATGAGCGACATCGGCAAGCTGGAGCTGGTCGCGGCCATGCTCGGCCGCGACGTCGCAGCCGTCGAAGGCCATGCGACCGCGTTCGGTGAACGCGATCGGTCGAGGATCGGTGATGTGCTGTTTACCGCGCAAGGGCTGGCGGCCGGCCAGTTGGTGCGTGACGTGAGCTTCGACCTGCGCCGCGGCGAGATCGCCGGCTTTGCCGGCTTGCTCGGCGCCGGCCGCACCGAAACAGCCCGCCTCGTATTCGGCGCCGACCGCCGGAGCGCAGGCGAGATGACGATGGAGGGCGCGTCCTACCATCCCGCACGTGCCGCTGATGCCATCGCCGCAGGGATGGGCTTCTGCACTGAGGACCGCAAGGCCGAGGGCATCGTGCCGGAAATGACCGTCGCGGAGAACATAACACTGGCACTGCTGCCGAAAATCAGCCGCAATGGCATCCTGAACGAGGCCCGGCAGAAGGAGATCGTCGAGCGCTTCATTCGTGAACTCGACATCAAATGCTCGGGGCCTAACCAGAAGGTCCGCGAGTTGTCGGGCGGCAACCAGCAAAAGGTGCTGCTTGCCCGCTGGCTGGCAATGAACCCGAAGCTGCTCATTCTCGATGAGCCGACGCGCGGCATCGATGTCGGGGCCAAGGCCGAGATCCAGCGCCTCATCCGCAAGCTTGCCGATGACGGGCTCGGCGTGCTGATGATCTCCTCGGAACTCGAGGAAGTGATGGAAGGAGCCGACCGCATATTCGTGCTGCGCGAAGGAGTGAGGGTGGCCGAACTGGAAGGCCAGGCAGCCAACGAGGAGGACGTGCTCGCGGCGATGGCGCATGGCGGCGCGGCGAAGGAGGCAGCGTGAGCGATCTGGCCACACCATCCGCAGCCAACGACGCTGGAAACCGCCGCTTTGATGTGTTCGGTTTCCTGGCGCGCTACGGCACGGTGATCGCGCTTGTGCTGCTGGTGGTCTTCAACCTTGCCTATACGCGCAATTTCGCGACGCTGCAGACACTCAACGTCAACCTAACCCAGGTCTGCACGATTGTGATCGTCGCGGTGGGGATGACCCTGGTGATCGCCACCGGCGGCATCGACCTGTCGGTTGGTTCGCTGATGGCGATCTCCGGCGCATTGGCGCCGATGATCTTCATGGGCACGATCTTCCCGGTCGGAAACATCTATCTGGCGGTAGCCGTCGCGATGGTTGCCTCGATCTTCGTCGCCGGCCTGTTCGGGTTGTTCAACGGCTGGTTGGTCTCGCGCTTCCGCATCCAACCGATCGTCGCAACGCTCGTGCTGTTCATCGCCGGGCGCGGGATCGCGCAGGTCATGACCAACGGCAATCTGCAGACCTTCCGCGTGCCGCAATTCCAGTGGATCGGACTTGCCCGCCCGCTCGGCATTCCCGCGCAGGTCATCATCATGGCCGTGCTGGTTGCGGCGGCCGCTTGGGCCCTTCACCGCACGGTGTTCGGGCGAAGCATCCTGGCTGTCGGCGGCAATGAAAAGGCCTCTGAACTGGCCGGCATCGCCGTATCGAGGATCAAGCTCGCCGTCTATGCGATCAGCGGCCTGTGCGCGGGGCTGGCCGGTCTCGTCGTCATTGCGATCAACTCCTCCAGCGACGCCAATCTCGTGGGGCTGGGCATGGAACTCGACGCCATCGCGGCGGTCGCGGTGGGCGGCACGCTGTTTAGTGGCGGAAAGGCCACAATCATCGGCACCCTGCTGGGCGCACTGACCATCCAGTTGGTGCGCTACACGCTGCTCGCCAATGGCGTGCCCGACGCCGCTGCGCTCGTCGTCAAGGCCGGCATCATCGCATTCGCCGTCTGGCTGCAGCAGCAACACCGGGTGTAATCCATGAACAGCGCCAGACTGGTTCGCATCATCGGCACTTACGGTGTCGTCATCGCGCTTGCAGCCCTCGTCCTGTTCGGATTCCTGCGCTACGACCGCTTCCTCGGCCTCTTCAACGTGATGAGCGTTCTGCGCTACAACTCGATGTTCGCGCTCGTCGCGCTCGGCATGTGCTTCGTGATCATGACCGGCGGCATAGACCTGTCCGTCGGCTCCGTCGCCGCCTTGGGCAGCGTCGCTTCCGCCCTGGCGAGCCCGCACGGCATCGCGGCAGGCCTTGCAGCGGGCGTTGGCGCCGGCCTGGCAGCCGGGCTGATCAACGCGCTCCTGGTTACGCGCGGAAACCTGATGCCATTCATCGCCACGCTTGCCACCATGCTGGCCGCAAGCGGCTCGGCGCTGCTTCTGGCCGGCAACCAGACCGTTTCGGTGTCTTATGATTCGGGTTTCACCGCCATCGGCCAAGGGAATTTCTGGATTTTCCCGATTCCGGCAGTCATCGCCCTGGTTGCCTATGCCGTCGGCTCAGTGGTCCTGAACTACACCAGCACGGGACGGACGGTGCTGGCCATCGGCGGTGGCGAGGATGCCTCGCGGCTGATGGGGCTGCGCACTGACCGCGTCAAATTTCTCGTCTATGTCGCAAGCGGGTGCCTGGCCGGGCTCGCCGGCGTCGTCCTCGCTTCTCAGTTCGGCGCAGGCCAGCCGATCGAGGGCGTCGGCTGGGAGCTGTTTGCCATCGCAGCCGTGGTCGTGGGCGGGACGCTGCTGACCGGCGGCTCGGGCTCGGTGTTGACCACGCTGGCCGGCGTGCTGTTGCTCGGGATCCTTTTCAACGTCCTGAACTTCGAAAACGGCATGGGTTGGATTTCGCTGTCAGCCTACTGGCAGTCGGTGATCCGCGGGCTGTTTTTGCTCGTCGTCGTCCTTCTCCAGGCACGGCTTACGGCAAGGCGCGAAACTGCCTGAGGATGGCGAGCGCCTTCGAGCACGATGGCGCTGCAGAATCAGTGCGCGTTGCGCACCCGGCCGATGAGCGCATCCCGCAGACTTTCTGCGGCGATGCTTCCCCGGTGCACCTGGGGTCCGACACCCTTGGAGCGGGATCCGCAAGCGGATCCTGGTGCAGTCACATGGCCGTCCTGGTCATTTCCCGGCGACCGCCACGAACACGGACTGCCCCTGCCTTTCCAGCCGAAACAGGATGGGCTTGCTCTGCCGGCGAGAGTTCGCCCATTCCTCGACGATATCCGAAGGCTCCGTCACGCGGCGATTGTTGGCCGATATGATGACATCGCCGGGCTGCAATCCGCTCCGGGCGGCAAGGCCATCGGGAACCACTTCCACGACGAAGACGCCGGTTGTTCCTGATTTGATGCCTAGCTGCTGACGCGCCTGATCCGGAATCGGGCTGAGGGATAGGCCGAGGCCTTCGGCCGCCGACTTCTTGTCGGGAACAGCGCCGGTCTTCACCTCCGCATCCTTGCGCTCACCGATGACAAGCGCGATCTCCTGGTCCTTTCCGCCGTTACTCCGTGTCAGAGTGGCCTTGCTGCCAGGCTTCTGGCTAGCCGTCGCAAGCGTGAGGTCATGGACACCCTCAATGCCCTTGCCGTTGAACCGGGTGATCACGTCACCCGGCTTCAAGCCGGCTTTCTCCGCCGGGCTGCCGGGCTCGACCGAAGCAACCAGCGCGCCCTTGTCATCTTTCATCCCGAGGGCCTCAGCCAGCGACGGCGTGATGTCCTGCAGGCGGACCCCGATGAAGCCACGCTCGATCCGGCCGGTTCTGATCAACTGGTCGGCGATGCTTTGGGCGGTGCGCGATGGCACCGCAAACCCGATCCCGATGCTGCCGCCGGACGGCGAGACGATGGCGGTGTTGACGCCGATCACCTCGCCACGTGCGTTGAACAGCGGACCGCCCGAGTTGCCTCGATTGATCGACGCGTCCGTCTGGAGAAAATCGTCATACGGCCCGGCTTGAATGTCTCGCGAGCGGGCCGAAAGAACGCCGACAGTGACAGTCCCTCCGAGCCCGAAGGGACTGCCGATCGCGATTGTCCATGCGCCCGGCTGCATTGCATCCGAGTCACCCCATTTGGTCGTGGTCATGTTGGGCCGCGGGTCGACCTTCAGCACCGCTATATCGGTGGCGGGGTCACGGCCGACCAATTGCGCCGGCGCCGTTTCCTTGTCGGAAAATACGACATGGATCTCTGTCGCATCGGCAACGACATGGTTGTTGGTGACGATGTAGCCGTCGGCACTGATCACAAATCCGGAGCCAAGCGCCTCCCTCACCTGCGGCTGAACGGGTCCGAGGCCCTGGCCGTCGAACGGACTTGTAAAGTCGCCCGCCGTCGTCTGGTCCTGGACAACCTCCCGGGTCGTGATCGCGACCACGGCCGGCAATTTCTGCTGGATGATCGCTGTGAAGTCGGTCGGGGTATCCTGGGCCAGGACAGGCGCCACGCCACTGGCCGAGAGCATCAGCGCAACCGCGATCAAGCGCGTTGCAAATCGTCTTTGCATATCGTGAGACATTGCTGGACCTCCTGCCGGACAGCCCCGGCCGCTCGGCCGCGCCGCGCGGAGCCGGTGCTCCGGACGCTAGAACTGCCAACAAAGCTGTTTGTTTCAGCCCCCCGGAAAAATGGCACGGCCAGGAAAAATAGCCCGACCGCGGGGGTCCGGAAGGCAGCAGCCGGGAACCATTGAGGCCGTTGAGTTCAACCGTCCACAGGACTGGTCCCGGACGTGGCAGAAATCAGCAAAGCGACTGCGTCAGCTCCGGCAAATGCCCGATATGCCGATGGAGCCAACCTAGCGGCTGAGGTGCCTCTACCGGGCCTGGTGCGAAAAGGATCTGCAATGAAAGAGGGAGCTCCACAGCCGCCGAGAGACGCGGCTGTGATCACCACCGCTCGAACTCCCTCAAGGGAACAAAAGGGTACCAACTAAGTTCGGCCCCCATAATGAGGATGCCTATATGGACCTGTTGCCCCAGTCAGCCGAACACACCGTCTCCCCGCCGCCCGCTCCAGACCTTCACCGGCTTTTGTTCGATCCAAACTTGCGTATACACGGCTTGATTGATGACACTGTCGTCACCAAAGCCTTGGACGATTTGAAAGCCGTGCGTTCCGGGGAAGACGATCTCTACGTTGAAATCGACACGCCCGGAGGCGACGCCGACGGCGCGCGACGTCTAGCTCTAGAGTTCAAACTTTTTCTGAAACACTCGGGCCGCAACGGCTACATCATTGGCAAGAATACGGTTTACTCTGCCGGGGTAACGGTCCTTGCCGCTTTCCCGAAAGCCTGCAGGTTCCTTTGCCCGCAAGCAGTCCTGCTGATTCATGAAAGAAGGCTTGAGAAAGACTTGGTTCTGAATGGACCAATTCGAAGCTGTCTTCAGATCGTTCGCGAACAACTTGCGCTGTTGGAAACGGCAGAGCGACTCGAGAATGAAGGGTTCGCCGATCTCGTCCAAGGTTCTCGAACATCGCTGGAAGAGCTGCGCGACCATGCCCTGAACAGCTGCTACCTGATGGCAGCAAGAGCTTTGGAGCTAGGCCTTGTTGAAGACATTGCCCATTAACTTGATGCCTCGATGCAAACAGCAGAGCGGAGTCCAACACGCTTCCCTCACTCATGTCGGCGGCGACCATGAACGACGAGGTTGACAAGATAGAGCGGACCGGCGGCTGTCTTTGCGGGTCTGTGAGGTATGTTGTTACCGGCGCGCCGTTGCGCGTTGGCTTGTGTCATTGCCAGGATTGCAAGCGAACCAGCGGCAGCACCTACAGTGCCTTTGCCGTGTGGCCGCGGTCGGCTTACCAGTGCAAGGGCGAGCTTGCGGCGTTCAACGGCAGAGGTTTTTGTCCGGCATGCGGGTCGCGCGTGGTGAATCTCCGCGACGACGAAGCCGAGATCATGACCGGCACTCTCGACGATGCGCCAAACGACCTTCTCCCGACATACGAGCTTTGGACCCCCCGGCGCGAAGCCTGGCTCCACAACCTGCCTTGGGCTGACCAATTCGCGGGCGATCGCACCGAAGAAGGCCAAAATTGGCGCGAAGCCCGACGAGTATGACCATGCTCGAATGGCCCTCCACCCCGTGAACCGTGAAAGTCAGCTTGATGCGCGATGAATCACTCAAGTTCTTGAAGGAAATTGTGGCGACCCCGTCGCCGAGCGGCTTTGAGCAACCCGTAGCGGAGCTTTTCCGCGAGTATGTTCGTCCCTATGCCCACAGGTTGACGACGGACGTCATGGGCAATGTCACGGCGATCATCAATCCTGAGGCGTCTATGCGCTTCATGTATGCCGGGCACATGGATGAGGTCGGCTTCATCGTCCATTACATCGACGATGACGGCTTTCTTTTCTTCAGCACCATAGGTGGAACGGACGTTGCCACTGAAATCGGCCAGCGTGTCTGGGTGCACGGCAAGGAGCCGATCCTGGGCGTCGTAGGTCGCAAAGCAATCCAGACCTTCAAAGCCTCTGACACGTCTCAAACTCCCTCGCTGATGGAACTATGGATCGATATCGGCGCGAGTTCGCGAGAGGAAGCGTTGAAGGTCGTAGAGGTCGGCAGCGCGGTCACTATCCACGGCGAGTTTGCGGCGCTACAGGCCAACCTTGCTGTCGGACGAGCGTTCGACAACAAGGTTGGCCTCCTCATCGGCGCCGAGGTCCTGCGCTGCCTCTCCGAGGAGGGAGGCGTTCACCCCGGCGTGGGCCTCTATATCCTGGGTACGGTTCAAGAGGAAATTGGGTCCCGAGGCGCGATGACCTCAGCGTTCAACATCGCACCTCGAACCGGCCTCGCAATCGATATGGGCGTGGCGATGGACTATCCGCGCGCTCGCGCCGAGGATCAGGGCAAACTGGACCTTGGGAAAGGGCCGGCAATCACTCAAGGCGCGAACACCAACCCGGTGGTGTTCAATCTGCTGAAGTCGGTGGCCGAGAAAGAGGGCCTACCTTATCAGCTTCAGGCGGTGGGCAGCTCAAGCCCTACCGACGCGCGTGTCATGCAGCAGAACCGAGGCGGCGTGGCAAGTGGAGTGCTCTCGGTGCCTTTGCGTTACATGCATACCCCGTCCGAAGTTGTTTGCCTGGATGATGTGCAAACGACGATTGACCTTGTTTGTGCATATTGCCGGCAATTGACGCCGGAGATCGACTTCACGCCAAGATGATCGCGGCGGGATTGATTGTGGAAGTCCTAGCTCCAACAGTCGCTGATCTGGTGCCTGTCGGCCACCGCCTGGTGCGTCGGTCACCGCGCACCTGAGAAAACCCAACTGCAGTCCACTGGGGAGCGCGCCTCAGGTCACCCCCACCGCTTCCACCAAACGCCTGAGGAAGTCCGTCAGACCGGCTTCAGGATCATCACCTGCGCCAACGAGCACCGAAATACCCCAGCGCCCAAGCACGGCCTCCTCCACAGGGTTGCGGCTGGGCATGAAGATGAACGAAGGGGGACGATCTTTCTCATATCCAGACCGGTGCCAGGTCTGCCAAAGCCGGTGCAACAGCAGCCGGATGTTTGGATCGGAGAGGCTATAGCCAATGAACAGGATCGTGCTGCCGAGAGCATCGGAGCGAAAGCGGACATCAAGGGGAGAATTGAAGGACAGGCGGTCAAGATAGTCGGTTTCGGTGAGGACAAGGGAAGAGTCCTCGTCAAAGTCGCCGTGAAATTTCACGATGTGCGTTACGCCTCGACGGGCCTGCGCAACGTGCCGTCCGTTGGCCACTTTCACGTACTCTCGACCGTGGATTTCAAAAGCGAGTTCCAGGTTCCGGTCATAGTTCGTCGTATAGATGACGGGAAAATCGAGCGTCACGATGAGTCGGTGCAATTCCGATTTCTCAATCCGTTCCTTGGCGACAGACCAGTTTCTGTCCATCCAACTGCGAAGTGGTCCGATACTGCCATGCTTGATCCGATAGTATTCGGCCAAGGTCTGAAAACGATCGCGTCGCGTGGAAAATTCATCGTCGACGCCGAGCTCCTTTGCCATTCGCTCGATGAGTTTCTCCCAAGACGGAAGTCCGACGCTGATCGATACCCCCGCCCCCACAAACAAAATTGCGCTGCGATGACGAATTGCATTGGCGAGCGAATCTATAGGATCATCATCGTTCATGGATAGGTCCTCCGAAGCCACTCGCGTGGGCCGGACCTAAGGTGCGTGCCCCGGTGCGGGGATCGTGGACGCGGCTCCCCAATTCGAGCCAGCGTGCTCCGCCCTCATCGACGAAATCGGGTCGACCACGCACCAGCCAGCCCAGAGGGGGCGGCCCTTGCAGTCCTGCCGAGCCGCTTGCCACCCGAACCGAGGTAGCGGCCGCGAGGACACTGGCTGTGAACTGGAACCGGCGGTGTTGCGGTTTACTGGCCACGTTGATTCAGTTCTGCGCCAGCCATATTGCGCAAAACTCTATCGAGTTTCGCATTCACCAAGAGGTTGCGCCGCTTCGCGCCGATAAAGATGGCGAGAGAGTAAATCATTGTAAGAACAGAGATCATCGTCATTCCGGCCTAAACATCAGCGGCCGGAGATGTTCCATGCGCCCGGAAATATTCCAGTGCAGGTGTTTTTAAATCGCCGAAGCTACGCGCTCAATGCGCGGTTGGTTTCGTGTCCAGGGCGGACGAATTAGCGCAAGGCGGTATTCATCCTCCTACATCGGCGGCGGACTGAAGCGAAATGCTGGTTGTGTCCCCCAGAATTGCAATGAAACGCCGATGCTTTGCATGCGGCCCGGAACAAATGCTCGCTTGCACAGTTCGAGCCATGCAGCGGTCGACCCCCGCGCTGCAAGATCGGTAGCCCGATCGCCCGCGCCGGCCCCTCCCACGGCGCGGGCTTTCGTTTGAATTCACGCTGTCGGGGTTGGAGTCGCTCCGCCGGTGTCGCGAGCCGGCTGATATACGCGCTGTCTGGGGCTCGCGCGGTGTCGGCGACATCGGCATTCGCGCAGTCCGGCAGGTCAGCCCATGCACGGGAACAACGCGGCACTGTGATGGTTTGGTGGCCTCGGAAGGTGGCAGAGAACGATGGGCAAAAAGCCCAAACAGCACGCAAAATCCACGGCGGATCGCGAAAAGGCGATCGAGGCGCTCTACTTCGCGCGCAAGTGCGGCCTTACGAAGGAAGAGGCACTCAAGATGCTCAGGGAAGCCCCGATCGGGATCGATGATGAAGCCGAAGAGCGCTCCGGCAGTTAGAGGCGACCGCCAATCGCGCATCGCAGCCGGCCGCGGCGCATGATCTTCTTCACTTCCGATACGCATTTCAACGATCCGCGCATTCTGCGCCTCGACCGGCGTCCCTTCGCCTCGTTGGTCGAGCATGACCAGGCGCTGGTTGCGTTTTGGAACGAAACGGTTGGCCCGAACGACGAGGTCTGGCACCTCGGCGATTTCGCCAAGGGTCCAGCCGAGACCGTCTCTTCACTGCTGTCGTCTCTTAACGGGTCCAAGCACCTGATTATTGGCAACAATGACAGCGCCGCCACCATCGGCGACCCGGCCTGGGCGAGCGTGCACCACTACATGGAGCTTCTTGTCGAGGGCCGCTTGCTGGTTCTGTGTCACTATCCTTTTCGCACCTGGAACCAGATCGGCAAGAGATCGGTAAACCTGCACGGTCATTCGCACGGTCGTCTGAAGCCGATGACGCGCCAGCATGATGTCGGCGTCGACGCCTGGGGGTTTCGTCCGGTAACCTTTGCTGCCATTCAGGCCAGTCGCCGGCGGGGTTAGCCCGGCAGAACGCCGGGCGAGCGAAGGTCTCAGCTTTGCGGGATTCGAGCCGACGAGAGGCCGTCTGTAATCCTAGCCGGGCCTGCCACAACGCGACAATCCTGGTTGGGCGACTTCAAATAGGAGAACTGCTTCATATATGCGGTTTTCGCGGTACGCGGACCGCGCCACACCATCAGCTTGAGTGCGGCGAAGTCTTAAGGAATCCCCACCGGTCGTCGCAGCGCGAGATCGAACGCATCGCCTGAGCTCAGCACGTGAACCCTCAGATCATGGATGGAAAGGGCGGCATCAGGCTCACCTTCCGCGATGTTGGAATGGGTCACGCCGGCTGCATCGACCAGATAGACAGCGCCGCTGCCGATGACCTTGAACATCTCGCCCTTCACCACGATCGCCGTGTCTTCATCGATGCCGATGCCGAGGACGCGCGGGTTCTGCGACACCGCCCCGATGAGCCGCCCAATGCGGCCCCGTTCCGCAAAGTGCTGGTCGATGATGACATTCGGCAGCAGGCCCAGTCCCGGCGCCATCCGAATGTGGCCGATCCGAAAGGACGCTGCGTTCGGCCCCTTCACCATCATCGTGTCGCTCATGACCGACGCGCCCGCGGAGGTGCCGGCAATGACGCCTCCGGCTTCATAGATTTCGTGCACCCGCTCGTCGATGGGCGTGTCGCCGATCTGGCTGGTGATCCGGAGCTGGTCGCCGCCGGAGAAGAACACCGCACTCACGTCTGCGAGCGCACTTATTTTCTTTTCATGAGCTGCCTCGAGGCGGTCGTTGACGTAGAGCTCGATGACATCCTTGATGCCCAGTTCACCGAAGGACCTCTGATACTTCTCGAGATAGCCATCCGGCTCATGAGACGCGATGGTGGCAAGCACCAGGCGGCCGTTCGGAACCAGGCTCGCCACCTCCTTCAAGATGACACGATCGCCATCATGGTCCTCGTGGCCGCCGATGATGACGAGCGTTCCGGCTTTACCGTTCGAGGATCGTTTTTTCTTCTTGTCGGTCATTTGTCCACGTCTTTCTTGCGCAGGAAAACGTGTGGGTGGTTGTCCTCGCTGGTCATGAATGCGACTGCGAACTCCCTGCTGTTATGCGCCCATCCAGACACGCCGGTCGCGGTAAGCACGATGGCTCCGGCTTCGCCGCCGATCGCCTCGACTTCCTTGAGCGCGGGATTCAGCACCTGCTCCAGGCCGCCTTCAGCCTGCCCCGAGGACAATGCCTGCCGCGCCGAGAGTGCCTGCATGACACGGGCCGCGAGAGCCTTTCGCGCAATATGCTCACCGTCTCCCGAGAAGGCGACGGCTCCCAATTGGTTGTCGGCATAGTAGCCGCAACCGGGTTGCGGAGAATCCCCCACACGACCCGGAGCACTGCCGTCCAGTCCGCCGGTCGAAGTGCCCACGGCGATGTCCCCGTACTGATCCAGGGCAACCACACCGATCGTATCCTTCGCCTCCGACTTGCTGGAGGCGTCGCGCTGCTGCGGCGTGATCAAATCCGCCGGATCGCAAAGCTCCAGCTGCTTGTCGGCGGCGAAACGCCGGGCCCCCTCCGACGCCAGCAGGATCGGCTCCTCATGCAGCATGGCCTTCGCGACACTGATTGGATGGCGCACGCCCTTGATCACTGCGACGGCACCTACATTGAAGTCCCTGCCCTCCATCAGGCCAGCGCACATCTCGACCTCGCCGTCCGAATTGAGGGCACTTCCATATCCCGCATTGAATGTCGGGTCGGCCTCGAGGACGCGACCGGCAGCTTCCACGGCATCGACCGCCGTTCCGCCGCCGGCCAGGACGGCCCGACCTGCCTCGAGCGCCTCGATGCATCCGTTGCGATGCGCCTCCTCCTCTTGCGGATCGATCTCCTTGGCGCCGCCGTGCAGGATCAGCGACCACATCAGCCAGCCCTCAGATGGCGAATATGGGTCTGATCGGGCCCTCCCCTCGAAGGCGTCGCGCCTCCGAAGCCGGTTACTTGCCGCCACACGGCTTCAACGTCGTCGACGGTCAGCACGACAAGGTCGTTTTCCCGTGCAAGCCGGAGACACACGTCGACGGCCTCCTTCTCGGGACAGACGGCGTGAATGCGGCCTGGGGCGCAGCCGGCGTTCAAGGCACCTTCCCGCAGCAAGCCGGCGATCGCTCCGGGGGCTCGGCCGCGCAGCTCCTGCTCATCCTCCTTGAAGACGATGACGTCGAATATCCGCGAAGCGATCGCGCCCATCTCGCGGATGTCGCAATCGCGGCGGTCGCCCGGTATGGCGACCAGGCCGATCGTGCGCTGATAGCCGCGCCTCATGTGGGAAACGAGCTTTCCGAGCGCCCTCAGCCCCTCCGGATTGTGCGCATAGTCGACGATCGTGCGGAAACCATGCCCGTCGAAGACGTTGAGGCGACCGGGAGATTGCTCGAACGAGGTGCCAAACTCCGCCAGCGCCGCCCGGATCGTTGCCGCCGGAACGTCGTGGCAATGCGCCATAGCGACGGCTGCCAGGCTGTTGGCAACGTTGAATTCGGCCGAACCCTCGAAGGTCGCGGGAATTTCGTCGACGCTCATCAGGAACATCGATTCCCCATCCTCGTGGATGAAAATGTCCCAGCCGTCGCTGCTTGGCTCCCGCGTCACGGCGCGGCCGCCTTCCGCCAGGTGGCTGCGCAAGAAACCGGGCCACTCGCTCCTGCTCGCCAGCGAGAAGTAGCAGATCCTGCCGCCGGCATCTCGCGACATTGCGGACGTGTGGACGTCGTCGGCATTAAGAATGCTCCATCCGCCGCGGCGGACGGACTCGACCACGACCGATTTCACCTCCGCCAGGTCCTCGATCGTGTCGATGCCCCTCAGCCCGAGATGATCGCCGTGGACGTTCAGCACCGCGCCAACATCGCATGCATCGAAGGCAAGCCCTTCGCGGAGGATGCCGCCGCGTGCACATTCCAGCACCGCGACATCGACACCCGGCTCGCGCAGCACGATCCTGGCGCTCTGCGGGCCTGAGCAATCGCCTGTGATGATTCGTTCGCCGTTCAGGTAGACGCCGGTGGTCGAGGTGAGCCCGACGGTTGCGCCATTCGCCTGCAGGATGTGCGCCAGCATTCTGGCAGTGGTCGACTTGCCGTTGGTCCCGGTGATCGCGAAGATCGGAATCCGGCCGTCCTTGCCGCCTTTGAAGAGAAGATCGAGCACGGGCCGTGCGACGTTGCGGGCGCGCCCCGACGAGGGTTCGAGATGCATGCGAAAGCCGGGACCGGCATTCACCTCTATGATGCCGCCGCCGGTTTCGCTGACCGGCCGTGAGATGTCGGGACAGACGAAGTCGATCCCGGCAATGTCGAGACCGACGATCTGTGCCGCCCGCCTGGCGATCAGCGCGTTTTCGGGATGGATTTCTTCCGTCCGGTCGATCGCGGTCCCACCGGTGGAGAGATTGGCGGTGGGCCGCAAGAGCACCATTTGACCCGGCGCTGGAACGCTCGCCAGGGTGAGCTGCGATTTTGACAGGAAATGCTCGACGCATTCATCGATTTCAATGCGGGTCAACACCGAGGAATGGCCCTCTCCCCTTCGCGGGTCGCGGTTCGTCTCCTCGACGAGCTCGGCGACAGAACTCCGGCCATCGCCGACCACATGGGCCGGAACCCTCTCGGCGAGCGCCACCACCTTTCCGCCGATCACCAGGATCCTGTGGTCCGAGCCGACGAAATGCTGCTCGACGATAACGCTGCGGCTGTGTTCTCGCGCCTGTTCGAAACCCCAGCGGACGTCGTCTTCTGTTGCCAGACCGATGTTGACGCCGCTCCCATGATTGCCATCGAGTGGTTTGGTGACCACGGGGTAGCCCAGCCGTGTGGCTGCCGCGACCGCGTCCTGCGCCGATCGCACCAGTTCCCCGCGTGGCACCGGTAGCCCGGCCTGTTGCAGCAGGAATTTGGTCAGGTCCTTGTCCGAGGCGATCTCGGTCGCAATCTCGGAAGTGAGGTCGCTGCAACTGGCGCGGATCCGCTTCTGATGCTTTCCGTGACCAAACAGCACGAGGCTGCTGTCGTCGATCCGCGCGGCGGGTATGCCCCGCCTCTCGGCCTCGCGCACCAAGGAAGCAGTCGTGGGGCCCAAGGCACGCTCGGCGGCCAGACGCTTGAGCTGCTGCAGCCTGGATGCGAACTCGAACGGCCCCTGCGTTTCCGCAATCTCGCCGAACCCCTCGACACCATGGAGATTGGCAGGCAGCAGGCTGTCCACCAGTTCGAGCGCGACGCGTCCCGCGAGCAGCCCGACAAGCTCATCCTTGTAGGCGAACATGACGTTGTAAGTGCCCGGACTGCCTTTGACCGACCGTGTCTTTCCTCGTGTCACCCGGTGACCGAGCATGCTCTGCAGTTCCAGGGCGACATGCTCGACGACGTGGCCGAGCCAGGTTCCTTCCTGCATGCGGCGGACGAAGCCGCCGGCGGCGCCATAGCTACAGCCATGGCCCGCAAGGCCGGGCAACAGTCGGACGATTTGTTCGGAAAACCCAGGCAGTTTGTCTGTCGGGAACGCCTCAAGTGCTCCGAGGTCGATCCGAATCTGGACCATTGGCGTCATGCTATAGAGGTGCGGCCCGCGAAACACGCGGGCGTCCACGACGCGGATAGGGCGAAAACGCGAGGCGCCCCGATGAATTTCTTTGTCCGACATAGTCCGTTTCTCCTGACTAACTCCGCAACATCCGGAGGATCGGTTAGTTCCCGGCCTTTCAGCCCAAATATTTTTGCAGGAGAGAGAAACAAAAGTGGCCGTTAACATATGTTGGCCCAAGAACACCCTCTGGTCATCTCGGCCACGTGCGGTCGCTGTTCTGAGGGCTACTTATCTCTCGGGACGAGGCGGGCCAGGCATTCGCTCCTCTTCACAAGCATTCGCCGGGCACACCGCGGCCGTTGAGCTAGTGCCCGGCTTTAGCTCATGGCGACCCATTGTGCGGGTCCAGCACTGAGGCATTAATCTTCAGCACGCCTTCGGCACCCGGGAACATTTCCAGACGCGTCAGGTTTGGAACCATCCTTGCACCGGAACTACAGCCATGCAGAGTCGAAAATCGGTGAAGGCCGCGCTCGTCAAGGAGATCGACGCGGTCCGCCTTCGTATCTCGCTGCTTGAAAGCGAGCTATGCAGAGATGGCAGACCCAGGCAAATTGGATGGCGTTCAGGATACGAACTGAACGCCCACAAAGCCCGCCTTGCTCGACTGGAGACCGTGCTTGCCCACTATCCGTCGGCACCGGCAGCCCGGGCATCGAAACAGCAACAGCTTGAGTTGCGCGCAAGGCAACCAAGTAATTTTGGGGAAACGCCATGGCTGACAGACCCTCAATCAGAACTCCGCTAGCTCGAGTGCGGGGCCTTGGATCGGCGAAACACGGAACCGAAACGTTCATGCTGGAGCGGCTGACATCTGCTGCCCTGTTGATCCTTGTCATTTACATCGTCGCGGTCGTTATAATGCTGGTCGGTGAGCCTCGAGACGCCGTCCTCAGCGTCGTAGGATCGATCTATGTCGCGCCAGCCCTTATTGGCTTCATTCTCGTAAGCTGCGTTCACATGCGGCTTGGAATGCAATCGATCATCGAAGACTACTGCCATGCCACCGTGCTCAAATCGCTTCTTCTGATCGCCAATTGGTTGTTCTGCTGGGCAGTCGCGCTCACAAGCTTGTTCGCTGTGCTATTAATCAGCTTCAGATAGCGATCCGGTTCCCTGCTGCAGCCAGCGTCTGCCACCGGCAGGCTGAAGTTCGCCTCAGCGGCGAACCGGGGCAGGCCCGCCCGAAAGGACCTCGACAACCCGGCCTCATCTGATTTGCGGCAGCCTGTCCCATTGATGGAAAGGGGGTGGAGAGGTCAGCTCCCACTCCAATGTGGTAGCTCCTGGCCCCCATGGGTTCATGCCGGCGGCTCTTTGCCGGTAGAAAGCTTCCAAGATGCCGAAGAGGAAAATCACGACACTCGCGGCCGACAGGTACGATCCATACGAGGACACCATGTTCCAGCCGGCGAATGCGTCGGGATAGTCGACATAGCGACGCGGCATGCCAGCCAATCCAAGGAAGTGATGGGGGAAGAAGACGAGGTTCACGCCGACGAAGGTCGTCCAGAAATGGACCCCAGCCAGAAGCGGGTTGTAGAGATATCCCGTCATTTTCGGAAACCAGTAATACCAGCCCGCGAAGATGCCGAAGATCGCTCCCAGTGAAAGTATGTAGTGGAAATGCGCGACGACGAAGTATGTGTCGTGCAGTTCACGGTCGAGGCCGGCATTTGCGAGTTGAACGCCCGTCACCCCGCCTACGGTGAACAGGAATATGAAGCCGAGGGCCCAGAGCATCGGCGTCCGCAGGCTGACCGAACCGCCCCACATGGTTGCAATCCAGGAGAACACTTTTATCCCGGTCGGCACTGCGATCACCATCGTGGCGAAGGTGAAGTAGCGCTGCGTGTCGAGGCCTATCCCGCTGGTGTACATATGGTGGGCCCAGACGACGAAGCCGATCACCCCGATCGCCACGATTGCGTAGACCATCCCGAGATACCCGAAGATCGGCTTTCGCGAGAAGGTCGAGATCACCTGGCTGACGATGCCGAACGCCGGCAGGATCATGATGTAGACTTCCGGGTGGCCGAAGAACCAGAAGAGATGCTGGTACAGCAGCGGGTCACCTCCGCCGTCCGGCGCGAAGAACGTGGTTCCGAAATTGCGATCGGTCAGGAGCATGGTGATGGCGCCGGCCAGCACCGGCAGAGCCAGCAGCAGCAGGAAGGCGGTGATGAGGATCGACCACACAAACAGGGGCATCTTGTGCAGGGTCATCCCCGGCGCGCGCATGTTGAAGATGGTGGTGATGAAGTTGATGGCTCCCAGGATCGAGGAGGCGCCCGCAATGTGCAGAGACAGGATGACCAGATCCACGGCGGGACCGGGATGGCCGGAGGTCGACAGCGGCGGGTACAGGAACCAGCCGGTCCCAGGGCCATAGCCGCCGGGGACGCTGGGCATGAAGATCGACAATAAAAGCAACATCAATGCCGGCGGCAGCAGCCAGAACGAGATGTTGTTCATGCGCGGGAAGGCCATGTCGGGGGCGCCGATCATGATCGGAACCATCCAGTTGGCGAAGCCGCCGATCAGGGCGGGCATCACAGTGTAGAAGATCATGATCAGCGCGTGGGCCGTGGTGAAGACGTTGTAAAGCTGCTTGCCGGCGTCGATCGCCGCGTCGCCCTGGTAACCGTAGATCATCGACGCCAGTCCGGGGAAAAACTGGATCCCGGGTTGCTGCAGCTCGATTCGCATGCTCACCGACAAGAGCATGCCGATCACCCCCGCGATGAAAGCGAAGACCAGATAGAGTGTGCCGATGTCCTTGTGGTTGGTCGAAAACAGCCATCGGGTGATGCCGGTCGGCTGGTGGCCGTCGAGACCGTCCGGATCTGCCGCCGTATATTCGTTCATGACCTTCTCCGCTTGAGCCGTCCGTCGCCAGCATCGAACCGTGCTGGAACTTGATTGTTCCCTCCACCGAACCGGCGGTAGGAACATTCCACGGAAGCCGCGGTTAGGTTCCGCGCGGCCGACCCTGCGCGGCTGAGGATCGACGTCCATGCTGGCGATAATTGCTGCGACACTGGTTCTGACGACGGTGGTTGGTGGGCTGATATCCGCCTTCTGGCTCGAGGCGCGTCATGGTCTCCATGACCCCACGCCGCCGGACATGTCGGTGCCCAGGGAACTGAACGCCCCGGCCTGGAGCCGGTGGTCCTGACATGGACGCGATCACCGCGACACTCGACCCGAGAACGCGAGCCGGCTGGCTGCTGCTCGGCTTCGCGCTCGGCGGTTTCTTCGACGGCATCGTCCTGCATCAGATCCTGCAATGGCATCATCTTCTCTCGGGCGTCGCCGATCCGGTGGGTTCCGACCTGCGCTTCCAGATCATGGCCGACGGCCTCTTCCATCTTTTCATGTATGTGCTCGCCGTCGCCGGCACGGTGCTGCTGGTGGCCGCGAGGGCGGCCGGCGCGCGGCCCGGGAGCACCACGGAGATCCTGCGGCTCGCCTTCGCCGGGTTCGGCGTCTGGCATGTCGTCGATGCCGTCGTGTTTCACTGGCTGCTGGGTCTGCACCGGATCAAGATGAACAGCGACTTGCCGCTCGCCTGGGATATTGCGTGGCTGGTCATCTTCGGCATCGTGCCGCTTGTGTTGGTGCTGGTGCTGCCCAACCGCGGCGGACCGGCACGCGGTGCTTCGGCAGCGCTTACCAGCATCGTCCTGCTCGCGGGAGTGGCAGCCGGCGCCGGCCCGTTCTTCAACGGTGCCGCCAATTCCATCATCGTCTTTCGGGCCGGGATGGAACCGGCGGCGATGATGCGGGCCGTTGAAGTCGCCGACGCCCATCTCAAATGGGTCGACGCCAGCGGCACCATCTGGGCGGTCGACCGCGTCTCATGGCGCGGGTTGGTAGCCCTTCACGCGCGCGGCGCCTTGGTGGTCAGCACGACGCCTGTCATTGCCGGATGCCTTGCCTGGACCGATGCCGCCGGAGTGAGCAGTAGCTCCAGCCAGCAGCGAGGCACTCCTGCCAGGCTATGACTTCCGGACAGGGATAGGGGAGTATCAAGCATGCAATTCGCCACCGAGAGCAGCCACGGCCGGAGCCTGACACCGCGGATCGTCGTGGTCGGCGGAGGCTTTGCCGGTCTGGAGGTTGCCAAGGCGCTTGGCAAGGCGGAAATCGGGGTGACGATCATCGACCGCCACAATCACCACCTGTTCCAGCCCTTGCTCTATCAGGTTGCAACCGCCGCCTTGTCGGCGCCTGATATCGCCGAGCCCATCCGCAAGATCCTGGGCCGCTATCCCTCGGTTCAGGTCCTCTTCGGCGATGTCACCGAGATCGGCACCGAGGCCAGGATACTGGTGCTGGCCGATGGGACCACGGTCCCCTACGACATCCTGGTCTTGGCCACTGGTTCGCAGCCATTCTATTTCGGCCAGGAGAGCTGGGCTCGGGTTTGTCCCGGTTTGAAGACCATCGAGGACGCGCGCACGATCCGGTCACGGCTGCTGCTATCGTTCGAGCACGCGGAACGGACCACCGATCCAGTCGAGCAATCCCGGCTGATGACGATCGCCATTATCGGCGGCGGCCCGACCGGTGTCGAACTGGCGGGCTCGATCGCCGAACTCAGCCGGCACACACTGGCGCGCGACTTCCGCAACATCCGGCCCGAGAAGACAAGGATCATACTGGTAGAAGCCGGCGAGCGTCTGCTCGCCGGATTCGCCCCGGAGCTTTCCAGATATGCACGTCTGCGCCTTGAAAGCCTGGGCGTCGAGGTCGCGCTCGGCAACCGGGTCGAGGCGATCGAAGCGCATCAGATCACCGTCGGCGGCCAGGTGATCCCGGTGGCCTTGACGCTCTGGGCCGCTGGGGTGGCGGCTTCTCCGCTGGTCGCCCAGCTCGGTGTCGGGCTCGACCGCGGCGGTCGGGTGAAGGTCGAATCCGACCTGCACGTCGTCGGCCACCCCGATGTCTTCGCGCTTGGCGACGTCGCACTGGTCCTCGATGGGAACGGCCAGCCATTGCCGGGTCTTGCCCAGGTCGCCAAGCAGCAGGGCGAGCACCTCGGCAAGGCACTGGCACGCCGGATAAATGCTGGCGACACGCTGCCCGCTTTTGTCTTCAGCAATCGAGGCAACACGGCCATTGTCGGCCGCCACGCTGCCGTGTTCGAATCGGGCAGGCTGAAACTGAAAGGCTGGTTCGCCTGGTCTGCCTGGGCGCTCATCCATGTCTACCTGCTCGTCGGTTTTCAGCACCGCGTTCAGGTCTCGATCCAGTGGCTCTGGCGCTACCTGACCTATGAGCGTGGCGCCCGGCTCATCGCCGAGGAGCGAGTCGAACCGGGTTCGACATCGTCGCCGGGAGCGGCCCCGAGAGAGCCGCTGCCAACCAAGGCAGACGCCGCCCCGGCATTGCACGCCCGCACTGACTAGATTGCCGGGTGCTCAGTTCGGAGACAGTGGCGATGCGGGGGTCAGCTCTGGATTCCGCCACGGCCCGTCGTCCCACGGCAGCCCGAACCTCGATAATCGAGGCGGGTGGTTCCCAGCTTGTATCCGGTGCCGGCCTGATGGATCCGGATGGCACCAACGACGTTGCGTCCCTATATGAACAAATGAACACAGGCTCCTCGAAACGGGATCTGTTGAACCCCTCCTCTTCAGAGACAGCTCGTCATGACGTCACCTGCGACTGCTGAACAACCCCCGGTCATTCAGACGGGGCTTCCCGCCCTGAGCAACAGCTATGCGCAATTGCCGGAGCGCTTCTTCGCGCAAACAGATCCGAAGCCGGTGTCCGAACCGCGGCTGATCCGGTTCAACCGGCACCTCGCGGAGGAACTCGGGCTCGATGCCGACCAGCTTACCAGCCCGGATGGAGTGGCGATGCTTGCCGGCAACAGATTTCCGGAAGGGTTGCAAGCAATCGCCCTGGCCTATGCGGGCCACCAGTTCGGAAACTTCGTGCCTCAGCTTGGCGACGGGCGCGCCCTGCTGCTTGGCGAAGTGGTGGACGTCAACGGCGTTCGCCGTGACATCCAGCTGAAAGGATCGGGACCAACGCGGTTCTCGCGCAACGGCGACGGCCGCGCCGCACTCGGCCCTGTCCTGCGCGAATATGTCGTCAGCGAAGCGATGGGGGCGCTCGGCATTCCGACGACGCGAAGCCTTGCGGCGGTGCTCACCGGCGACCCGGTCTATCGCGAGGTCCGGCTGCCCGGCGCCGTCCTGACACGGGTGGCGGCAAGCCATATCAGGATCGGCACGTTCCAATATTTCGCCGCGCGCCACGACACCGAGGCGCTCAAGATACTGGCCGACTATGCCATTCAGCGTCACTTCCCACAGCTGGCGGGGGAAGCACGGCCGTACCGGGCTTTGCTGGAGGCCGTTGTCGCCGCACAGGCGGACCTGGTGGCGCGCTGGATGCTGGTCGGCTTCATCCATGGCGTCATGAACACCGACAACATGTCGATCTCGGGCGAGACGATCGACTATGGCCCATGCGCCTTCATGGACGCTTACGACCCCAGCGCGGTGTTCAGTTCGATAGACCGCGCCGGTCGCTATGCCTATGCCAACCAGCCTCGTGTCGCCACATGGAACCTTGCGCGCTTTGCCGAGACCCTGCTGCCGCTCATGAGCACGGACGAGAATGAAGCAGTGTCTGAAGCGGAAGAGGTGCTGAGGTCGTTCCAGGCCTCCTATGAGGCTGTGTTGCAGCGCGGCTTCCGCAGAAAACTCGGACTGCTGACCGAAGCGGAAGGCGACTTGCAGCTCGCTGCCGACTTTCTGGATGTGCTGGCTCGCGGCGAAGCGGATTTTACGCTCGGCTTCCGGCGCCTGGGCGATGACCTCGACGCTGCGGACGGCCAAGGCACGGCGCGGCAGTTGTTTAAGGATCCAGGTGCATTCGATGCCTGGTCGGCGCGGTGGCGCCAGCGCATCGCAAGCGAGGGCGACACGGCCACGCGCCGTTCTGCCATGCAATCGGTCAATCCCAAATTCATCCCCCGCAATCATCGCATCGAGGCGATGATCCAGGCGGCGTTGGGCGGCGACTTCAGACCGTTCGAGGAGATTCTGGCGGTCGTCAGCCGTCCCTTCGATGAGCAGCCGGGAATGGAACGCTTTGCTGAGCCGCCACGCCCGGATGAGCGCGTCCTGCAGACATTCTGCGGTACATGAGACATTCGTGATGGTCGCTTAACATGTGCAAATGCGGAAGACCCATTTGCAAACTATCGTCACGGGCACTCTCGTAGGGGCTGAGCTATGACGATCATAGAATTGGCATTCGAATTGCTGGCACGGAAGCTCGTAGACCGTACCGGAATATCAGACGAAGATGCTCGAGACCTTGTCGCAGCCATGGGAGCTGACTGGTCATCGCTCGTGCGAGCAGCGAGGGCGATCAAAGAGGCTTAGGTCTTTTGACGTCGTTTTAGCTGCCATCAGCTGCAGGCAGATCGGACCAGAGGCTGCTGCCGCGATCCAGGCGCGACACCGCGCTCTTCACCGATCATGTCAGCAACGTGGTCAAGCACTGTATTTCGGTCGCTCCAGATCGACCGGATACAACACGCTGTCCCCTGAAAGCCACGGCGGCCCGCTACGCAAGTCGCCGCAAGCTCGCAATAAACAGCGATAGCAGCCCAGGCTTAGGATTTATATTGCAGGCCCGCACCACTGGCAGGGCGACGCGGGCGGGCCGCTGCCGTTCCTTGAAATCCGCGTTGGGAGTCAGATTCCGTCGGCACCGAAAAGCACAGGTGCTGACGAAGCAGACGGAACTTCCCCCCACGATCACGGTTTTGAGTCACGATACCAACCCAAGGAGATGCAGATGTCGAGCAAAATGCCGCCCGTGCCGCCTGAGAACCAGAGCCAGAAGGGTCGAGGAGAAGGGCGACAGGTTAGCCACGATGATGCCCAGCACGGCACTCACGGAGCGCCGGATCCGGAGCGCCAAGGGCAGCAAGCCAACACCAAGGTCAACACCACTCATCAGGGCCGTCAGCAGGATCGGTGATCATGTCCACATCGAAGAAACACCCGAACACGATCCGGCAGGGCGGGCCAGGCGCATCGCACGAGAACGCCAGAAAACCCCTGCAGGTCAACAAACCCCCGGCGGATGAAGACCGTCGATCCAAAAGCCGAGTTTCAGGGGGTGGCGGTGAAAAGGACAGTCATCATTCGCACAATCCAGCCAAGAAGGGTAGCAACAGTTGAACCCACGGCTTTGTGAATGATTGTGCTAAAGTGCGCCGCGTGTGCATGTCATTGTCTCACAACCGAGCCTTTTTTTGAGTGACATGCATAGCCGGACCAGGGTGAGGATCAGCGAGTCGAGACGCCCGGAAAAACCGGAGGCCGTGGGCCCGCACCACTGGCGGAGCGATGCGGGCCCGGCCAAGGGTTACGGCCCTCGACCAGCAGCGAGGGGCTCGCTGCCGCATGCAGAACAAGCCCCGTAATTTCAGGTTCCGCTAATATACAAAAAAGCCGGCCACCTTTCGGCAGCCGGCCAGTTCCAACAGAACAAGGGAACGTGCACTGATGGGGCAGTGCAACGCCCGAAGTGTTTCGAGGCGACGATGTTCCACCGGAAATCCACAGATTTGCCGTTTCGATCTTCATTGGCCGGATTGAAAGATCTTTGACGATCTCTCCCAAGTTCTCGCGGAGCCCGGTCCGACGTGTGGCGCCCTGTCTGCGCCTTGGCTCTCTATGCGGCCAGCAAGCTCATCTTTGAAGAATGCCCGCCGCGACTGCCGCGCGCGTCAAACACCGGCGTGCAATTGGTCGAGCGCGCGGCAGACCGGGGACGCGTCAAGTCGAGCGTCGGTCGACGTAGGTGTAGACGCCGGCCCCAATGGCGACCGCGCCGACCGTGATCACGATCGATGGCGCGCCCATCAAACTGGCAAAGACCGCCCAGATGAGGGCGATGACGATAGCGCCGAGTGTTCCCAGGATCAGTCTCGGCATTGTCTACCCCTCCACGTTCGGGCCGCCTGTGGATGGTCGTCACCCACCGGTCATGCGAAACGCCGCATGAAAGCACAGTGTGGCCCATGAGGTGAAGGGCCGCGCCGGAATACTCCGGTGCGGAAAAGATGATGCCCGCGCCGCCAAAGCCCGGGTGTTCAATAGCCAAATGGCTGGACCGGCGCCTAGCGCCTCAGCGCGTGGACTTCCGCCATGCTTTCGCCGCCCATCGGCAGGGCCATGTCATCATCGAGCAGCCGGGTGATGCGGGCAAAGCCCGTAAACGCCTTCCTGGCTGCTTCGGCCGACATTCTGCCCGACAGGGCCGCGGAGCAGCAATTCACGGCGCACTGATACACAGGCCCACGCCGTCCCAATGGCCATTTCTGCAAAAAGACCATCGCTTCGGCAACGCTATCGACCTCCTCGACGGGGTGTCCCTGCCCGCGCGCAATGCGCACAGGCGTAAAGAAATGCAAGCGGTCCATTTTGTTCTCTCCCTGGTCGGCCGCAGCGCGAACCAACCCTACTGAATTCGCGGATGGCGCGTTTGTTCCGCTTATTGCAAAAAAATCTGCGCTGGTGGGCTTGGGTTGCCGACGCCCGCTTTTGTCCGGAACGTTAGGCCGGCTGATGCATTTCGCTCTCGTGATTGCCTTGAGGGACACGTTCAAACCATGCGCATAGCCCATGTCGCCCCTTTGCACGAATCGGTGCCACCCCTTCTCTATGGCGGCACCGAGCGCATCGTTTCCTATCTGACCGAAGGGCTGGTCGAACTCGGCCATGAGGTGACGCTGTTCGCCAGCGGCGACAGCCGGACGTCGGCCAGACTGATACCAGGTCGCGAACGCGCGCTACGCCTCGATCCGCGTCCACTGAAATCGGACACGGCGGCGCATCTTGCGATGCTTGCCGATGTGAGGAACCGAGCCCGCGACTTTGATATCATTCATTTTCACCTCAGTCATTTCCTGCATTTCTCGTTCTTCGAGACCATGCCGGACAAGACGGTGACGACGCCGCATGGCCGGCTCGATTATGTCGACCTAGCGCCAGCCTATGAGCGTTTTCCGCGCTTTCCGCTGATCTCGATCTCACACAGCCAGAAGACCGGGCTTGCGAATGCCAATTGGCTGGCCACCATCCATCACGGGCTGCCGACGGGTCTCTATAAGCCGACCTTCGAGACGGCGGCGGGCGAACCATACCTTGCCTTTCTCGGCCGGCTTTCTCGCGACAAGCGGCCGGACCGGGCCATCGACATCGCCTTGCGCTCGGGCATGAAGCTCAAGCTGGCGGCCAAGATCGGCGACGATGACCGCGCCTATTTCCATGAGACGATCGAGCCCTTGATCGATGGCGACCGCATCGACTATGTCGGCGAGATCGCCGAGGGTGAGAAGACTGAATTCCTCGGCAATGCCGCTGGTCTGCTGTTTCCGATAGACTGGCCCGAGCCGTTCGGCCTTGCCGCGATCGAGGCGATGGCGTGCGGTACGCCAACCATCGGCTGGAACTGCGGTGCGTTGCCGGAAGTCATCGACCATGGCGTTACCGGATTTGTCGTCGATTCTCTCGATGCCGCTGTCGCCGCGGTGCCGGCCTTGCTGCAACTCGACCGGCGAAAGGTGCGCGCCGTCTTCGAAAGTCGGTTCTCCGCCAACAGGATGGCGCGCGACTATCTCACTGCCTATGCGCGTCTCATCGGCGCCCCGGCTGAATCGAAAGCATCGTGAACGACGGCGGACGTTCCGAGCCCGAAACAGAGATTTGTGACTGATGACCGAACTTGACGAGCGCAAGCTCGACCCTGCCGTGGCCCTTGCCTCCCTGGACGAAACCGCGCCGCGCGAGCCGCACCGGCTGTTTGCCCTGAAGCAAGGCGACTGTTTTGCCGTGGCCGATGCCTACGGCGATATCAGGGGCGCGGGCGACGGTTTCTTCCGTGACGACACGCGGGTGCTGTCGGAGTTCAGGCTCACCGTCGGCGGCCGGCAGACATCGCTGCTCGGCGCCTCGCTCAGCCAGGACAATGTGCTGTTCACCAGCAATTTGACCAATTTGCCGATGCAAAGCGCCGGTGGCCGCGACATCCCGCAGGGCGCCATCCATATCGAGCGCGTCAGGCTGTTGTGGCAGGACCGGCTGTTCGAGCGCATCACCCTTTCCAACTACAGCCAGGAGCATTCGGCAATCCGCGTCTCGCTGCATTTTGCCGCCGATTTCCGCGACATGTTCGAGGTGCGCGGTTCGACCCGGCCGAAGCGCGGAATGGCGCATGCAGCGGAGATCGAGCCTGCCTCGGTGCTGCTGCGCTATGACGGACTGGACGGGCTGGCGCGGGTGTCGGCGATCTCGTTCTCGCAGCCGCCAGACCAGTTGAGCGCCGAGCGCGCGGATTTCCTCATCGCAGTGACCAAGCGCAGCAGCAAGATGCTTTACGTCGAGGTCGGCGCGGAACTGACCGAAACGCCCGACCGCGACCGCTTCCGGGCGGCCGCGGCGCGCGCCCGTTTCGGCATGCGGGCCAAGCGCCGCCATGGCGCGACGGTGCACAGTTCGGGTCGCGTCTTCAACGATTGGGTCGAACGCGCCCGCGCGGATGTCGCCTTGCTGACCACCGAGTTGTCGACCGGCCCCTACCCCTATGCCGGCATCCCCTGGTTTTCGACGGCCTTCGGCCGTGACGGCGTCATCTCGGCGCTGCAGATGCTATGGCTCAACCCCGGCCTGGCGCGCGGCGTGCTTGCCTTCCTCGCCCAGCACCAGGCGACCGAGACATCGCCTTTCAGCGACTCGCAGCCCGGCAAGATCATGCACGAGACGCGCAAGGGCGAGATGGTGGCGCTGCAGGAACTGCCTTTCGGCCGCTACTATGGCGGCGTCGATACCACGCCGCTGTACATCCACCTCGCTTGCGCCTATGCCGAACGCACCGGCGACATGGACTTCATCGCCAGCCTGTGGCCGTCTCTCTGCGCCGCCGCCAAGTGGACGGAAGAGGCGAGCCGCGCAACCGGCTTCGTCACCTATCAGCGCGCTGCCGAATCCGGCCTTGCGAACCAGGGCTGGAAGGACAGCTTCGACTCCGTCTTCCACGCCGACGGGCGCATCCCCAAGGGGCCGATCGCGCTGGTCGAAGTGCAGGGTTATGTCTTCGCCGCCTTCAGGGGCCTTGCCGCTCTCGCCCGCCGCCGGGGCGAGTTCGCGCAGGCCGAGCACTGGGAAAATCGCGCCGAAGAGATGCGGATCGCCGTCGAGCGTGATTTCTGGCTGGACGATCTCGGCTTCTATGCGCTGGCGATCGACGGCGCCGGAGAGCCGTGCAAGGTGCGCACCTCGAATGCCGGACACCTGCTCTATGTCGGCCTGCCCGAACCGGCGCGGGCTAAGATGGTCGCCGACCAGTTGCTTTCGGCTTCCTTCCACTCCGGCTGGGGGGTGCGAACGCTTTCCGACGATGCTGTGCTGTTCAACCCGATGTCGTACCACAATGGTTCCATCTGGCCGCATGACACGGCGATGTGCGGCGCCGGCCTGGCGCGGTTCGGCGAGCGTGACAGCGTGGTGCGGCTGATGAGCGGTACGTTCGAATCGGCAGTGCATTTCAACATGCGACTGCCGGAACTGTTCTGCGGTTTCACCCGCTCGCCGGGCGAAGCGCCGATCGCCTACCCCGTCGCCTGCCTGCCGCAAGCGTGGTCGGCAGGCTCGGCCTTCATGCTGATGCAGGCGTGCCTCGGTCTGGAAATCGACGGCTGGAACGGCGAAATCCACGTCACTCGACCCCGTTTGCCGATCGGCATCGATACGCTGACGCTCAGGCATCTGGGTGTCGGCGAAAAGAGGGTCGATCTTACCTTCCAGCGCGTCGGCGACCGCGTCGTCGCCTTTCTCGCCGACCGCCATGAAGGGCTGGTTCCGCTGATCGTGCGGACATGATCTGAACGGCCTTCAACGGGAACCGAACCCAGGGTTTGTGCGTTGCGAAAAACACAGGTTCTCACGGGCGATGGTCGGCTGCGAACACTCAAATCGAACCATGAAGAAAAAGGCCCTGGCGGCCAAAATTGAGTTGGAATTGGAATGACTGATTATGGCATGGCCCTGCTCTGGGTCTTGATCCTTGCAAGCCTTGGCCTTTCGATTCTAGCCGTTATGTTATCGATCTCCAGGCAACGTCGTAGCCATAGCTTGACGGTTGCACCGACTGCCGGCGAGGACGTCGCATCGGAAGCGACGCGCAAGGTCTTGCGGGAGTTCGAGAAGAACGGACAATCTCCCGACGCGGCGCTGGTGAACTGGTCGCCCGACACCTTGCGCAAGATACTTGCCGACGACCTGCCGGACGCGCAGGTCATCGTCGTCTCGAACCGAGAACCCTATATCCACAACATCAAGGACGACGGCGTCGAGCTTCTGGTGCCGGCCAGCGGCCTGGTGTCGGCGCTTGAGCCTATCACCCGCGCCTGCAGCGGCACCTGGATCGCCTATGGCGGCGGAACGGCGGATCGTCTGACGGTCGATAGCAACGATCGGGTTCAGGTGCCGCCGGACAATCCGTCCTATACGCTGCGCCGCGTGTGGCTGAGCGACGACGAATATCAGGGCTACTATCTCGGCTTTGCCAATGAAGGGCTTTGGCCGCTCTGCCATATCGCCTTCACCCGGCCGGTCTTCCGTGCCTCGGACTGGGAGGCCTATGAGGTCGTCAACCGCAAATTCGCCGATATGGTGGTTGCCGAGGCGCGCAATGAGCGGCCGATCGTGCTGGTTCAGGATTACCATTTCGCGCTCCTGCCGCGCATGATCCGCGAGCGCCTGCCGGAGGCGATCATCATCACCTTCTGGCACATCCCGTGGCCGAACTCCGAAGTGTTCAGCATCTGCCCATGGCGCGAACGCGTTCTTGATGGACTGCTCGGGAGCTCGATCATCGGCTTTCACACCCAGTTTCATGCCAATAATTTCACTGAAAGCGTAGACAGGTTCCTGGAAAGCCGGATCGAGCGCGCCGACGCCGCGATCTCGTATGGCGGGCGGACGACACTGGTGCACGCCTATCCCATCTCCATCGAATGGCCGGCCGAACTCCTGGCCAAACTGCCACCGGTCGAGGAAAGCCGCGCCCGCCTGCGTGAGCGGTTCGGCCTGTCGGCGGACGTCAAGCTGTGCGTCGGCGTCGAGCGCCTGGACTACACCAAGGGCATCCTCGACCGCTTCCATGCGCTGGACGAATTGTTTACGCGCCACCCCGAGTGGATCGGCAAGGTAGTGTTCCTGCAGATTGCTGCCCCAAGCCGCGGCACGCTGCCGGCGTACCAGCAATTGCACGATGAATGCCTGCGTTATGCCAACGAGCTCAACCAGCGCTACGGTCATGACGGCTACAAGCCCGTGGTCATGGTGGCTGAGCACCATTCGCAGCAACAGGTCTATGAGATCTATCGCGCCGCCGACATCTGCATGGTCACCAGCCTGCATGACGGCATGAACCTAGTAGCCAAGGAATTCGTCGCCGCGCGTGACGACGAACAGGGCGTGCTGTTGCTCAGCACGTTTGCCGGCGCGTCGCGCGAACTGCTGGAAGCACTGATCGTCAATCCTTACGACGCGGCGATGATGAGCCAGGTGCTGCTGCAGGCGCTGACCATGTCACCGGACGAACAACGCGAGCGCATGCGCCCGATGCGCGAAATAGTGCGCGACAACAATGTCTTTCGCTGGGCCGGCAGCATGCTGCTCGATGCGGCGCGCCTGCGCAAACGCGGCGACCTCGAAAGAGCGACAAGTGTCGCCGAGCGGCCCGCAAACACCGGCAGCAACATCGTCTCACTGTTCGACCGCATGCGGAAGGTGGCGTCATGAATAGCCTGTCGAAAGCACCGGGCCTGCCAACCGCACCCGACCTGCCGGAAGGACAATGGGCGCTTTTCCTCGACATCGACGGCACGTTGCTGGAGCACGCCGCGCACCCCGACGCCGTGTCCGTGAGCGACGAACTGCGCAACCTCCTCGGCGCCGTCGACAAACGGCTGGACGGCGCCGTCGCCTTTATCACCGGCCGCTCGGTCGAGGGCGCCGACCGCCTGTTTCATCCGTTGAAGCTGCGTGTTGCCGGTCTCTATGGGCTGGAACACCGGCTGACGCCGGACGGCCCGGTCGTTACCGCGGATGCTCCCGCCGATATCGCTGCCCTTGCCGACGCCATCGAGGCCGAACTCGATGACGGCCTTGTTCATATCGAGCGCAAGGGTCCGATCCTCGCCATCCATACGCGTGCGGCGCCGCATCTGCTGGCCAGGGCAACGCATCTTGCCGAACAGGCATTGACCGAGCTTCCCAAGGGCTATCGGGTTATCCCGGGCAACGCCGGCGTCGAACTCATGCCGCTCGAAGCGGCCAAGGGCGCTGCCGTGCGGCGTTTCATGGCAATCCCGCCCTTTGCCGGACGGCGGCCGGTCTTTCTCGGCGACGACACCGCCGACGAAAACGGTTTCGAGGCGATCAACGAGGCCGGCGGCATCTCGATCCGGGTCAAGCCGCGTGGGCCGACCGTGGCCCAATACAGGCTCGATGATGTCACCTGCGCGATAGCTTGGCTTGCCGCCAATTTCGACGCATCACCGGCTCTCAACCGCAAAGCGTCCTGATCGCTGCTGCCTGCGGATCGAATCAAGATACGCCGCGTTTGCGCCGACCTTCGCCAAAAGCCGATCGATAAGCGCTGTTCTCATTGAATATCTTTAAGGCCAAAGCCGGCAAATGGATTGCTTGCCGGTTCCCCTGCGTCAGGCATAACCTGCGCAGTCGACGCGTGAGGGCGCGTGCGGCATCAAGGGGAGGACATCGCAGTGACCATACAAGGCGCATCACCTGATCTATACAATGAGGATCTGGCTCCGGCCAAAGTCCGAAACTGGGGGCCGTTCTCGATCTTCAACGTCTGGACGTCGGACGTCCACAGCCTCTGGGGCTATTATCTCGCCGCAAGCCTGTTCCTGTTTTGCGGCGGCTTCGTCAATTTCATCATCGCCATCGGCATCGGTTCGCTGATCATCTACGCGCTGATGAACATGGTCGGCTATGCCGGCGTGAAGACCGGCGTGCCCTACCCCGTGCTGGCGCGCGCCTCCTTCGGCATCTGGGGCGCCAACATTCCGGCCCTGGTGCGCGCCATCGTCGCCTGCTTCTGGTACGGCGCGCAGACGGCGGCGGCATCGGGCGCGATCGTGGCGTTGCTGATCCGCTCGCAATGGTTCGCCGATTTCAATGCCAACACGCATTTCCTCGGCCACACGGGTCTGGAAGTGATCTGTTTTGTGGTCATCTGGGCACTGCAATTGCTGATCATCCAGAACGGCATGGAAACGGTGCGCCGCTTCCAGGATTGGGCCGGACCGGCGGTGTGGGTGATGATGTTGATCCTGGCGATCTATCTCTGTGTAAAATCCGGGAGATTTGCCTTCACCAGCGACATCCCGATGGATGTGCTGCTCGACAAGACAAAGGATGCCGGCGTACCCGGAACCCCTGGCTCCTGGACGTCGCTGTTTGCGGTGGCGGCGATCTGGGTCACCTATTTCTCAGCGCTCTATCTCAATTTCTGCGATTTCGCCCGCTATGCCCCAGACAAGGCATCGCTGCGCAAGGGCAACATCTGGGGCCTGCCGATCAATCTCATCCTGTTCTCGCTGGTCGCCGGCGTGACCACCATCGCTGCCTTCGACGTGTATGGCGAAGTGCTTCTGCATCCCGACCAGATCTCGGCGAAATTCGACAGCTGGTTCCTGGCAGCGCTTGCAGCCCTGACTTTTGCCGTGGCGACGCTCGGCATCAATGTGGTGGCAAACTTCGTCTCGCCGGCCTTCGACTTCTCCAATGTCTTTCCCCGGCAGATCGACTTCAAGAAGGGCGGCTATATCGCAGCTGTTATCGCGCTGGTGCTCTATCCCTTCGCGCCGTGGGAAGGCAGTGCCGCATCTTTCGTCAACGTCATCGGCGCGACGATGGGGCCGATCTTCGGGGTGATGATGGTCGACTACTATCTGATCCGGAAGGGCGAGGTCGACGTCGAGGCACTGTACCGCGAAGATGGCGAGTTCCGCTTCCAGGGCGGCTGGCACGTCAACGCCTTCATAGCAGCCGGCATCGGCGCCATCTTCTCCTCGGTCCTGCCGAACTTCACCAATTTGCTGCCGGCATGGTGGGGCGTTTATGGCTGGTTTTTCGGCGTCGGCATTGCAGGGGTCATCTACTACGTCCTTCGCACCGCCGCCCTTGGCGCAGGGGCCAGGACGGCGAAGGCGTGAAATTGAGGGATAGGGAGTAGTCAGTAGTCAGTAGTCAGTAGTCAGTAGTCAGTAGTCAGTAGGGAATAATACCCCTACTCCCTACTCCCTACTCCCTACTCCACCATCTCAGCCAACCTCCGCACCGTGTTCCAGTTGCGTGCGGTGCCGATGCCCATGCGCTTGTGGTTCATGGCAGCGAGCAGCCGCGAGCTTGGCCGCTGGCGCGAAAAGACGACCCAGATGTCGCCGTCGACCGAAGCCACCCTCTCGTCCTCGGCGGCATAGGCCTGGAGCGCGGCCACACCATCCGCTGACGCTGGCTCGCGCATCACCCGCACGGCCACCTGATCGCCTGCCTCGGCAGAGTCGGCCGGGAATGGGTTGCCGGCGGCAAGTTTCAGCCAATCCTCGGCAGTGCGCACGATGATGACGACATTGCGGCCGAAGGTTTTTTCGAAGGCCGTTTCCAACTGCTGTTCCAGCTTGGCGATACCAGTCGCCCGTGTCTCGAAGACCAGATTGCCGGTCGCCACCAGGGTGCGCGGGTTCTTCAGCCCAAGCTGTTCAGCCATCGCCTTGAGGTCGGCCATGACGACCCGGCGGCCTTCGCCGAGGATAATGCTGTAGAGCAGCGCAACATAGGTTTGCATGGCAACGCGGCCTGCTTATACCAGCCGCGACTGGTCCACCGCGGCCGAGATGAAGCTGGCGAACAGGGGATGCGGCTCCAGCGGCCGGCTCTTCAGCTCCGGGTGATACTGGACGCCGATAAACCAGGGATGGTCGGGATATTCGACGGTTTCCGGCAGCACACCGTCGGGCGACATGCCGGCAAACACCAGGCCGCAATCTTCTAGCCGCTCCTTGTAGTCGATATTGACCTCGTAGCGGTGGCGATGGCGCTCGGAAATCTGGGTGTCGCCATAGATGTCGGCGATCTTCGAACCCTTGGCGAGTTCAGCCTGATAGGCGCCAAGCCGCATGGTGCCGCCGAGATCGCCCGTTTCGCGGCGCTTCTCCAGCATGTTGCCTTTCAGCCATTCGGTCATCAGGCCGACGACCGGCTCGTCGGTCGGACCGAATTCGGTCGACGAGGCGTGTTCGACGCCGGCCAGCGAGCGCGCTGCCTCGATGCAGGCCATCTGCATGCCGAAGCAGATGCCGAAATACGGCACCTTGCGCTCGCGGGCGAATTTCGCCGCCAGGATCTTGCCTTCCGAGCCGCGCTCGCCGAAGCCGCCGGGCACCAGGATGCCATGCACCTTTTCCAGCCACGGCGTCGGGTCTTCCTTCTCGAAAATCTCGCTCTCGATCCAGTCGAGCTTGACCTTGACGCGGTTGGCCATGCCGCCATGCGACAAAGCCTCGATCAGCGATTTGTAGGCATCCTTGAGGCCGGTGTATTTGCCGACAATGGCGATCGTTACCTCGCCTTCCGGATTGTGGATGCGGTTGGACACGGCCTGCCAGGGCTCCATGCGCGGCTTCGGCGCCGGATCGATACCGAAGGCGGCCAGCACTTCCGAATCGAGCCCTTCCTTGTGGTAAGCCATCGGCACGTCATAGATGTGGGGCACGTCGAGCGCCTGGATGACGGCGCTCTCGCGCACATTGCAGAACAGCGACAGTTTTCTGCGCTCTTCCTTGGGGATGGCGCGGTCGGCGCGGACCAGCAGGATATCGGGCGCGATGCCGATGCCGCGCAGTTCCTTGACCGAATGCTGGGTCGGCTTGGTCTTCAACTCGCCGGCCGTGGGGATGTAAGGCATCAAGGTCAGGTGGACATAGACGGCGTTGTTGCGCGGCAGATCGTTGCCGAGCTGGCGGATAGCCTCGAGAAACGGCATCGCCTCGATATCGCCAACCGTACCGCCGATCTCGCACAGCACGAAATCATAGTCGTCATTGCCGTCGAGCACGAAATTCTTGATCTCATCGGTGACATGCGGAATGACCTGCACGGTGGCGCCGAGATAGTCGCCGCGCCGTTCGCGCTCGATGATGTTCTTGTAGATGCGGCCGGTGGTGATGTTGTCTTGCTGGTTGGCCGAGCGGCCGGTGAAGCGCTCGTAATGGCCAAGATCGAGATCGGTCTCGGCGCCGTCATCGGTGACGAAAACCTCGCCATGCTGGTAAGGCGACATCGTTCCGGGATCGACATTGAGATAGGGATCGAGCTTTTTGATGCGTGCGCGATAGCCTCGCGCCTGCAAGAGAGCCCCAAGGGCCGCTGCAGCGATGCCTTTTCCAAGTGAGGAAACCACGCCGCCTGTGATGAATACATATCGCGCCATGGGAGTCATCGCTTAACGCGGCCGAATTGATTCCGCCAGAGAAAAAACCGCCGCTGAGGCTTTTTCCAGAGAAGGCGCGATAGTCCCGAGGTTCGAGACTGGTGTTTTGGTCAAAACAAAAGGGCCGGCAAAAGCCGGCCCTTTCGGCAGGTTTGTGAAAGCGTCAGATGATGACGACCTTGGTGCCGACCCTGACGCGGCTGTAGAGGTCCATGACGTGCTCGTTGATCATGCGGAAGCAGCCATTGGAAGCGCTGGTTCCGATCGACTGCGGCGCGATTGTGCCGTGGATGCGCAGATGCGTGTCCTTCTTGCCGTCGTAGAGATAGATGGCGCGGGCGCCGAGCGGGTTCTGGCCGCCGCCGGGCATGCCGTCCTTGTACTGGCCATAATGCTTGGGTTCGCGCTTCTGCATGTCGAGCGTCGGGATCCAGCGCGGCCATTCCTGCTTGTCGCCAACGGCAACCTTGCCCTTGAACTGCAGGCCTTCGCGGCCGACCGCGATCGCATAGCGGCGGGCGGTGAAAGCCGATTCGACGAGGTAGAGGCGGCGCGCGCTGGTATCGATGACGATCGTACCCGGCTCATAGCCGCTGAATTCGACGTCCTGCGGCACGAATTCCGGCTTCACCTTGAACTGCTTCTTGGCTTGCCGCTTGGCGAGAGCCTGGTCGAGCGCGCGCGTTTCGGGGAGATAGGCAATCGACGAGGCAGAGGACGTGCCGCCGAACAGGCCGGCGAACAGTCCGCCGCTCGTCGGCTTCTGGCCCGGGGCCTCGCTGCGCAATTCGCCATTGTTGCCGGTCAGCGCGATATTCATCGCTTCGGCCGGAAGCGGTTCAGCCGATTCGATCGGCTCGATCGGCGCGATCGGGTCAACCGGAGCGATGATCTTGGTGGTCTTCTTGCCTGGCTTGGCGTCGGCAACCACGACCGGCTTGCCCTTGCTTGCCAGGAACGCCTGGCGCTGGGCATCGGCCCTGGCTTTCGCCGCATCGCGCATCGCCAGCTTGCGGGCCTCGAGCGCCTTGACGCGGGCGAGATCCCTGTCGGCGGCGATCTTGTCTTCGAGCTTGCTGATCTGAGCCAGATCATCCGGGCTCGGGTTTTTCTTCTTCTTGAGAAGCTTCAGCTGCGTCGCATCGCTCTTGGCGGCGACGTTGATGACAGCGGTTTTGCCAACCGCCTGCGGTGAGGTCATTGCCGGAGTGCCGGCGAAGACCGCGGAGCTCATGCCGAATACGGCACAAAACCCCATGAAAATGAAGCTGCGAAGCTGCATGGCGAAGATCCGATCGTTCAATGCTTGTTGCCCACGGCGTCGCCCGGCGCCCCCCAAGGGCGCAGAAAGTGCCGCCGGCAATCTATAATCGAAGTGGCGTACGGGCCTCAAGCACGGGGTGCGGTCGAATCTTCGTGATCGTGTGCCATTTGCCGCGACTGTGTTGAAACAACAACAGATCGCGGCATCTGACGCTACCGACTACTGGTTCGGAACCTGCGGTGTCACCGGCAAGGTAACGCCATTGGTAGCCGGCGGCGTAGCCGAATCGGTTGCAGGTGGCGTCGCCGGAGATGGAGCCGTCGCCGGGGCCGTGGTGGCGGGCGGCGTGGTGGCGGCGCCGTTGGCCGCGGGCGCGGCCGGTGCGGTGTTGCCCGAAGGCGGCGTCGGCGCCGTCGTGCCGGGCAACTGATTGAGCACGCCGTTGCCGCTGTCGGCCGGCACGCGGTCGAGAATGTCGATCGGTTTTTCGCCATAGCGGGCAACGATCGAGAGTGTCAGCGACGTCACGAAGAAGGCCGCGGCCAGGATCGCCGTCGCCCGCGTCAGCGCATTGGCGGCGCCACGCGCGGTCATGAAACCGGAACCGCCGCCAATGCCGAGACCACCGCCTTCGGAGCGTTGCAGCAGCACCACGCCGACAAGGGCGAGCACGACCATGAGGTGGATGACGATCAGTACGGTTTCCATATTTTATCCTGGCAAGCCCTGCCGCTCCCTGGCGATCAGGGCCGGTGATTTGGAGGCGGCTCCATACAATGCTTTAACGGCATTTCCAAGCCCGTGGCCGGAATATGGGAAGCAATGCGCCCTTTGCAACGATTTCCGCCGAACTGCTGCGTTCATAAGTCTATGACCGAACTGGTCGGCAACGAAATTCCGGGGCCTACGAGATATTCTGGTATGCCTCGGCGATGGCGAGAAAGTCGGACGCCTTCAGGCTGGCGCCGCCAACCAGCGCGCCATCGACGTTTTTGACGCCTAGCAGTTCGACAGCGTTGGACGCCTTGACCGAGCCGCCATAGAGGATGCGCATCTTGCCGGCCACGGCTGCGCCGAGCGCTTCCGCCAGTTTTTGGCGGATATGCGCGTGCGCCTCCGCCACGTCTTCGGCGGTCGGCGTCAGGCCGGTGCCGATAGCCCATACCGGCTCGTAGGCGATAACGGTGTTGGCGGGCGTTGCGCTCGGTGGCACCGAGCCGGCGACCTGGCGCGATAACACGTCGAGTGCTGTGCCCGCTTCGCGCTCGGCCTTGGTCTCGCCGATGCAGATGATGGCGACGAGCCCTGCCCGCCACGCCGCCGAGGCCTTGGCGAGGACGATGGCATCGTCCTCGCTGCGCTGTTCGCGGCACTCGGAATGGCCGACAATGACGTGGCTGGCGCCCGCATCCTTCAGCATCTCGGCTGAGACGCAGCCGGTGAAGGCGCCGCTTTCCTTGATGTGGCAGTCCTCGCCACCGGCCCGCACCGGCGTGCGCGACAGGATTTCGACGGCGCGCGACAGTAAGGTCGCCGGCACGCAGACCAATGCTTCGGTCTCTGCGTCGAGCCCGCTCATGAAGCCGTTGCCGATCATCCTGAGCTCGTTCAGCGAAGCGCTGGTGCCGTTCATTTTCCAGTTGCCGGCAACGAGCGGTCGAATTCCTGGCGTCATGGGGATCTGGTTCTCCGGGCGACATTGGGGTCTCGCCCTCCCTATCAAAATCAGGCCACAAAGCAATCGACAGTGAGCCGGAAGGGCGCTATTGCGCTTGTTTCAGACTCGGGCGCACGCAAAACTGCGCAAAAATCGGAAGTAACAATGCTTGGTATATTGAGAAGCGCGGCAGGGACCTGGGTCGCGAAAGCCCTGCTGTCGCTGCTGGTGTTGAGTTTCCTTGCCTGGGGCGTCACCACGCGGATGACGGGCGGCTTCCTGGCTGGCCATCATGCGGTGATCACCGCCGGCAGCACCACCGTGTCGATCACCGAGTACCGCCTCGCCTACGATCGCCAGATCGCCATGCTGCAGCAGCAGATCGGCCAGCGCATCAGCCGCGACCAGGCCAAGGCCTATGGCATCGACAACCAGGTGCTGGCTCAGTTGGTGTCCGGCGCCGTCCTTGACGAACAGGCGCGCAAGCTCGGGCTTGGCTTCTCCAAGGACAGGCTGGCCGAACTGACGCGGCAGGAACCCGCCTTCCAAGGCCCGAATGGCCAGTTCGACCGCCGGCTGTTCGAATCCCGGCTGCGCGAACTGGGAATGCGGCCGGAGGATTATCTGAAGAACCGGGCTCAGGTGGCGGTGCGCCAGCAGATCGTCGAAGCGGTTTCGGACGGCCTCAAGGCTCCGGACACCTTCTTCAAGGCAGTTGCGCTCTATCGGGGCGAAGACCGCACCATCGACTATCTGATCTTGCCAAAGGCGTTGGTGGAGCCCATCGAGGCGCCATCCGACAGCGTGCTTCAGGCTTATTTCGAGGCCAACAAGAAAACCTACGCGGCGCCAGAATACCGCAAATTCTCCTATGTCCGGCTCGAGCCCGAAGACATCATGGATGTCAGCGCCGTAACGGACCAGCAGGTCAGCGACGACTACAACAAGAACAAGGGCCGCTACACCACGCCGGAAATGCGCACCATCGAACAGCTGGTGTTCCCTTCCGCGGACGCCGCCAAGGCGGCATCCGATTCGCTGAAGACGGGCGCCACTTTCGACAAGATCGTCACCGCGCAGGGCAAGACCCCGGCCGACACGCTGCTCGGCACGCTCTCCAAGGATAAGATCACCGACAAGGCGGTCGCCGATGCCGCATTCGCGCTTGCCGTCAACGAAGTCAGCCCGGTCGTCCAGGGCGCGTTCGGTCCGGTGCTTTTGCGCGTCACCGAGATCAAACCGGAAACGGTGAAGCCGCTGGCGGAAGTGTCAGACCAGATCCGAAAGGATCTGGCGCTCGGCGAAGCAAGCCGCATCCTGCTCGACGTGCACGACAACTACGAAGACACCCGCGCCGCCGGCAGCACGCTGGCCGAAGCCGCCGCCAAACTGAAGCTCAAGGACGTCACCGTCGAGGCCATAGACCGCACCGGCCTCAAGCCGGACGGCACCATCATCAAGGACCTGCCGGCATCGCCGGACCTGATCAAGGCGGTGTTCGAGGCCGAGCCCAACACCGAGAATCAAGCCCTGACCACGCCTAACAACGGCTTCGTGTTCTATGAACTGACATCGATCACGCCGGCTCGCGACCGCACGCTGGACGAAGTCCGCCAGCGCGTGGTGGCGGACTGGACGACAGAGGAAACGACCAAGCGGCTGACCGCGAAAGCAGACGAACTCGACAAGCGCCTCAAGGCTGGCACCACACTCGACGTCATCGCCGGCGAACTGAAGCTTGAAAAGCAGACCAAGCGCGGCGTGAAGCGCGAGGCCGACGATGTCGATTTCGGCAAGGAGGGTGCTGCTGCGATGTTCGGGGTCGGCGAAGGCGGCACCGGGCTGATCCCCTCGCCCACCGGCGACGGCCAGATCCTGTTCAAGGTCGCCGAAGTGTTCGAGCCGGCCGGAGCCGACGCCAGCTCGGTACCCGACGATGCGCAAAAATCCTTCACGCAAGGCATGTCCGACGATCTGCTCGACCAGCTGGTGGCGCAGTTGCAGACGCAGTACGCCGTCAGCGTCGACCAGGCCGCCGTTTCCCAAGCCCTCGCCCAATGAATGGCCTTAGCCCAATGAACGTCTTGGCCCAATGAGCGCCCTGAAGACCCATATCGCCAAGGTCGCCACGGGAACCGGGCTTACCTTCGAGGAAGCGCGCGAAGCTTTCGACATCATCATGTCTGGCGACGCGACGCCGGGCCAGATCGGCGGCTTCCTGATGGCGTTGCGCGTGCGCGGGGAGACCGTGAGCGAGATTTCCGGCGCCGTCGCCACCATGCGTGCCAAGATGCTGCGCGTCGAAGCTCCTGAGGGCGCCATCGACATTGTCGGCACGGGCGGCGACAATTCGCATTCAGTCAACATCTCGACCGCTTCGGCCTTCGTCATTGCCGGCTGCGGCGTGCCGGTCGCCAAGCACGGCAATCGCGGCCTGTCGTCGCTGACGGGCGCTGCCGATGTGCTGGTCGCGCTCGGCGTCAAGATCGATATCCTGCCAGAGGTGATCGGCCGCTGCATCCAGGGGGCCGGCGTCGGCTTCATGTTCGCGCCGGCGCACCACCCTGCGATGAAGCATGTCGGCCCGACCCGCGTCGAGCTCGGCACGCGTACCATCTTCAACCTGCTCGGACCGCTGTCCAATCCGGCTGGCGTCAGCAGGCAGATGGTCGGCGTGTTCCTGCCGGAATGGATCGTGCCGGTGGCCGAGACATTGAAGGCGTTGGGCACCGAGCATGCCTGGGTGGTCCATGGGGATGGCTATGACGAAATCACCACCACCGGCGAAACGCAGGTGGCGGAACTGGCCGGCGGCGAGATCCGCCATTTCACGCTCACCCCGGAAGCCGTCGGCCTGCAGCGCCACACCAAGGACGAGTTGCGCGGCGGCGACGCCGCCTACAATGCCACGGCGTTGCGCGACATGCTGAGAGGTGCTGCCGGGGCCTATCGCGATACGGTGCTGATGAACGCCGGCGCCGGCATGGTGGTGGCCGGCAAGGCGACGACGCTTGCCGACGGCATGGCCGCGGCCACACAGGCCATCGACAGCGGCCGGGCGCTGGGCGTGCTCGACAGGCTGGTCGAGATTTCGAACGGATGAGCCGTGGCTGACATTCTGCGCAAGATCGAGGCCTACAAGCGCGACGAGATCGCGGCGGCGAAGGCGCGGATACCGTTGGCCGAGATCAAGGCGCGAGCCAAGGATGCCGACGCACCGCGTGGCTTTCGGAGGGCGCTTGAGGCGAAGCGCAGATCGGGCAGCTTCGGCCTGATCGCCGAGATCAAAAAGGCAAGCCCATCCAAAGGCTTGATCCGTGCCGATTTCGACCCGCCCGCACTGGCGCAGGCCTATGAGAAAGGCGGTGCCGCCTGTCTTTCGGTGCTGACCGATGCGCCATCCTTCCAGGGCGCGCCGGAATTTCTCACCAATGCACGGAAGGCAGTGTCCCTGCCCGCGCTGCGCAAGGATTTCCTGTTCGACCCTTACCAGGTCTACGAGGCTCGCGCATGGGGCGCCGATGCCATCCTGATCATCATGGCCAGCGTCGATGATGCCTTGGCGAGCGAATTGGAAGCGACCGCGTTCGAACTCGGCATGGACGCGCTGATCGAGGTGCATGACGAGGCCGAGACGCAGCGCGCGGTAAAACTCTCGTCGCAGCTGATCGGCATCAACAACCGCAATCTCAGAACATTCGAGACCAGCCTCGAGACCTCGGAACGGCTGGCATCGATGGTGCCGGGCGGCCGATTGCTGGTCAGCGAGAGCGGAATTTTCACCCACGACGATTGCTTCAGGATGCAAAAGACCGGCATCAGCACCTTCCTCGTCGGCGAGAGCCTGATGCGGCAAGAGGATGTCGCTGCGGCAACGCGGCTGCTTTTGACAGGCAAGGCGAAAGCAGAGGCCATCTGAGGATGGCAGCCGCCCTCACCCATCTCGGCGCCAAGGGCGAGGCCAACATGGTCGATGTCGGCGAGAAGGCGGAGACGACGCGCACGGCGGTCGCCGAGGGCTTTGTCTCGATGCGGGCCGAAACCCTGAAGATGATCCTCGACGGCGACGCCAAGAAGGGCGATGTGCTGGGTACCGCGCGCATTGCCGGCATCATGGCTGCCAAGAAAACGCATGAGCTGATCCCACTCTGCCATCCGCTGCTTTTGACCAAGGTGTCGGTCGACATCGAACCGGACACCACGCTGCCCGGCCTCAGGGTCACCGCGCTCGCCCGCGTCACCGGCAAGACCGGGGTCGAGATGGAGGCGCTGACCGCGGCATCTGTCGCGTGCCTGACCATTTACGACATGGCCAAGGCGGTCGACCGCGCCATGGTGATTTCCGGTATAAAGCTGGTGGAAAAGACCGGCGGCAAGTCCGGCGACTACAAGGCGGGTTCGTAAATGGCGCTGGTTCCGGTCGCCGAGGCGCTTCAACGCCTACTCGACGGCGCTGTGGCGTTGCCCGGTGAAAGCGTCGCGCTGGCGGATTCGGCCGGCCGGGTGCTGGCGGAGCCGGTCGTGGCGCTGCGTACCCAGCCGCCTTTCAATGCATCTGCCATGGACGGCTATGCCGCACGGGCGCGGGATGTGGCGACCCTCCCGGCGAGGCTTTCGGTGATCGGCAAGGCGCCTGCAGGGCGAGGCTTTGACGGCGCTGTAGGTAAGGCGGAAGCTGTGCGCATCTTCACCGGCGCGCCGCTGCCGGAAGGCGCAGACACCATCGTCATCCAGGAGAATGTCCGCGATCTCGGCGGTGGCCGGATCGAGGTCACCGAACCGACGGCGAAGAACCGTAACATCCGCCGCCTTGGACTGGATTTTGCCCAAGGCGACGTGCTGCTGGAGAAAGGCCGCGTGCTCGATCCGGCTGCATTGTCGCTGGCGGCGTCGGCCAATCATCCCCGGTTGAACGTGGTGCAACGGCCGCTGGTCGCCATCATCGCCACCGGCGACGAATTGCTGCCACCGGGTAGCGAACCTGGCCCCGACCAGATCATCTCGTCCAACGCCTATGGCGTCGCTGCTGTGGCGCAGTCGGTCGGCGCTCGCGCGCTCGATCTCGGTATAGCGGCCGATCGCAAGGAAGCGATCGCGGCGCTGGTGAAAAAGGCGGTCGATGCGAAAGCCGACGTCATCGTCACGCTCGGCGGCGCCTCGGTCGGCGACCATGATCTCGTCCATGACGTGCTGACCGGCGAAGGCATGAACCTCGACTTCTGGAAGCTCGCCATGCGCCCGGGCAAGCCGCTGATGTTCGGGCGGCTGGGCGATATCAGGTGCATCGGCCTGCCCGGCAATCCGGTGGCGAGCCTGGTCTGCTCGCAATTGTTCCTGAAGCCGTTATTGGCGCAGCTCGGCGGCCGTCCCCACCGGCAGGACATCCGCCAGGCTCAGCTTGGCGCCGCGATGCCGGCCAATGATCTAAGGCAAGACTATGTGCGCGCCGTGGTCCGGGAAGAAGCCGGCGCATTGGTGGCGACGCCGTTCGGCATCCAGGATTCCTCGATGCTGAGAATGCTGGCCGACGCCACCGGCCTGATCGTGCGCGAGCCCTTCGCTCCGGCGGCAGAAGCAGGCGCTGCTTGCAGCGTTCTGATGTTGCGCTGAAGGTCGCGGATCCAAGCCGTTAATTCCAAGAGATAAGACTGGTTGTTACTCCGCCAGCAATGTCCGCGTCAGCGGATGTGTCGGATCGGCAAGCCCGTCGACGATGCTGAAATGATGCCGGTCCGGCTCGACCACTGTGCTGGTCGTGGCGCCGAGGCCGATCCAGATGTTGGCAAGCAGCGCATTCTGGCGCAGGAACTCCGCCCGCTCGCCGCCGCCGGCCCAGCAGGTGATGCGCGCGCCCTGCATGGGGCGCAGCAGAACCGGGCTTTCGGCCAGTGCTTCCGCTTCATCGATGGCCAGTGTCGCGTTCATCCCCGTCCGCATGATCGGCCGCAGATCATGAACCCCGGAGATCGAGACGACATTGCGTATGCGGCCGGCCACATCGGCGGCCAGAGGCGTCGTTGTCGTCACCATCCTGGAGGCGAGATGGCCGCCGGCGGAATGCCCGGTCAGGATCACCGGCCCGCCGACCATCGTCGCCGCCTTGCCGATCGCCGCCGCGATTTCCCTGACGATGCCGGAAATGCGTATGTCGGGACAAAGCGTGTAAGTCGGCATTGCCACGGCAAAGCCATTGGCAACCGCGCCGTTGGCCAGATGCGACCATGGCTTGTTGTCGAACGCCTTCCAGTAACCGCCATGGATGAAGACGACGAGCCCTTTGGGCATGACATCGGGAAGGAACAGATCGAGCCTGTTGCGCGGGCTGTCGCTATAGGCGATGTCGAGCTTGGCCCGACCGGACGCCGACATTGTGTCGCGAAAAGCCTGTGCCGGTGTGTCCCACGCGGCCGGCCAGCGATTGCTGCCGGCAATGTTGTCGCCGTTGGCGTAGGCATTGTCCCAATCGGCAACACGATGTTGGAGCATCTGCATCCCTCCCGGATGGCTTCAGTTCAGTCGACAGGAATGGCCGCCGAACAGGGCGGCGTCAATCCTGCGACCTAAAAACATTTTAGGCTTGAAACAAATTTCGACTGGTGCGATCCTGCGCCTTGTTCAGCCATGGGCGCGAGGCAGACAGGGGCAGCCGAAAATGCTTGGGCCATCAGCGCATATCGACACATTCACGCGCGACAACCTGCCGCCGCCGGAGCAATGGCCGGAGTTTTTGCTCGACGGCTTCGACTATCCCGACCACATAAATGCCGGCGTCGAATTGACCGACAGGCTGGTCGAAAAAGGGTTCGGCGACCACACCGCGCTGATCGGCAATGGCCGCCGCCGCACCTACAAGGAACTGTCCGACTGGACCAACAGGCTCGCCCATGCCCTGGTCGAGAATTATGGCGTCAAGCCGGGCAACCGGGTGCTGATCCGCTCGGCCAACAATCCGGCCATGGTCGCCTGCTGGCTGGCCGCCACCAAGGTTGGCGCGGTGGTCGTCAACACCATGCCGATGCTGCGCGCCGGCGAACTCGCCAAGATCGTCGACAAGGCGGAAATCACGGTTGCGCTTTGCGATACAAGGCTGATGGACGAGATGATCGCCTGCGCCAAGGGCAGTGCGTATCTCAAGCAGGTCATTGGCTTCGACGGCACGGCCAACCATGACGCGGAACTCGACCGCGCCGCCCTCGACAAGCCGGTCACCTTCACTGCCGTCAACACCGGCCGCGACGATGTCGCCCTGCTCGGCTTCACCTCCGGCACCACCGGCGTGCCGAAGGCGACGATGCATTTCCACCGCGACCTGCTGATCGTCGCCGACGCCTATGCCCGCGAAATCCTGGAGGTGACGCCCGACGACATCTTCGTCGGCTCCCCGCCCCTTGCCTTTACCTTCGGTCTTGGCGGGCTCGCCATCTTCCCGCTGCGCTTCGGCGCCGCGGCGACGCTGCTGGAACAGGCGACGCCACCCAACATGATCCACATCATCGAGACCTACAAAGCGACCATTTCCTTCACCGCTCCAACCGCCTATCGGGCCATGCTCAAGGCCATGGATCAAGGCGCTGACTTGTCCTCGCTGCGCGTCGCGGTTTCGGCGGGCGAGACGCTGCCGGCGCCTGTCTTCGAGGAATGGACTGAGAAGACCGGCAAGCCGATCCTCGATGGGATCGGCGCCACCGAGATGCTGCATATCTTCATCTCCAACCGCTTCGACGACATGAAGCCGGCCTCCACCGGCAAACCCGTCGGCGGCTATCAGGCACGCATCGTCGATGACGAGATGCGGGAGTTGCCGCGCGGCTCTACTGGCCGGCTGGCGGTGCGCGGCCCGACCGGCTGCCGCTACATGGCCGATGCCAGGCAAAAGGACTATGTCCGCGACGGCTGGAATCTCACCGGCGATACGTTCACGCAGGACGAGGATGGCTTCTTCCACTTCGCCGCGCGTTCCGACGACATGATCGTCAGCGCCGGCTACAACATCGCCGGCCCCGAGGTCGAAGCGGCGCTGCTCTCGCATCCCGACGTCGCCGAATGCGCGGTGACCGGCGCCGAGGACGGCGAACGCGGCCAGATCGTCGAGGCGCATATCGTGCTTGTGCAAGGCGTTTCGCCGGACGCATTGACCGTCAAACGCCTGCAGGACCACGTCAAGGCAACGATCGCGCCCTACAAATATCCGCGTTCGGTGAAGTTCATCGACGCCTTGCCCAAAACCCAGACCGGCAAGATCCAGCGCTTCCGGTTGCGCGCGGAGAAGATCAATTGATTAAGCCGCACGATCCGGCGTCCGATGGCGCGCAGATGTCGTTCAAGGAGCGGATGTCCTACAGCGACTATCTGCAGCTGGACAAGGTGCTCGATGCGCAGGCGCCGCTGTCTTCTGCCCATGACGAGATGCTGTTCATCATCCAGCATCAGACATCCGAATTGTGGATGAAACTGGCCCTCCACGAGATCGGCGCCGCGATCCGCTCGATCCGCGCCGACCGCCTCGAACCGAGCTTCAAGATGCTGTCGCGTGTCGCGCGCATCTTCGAGCAGCTCAACAATGCCTGGGACGTGCTGCGCACGATGACGCCAAGCGAATACACCGAGTTTCGCGACGCGCTCGGCCAATCCTCGGGCTTCCAGTCGTGGCAGTACCGCGCTATCGAGTTCATGGCCGGCAACCGCAACCTTGCCATGCTCGGGCCGCACAAGCACCGGCCCGACCTTACGGACAGGCTGGAAGCCATCCTGGCCACGCCGTCGCTCTATGACGAGGCGCTTCTGCTTTTGGCGCGCAATGGCTTCGACATCGGCGCCGACGCCAGTCGCACGGACTGGCGCGAGACGCGCGCCGAGAACGAAGAAGTGCTGGCTGCCTGGCAAACCGTCTACCGCGACCCGCAGCGCTACTGGATGCTCTACGAACTGGCCGAGAAGCTGGTCGACTTCGAGGATTATTTCCGCCGCTGGCGCTTCAACCACGTCACCACGGTCGAGCGCATCATCGGCTTGAAGCGCGGCACGGGCGGCACCTCAGGCGCCTCCTATCTGAAGAAGATGCTGGAGGTCGTGCTGTTTCCGGAGCTCTGGACGGTCCGCACCCGGCTCTAGAGCATTTCACCGTTTAACGGAAACGGCGAAATGCTCTAGCTCTTTGGTTGACGCAATTTCGGACGGAAAACCGCTTCACACTTTTCCTGAAATTGCTCTAGTTTCTCACGTAACCGCGGTCTTCACCGCGAAGCGGGCGTCCTGCCAGGCGCCGGTGCGCAGAATATCCTCCAGGACTTCGACCGCCTGCCAGACATCGCCATATCCGACATAGAGCGGCGTGAAGCCGAAACGGATGGTCGACGGCGCCCGGAAATCGCCGATCACGCCGCGCTCGATCAGCGCGCGCATCACCTGATAGCCATGCGGATGGAGGAACGACACCTGGCTGCCGCGCTGGCTGCCGTCGCGAGGACTTTCCAGTTCAAGCCCGTAGGCGCCGCATCTGGCTTCGACGAGCTGGATAAACAGGTCGGTCAGCGCGATGCTTTTTCTGCGCACCGCCGCCATATCGATGTCGTTCCAGATATCGAGCGCGCCCTTGAGCGCCCGCATCGACAGCACCGGCTGCGTTCCGCACAGGAAGCGGCGAATGCCGCTGCCGACGGCAAAGCCCTGCTCGAAGGCAAAGGGCCGCGCATGGCCCCACCAGCCGCTGAGCGGCTGGTGGGCATCGTCATGGTGGCGCTCGGCCGCGTAGATGAAGGCTGGCGAGCCCGGGCCGCCATTGAGGTATTTGTAGGTGCAGCCGACGGCGAAATCGGCATTGGCACGGTCGAGTTCGACCGGCAAGGCGCCGGCGGTGTGGCAGAGATCCCAGATGATCAGCGCGCCGGCGTCATGTGCCTTGCGCGTCAGCGCCGCCATGTCGCGCAACTGGCCGGATTTGTAGTTGACGTGGTTGACCAGGATGACGGCAACGCTGTCGTCGATCAGGTCCTCGATTGCGGCCGCGTCGACGCCCTCCAGCCGCAGCCGCGTTCCCGGCCGGGTCGAGGCGACGCCTTCGGCCATGTAGAGGTCGGTCGGGAAACTGTCGCCCTCGGCAACGATGACCGACCGATTCGGCCGCATGCCGAGCGCGGCGTGCAGCAACTTGTAGATGTTGATCGAGGTTGTGTCGCAGACCACCGTCTGCCCGTCAGCCGCGCCGATCAGTCGTCCGAGCTGATCTCCCAGTTCCACCGGCATGTTGAACCAGCCAGCGGTGTTCCAGGCGCGAATGAGGTCGTGCGCCCATTCCTGCGTGGCGGCCTGCTGCAATTCGCTGAAGACGGCTGGTGACGCGGCACCCAGCGAATTGCCGTCGAGATAAATTACGCCTTGCGGCAAGACAAAGCGTTCGCGCATGGAGCGCAGCGGATCGGCGGCATCCATTGCTTCGATTGTAGCGAGATCGGGTGTCGTGCTCATGATCCGGCGCCCCTCCATGGACAAACGCGCGCGGCGGAGCCTGCCGCCCAAACATGCCGGCGATCTTGAGTGGTCGCCCTTGAACTGTCAAACATTATATATAATTCACCCATTGAAAGGCTTTGATATATAATGATCCGCCGAGCGTTTATGACTGATGGATCACGATGCTGGATGACGAGCAGACCTCGAAGACGGAAGTGGCCTATCGCCTGCTCAGGCGCGATATTCTTGCGACCCGGCTGGCGCCTGCCGCGCCGTTGAAGCTGAGCACGTTGCGCAACACCTACGGCATCGGCTGGACGCCGTTGCGCGAAGCGCTGTCGCGGCTGGAGGCGGAACGGCTTGTGACCGCCATCAGCAACCGCGGGTTTGCGGTCGCTCCCGTCTCTCGGGCGGAGCTCGAGGATCTGGCGCGTGCGCGGCTGGTGGTCGAACTGCCCCTGCTGGTGGAATCGATCGAGAAAGGCGACCGTGAGTGGGAAGACGCGGTCGTTGCCGCCCACTATCGTCTCTCACGGTGCGGGTCTGTTCTCGACGATCCATCGGATGATGCGGTCGACGCGTGGTACGAAAAACACGATGCCTTCCATGCGGCGCTGCTCAGTGCCGCGACATCCAGCTGGCTGCTGCGCTTCAATGCAACGATTTCCGACCAATTGCATCGCCATCACCGCTTTCTGGGTCTGGCCCCCACGCTGCGCGCCGCCGCCGGCCGCACGGATGGGCACCGGAAGGCCGTGGCGGCCCTGCGCGACGCCGTGGCGATCGAACACCATACCGCCCTGATGGAAGCGGCCCTCGATCGCGACGTCGAACGTGCGAAAACTCTGATGACCGCTCACATCGGCTCCACGCTGCAGGTCTATGCCCAGAGCGAACCCGGCGCGGATGCTGCGCAGCCCAGTCCGAAAGGGAAGCGGCGATCGTAACCGACGACGCAGGGCACTTTGTCTTCGTTTCACCCCGTTGCTGGCAACTGGGCGCAGGCGGCGCTCGCAGCGCCGAACGTTACGCTGAACAAAACGTCAACACATTCATTAAACTTTAAAAGGTTGCGGAACACAACTGGAACAGATAGTGTTTGTTCTGGGTTTGTTTTTTCCGATTCTGGTTTCAGAACCCTTGGGGGCCGCGATGCTGACGCGCAAACAACATGAGCTTCTGATGTTCATCCATGAACGCCTGAAGGAGAGCGGAATCCCGCCGTCCTTCGACGAGATGAAGGAAGCGCTCGACCTCGCCTCCAAGTCCGGCATCCACCGACTGATCACAGCGCTTGAGGAGCGCGGTTTCATTCGCCGGCTGCCGAACCGGGCGCGCGCGCTGGAAGTGCTGCGGCTACCCGACTCGATCGCACCAGGCCTCAATGCGGCGAGGAAGTTTTCGCCGAGCGTCATTCAGGGCAGTCTTGGTCAAACCGGCCAAGGGCAAGGCGGCCAGGGACAAGGCGCGATGGGCCAAGGCGGTCTCGGCCGCCAGATCAAGCCGGGCTCGCCGTCGCGTTCGATGTCGGCCGGCAATGACGATGCCGTTTCCGCGATTTCAATCCCGGTTATGGGACGCATCGCCGCCGGCGTGCCGATCGACGCCATCCAGCATCAGACCCATTCGATCTCGGTGCCGCCCGACATGATCATGGGCGGCGAACACTACGCGCTCGAGGTTAAGGGCGATTCGATGATCGAGGCCGGCATTTTCGATGGCGACACGGTCATCATCCGCAATGCCGACACAGCCAGCCCCGGCGAGATCGTGGTGGCGTTGGTCGACGATGAGGAAGCGACCCTGAAACGCTTCCGCCGCAAGGGCGCCTCGATCGCCCTGGAAGCCGCCAACCCGGCCTACGAGACCCGCATTTTTGGACCGGACAGGGTGAAGGTGCAGGGCAAGCTTGTCGGATTGATCCGGCGCTACTGAGCCGGCTTGGGTTTGTACTTTTCACGCTGGTTGTAAGGCGGCAGGCCGCGCGCTTCGCGGGAGAAGCGGCGTTGCTCGTGCCAGGGGCGATACGGCTTGTCGACGGCGAAGCGGATGGTTGGCGCTGCCGCTGCCGATTGCGGATCGAAGAAGACGGCGGCGCTGCCGTCGCGGGCCAGCTGTTTCTTAGTCACGACCAGCACCAGCGGGTCGCGGCACGGATTGTAGGCGGTGGCGTCATCGATGACGATCAGGCTCGCGAAGGCACAGGCCGGCCGCGCCGTCTTGCGGTCTTTCGCAAGCGCTACAATGGCTCCGGAAGGGTGCCGGGCGATACAGAGATCGCCGGTGCAATAGAAGGGCGAGCCGGGCGGCAGATCGAGCGGATCGAGATCGAACCGCGTATCTGTTGCCTCGAAAATCTCAGGTGGGATAATGGTTTCGGCCCGCAGCGCCCGTTTCCAATTGTCCGTGGTGAATTCGTTGGAGCGTTCGCGGTTGAGGGCGAGTTCGCCGCCACCGATCGGCATGGCCACCAGATGCGCATCCTCGGATATGAGCACGTCGGGCGTAAGCACCTGCGGCACCGTCAACAGGCCGGCCAGCGCGAAAGGCACGGCCGCCAACCTGAGCCAGGTGGTGGCCATGGTGGCGATGACGAGGGCGACCGCCACCAACAGCACCGAGCGGATGGAGATCAGCCCGACGGCGTCGACCGGCGAGCGCTCGGAAATCCAGGCCGATATAGCGATCATCGCCATCAGACCCTTGCCCATCACATAGAGGAACGGCCCGTCGGCGCCGAACGGCATCGCCAGTGCGCTGAGCACGGCAAAGGGCATGACGATCAACGAAACAATCGGCATCACGGCCAGATTGGCGATCAGGCTGAGCGGCGACACACGCTGAAAATGCCAGATGGCGAACAGCAAGGTTGCACTGCCGGCGATGATCGAGGTCATGGCGAGGCCGCCCATGGCCAGCGCGAACTTTCGCGACAGGAAGCCGACGAAGGAGCGCTTTGCCGGCGGCGTTCTCACCTTGTCGGCGCGGTAATCGGCCCAGCCGGCATAGGCGCCGACAAGGGCGGCGGTGGCGGCAAACGACATCTGGAAGCTGGGACCGACCACCTCGTGCGGCGACACCAGGATGACGGCGATGGCGGAGATCGCCAGATTGCGCATGGTGAGTGCGGCGCGATCAAACAGCACGGCGACAAGCATGACCGCCAGCATGATGAAGCTGCGCTCGGCGGCAACCACGACGCCTGAAATAACGAGATAGGCGGCGATCGAGACAAGCGCTGCCGCGGCCGCATATTTCTTCACCGGCCGGCGCGAAGAGAAATCGGGAAACAGCGCAAAGGCGCCACGCAGCAACGCCATGATGGTGCCGGCAACCAGCGCCATGTGCAGGCCGGAGATGGAGATGATGTGGTAGATGCCGGTGCGCCGCATCGCTTCGTTGACCTCGTTCGGGATGCCAGCGCGCACCCCGACAATCAACGCCGCGGCAATCTCGCCTTCGGCGCCGCCGATCTTGCCCCTGATATGGTCGGCAATGTTTTCGCGCGCGTTCTCGATTGCCGAGGAGAGCCGCGCGGTCAGCGGCGGCGGTCCCTGCGTAGCAATGGTTTTCGGATTGCCGAGAAAGAAGCCGCTGCCGCCGATACCGGTGAAATAGCTGTCGAAGGAGAAATCGTAGCTCTCCGGCCGCACCGGACCGGTCGGCGGCAACAGCCTGGCATAGCCGGCGATCAGACAGCCGGCGGTCATATCGGCGGGAACGGTCCGCGCCGAGAGCCTGACCCGCTCCGGGGCGTAGCGCAACTCGGGGTAAGCGGTCGAAACCACGTCGAGCGTCAGCCTGATGCGGCCGCTTTCCATCTGTTCGAGACTGACGACGCGGCCGGTCAGCCGTGTCTGGATGTCGGAGCCGAGCATCTGCGTTCCGGCGCGCCAGGTCTCGACTTTGGCGGCGACGACGCCGAGCGCGCACAGCATCGCGGCCATGCAGAACAGATGCGTCCTCGGCCGCGATCGCGTGGCGACAGCGCAACATGTCGCCAGCACCACAATGGCGATTGGCTGCGCAAAGCCGGGCTCGCCGGCCAGCGAGAAATAAATGATGACGCCGGCCGCCAGGAAAACCGGCACCAGCAGGAAGGCGACGCCCCGGTCGAGCTCCGTGTTGGCGGCCACGGCAAGGCTGCGGCGGAGCGCGGGCCATGACGGACGGCGAAGCCGTCTGCGCAGACGGGCGATAGATCCGGGCGCTGTGACTTGCGCCGGCAACGGGTGACCGGGCAGCGCAGGCGCGACGCCGGGATGAGGCTCAGGCAGCGCGAGGGGCAGCGGCTCGGCATAGGGACTATCGGCAAACAGCGAGCGTTCGCTGACGCTTGCCTCGGCGCCTTCGCCTTCCTTCGTGCCCCGGCCACGTCCAGCCATCGGGTCTGCCCCTTGCGCCCCAGACCTCCTATGCTACATGAACGCGCAAAGCGCGAAAGTCCGTGCGGTCGTGCGTTAGAATCAAACCCACCGCGCTTTCACTCCTCTCGAAAGTCCTGCAGCAAGGCGCGCCGTAAGTCCTCCTCAAGCATGAACACACCGACAACCCGGCGCTCAGTTGTCACGTTCCTGTGAACGAAACACTGAGAATGTAGTCCGCGTCGTGAAGGAAGCCGCGAAAATTGGAGGCGGCGAGGACCGCCCTTCTAGCAGCAGAGACGCCCGGGATATGTGCCCTTAGCTCGCCAATTGTGCTTTTAAGCGCTTTCAACGGGCCAGGAAGTATGTAGACTTTGGCATCCGGGTAGACCATGAGCATCTTGCGGAGATCAGACGTCGATCCGCGCACGCTATCGACCATACCGCCGAGAGTGTGGACATCTCCAGAGGCGAGGCCCCTGATTTGCTGAGTGTCGCCGTTGGACGCTCGCACCACCATAGGGTTTTGGAATTTCTGGAGCAAAAGTTCGACTAAGCTTTGCAGCATTGCATCGAGATGACGATCCGCTGCGTCACTCGCAAAGATGCCAGTTTGAACTTCAATGAAGTGCGCCTGATTTTTGGCCTCCAGAGCTTGCTCCTTAGCGACCTCTCTGCTTTGGACAAATTCCTGCCGGGTAAGTTGTAGCTCCTCACGCTGTAGGGCGAGTTCTCCCGATTGCACCATGGTGGCCACGGCCAGCCATAGAAACGCAGGAGGGGCGAAAACGCCGGTCAGCACAGCCGCGAAATCATTCAGGCTAAGTGGCGTCTTGAACTCAACATAGCCTCCCGACGCCAGCGCCCAAGCGACAAGCAGAACGTAGATTCCCGTCACGATCCAACCGCCGGCCACCCAGCGCGAGCCTTTTGCCTTCCTTGGCGTTTCTGACACTTCACTCATCTCACCCCCAATGACCAATTCCCTTGCTGTGGTCTCTGCCAAATGCCGTTGCACGGAGCTACAGGCTTTAGCTGAATTCACGGTGCCTTCGTGCCCCCGGCCACGTCCAGCCATCGGGTCTTCCCTTGCGCCCCAGACCTCCTATGCTACATGAACGCGCAAAGCGCGAAAGTCCGTGCGGTCGCGTCCACCGCGCCGGAATTGACCCGCCAAGGACGCTCAATCCTCAATCATATCCTGGCCCTCCGCTCTCAGGCGAGCAAGCCCATCGTGCATTGCCTTCAATTGTTCCGGTGTATGACCCTGCCATTCACCGAGTTCACCCAGGATGAGCAACGGATCACGGGAGCGGTAGGATTTCGTCGGATTACCGGGAAATTTTTTGTCGGTCAGGTTAGGGTCATCCATAAAAAACCCCGTCGGCTTTACGATGTAAATCCTTTGACGACCGTCACCCGTTGCAAGCTCTGCTCCCCAGATGGCGGCTTCCGGTGTCTGGGTGAAATAGATCCATGACAGTGGTTTACCTCTGAAATTGGAAGGGTGGCCGACGCTCAGCAGATCCCCGGGTTTCAAATCCGCCCGGGTACCATGGTAGAACGGATCACCCTCCGTATGGTCGGCGTTTTCGGTCATCGGTAGTCCTTCTTTCAATCATGCCTCCTTCGTGGCGAGACCGGCCTGCACACAGTTGCGGTGTTCACGATAATGATTGCAGAAAGGTCAATATGCGTGACCAAGCCAACGCTGTCACGGCGGCGTTGTAGTCGGGCAGTGCCGCATCGGTGAAGAAATGTCCGCTCGTCAGAGGGGGCTACCACCGTCGCAGCGATGTTCCAGGCACTGTGACGGGCGCTGCAGCCGAATGAAACCCAGACATTGACGCTGCTGCCAAATGAGGTTGCGCGGAGGTGCGAACAGATTTTTGTGCTACAAGGCTCCACCGCCAGTTGACGCAACCGATAATTGCCGACGTGCCCCCGGTCTCATCCAGCCATCGGGTCTGCCCCTTGCGCCCCAGACCCCCTATGCTACATGAACGCGCAAAGCGCGAAAGTCCGCGCGATCACGCTCCGTTTTCCAAGGCTTCCCGAGAGTTCCATGTCCGACACGGTCGTCACCCGTTTTGCCCCCTCGCCCACCGGCTATCTGCATATCGGCGGCGCGCGCACGGCGCTGTTCAACTGGCTGTACGCCAGGCACACCGGCGGCACGATGGTGCTGCGCATCGAGGACACCGACCGCGAACGCTTCAACGAGGCGGCGACACAGGCCATTCTGGATGGGCTGACCTGGCTCGGCCTTTCCTGGGACGGTGAGGCCATATCGCAGTTCGAGCGCGCGCCGCGCCACCGTGAGGTGGCCGAGGAGCTGGTGCGCCTGGGCAAGGCCTACTACAGCTACGAGACGCCCGCCGAGCTCGAGGCGATGCGCGAGGCCGCACGCGCCAAGGGCTTGCCGCCGCGCTACAACGGCCAGTGGCGCGATCGTGCCCCCTCGGAGGCGCCTCCCGGCGTCAAGGGCGCCATCCGCATCAAGGCGCCGACCGAGGGCGAAACCGTGGTGCACGACCGTGTGCAGGGCGAGGTGCGCTTCCCCAACAAGGACCTCGACGATTTCATCATCCTGCGCTCGGACGGCAACCCGACCTACATGCATGCCGTCGTCGTCGACGACCATGACATGGGCGTCACCCACATCATCCGTGGCGACGACCATCTGACCAACGCCGCGCGCCAGACGGTGATCTACAACGCGATGGGCTGGGACGTGCCGTCGATGTCGCATATCCCGCTGATCCACGGCGCCGACGGCGCCAAGCTGTCGAAGCGGCACGGCGCACTCGGTGTCGAGGCTTATCGCGCCATGGGCTATCTGCCCGAGGCACTGCTCAACTATCTGGCAAGGCTCGGCTGGAGCCATGGCGACGACGAGATCATGTCGATCAAGGACATGATTTCGTGGTTCGACATCGGCGATGTCAACAAGGGTGCGGCGCGCTTCGACTTCGCCAAGCTCGAGTCGATCAACGGCGCGCATATGCGCAAGATGGCCGATACCGAGCTGTTCGACATTTTCGTCGCCACTCTGCCATACCTCGAAGGCGGATCTGCTATCGCCGCCCGTCTCGACGACGCCAGGAAGGCGCAGCTGCTGGCCGCCTTGCCGGGCCTGAAAGAGCGCGCCAAGACGCTGGTGGAACTGGCCGATGGCGCTGCCTTCCTGTTCGTCGAGCGGCCGCTGCCGATCGACGAGAAGGCGGCAGCACTGCTCAGTGCCGACGCGCGCGCGATCCTGCGCGGCGCACATGCCGCTTTGCAGACTGTTTCGGGCGATTGGTCGGCTGCCGCGGCTGAAGCCGCGGTGCGCAAGTTCGCAGCGGCCGGCGGCCACAAGCTCGGCGCCGTGGCCCAACCGCTCCGGGCGGCCCTTACCGGCCGCAGCACCTCGCCCGGCGTGTTCGACGTGCTTGCCGTGCTTGGCCGCGAGGAAAGCCTGACGCGGATTGCGGATCAAATCGATTAGGAGCGAGCTGGCCCAAAAAGATTGGCATTGAAAGGCGGGTTTCGCAGTGCAACATTAGGCCTTGGCCCAATCTGGCACGCACTTCCTAAATGCGGTGGCGAGTTCGCGCATTCCGGTGATTTCGACGTGTCGTTTGCAGGAATTGCCTTGCCGGCATGAGGAAGATGAAGGAGTTTGAGAATGAGCGAAGCTGCGACGAGACTGGAAACCGGCAGCAAGACGACGCACCCGTCGACTGCCACGCTCGAACTGGCCGGCAAGACGCATGAATTCAAGGTGCGGAGCGGCTCGGTCGGGCCCGACGTCATCGACATCGGTGCGCTCTACAACACCACCGGCGCCTTCACCTACGATCCCGGCTTCACTTCGACGGCGAGCTGCGAGTCGGCGATAACCTTCATCGACGGCGATGCCGGCATCCTGCTTCACCGCGGCTATCCCATCGACCAGCTGGCCGAGCATGGCGACTTCCTCGAAGTCTGCTACCTCCTGCTCTACGGCGAACTGCCGACCAAGGCACAGAAGGACGATTTCGACTACCGGGTGACGCGCCACACCATGGTGCACGAGCAGATGTCGCGCTTCTTCACCGGCTTCCGCCGCGACGCGCATCCGATGGCTGTGATGTGCGGCGTGGTCGGCGCGCTGTCGGCCTTCTATCACGACTCCACCGACATTTCGGACCCGTATCAGCGCATGGTCGCCTCGATGCGGCTGATTGCCAAGATGCCGACGATTGCAGCCATGGCCTACAAATACCATATCGGCCAGCCCTTCATTTACCCGAAGAACGAGCTGAACTTCGCCGCCAACTTCCTGCATATGTGCTTTGCGGTGCCGTGCGAGGAATACAAGATCAATCCGGTGCTGGCGCGCGCCATGGAGCGCATCTTCATCCTGCACGCCGACCACGAACAGAACGCCTCGACCTCGACGGTGCGCCTTGCCGGCTCGTCGGGCGCCAATCCGTTCGCCTGCATTGCCGCCGGCATCGCCTGCCTGTGGGGCCCGGCGCATGGCGGCGCCAACGAAGCGGCGCTCAACATGCTGGGCGAGATCGGCCATGTCGACCACATCCCGGAATTCATCGCCCGCGCCAAGGACAAGAACGATCCGTTCCGGCTAATGGGCTTCGGCCATCGCGTCTACAAGAACTACGATCCTCGCGCGAAAATCATGCAGAAGACGGCGCATGAGGTGCTGGGCGAACTCGGCATCAAGGACGATCCGCTGCTCGACATCGCCATGGAGCTGGAAAAGATCGCGCTGACCGATTCCTACTTCATCGAGAAGAAGCTCTATCCGAACGTCGATTTCTATTCCGGCATCACGCTGAAGGCGCTGGGCTTCCCCACCACCATGTTCACCGTACTGTTCGCGGTCGCGCGCACCGTCGGCTGGATCGCGCAGTGGAAGGAAATGATCGAGGACCCGCACCAGAAGATCGGCCGCCCGCGCCAGCTCTATACCGGCGCCCCGGAACGCGACTACGTGCCGATTGCGAAAAGGTGAAAGAGAGTGAATGGTGAATGGTAAGTAGTGAATAGCAGGTAGTAATAGCAGGTAGTAAGTAGCAGCTTGATTATAGTCGAGAGCTCGTTAATCCTATTCACTATTCACTATTCACTATTCACTATTCACTCGCTAAGCCCTATTCGCTCTCCCGATGTGGCGAAGAACGACATCGGCGGCGATGTCGCCGGAGGGCCTGTCGGTGGCCATGCGTCTGGCAACCTCGCCAAAGCCGTCCTTTTGCCAAGCGCGGTAGGCGGTGTCTGAGAACAGTGCCTCGAGCTGCCGCGCCAGATAGTGCGGCCGCACATACTGGTTGTAGCTTTCCGGCACGACCGGCCGGTCGGCAATAAGGTTGGGCAAAGCAGCGCTCCACACCGTGATCAGGCTCTGCGCCATCAGCATGATCGGATCGAACTTGTAGCAAGAGATCATCGGGACACCCGACATCGCCAGTTCCAGTGACACCGTTCCAGACGCGATCAGCGCCGCATCGGCCTTGCCGAAGGCCTGCCACTTGCGCTCGGGATCGAGGATGACTTCCGGCTCCTGATCCCAGCGCGCCACCGATGTTTTGACCAGTTCGGCGACATGCGGCACCGTCGGCAGCAACAGCCGCAGCCTGTGGCCACGCGCGCGCAGCGCCGACACCGTCTCGCCGAACGGACCGATAAGCCGGCTCACCTCGCCGCGCCGCGACCCTGGCAGGACGAGCAGCGTCTTGACGTGATCGGCCGAGAGATCGCGTGGCTGGGCTTGCGCCCTGGCCGCGCCCAGCACGCCTGGATCATGCGTGAGGCGATGTCCGACGTAAGTGCCGGGCGGGCCGCCGAGACGGCTGAGCTCCTTTACCTCGAAAGGCAGGATGCACAGTATGTGGTCGACATAGGGCTTCATCGCGGCCGCCCTACCCGGCCGCCACGCCCAGACGCTCGGGCAGACATAATGGACGATCGGGATCGACGGATCGGCGGCGCGGATCTTTTTGGCGACGCGCAGCGAGAAATCGGGGCTGTCGATGGTGATCAGACAGTCGGGTTTTTCGGCGGCGACAGCACTTGCCGTCTGGCTGATCCGCCGCATCAGGCGCGGCAAGTCACGCAGGATGGCGCTGAGCCCCATCAGCGCGATCTCGGCGCCGTCGAACAGCGGCGCCAGTCCGAGCGCCTGCAGATGCCGCCCGCCAGTGCCGACGAGTTGCACCTCGCGCCCGGTCATGCGCTTCAGCGCCTGCACGATGTCGGCGCCCAGCAGGTCGCCGGATTCTTCGCCGGCGACGATGGCAATCTTCAGCGGCTTCTCAGCTGCCATGGACAGACTCCGCAGCCGGCAGGCCGAACACGAACAGGCCGAGCGCATTGGCGCGCGCGAGAACGGCGGGGCCTTCGAGGATGAGCGAACGGCCGGCTTCGACGGCAATGCCGGCGAGCCCCGCGGCATGCGCCGCCTCGACGGTCTGGGGGCCAATAGATGGCAGATCGGCACGCAATTCCTGGCCAGGCTTGGCGCATTTGACCAGGACACCGCGCGTCTTGCCGGCCAGCCTGCCATGGCCGCGCAACTGCTGCGTCCGCTCCAGCAGTCCGTGGGTGCCCTCGACGCCTTCCAGGGCAACAGTGCGGCCACCGATGGCAATTGCCGCCTGACCAATGTCGAGCGCGCCGATGGCCTTTGCCGCCGCGTGTGCCGCCTCGATATCGCGCCAGTCGGACTTTCGCGGCACTGCTTTGGTCAGCGGCCCTTCGGCCGCGACGAGCCGGGGCACGACTTCATGCGCACCGACAACCTTGACGCCCCGTGCCTCCAGGCCGCGGGTCAATATCTTCAACAGCCCGTCATCGCCGCGGGCAAGCGCCATGGCGAGCGAGGGTATAAGTGCCAGTAGCCCAAGGTTCGGACGCATGTCGACCAACCGCGGCCTGCGCCTGATCTCGCCGGCAAGCACAAGATGGGTGATCCGCCGGCGCCTCAGCAACGCAACCAGCGAGCCGATGTCTTCCAGCGCAAGGCTTTCACGCTCATAGATTGTGAGGTCGGACTGACGGTCGGCCTGACCTTCGACCAGGATGATGACAGGCCGATGTCCGGCCTCCGCCAGGCCGGCGGCAACTTCGACCGGCAAGCTACCGCCGCCGGCAATGATGCCGACCCTGGCGTCCGGCGCAAGTTCGAGGCCCGTTGAAGTGGCCTCAGCCTTCGTCATCGGCATCGTCGCCGTCGCCACCCTTAAGCGACGGGACGGCAAAATGCCGCTTGCCGCGACTGGTGATGAAATCGATGATTTTCATGGCCGTCGGCGACGACGCAAACTCGGCCTTGGCGAATTCGATGTTCTCGCCGACAGTGCGGGAGCGGTCGAAGATGGTCTTGTAAGCCTTGCGCAGCAGGTAGATTTCTGCGCGCGGCAACCCGGCGCGCTTCAGGCCAATGATGTTGAGTCCACGCAGGCTGGCGCGATTGCCCACCGCAATGGCGTAGGGAATGACATCGCCGACAAAAGCCGAGCAGCCGCCGAGAAAGGCGTTGTCACCAACACGCACGAACTGATGAACGGCGCTGAGGCCGCCGATATAAACGCTGTCACCGACCTCGCAATGGCCGCCCAGGGTCGCGCCATTGGCGAAGGTGGCGTTTTTACCGACGACGCAATCATGGGCAATGTGGGCATAGGCAAGGAAATTGCCGTTGTCGCCGACGGTCGTCTCGCCGCGGCTGGAATCGGTGCCGAGATGCATGGTCACGCCTTCGCGGATCGTGCAGTTCTGGCCGATGACCAAAGTGGTGCGGCCGCCCTTGTGCTTGGTGTTCTGCGGCGGTCCGCCCAGTGTCGCCATTGGATAGACCTTGGTCGCGGCGCCAATGGTTGTCGCGCCCAGCACCGAGACATGGCTGACCAGTTCGACGCGGTCACCGATCACGGCGTCAGCGCCGACATAGCAGAAAGGTCCTATTGCGGCGCCTTCGCCGATCTGCGCGCCGGCCTCGATGACGGCCGAGGGGTGGATTGAAGTCTGTATTTTCATGAGCATTTCGAACCGTCAGCCGGTAACCATCATTGCCGAGATCTCGGCTTCGGCGGCCTTTGTGCCCTCCACCATGGCCTCGCAGGCGAATTTGAGCAGGTTGCCGCGCATCTTGATTTTCTTGACGTGGATTTTCAACTGGTCGCCCGGGACGACCGGTTTGCGGAATTTCGCATTATCGATGGTCAGGAAATAGACCAGCGACGGCTTTTCCGTGTTGAGGTTACGGATGCAGATCGCGCCGGCGGTCTGCGCCATGGCCTCGACGATGAGCACGCCCGGCATCACCGGCTGATCCGGGAAATGGCCCTGGAAATGCGGCTCATTGATGGTCACGTTCTTGATGCCGATGGCAGAATCATTGCCGTCGATTTCGATGATGCGATCGATCATCAGGAAGGGATAGCGATGCGGTAAAAGCTTCATCAACCCCAATATATCGACCGCTTCGAGCGTCGCCGGCACCATCTCAGCTACTTCCCCCTTCGCCCTGCTTGCGCGTCCTGGCGAGCTTCCTCAGCATGGCGATCTCGCGCATGGCTTCCGCCATCGGCTGCGCCGGATAGCCTCCCCAGATCTCGCCCGCCGGCACGTTGCTCATGAACCCGCTTCTTGCAGCAAGCTTGGCCCCTGATCCGATGGTCAAATGATCGGCAAGGCCAACGCCGCCGCCCATGGTGACACCATCACCGACGGTGACGGAGCCGGAAATACCAGAGAGCCCGGCAATAATGCAATTGCGGCCGATGCGAACGTTATGGGCGATCTGCACCAGATTGTCGATCTTGGTGCCCTGACCGATGACCGTATCCGACATGGCGCCGCGATCGACGGTCGTGTTCGAGCCGATTTCGACATCGTCCTGGATGATGACGCGGCCGACCTGCGGCACACGCTCAGGGCCTTTGGCGCCGCCGACAAAGCCGAAGCCGTCCTGGCCTATCCTGGCGCCGCCATGAATGATGACGCGGTTGCCGATCAGCGCATACTGAACACTGACACCCGGCCCAATGTAGCCGTCACGGCCGATCTGGCAGGAGGGGCCGATAACGGCGTGGGGGGCAATGACCGTTCCGCTGCCGATGGAAGCGCGGGGGCCGATGACCGCTCCGGCCTCGATGATCGCCCCGGCCTCGATATGCGCCGAGGCATCGACATGAGCTTGCGGCGAGACCCCGGTTTCGCTGGTCATCGGTCCCGGCGTAGCCGCCGTCGGGAACAGCAGCCGGCCGATCATGGCGAAGGCCTGCTGCGGGCGCGGATGAACCAGAACCGCAATGCCTGCCGGCGCCTTGCCCGCGAACTCGGCGGGACAAAACACGGCCGCCGCCTTCAGCGACTGCATCAGCGCGAAATTGCGCTTGCCGTCGACGAAGACGAGCGCACCCTCGCCGCCTTCATTGGCTGGCGCCAACGCATCGATCGATATGTGGGCAAAATCGGAATCGACAAGCGATGCGCCGGTCAGATTCGCGACTTCGCCAGCCGTATACCGGCGTGATGGCGCGAAGAACACCGGATCGGTCATTCCAGAAGCAATATCCAGCTAGGTCGGATCAATTCTCTTCCGGACCCCAACGGCCCGGAAGCATCGTTACCCACGCATCAGAAGCGGCTCGACATGCCGAAGTTGAATTCCTGCACGTCGTCGGTCTTTTCCTTCTTGACGGGCATCGCGTAGTCAATGCGGATCGGGCCGAAAGGCGATGACCACAACAAGCCGACACCAACCGAAGCGCGCAACTCTAGATCAGTTGAAGCTTGAGTAACCCCGGCGACGTTAATCTTGCTGCCATACAGTGTGGCGGCATCAGCAAACACGGCGCCGCGCACACCAAAGCTTTCCGGAATGACCGGTATCGGGAACTGAGCTTCCGCCGACGCATTGAAATAGGTGGTGCCGCCGAGGTGGTCACCCGTTGCAATATCCGCAGGACCGATGCCACCATACTCGAAGCCGCGGATCATGCGGTCGCTGCTCTGGAACTGATCGAAGATACGCAGGCCGTCACCGCCGAAGCCTTGGATATGGCCGGCGCCGCCTGAGATCAGGCCGACCAGGTCCAGCTGTTCGGACAACGTCTGGTAGACAGTCCCACGACCGGTAACCTTTACGAATTTGGCATCGCCACCAAGGCCGGCAACTTCCATGGTCGTGGTGGCGTAGATGCCTTCATGCGGGCTCTTCATGTCATCGATGGTGTTGTAGACCAACCCAAGGCTGACCGACGACTTGATCCAAGGGCTTTCATCAATTCCCTGGACGATTGCCGCAGATACGTTGCAGTCCGCGTCGGGAATCCCGTCGCCAGGGGCGTTGCCCGGGACGGCAGGATTGTTATCGCAACCGTCGTCGAGCTTGTACTTCTCCTGGGCGATATTGTACGCCAACTGCGTCGAGATGTTGTCGGTGATCGGCAGGCCGAAGCGCACCGTCGCACCCAGCGTCTCGCTGTCATAGTGGTCGTAGTTGCGTGTCTGCTGGAAGATGTCGAAGCCGGCAGCGATACGGCGCCCGAGGAAATAGGGCTCGGTGAAGGACAGGCTGTAGTCGCGCGAATTCTTGCCACCACCCGCCGAAACCTTGATGTACTGGCCGCGACCGAGGAAGTTGCGCTCCGCGACCGAACCTTCGACGGACGGACCCGCAGTGTCGCCACCGGTCGAATATCCTGCGCCAACCGAGAACTCGCCGGTCGATTTCTCGACTACGTCAACCACGAGCACGACCTGGTCTGGCTCAGAACCCGGGACAGTCGAAACGTCGACTTTCTCAAAGTAATCTAGCTTTTCCAGCCGCTTCTTCGCGCGCTGGATGAGTACCTGGTTGAAGGCGTCGCCTTCGCTGACATCGAACTCACGACGAATGACATAGTCGCGCGTGCGGTCGTTGCCGCGGATTTCGATGCGCTCGATATAGGCCTTGGTGCCCTGGTCGATCGTATAGACGACCGAAATGGTGTGGTTCTCGAAGTTGCGATCACCGCGCGGTGTCACCTGGGCGAAGGCATAGCCCGAACCCGCGACCTTTTCGGTCAGCGCGATGATGGTGTCCTCGACATTCTTGGCGTTGTAGACGTCGCCCTTGTGGGTCTGAACCACCGATTCCAGCGCCTTCGAGTCGACTTCGGGAATGGTGCTCTCGACGCTGACGTCGCCGAACGTATAGCGGTCGCCTTCCTGGACGGTGATGGTAACGGTGTACTGGTTGGTCGTGTCGTCGAGCTCGCCGACGGCTGAGACCACCTGGAAGTCGGCATAGCCGTGATTGTAATAGAAGCGGCGCAGCGATTCCTGGTCGGCGCGGAGCTTGTCCTCGTCATAGACGTCGTCACGCAGCACGAAGGACAAGAAGCTCGAGCGCTTGGTTGCGATGACGTCGGACAGGCGGCGGCTCGAATAGGCGCTGTTGCCGACGAAATTGACAGCGGCGATCTTGGTGCGGCCGCCTTCGTTGATGTTGAAGACCACGTTCACGCGGTTGTCGCCGAGATCCATGATCTGCGTCGTGACAGCGGCGTCATCCCGGCCAATTCGCCTGTAGGCAGCCTTTACCGCCTCGACATCGGAGTCCAGCGTTGCCTGCGAGAACGTCCCGCGCGGCTTCAACTGCACGGCGACTGCCAGCGCGTTGTCCTTGAGCTTCTTGTTGCCCTGGAACAGAACCTGGTTGACGACCTGGTATTCGGCAACCTTGACTACCAGCGTCGAACCGACCTGATTGATCTGCACGTCCGAGAACAGCCCGGTGCCGAACAGCGCCTTGACCGCATCGTCGATATCGGCGCTGGAAAACGCCTTGCCCGGCTTGATCGTGATGTAGTTGCGGATGGTGTCGGCGTCGACACGCTGGTTGCCGCTGACCTCGACTCTCGAGACAACGGCTGCCTGCGCCGCAGATGTGGCAACGAACTGCACGGCGAGCGCACCTGGTACAACCAGAGCGGCGGACATAGCCACCGCGGACGCGGCGCTCAAAAATTTGGATGCTGCCTTCATCGGGCTTTTGTACCTTTTCTCGAAGTCCCCACGGCGAGAAAACCGGACGTGCGGTAATTTCTCCTACCGTATTAACCGGATTTTCCCTACACGCAAGGCTTCAGGTTAATTTGTAATTACTTAACCCTGATGCGTGGCTTTCGCGTCACGCATACCCCCGTGCATGGTAAACGGCGTCTCAACATTGCCGGTGCTGAAGCCAAATTTCTTCATGATTTCAGCACCCAAACAGATCGTTCCAGAAGACGAAGCCCATAAATCCCAACACCAGAAAGAGGCCGGCCCGGTATCCCATTTCCATCATCCGCTCCGATACCGGACGCCGGAAAACGGCTTCGAGTGCGTAGAACAGGAGGTGGCCGCCGTCGAGGGGGGGAATCGGCAAAAGGTTCAGAATTCCGATCCCGACCGATAGCCCGGCGACGAGTTGCACCAGCCATAGGAAGCCCAGCTTTGCCGCCTGCCCCGACATCTTGGCGATCTTGATGGGGCCGCCCAGCTGGCATTTGTCTTCGCGGCCGACAACGAATCGCTGCAGGAACTGGCCGGTGCGCTGAATGACGTGCCCCGTCTCCTCGACCGCGGCGCCGACTGCTCCGACAGGGCTGTAGGTGATCAGCCTGGGCTGGCCGACATCCTTGTTGTTGACGACGCCGATGACGGCCACCTTGACCTTGTTGCCCAGCGCGTCCAGCTGCTCCATCGGCTCCGGCGTCGCGACGACGGTGACCTCCTTGCCGTCGCGCAACATGGTGAAGGTGATGGCGTCGCCGCCGCGGCCTGAGACCAGGCGTTGGACGTCGGCGAAGGTCTCAACCTTGCTGCCGTCGACGGCGACGAATCGGTCGCCTGGCAAAATGCCGGCCCTTTCGGCTGGACTGCCGGCGGTGACCGCCGCCACCATCGGCTCAAACACAGGGCGGCCATAGAGGGAAAACAGCACGGCAAAGACGGCAATGGTCAAAAGGAAGTTGAACAACGGTCCGGCCACCACCGTGGCGGCGCGTTTCCAGATGGGTTGCGTGTGGAAGGCGACCTTGCGTTCAGCGTCAGTCAGCGTTTCCAGATCTTCCGAACTCGGCTGGCTCGACGTGGCGCTCATGTCGCCGACGAATTTGACATAACCGCCGAGCGGTATGGCGCAGAGCTTCCAGCGCGTGCCGTGGCTGTCGTTGAAGCCGAGAAGTTCGGGGCCGAAGCCGATCGAAAAGGCCTTCACGCCAATGCCGCACCAGCGGCCGACGAGGTAATGTCCCATTTCGTGAATGAAGACGACCACGGTCAGCACGAACAGAAACGGCACCAGCGTGCCGAGGACAAAGCCTTCCGTGCTGAAAAACGCGTGAAGAATTTCGTTCAAGTCATGCCCTCAAATTCACCCGCGGCGAAAGGTGTCGCCGCGACTGTGACATCAATCCAGGCGAATCCGTGGCGTGCGCCATTTCTTCGCCGTGAAATATCACTCAAGCCGGAAACAGTCCCCGCGCCGGATGATCGGCGCCCGCCGAAATCCAGCCGATCACGTATAGGGCAAAAGCCGCCGCGACAAGCCCGTCCACCCTGTCCATGACACCGCCATGCCCGGGTATCAACGCGCTTGAATCCTTGCGGCCGTGGCGGCGCTTGACCCAGGATTCGAAGAGATCGCCAACCTGGGCAACAATCGACAGCACCAGCGCAACCAAGGCGAGGACGCCAAGATTGCCGGCCCCGGCGGCGGCAGCCAGAAGCACGCCGGCGGCCACGCCACCGACAGCGCCGCCAAGTGCGCCGCTCTGCGTCTTGCCGGGGGATATCGATGGCGCGAGCTTGGGCCCGCCGACGGAGCGGCCGACGAAATAGGCAAAGATGTCGGTCGCCCAGACCACGGCGAACAGAAACAGGATTGCGACCAGGCCGGGATGGTCGCCGCCGCGCAGCAGCGCCAGCGATAAGCCGGACAAAGCCGCGTAGGCAAGACCGGCTGCATCCCATTGCGCCGCTCCACGCATACGGGCGCCGACAGCAGCGACCACAACCATGGCCAGGACAAGAGACAGAAGCCACGATGCCGGCACGCCTGCAACCAGGGCGACGACGAAAACCAGAAGCAGCGCTTCGGGAATGAAGCCGAGGGTCGCACCGGCCAAGGGGCGCGACATGCGCGCCCATTCATAGAAGATGACCGCCGATATGCCGGCGCAAAGCAGGCGGAACCACAGCCCTCCCAACCAGGTCAGGCCAAGCGCTATTGCGGCCAGCACCAGCGCCGAGACGATGCGAAGCTGAAGATTGTTCATCCCGCCGCCGATCACGAGGCAGCGACATCTTGAGCGGCAAGCCCGCCAAAACGGCGCTCGCGGCCAGCAAAATCGCGCAATGCGTCGGCCAGGTGTTCGCGGCTGAAGTCAGGCCAGTAGCAGGGCAGAAAAACCAGTTCGCTGTAGGCTGCCTGCCACAGAAGGAAGTTCGACAGCCGAAGCTCGCCACTGGTGCGGATGACCAGCTCCGGATCGGGAATGCCTGCGGTGTCGAGGGCGCCGGCAAAAGTGTCTGCCGTGATCGCCTCTGCGTCGATCTCGCCGCGCGCCACTGCGGCTGCGAGCTTGCGTGACGTGCGCACGATCTCGTCGCGCCCGCCATAGTTGAAGGCGATGACCAAGGTCAGCGATTCATTGCGCGCAGTCAGCGATTCGGCCTCTTCCAGCAGGCCCCTGATGTCCGGCTGCAGCCCCGCCCTGTCACCGATGATCCTGACGCGCACGCCGTTCTGGTGCAGTTCGGCCAGATCGCGGCGGATGAACAGCTTCAAAAGCCCCATCAGGTCGCTCACTTCGGCCTTGGGCCGCGACCAGTTTTCCGATGAAAAGGCGTAGACGGTCAGGAAGGAAATGCCGAGACCGGGCGCGGCGCGCACCGTCTTGCGCAGCGCTTCGACGCCGGCGCGATGGCCGGCAAGCCGCGGCATGCCGCGCGCCTTGGCCCAGCGTCCGTTTCCATCCATGATGATCGCGACATGCGCGGGCGTTGCCATTGTCTCGCTTTCGGGCCGGTGTGGGCCGACCCTAGACCTGCATGATTTCAGCTTCCTTATCGGAAAGCAGGTGATCGATGGTGCTGATCGTTTCGTCGGTCAGCTTCTGGACCTGATCGGAGCGCTTGCGCTGATCGTCCTCGCTGATGTCGCCGTCCTTTTCCGCCTTCTTCAAGAAGTCCATGCCGTCGCGACGGACATGGCGCACCGCAACGCGGGCGTTCTCGGCGTAGCCATGCGAAATCTTGACCAGTTCCTTGCGGCGCTGCTCGTTGAGCTCGGGCAGCGGAATTCTGAGATTGGTGCCGTCGACGATCGGATTGAAGCCGAGATTGGATTCTCTGATGGCACGGTCGACCGCGCCGACCATCGACTTGTCCCATACCGAAACCGAGATCATGCGCGGCTCCGGCACCGACACGTTCGCCACCTGGTTGATGGGCATGGTGGTGCCGTAGGCCTGGACCTGGATGGCGTCGAGCAGATTGCTGGAGGCACGGCCGGTGCGCAGCGAAGCCAGATCGTGCTTGAAGGCGGCGATCGCGCCATCCATGCGCCGCTTGAGGTCGTCGAACTCACCACTCATCTTAGTCTCCTCGACCCGTTTGAACCGGGTTCAGTGCTTAGGGCCTATATTCGGACCCGCTTTCGAAAACTGATCCCCTTTTTAGGAGAGTATACTCCGGGTCACTCGTCGGCGACGATCGTGCAACGGCCGCCGCCCCGCAGAATATCGCCGAAACCACCTTTTTCGTGGATCGAATAGACGATTATCGGGATGTTGTTTTCGCGCGCAAGTGCAATTGCGGCGGTATCCATGATCGAAAGGCCCTTGTTGATGACTTCGGCATGGCTGATGCGCTCGAAGCGGGTCGCATTCGGATCCTTCTTGGGATCGGCCGAATAGACGCCGTCGACCTGGGTGCCCTTGAACAACGCGTCGGCGCCGATCTCGGCGGCGCGCAAGGCCGCGGCCGAATCGGTGGTGAAGAACGGATTGCCGGTGCCGCCGGCGAAAATGACGACCTTGCCCTGGTTCATATAGGCGGTGGCCTGGCGCTGGGAAAAACTCTCGCAAAGTTCGGGCATGGCGATGGCCGACAGCACGACGGCATCGACGCCGATCTTGTTTAGCGAGGTGCGCAGCGCCAGCGAGTTGATGACGGTGGCCAGCATGCCCATGTGGTCGCCGGTGACGCGGTCGCCGCCCTTGGATGCCACCGCCACGCCGCGAAAGATATTGCCGCCGCCAATGACGACGCCGACCTCGATGCCAAGTGCGCGGGCTTCGGCGATGTCGGCGGCGATTCGGTCGACCACCGAGACATCGATGCCGAAATGCTGCTCGCCCATCAACGCTTCGCCCGACGCTTTCAGCAGGACACGTCGATAGAGGGGCTTTGCCGTCATCTGGACCTCGTCATTGTTGCGTGTGGCAGCCTGGGCAGGTCGCCCTCGCGCGGGCGCCGCCGCTGGCGCGATGCCGAGTTCCGATACACGAAGGGGGGCGCGGTGTGGCGCGGCGCCCCGGGCCCCCATACCCCGTGCCGGGGCGGGCCGGGCGGGTGGGGGGGTGGGGGCGGGGGCG